>CBFHSD010000008.1:0-66225 GCA_965658375.1 Salibacteraceae bacterium
AGATCCAGCATTAAAATCTTGATAGATAGCATATTGCCCCAAAGTATCACGTTCTAAATCAACCATAGCACCACAAGGGACCTTCATGGTGTCGTTCACAACATTCAAAATTGAAATATTACATTGCGCTTGAACAGCCACAATGCTGGTGAGAAGGAATAGGCAAGAAACAAGTACTTTTACTTTCATATCCTTTGAAATTGGGGGATTTCAGAGCTTTAACCTCCTATAAAACGCATCACAAAAACTATGGTTGTCTAGCTATGTTAAGTTTTTATTCATCATATGATAAAGTCCACCATTAATGACATGCAAAATATAAAATATAAAGTGCTTTTTAAAGTTTCTAAAAAAAGAGAAGTATGAACAATACATTTGGGATTAATGGAGCGGGACATACACCTGAAACTGCTCTTGAACTAGCCCGTTTAATAGCTTCCAATAAATTTGCTTCGGAAGATGAAAAAGACCTCTTCCAATTCCTTACAGAATGGTTTAGCTCAGAGCCAACAATTTCGGTCACCACGAGTGGGTCAACAGGAAAGCCCAAAACGATTCTACTTGACAAAGAAAGAGTAAAGCACAGTGCTCGGCAAACCGTTGATTTCTTTCAATTAAAAAGAGGGATGGATGTATTGCTATGCCTCAGCACCAAATACATAGCTGGTAAAATCATGGTTGTTCGAGCCGTAGAACATGGAATGAACATCGTTACAAAAGGTGTTTCTGCAAGACCTATAAAAAACGAACAACAACAGTATCATTTTGCAGCAATGGTTCCCATGCAGGTTGAACAATCCCTAAATGACTTGAAGCATATTGATTCCTTAATTATTGGTGGAGCTCCCATTTCTCCGACCCTAGAAGAGCAGCTACAGCACATTGAAACGGCTTGTTGGGCTACCTACGGAATGACGGAAACCATTACGCATGTGGCACTTAAGAAACTCAACGGCCTAGATAAAAACACTGTTTTCACAGCACTACCTCATATTGCATTTACTACAGACGAAAGATCATGTCTTTGCATTGTAGCTCCTTTTTTGAATGATGAACCTGTACAAACCAATGATATTGTAGAGCTTATTGACGAAAAGCATTTTAAGTGGCTAGGCCGATATGATTTTGTTATCAATTCTGGTGGCGTGAAACTCTTCCCTGAGCAGATTGAGAAAAAACTCACAGCGCATATCAAAGGAAACTTCATTGTCACGAGTCTACCAGATGCAACTCTTGGAAGTAAAGCTGTGCTCATCTGCGAAGAAATACATGCCCAATTGACACTAGAAAACATGAAGAAGTACTTAGATAAATACGAAGTACCACAGGTAGTTTACCAAGGGAAATTGCAACGCACTGCAACAGGTAAAATTGACAGAAGAGCAACACAAGAAAAGCTTTCTGAAATGCATCAAGTGGAATTGAAATAGCCTTCAATTCCTTTTCCAAGCGCAACAAAAAACCACTTCACCTTCATGGGAATAAAGAAAGAAAACTATTAGAAATTTCGGTATTTCCAATGCTAAACAAACACTTCAAATGAATCAATTAAAGTGTTTCTAAACAAAGAATTACACATTGAACCTGAAATGCATTACATCACCATCCTTCACAATATACTCCTTCCCTTCTACACGTAATTTCCCAGCATCCTTAACAGCCGCTTCCGAACCAAAACTTGAGAAATCTTCGTAAGCTATTACCTCTGCACGTATAAATCCCTTTTCAAAATCGGTATGAATTACACCCGCTGCTTGAGGAGCTGTAGCACCCACATCTACTGTCCATGCTCTCACCTCTTTTTCACCAGCGGTGAAGTAGGTTTGAAGTTTCAATAGTTGGTAAGCTTTACGAATCAACTGACTCACCCCTGGTTCGGTTAATCCCAATTCATCTAAGAACATTTGACGTTCTTCAAAAGTCTCTAACTCATTGATGTCAGCCTCAATTGCAGCACCAAGAATCAAGATCTCTGCATCTTCATCTTTCACAGCTTCTTTTACCTTATCTACAAAGGCATTACCGTATTTTACAGAAGACTCGTCTACGTTGCATACATACATAATTGGCTTAGCTGTTAGAAGCTGAAGCTCATTCATCCAGTTTTCTTCTTCTTCATTTGCAATCTCTACTGTTCTAGCAGATTGACCTGACTCTAAAGTTTGTTGAATGCGATCGTAAAAAGCAGCATGTGCCTTAGCTGTTTTATCGCCCGTTCGAAGTGCTCTCTTTACCTTATCTCCTTGTTTTTCAAGGGTGTCGAGATCTTTCAATTGCAATTCATAATCAATCACTTCCTTATCTCTTACCGGATCTACAGAACCATCAACATGCACAATGTTAGGGTCTTCAAAGCATCTTAATACATGCAGAATAGCATCCGTTTCTCGAATATTAGCCAAGAATTGATTTCCTAAACCTTCTCCTTTGTGCGCTCCCTTTACTAATCCGGCAATATCTACAATCTCCACCGTTGTGGGAACCACACGTTGCGGATTCACCAATTCTTCTAGCTTATTCAATCTTGGGTCTGGTACGGTAATCACCCCCACATTAGGTTCTATAGTACAAAAAGGAAAGTTCGCAGACTGCGCTTTGGCATTAGACAAACAGTTAAACAAGGTTGATTTACCAACGTTAGGCAATCCGACAATTCCGCATTTTAGAGCCATAGAAATGAATTTTGTGGCGCAAAAATACATTGCTTTTCCACAAACAGAGGCAATTTTCAACACTCCCTTCTTTTTAGGGGAATAAGGTTATAGTTTCGCGCCTGAACTTTCCTCGTCCAAAAACACATAGATGACTGATATTGCGCAACTTGAACGAACCGCTACCCAAGTAAGAAGAGACATTGTACGTATGGTACATGCAGTAAACTCCGGTCATCCGGGAGGCTCTTTAGGGTGTACAGACCTGTTTGTAGGCCTCTATTTTGAAGTAATGAAGAACAATCCAGAGAACTTTCAAATGAGTGGTTCACAAGAAGATTTGTTTTTCTTATCAAACGGACACATCTCACCTGTTTTCTACAGCACCTTAGCAAGAAGAGGATATTTTCCTGTAAAAGAGTTGAATACATTTAGAAAACTAAATACCCGTTTACAAGGCCACCCTACTACTCATGAAGGCTTAGAAGGAATTCGCATTGCCTCTGGTTCACTCGGACAAGGCTTATCTGTTGCCGCTGGAGCAGCAATGAGCAAAAAACTCAATGGCGATGACCGCTTGGTTTATGTGCTTATGGGAGATGGTGAACAACAAGAAGGTCAAATTTGGGAAGCGGCTTTATACGCGGCTCACAATAAGATTGATAATCTTGTTGGAATTATAGATTACAACAACCGTCAGATTGATGGAGATGTAAGTGATGTCTTGGATATTTCGAGTCTTGAAGCTAAGTATGAAGCTTTTGGTTGGGAAGTACTAACAATGAATGGAAACAACATGGCTCAAGTTGTTGAAGGGTTAAATAATGCTAAATCTAAGACCGGAAATGGTAAGCCAGTTATGATCATAATGGCTACGGAAATGGGTCAGGGCGTGGATTACATGATGGGTAGCCACAAATGGCACGGTGTTGCTCCTAACGATGAGCAATTGAAAGACGCACTGAACCAACTGGAAGAAACGTTAGGAGATTATTAATCATAATCCTATGAAATATATCCTCTCCGCTTTTGCACTTCTCGTTTTTGCAATGAACGTGCATGCACAGACGAAACAGCCCCAGAAAACACGCATTTTATTTATTTACGATGCTTCCAATAGTATGAACGGTCAATGGCAAGGTTCAAGCAAGCATCAGATTGCCAACAAACTCTTGGCCGCAGCATTAGATAGCCTGGAAGGAAATCCTAACCTAGAGTTAGCTCTTCGTGTGTATGGCCATCAAACAAGTTTGCGCAACGGGCAAGATTGCAACGATACGAAGTTGGAAGTACCCTTTGCTGCCAAGAACTCGAATGCCATTCGCAGTAAATTAGAAACCATTCGCCCAAAAGGCACCACTCCTATTGCCATGACATTAGAGAAGTGCGAACGCGATTTTCCTGACAATACAACGCGTAATGTGGTGATTTTAATTACCGATGGTATTGAAGAATGTGGTGGAGATCCTTGTGCCGTATCAAGAGCACTTCAGCGTAAAGGGATTGTACTCAAACCTTTTGTGATTGGAGTTGGACTGGATCCTAAGTTTATAGCCACATTTAGATGTGTAGGGAATTATTACGATGCGAGTTCGCCTCAAGAGTTTAAGGATGTGTTACAAGTGGTGATTGCCCAGGCACTGAACAATACCACTGCTCAAGTAAATATCAATGACCAATACCGAGAGCCGAACGAAAGTAACCTCACCTTTACTTTGGTGAACCAAACTACAGAAATTGAAGACTATACCTTCATGCACACAATGAATGCTTTTGGGCACCCTGATACATTGAATATTGATATGACTACACAATACGAGTTGGTAGTCTATACGGTTCCCGAAGTGCGTATGAAAGACTTAAGTCTTACTCCTGGTAAGCACAATATTCTGGCAGTAGAAGGACCAACAGGGTATTTAGATATCAAGCGAAATGTGCGTGGTTCTTCTAAAGAATTGCCTTTTGCCATTGTCCGTAAATCGGGACAAATGGAAACCGTGAACGCCCAACAATTGGGTTCAACTCAACGGTACTTAGTGGGCAAATATGACTTGGAAATACTCACCTTACCAAGAACCTACATCAACAACATCACCATCAAACAAAGACATACCACCAAGATTGAAATATCAGAGGCGGGTCTTGCCACAATTACCACCAACACCAATGGTTACGGACAGATTTTTTCTATAGGAGAAGATGGAAAACTACAATGGGTAGTAGACCTAAATGAGAACAGCAGAAACCATCAATACCGCCTTCAACCAGGCGACTACAAAGTGATTTTTAGAACGAAAGCTTCTACCAGCACACTCTTTTCAAAAGAGAAAAGCTTTACAATAGAGCCTGGTGCATCGGTAGCATTAAACTTGAATTAAGACGCATGAAAACGTATACATACACAGAAAAGAAAGACACGCGCAGCGGATTTGGTGCTGGCTTGGCTGAATTGGGTAAAACCAATGAAAACGTAGTTGCACTTTGTGCAGATTTAACGGGTTCTTTAAAGATGAACGCCTTTGCTGACGCCCATCCAGATCGCTTTTTTCAAGCTGGAATTGCAGAAGCAAATATGATGAGTATGGCAGCTGGCCTTACCATTGGAGGCAAAATCCCTTTTACAGGAACATTTGCCAACTTCTCTACAGGACGTGTTTACGATCAAATACGCCAAAGCATTGCTTACAGCAATAAGAACGTCAAAATTTGTGCTTCTCACGCAGGCTTAACCCTGGGTGAAGATGGGGCAACACATCAGATTCTAGAAGATGTAGGTTTGATGAAAATGTTGCCACACATGGTAGTTATTAATCCTTGTGATTACAATCAAACCAAAGCCGCAACAAAAGCCATTGCTGAATACGATGGCCCTGTTTACTTGAGATTTGGTAGACCAAAAGTTCCGGTGTTTATGCCAGAAGATCAAGAGTTTGTAATTGGCAAGGCCATTCACTTAAATGAAGGTTCTGATGTAACCATTATTGCAACCGGACACTTGGTATGGAAAGCAATTGAAGCAGGCGTAGAATTGGCTAAAAAGGGCATTGAAGCAGACATCTTAAACATTCATACCATTAAACCTTTAGATGACGAAGCAATTCTTGCTTCAATCGCAAAAACAGGATGTGTAGTTACTGCAGAAGAGCATAATTACCTAGGTGGTTTAGGCGAATCAGTTGCAGGCTTATTGGTGCGCAATACTCCTACTCCAATGGAAATGGTTGCTGTAAACGATAGCTTTGGAGAATCTGGAACTCCAGATCAGTTGATGGCAAAGTACGGCATTGATACACCGAACATCATTGCAGCTGCAGAAAAAGTAATGTCGAGAAAATAAACGGAAGGTTTTATTTTTCTTGAAGAAATTCTTGAGAGCTTATCCAATCAGTAATGTTTTGGGTAAGCTCTTTTTTTGTGATGTTTTGAAATACTGCATCGGCATAGCTTTCCCGCTCTTCATCCGAAAGTTGGTTTTGTATGCGTTCTAAGACTTGTTCTTTGCGAATGCTATCTCTTTGCATAACTCGCTTTATACGCTCTTCAAGTGGAGCAGCTATCACCACGATTTTATCACACCCTTTATAGCTTCCGCTTTCAATAAGTATAGCCGCTTCTTTGAGTACCCATGGGGTTCCCTGTTGGTTTTTCCATTTTTCAAAATCTTCTGCAACTAATGGATGCACTATGGCATTTAATTGCTTTAATAATTTAGGGCTAGAAAATACCTGAGAAGCCAAGAATGAACGATTTAGAGTGCCATCTTTATAGCTTTCTTTGCCAAAAAGCGCAATGACTTCTTCTTTCAGTTTGGCACTTGTATGGTACAAGCTTTTAGCACGATCATCTGAATTATAAACGGGTATTCCAGCAGACAAAAACACCTCAGCAGCTGTGCTCTTTCCAGTACCTATCCCCCCTGTTAAGCCAATCATTTTAGTCATATTACTTGCGAATAATGTACTCCGCTCTTTTGGGGGAAACTTCTGCAACTTCGGCCCAATCAAAGATTTTGGTCACATGAATGATTAAGTGTGGTGAACGTTCGTTTACTTCTTTGTAATCTACAAATGCCTTGAACTGATCAGTTTTAATCTGGTCGTACATACTCACTCCCATTCTCACGGTTATCTCAACGGTACTCGGATAAGTGCGGATTGCCAAGGAGTCTGGCTCATTCACCACATCAATATTCAAAACAATCCTCTTTTCTGTAATAGGTTCTGCTTCAATTTTATACTCCACTTTTTGCGGGAATAAGTGTAGGGATAAATGCGGAACAATGATCTTACTTTCTCCTTCTACATCACCATCAATTAAGCCTGCATCCGTAGGTTCAATGCTCACTGTATCTAACTGATCTAGAACAGACTTCGCTCCCACTGCCTTTACCTCGCTAGGATGAAAAACCACCGGAGAACTCAATACATAGGCGTTTGGCAACTCAAATGTTACATTGGACTTTACGGTAAGGTATTTTTCTGCCACTTGATCAAAAACCAAGGAAACTGTGTCAATTGAAATCTTTTGAACGATCAGTTCACTTCGTATTTGTTCGGCAATGCTATTCTTGGCAACATTGAGGGAGTAATCGCCTTTGTATTTGCTGTTCGAGCTTCGGATCAATTCATTTTCACTACAATCAATAAGGATTGAATCAAAGTCAGATTCCGAATCGTAGCGCATAAGGCTAAACCCATCACCCTGCAGCTTGACATAGATTTTCTGAGGTGGTTTATTGAGAATCACATAACCTTCTGGTATATTTTCGTACTTGATGGGTACAGCAACAGAGATACTGTAATTCTTAGTAAGAGAAGTAAGCAACCAAAAGGCTGATGCAATGCCTACACACACTAGAAACACAATGCGCTTCCGCTTTATTTCGCTGTTATTACTCCAATTGGTCCACCAACTCATAGATTGACGCAAATTACAGAATTCTCATCACTGACAAATGGCCATAAAAAAAGCCGTTCGAAAAAACGGCCTTTTCAATATGCTTAAATCATTTACTTTGAATTTCCTTGAGCCAAGTCACTGGTTCCAGAACCTGTGGTGAACTCAGACGAAATAGCTGACTTTTCAATCACCAATCGCGCTTTGTCAGCCTCTATGGTTACTGTACTGTCTTTTATCTCGGTCACCTTTCCATGGATCCCTCCAATGGTAATGATGTGATCTCCTTTTTTCAATTCTTCTCTGAACTTTTTCGCATCCTTCTGCTTCTTCATCTGCGGACGAATCATAAAAAAGTAAAACACCAATCCAATAAGGATCAATGGTAAAAAGCTCTCTATTCCGCCTCCACCTTCACTAGGTGACATGGCTATTGTATGTACTAAACTATTCATCTATTCTAAATTGTTTGATGTTTTAACAAACGCTCTTATCGCAACAATGTTACTTGCTTTTTCTGTATTTGCAATAATCGTCACCTTTTTATGTTGGTTAGCTGGTTTCCCTTCGCTGTTGAATTCAACTTTAATCTCCCCTTTCTCTCCTGGAGCAATAGGATGTTTTGGATAAGACGGAACCGTGCATCCGCATGGAGCGGAAGCTTGAGTAATGATGAGGTCCACATCTCCCGTATTCTCAAATTCAAATTCTGTACTCACCACTTCACCTTCAGTAATCTCCCCAAAATCATGAAAGTCTTTGGTGAAAGTCATTTCTGTTTTCTGCTCTAGAAGAGAAACATTGTAGACACCATCACTGTTTTGACTTGCATCGTCACAGGAAAGTAACACAGTTGAAAGGAATAGAGGGAACAGTAAATTCTTCATAATCTCTTGTTATAAAAGGCCTCGCCCCGTTTTAGCAATGCGATCTTCACTTTTCAATTGAGCTACAATTTTATCCAAAACCCCATTGATAAACAACTTACTGTTTGGAGTACTGTAATCTTTCGCCAATTCAATGTATTCGTTCATGGTTACTTTCACGGGGATCTCATTGAAGAATAAAAGTTCGCACACCGCCATACGTAACATGAGGATATCGAGTCTTGCAATACGATCAACTTCCCAGTTTTTGGTGTGCTTATCTATCATAACGTCAATGTCTACTGCATGCTGAATAGAACGGTGAAATAGGATTTTCACAAACGATGAATCCTCTTTTTGTTCTTTATACAAGGGAAGCAAAATGTGCGTTGCCGGAGTACTTGTTGCCTTGATTGTGTTGAGTGTTTTCACCACATTGGTGCATGCCAAAGAAAGATCTGAGTGCCAATAAATGCTCTTATCTTCTAAGTAATCATGTAACACTTCATCTTCAGCCATATATTCTTTGAATAGCTGAATAATGGTTGTTTTATCGGCTTGGAAGTTTGCTTCATCTAAGGCCATGTAGTCTTGGTAAGCTTCACTTTCTTGGATTTTCTTCCAAAGCTTCTTGACATTATCGCTCTCTACAGACCAATTGATTTTATGCTTCTCAAGCATACGAGAAAGCTCCTCATTGTTTTTGAGAATGCGTAACACTTCATTCTCCACAAAGCGCATGTTGGGATTCAAATCTTCCTCAGTCGCCAAACGCTTCGCTTTGTTTTTATCTACCTGACGCTCAGCCATTTCACCAACAGCTAAAATCAAATCTATCATGTATAAGTAAAGGGCATACACATGATCAATGCTCTTAAGCATATTCTTCTCGCCTACTTCTTGATCGCGGTTAGCCGCATCAAAAGCATATAATGCTTGAAAAGCTTTTACCCTTAGGTAACGTCTATTGATTAATCCTTGCATACTTGATTAAAATCCTCTGTGAACATTTGCTATTGATGCAATTCGCTCTTCTGCCAATGTGTTAGAGGCTTGATAAGTCGGAATTCCTTTCTTATCAGAAAGTGCAAAAATGCGCATCGTTGTGTTGTAAATTTCTTGTGCTTGAGCCAAAGCCCTTTCTCGGTTGTAGCCTTCAATCTCGCTGTAACAATTGATGAGTCCACCGGCATTGATGAGATAATCTGGAGCGTAAATAATCCCCTTATCCATTACAGCCTTTCCATTTTGCTTTTCGTTCTGAAGTTGGTTATTGGCTGCACCAGCAATAATTTGACACTTCAGCTGTTTCAAGCTTTCGTCATTTACAGTGGCACCCAATGCACATGGAGCATAGATATCCATATCTTGGCTGTAAACTTGATTTGCCGGAACAACACTCACCTTTGAATGCTTATCTGTTACCATCTTGATCTTGTCTTCGAAAATATCAGAAACCATTACAATCGCTTCTTCTTTTACCAAACGATCTATGAGATAGCGACCTACATTTCCAGCACCTTGAACTAAGACTTTCTTTCCTTTTAAGCTGTCAGAACCGTAAGCTTTTTTTGCAGAGGCTTTCATCCCCATATATACGCCATAAGCTGTTACAGGACTTGGATCTCCTCCACCACCTAAAGATTTAGGAATACCAACAACATGTTCTGTTTCCATGTGAATATATTCCATGTCTTTGGTTGTCATACCAACATCTTCAGCAGTAATGTATTTTCCACTGAGGGAACCTACAAAACGACCAAACCTGCGCATGAGGGCTTCTGATTTCTGTGTGCGAGAATCTCCTATTATAACCGCTTTTCCACCTCCTAGATTGAGACCAGAAATAGCTGCTTTGTAACTCATTCCGCGAGATAAGCGAAGTACATCATTAATAGCTTCAAGTTCATTGTTGTAAACCCACATTCTGGTGCCGCCTAATGCTGGACCTAATACTGTGTTGTGAATGCCTATGATCGCCTTTAGCCCAGTGGCTTCGTCTTGGCAAAAAACCACTTGTTCATGTCCCATCATCTCCATGTGAGATATGATTGGGTTTTCCATCGAAGTTGTGCTCATCTGATCCTTAAGTTACATTTCTATTTGTTAGAACATTTGTTGAACTGCCTTGTATAAATCTTAGTTTTGATGTTCAACTTATCATCTCTAAAAAAGATGCGAAAGTAGTGAATTAAACCACTTTTACTCAAAGAAAACGGAAAGGAAATTAACCCTCCATGAAGGCACTTAAGTACCTCAATAGATATTTTTTAAAATACAAATGGCATATCACCTTGGGTGTTGTTTTCGTAAGTTTCTCTAACATTTTTGCCATTTTCCCTGCTCAAATCATTCGTTACGCATTTGATATTGTTAGAGAAACCGTAGTATTCTATCGTTTACTCGAAGGCTTTGAAAATCAGATCAATATCTATGAACAATTGAGCCTTGCACTTATCATGTTCGGTGCTTTGGTATTGTTGATGGCTTTGCTCAAAGGTGCTTTCTTATTCCTTACGCGTCAAACATTGATTGTAATGTCTAGGTTGATTGAATATGACCTTAAGAATACCATTTACAGCCATTACCAAGATTTAGATCTATCCTTCTATAAAGCACACAATACTGGCGACTTGATGAATCGTATCTCTGAAGATGTGAGTCGCGTGCGGATGTATTTGGGTCCAGCAATTATGTATTTCTTAAACATGATTACTCTATTTATCATGATTCTTATCACCATGCTTTCGGTAAACGTAAAGCTTACTCTGCTGGTTTTAAGCCCCTTGCCTCTTCTTTCCATCTCTATCTATTACGTAAGCAACTTAATTAATAAGAGAAGTGAGCAAGTGCAGCGTCAACTTTCTGTTATGAGCTCTTTTGTACAAGAAGCCTTTTCTGGTATTCGTGTACTCAAAGCTTATTCTCGCGAGAAAAGCAGAAAAGATGAGTTTAGCAGCGAGGCAAATGCGTACAAAGACACCAATTTAAAACTGGTAAAAATCAATGCGCTCTTTATGCCACTCATGATTCTTCTTATTGGTCTAAGTACCATCATCACCATTTATGTGGGTGGCCAATTGACGCTTCAGGGAGAAATATCAACAGGTAATATTGCAGAGTTTGTAATCTATGTGAACCAATTAACATGGCCCATAGCCGCTTTGGGTTGGTTAACCTCTATTACTCAGCGTGCAGCAGCATCTCAAGAACGCATCAACGAGTTCTTAGATACCAAGCCCCTCATAGCGAACAACAATACTACTATTGAAGAAATCAAAGGCGAGATTACTTTTGATAAGGTGTCATACTCCTATCCCAACTCAGAAGTAAAGGCAATTGACCAAGTATCTTTTCATATCCCTTCAGGCACTACTCTTGCCATTATTGGTAAAACAGGTTCTGGAAAGAGCACCTTGGCCAATCTTATTGGACGTTTGTACGATATCAATGAAGGCGAAATACGCATTGATAAGGAGTCCATTGAAAAGGTAAACTTGGCTGCCTTGCGCACCTCAATTGGATATGTTCCACAAGAGGTTTTCTTATTTTCTGACACTATTGAAAATAACATTGGCTTTGGTTTAAAAACCGATGAGAGAGGTAGCGAACGTATTATGCAAGCTGCAAAAGATGCTGAAGTTTACGAGAGTATTGCTGGTTTTGAAGAAGGCTTTAAAACTAAAGTTGGTGAAAGAGGCATTACCCTTTCAGGAGGTCAAAAACAACGCATTTCCATTGCGAGAGCAATTATCAAGGAACCTAAGATTTTGATTTTTGACGACTGCCTAAGTGCAGTAGACACAAAGACAGAAGAGTCTATCATACGCAACTTAAAACGCATTATGGCAGACCGAACTACCATCATCATATCTCACAGAGTGTCCTCCGTAAAGCATGCCGATCAAATTATTGTATTGGATGATGGCAAAATATTGGAACAAGGAAATCATAGCGACCTGCTTGAAAATCAAGGCATTTACCATGAATTGTTCCAGCAGCAGCTGCTAGAAGACGCGAGCGTTTCTTAAAATCTACGCTGAATAGAAAAATTTCAATAGTTTTAACCCTTGAATCGCGCAAGAAATTGCGAAACCTATTACACGATGGACGAAGGATTGATATTGGAAGAGGATCGAAAAGAAAAAGAACAGGTATACAGCAACGCTGTAAGAGCAGGAAAAAGAACATATTTTTTTGATGTTCGCGCAACCCGCAACAACGATCACTACCTTACCATTACCGAAAGCAAGAGAAACTACAATGAAGATGGTAGCTACAGCTACAAGAAGCATAAAATTTTTCTCTACAAAGAAGACTTTGAAAAATTTGGTGACGCATTGAGTGATTCTTTCAAGAAAATCATTGAATTAAAGCGCGAACAGAACAACGAACTTGACGATAAATTTGAAAAGCAATTTACTGAATTGAGTTTTGACGAATTAGACAACGATTAATACCCTAAACGTAGTCGTTATGAATCCCCGCAAATTATTTTGCGGGGATTTTTTTTATCCATCTTTGCGCTATGAACAAGACATCCATTCTTTTCACTGCACTAGCAGCAATACAATTTGCGTGTTCTGACCACACAGAAGAAACCGTAGAAGATTTAGACCCCAGAATTGACAAGCACTCTTACAGCATACCTACAGAAGCTGTTTGCACACATTTAGATCTGGACCTAGATGTTAATTTTAACAATCAGGTTCTTACAGGAACTGCCCATTGGAGTATTGAAACAAATGACGCAGCCGATTCCATCATCTTTGACATCAACGATCTAAACATAACAAGTATAACCAATGGCAAGGAGGAAACACTGAAATACCGTTTAGGTGATCACGACCCTGTAATGGGACAAGCTTTAGTAGTTTATATCGCTCCAAATACTGACAAAGTGAGCATCGCGTACACTACTCCACCCAGTGCCAAAGCTTTGCAATGGACCAAGCCAGAGCAGACGCTTGGTAAAATGCACCCCTTCTTATATACGCAGTCTCAAGCCATCTTGGCCCGTGCATGGATTCCTTGTCAAGATAGCCCAGGCATCCGTTTTACCTACAATGCACAAGTGACAACACCAGAGGGCTTAATGGCTTTAATGAGTGCTACCAATCCTACTGCACCAAATGCAGAAAACAGTTACGCTTTTGAGATGAACCAACCGGTTCCCGCATATTTAATGGCTTTAACCGTAGGCGATGTGGTTTTTGAACCTATTGGAGATCGCACAGGAGTTTATGCAGAACCTGGGATGATTGAGAAAGCAGCTTATGAGTTCGCCAATATGGATAGCATGTTGGTTGCGGCTGAAGCATTGTATGGCCCTTATGCTTGGGAACGCTACGATTTGATTGTGCTCCCTCCAAGTTTTCCTTTTGGAGGAATGGAGAATCCCAAACTCACTTTTGCTACTCCAACCATTATTGCGGGTGACAGAAGCTTAACCTCTTTGGTGGCCCATGAATTGGCGCACTCTTGGAGTGGAAATCTAGTTACCAATGCTACATGGGATGACTTTTGGTTGAACGAAGGTTTCACTGTGTACTTTGAAAGAAGAATAATGGAAGCTTTGTACGGAGAGTCTTACATGGCTATGTTGGCTGAATTGGGTTACCAAGACTTAGAAGCAGATGTGCATCAACTTACAGAAATGGACCAACGTGCAGATACCAAGTTGAAATTGAACTTAGAAGGAAGAGATCCTGACGATGGTATGACAGACATTGCCTATGAAAAAGGAGCTTATTTCTTAAGCATGTTAGAAGAAAAGGTAGGTCGCGAACGCTTTGACGCCTTCATTAAGCAATACTTTGAAGAGAACGCCTTTAAAACCATGACTACTGAAAAGTTTATTTTCTATTTAGACAGCAACTTAATTTACGCTGATAGTACCAAAATGGTACAAACAAATTATAAAGAGTGGATCTATGAGCCAGGTATTCCAGCCAATTGCCCAAAATTCAATAGCGATCGTTTTTCTAAAGTAAACTCTACATTGATTGCATGGTCTGATGGCACTTTCGAAGTTGATGAAATCAACACCGATGATTGGTCAACGCATGAATGGTTGCACTTCATACGTCAAATCTCAGATACGGTTCCTGTGGCGCGTATAGCCGAGTTTGATCAAGCTTTTGGACTTTCAACTAGTGGAAACAGTGAGGTCTTGGCTGCTTGGTTTGAAAGTACTATCCCCATTGGATATGAAACCATCAATGCGCCTTTAGAAAATTTCTTGACTTCTGTAGGAAGAAGAAAATTCCTTACACCACTCTACAAAGCATTGATGAAAACTGACCCAAGTGGTGAGAGAGCTAGAGCCATTTACGCGAAGGCTAGGCCTGGATACCACAGTGTGGCTGTTCAGTCAATAGACGTCATCACCGATTGGAAAGAATAAAAAAAGGCATCAGTCAATTGACTGATGCCTTTTTTGTGTTTTAGAATTTGATACCAAAATTGGCGCCTACCCAATACTTCCAGTAGTAATCATCTACTATATCTTCAAACTTGCCTTCATCAATCGCTTCAAAACCAAAATCGGTTCCAATTTGTCCGTTCTCAAAGTCGTAGACTTCAGTGATGTAAAAGTTGAAAGATGGTCCCATGTAAATGCTTAAGCGTTCGCCCAAACCAATAGATATATTGGAATTGAAGCGCGAGAGTAAATTCAGTTCATTTGTAAAGTTAGAGCCTTCATTCATGTGGTAAGCTATCACCTCCAATTCAACAGCATTGTTTTTTCCCCAAGGTACACGCGATCCAATACCGTAACCAAAAGACCAAATGTAATCATCTGGCATAAAGTTACTTCCAGCAACAATAATGTTGTAAAAGGCATTTACCCCAGTTCGGAAACCCAATTGACCATATAAGACCTCATTGGCACCTAAATCAACTGATTTGTAGCCGTTCTTTACAAAACTCATAAACCCAATAGGAACACCATTTTTTGCCGAATCTGCCACATTAATGAGGCCAATTTGAGATCCTGTAAGTTGATTGGTGTGGTTCACCAAAGCCACTTGAGTTCCGAAAATACTTTCTGAATGGTTAAACAAAGCCGCAAACTGTCCGCCATTCATATGACCCCCATTTTGGTTCACCAATCCGGCAAATTGTGCTCCATGCGCATCATCTAAACTATGGTTTACCAAGCCAGCGAATTGCGCCCCATGCAGTTTTCCACCATGGTTTACCAGGCCAGAGGCTTAAACCCCTTTTACTTCTCCCGCTTGGTTATAAATACCAGCTCCTTGTAGACCGGTAAGGTCGCCAGTGTGCACGTTTACCAAGCCTGCCAATTGAGAGCCCATAGAGCTAGAGTCTATGTTTACATTTACTAGGCCAGCCAATTGTATGCTGCTCGATTGGGTTCCCGCCACATTTACCAATGCAGCTATTTGAGCTCCAGTAAGATCGCCTTTCATAATATTGGTAAGGCCTAGTTGGGCGCCTCTTACATTGTAATTGATGATGTTCACAAAGCCCATCTCAAAACCTTCTACACCTCCATTTTCTCCTGCGAAAAAATTGAGAGAAAACTCATTGGTGTACTTGGGCGCTTGAAGTCCATTGGTGCTTAAACCCGGAAAAAGGGAATACTGTAAACTGTTGTTATACAAAGTGTCTCCTTCTGTGGCGGTTTGGCTTTTTACTTGTGATGCCGCAAATAAGAAAAGAATAGCTGCGGTAATGTATTGTACTCTCATGGTATTGTTCTTTATTCCATGACACCACAATTCTTAGATACCCTTACTCGATTATTATTTATTTTTCGAGCCATGTTCAAAGAACCTAAAAACTATAAGTGGATCCTGGTAGCGGCTTGCCTTGTTGCTTACGCACAAACCTTCTTTTTCCAAAATGCACTGGATGATTACTTAGTAATCATAGACAATGAAATTGTAGAAGCTGGTTTTGAGCGGATCAATGAAGTCTTTACTACACCCATGACATGGGGTGTTGGCTACAACGATGGATTGTATCGCCCTATTCCATTACTGACATACGCCCTAGAAATAGGACTATTGGGCGAACACAACGCCACCTTTTCGCATGTGGTGAACGTGTTTTTATACCTACTACTTTCTGTTGTTCTCTTGCGCTCTTTAGAACATGTTTTCCCGAAAAATTCTCAGCAAACCTTATTCATTATCGCAATGCTGTTTGCGCTGCACCCTTTGCATACCGAGGTAGTAGCCAACATTAAAAGTAGAGATGAACTCTTGGGATTTCTTTTTGCCTTATTGGCTTTAAACCAGGCTATTGAACATCTGAAATCGAAGCAAATAGGCTCACTTGTTTATAGCGGACTCCTTTTTGGCTTGGCCTTACTTTCAAAAGAAAGCACTTTAGTATTTATCCTTTTAATCCCATTAAGCGCTCTTTTATTAGAAGAAGCTAAAAAATCTGATATCCTGAAACTTACAGGAGTGCTAGCTCTTCCTGCTGCCTCTTATCTCTGGTTGAGAAACCTTGTTATTACCGAATGGGTTCCCGCAGTAGAAATTACCAATATGTACTCTAAACTGGCCAATAGCCTAGCAGGTGTTGAAGGATTGGAAAAATTTGGGATGGCGAGTTACTTAGTAGCCAAGTATTTCTTAATGGGTGTGTTCCCTGTAAACCAAGCCTACGAGTATTCTTACAATATGATACCCATTTTGCCAATTACCAATATTTGGGTAATTACCTCTATTCTATTGCACCTTACACTGCTCTACATTGCCTATACAGCATTTAAAAAAAATGCTCAGTTTACAGCAGCGGTATTGTTTTTCTACGGCACCATTGCTTTGTTCTCCAATCTCTTTATTCTCATTGGGGTCACCTTTGCAGAACGCTTTGCCTTTATGAGTTCACTGGGTTCTGTTATGTTTATGGTGTTTGGCATTCAGTGGCTCGCTCAACGTTACAAGAAAAACGACAAAGTGGTGTTGTACCTATTTATGGGTTTAATGGCCATTTATGGAATAAAAACCTTTGTACGCGCACAGGTTTGGGAGAACAACGAAACTCTATTTATTGGCGATTACGAAAACAATCAAAACAGTGTAAAAGCTAAGTACAACGCAGGAACCCAATACAGTCGCTTATCAAGAGATACCCCTAATTCTGCTGAAAAAAGACGCTTACAAAACCAAGCCATTGCCATGTACAAAGAAGCTTTGCAATTACACCCTTCTTACAGAGATGCCCGAAATAACTTGGGGAACCTTTACCTAGAAACAAAGCAGTTTAATGAAGCGCTTGTGCTTTTTGACCAGAACCTTCAAGATGGTAAAGTGAATGTATTGAGCGTTTACAATAGAGCGGTCACTTATTTTCAACTCGAACAGTATCAAAACGCAATAAATGACTTTGAGCAATACATTGCCATAGATCGCAATGGAAAAACAAACCTACCCCTAGCCTATTATTTCTTAGGAAGAAGCTATGGTTACATTGGCAACTTTGAAGCGGCCATTCAAAACTTAGACTATGCCACTCAATTGAATCCGAACTATTGGGAAGCTCATCATTCATTAGGAAAAGCATACGGAATGCAGGGGAATTTTGAGCTTGCTTTAACGCATTTGTACACCGCGCTGCGTTTTGTGCCACAAATGGAGATGGTACGCTTTGATTTGGCTCTTACACACTTGAATAATGGCGATATCAAAGAGGGTAAAACCGCTCTCATTCAGCTGAATAAAGATTTCCCTAACAATGCACAATACATCGAATTATTGAATAATCTTTGATAGCAAGAATTGTTATTCCATCCTTTTATGGAAAACGATTCATTACTAAAATCACAAACACAACTCGCGATGAAAATTTGCTTTATCATGTACCCTTGGGAGAGAATTAATCCCAACCAAGATTCTACCATACGCATCATTCATGAAGCGGTTAAACGCGGACATAAAGTAAGCATTACCCACCCTTCTAACCTAACTATTAGAGACACTGAAACACTGAGTTATTGCAAAGAAATTCACGTAACTGGTAAAGTCAGTCAGAGTATGGCCGGTTTCTATAAATCGGTTGTCTTTGATTCAGACATGGTAGCACTCAAAGAGTTTGACGTAATTTTTATGCGCGACAACCCACCTATGGATGCCTTGGTACTCAACTTTCTAGATTCAATCAAAGATGATGTCTTCATTATCAATGCGGTAGATGGTTTAAGAGAAGCCAATAACAAAATTTACACAGCGGCTTACAGTGATGAAAATTCAGACTTCATCCCTGCAACCCATGTGTCTAAAAACATCGACTATTTGATTCGGATTATTGAAGAAACACCTAGCGATAAGATGATTATGAAGCCTTTAGATGGCTACGGTGGTAGCGGTGTCATTGTCATTGAAAAATCTGCAATGGCCAATATCCGTTCCCTATTGGAATTCTATATCAATAGAGATAAAGATACGTCCAACTATGTGATTCTTCAAGAATACATTGAAGGTGCAGAAGATGGCGACATCCGAATTTTAATGCTCAATGGTAAACCTTTGGGAGCCTTGAGAAGACGACCAGCTAAAGGCGATGCACGATCTAATATTTCTGCTGGTGGAACCGTAGAGAAATACAAACTCACCAAACAAGACAAAGCACTGTGTGAAACAATCGGTGCCAAGTTGGTAAGGGATGGAATTTATTTTGCCGGCCTAGATATTATCAACGGTAAGTTGATAGAAATTAATGTGATGAGTCCTGGGACCATCAAAGACATTAATAAACTGAACAATACTAAGCTTCAAGAAAAAATCATTGATTACCTCGAAGAGGTCAATGCGAATCGCACAAAATTCAAAGATGATTTCAGAGCTGAATACATGATCGATGAAGAAGTGGACAACTGAGCAGATCATCGCTGCTATTCAAAAAGGAGAACTGTTTGAAGCCCAGTGTAGCACTGGTTCTTATCAAATTTCTATTAAACGCTATGTTCCTTTTGTATGTGCGGCCATCCACGATGGAAGTAACATGCCTGAATTTGCCCAACGAAAAATTGCTTTAGACGATTATTCGCGTTGGTACGAAGAAGATCCTGAAACAGCTAAGTTTATAGACTCTTTTCCCATTACCATTTCGGGTTTAGACTCTCGTTATGCCTATGACCTCAATCGCGGTCCAGAAGAGTGTATTTTTACTGAGGCATGGGGTAAAAAAGTGTGGACCAAAAACCTGACTAGAAGAGAGAAGAATACTTTACTCAAGCGCCATCAAGATTTTTACCGTGTGGTAGACGCTTTGATTCAAGCCCTTTCTGAACGCTTCCAGACGTGCATCGTTTACGACATCCACTCCTACAACTATAAACGTTGGGAACGTGATGTTCCTCTCTTCAATATTGGCACTGAGCAATTGCCTGATAAAGGCTATAATGATGTCATCAACCATTGGAGTAGTCAGCTGCAAAACATTGCTGTAAAGGAGTTTAAGAATAAAACAACCATCAATGATGTATTCAAAGGAAGAGGCTATTTCTTAAAACATATCACCTCGCGTTTCTCTGAAGTCTTGGTGTTAGCGACCGAAATCAAAAAGATCTATTGTAATGAATTGACGGGAGAAAATCACCCGAAGATCATACGGTCTATCCAACTGCAATTGAAGCAAGCCATTCTCAACAATGCCCTATACTTTGCCCAGCAATACACTTCTTGGCTACCCCAAACTACAGGTATGCTTTTGGATCAGAACCAAGACAAAGACTTGCAACGCATAGATGGCAAGCTTTACCGCTTACTCAAAAACTTTGAGTTGTTGTATTTCATCAATCCAGCAAACGTTCAGGCTGAAAAGCGCAAGTTCTTCAACAATACCAATGGCTACCAACCACATTTCAGCTATCGGCCAATAAAAATATCGCCTTATGAATTAAAGCAAACCTTGAGTTTTTTGAGAATGTCAGACATTTCTGATGTGACAATTCGCTTATTGTATGAAGCTACAGTTAGTAGTTATTTCGATAAGATTGATTTGTTGAGCTCTTTAAACAGTCAAAAGTTCCTGTACAATTCTTTGCGTTATTTCGGGAGACCTACTAAAAGCGATATCAAAAAGGCTCAGTACCTCTTGCACCTGCCTCCTTCTCCACATGAACCTAAAAAGGTTCCCGTATTGCCACAAGAAAAGGTGGTGCAGCTCTTTCAAGAGGGAAACGACTATTATGGTTTTAATGCCAAAATAGAGTCTAGCAACCGCGTAATTTCTCGGGTGATGGTTCTTAACTCAAAGCAAAAGATTCTCTTCAATCCTAAGGCCCGCTTTACGGAAAAGGAAACCAAAGCTTTGGTTGAACACGAGATTGGTGTGCATATGGTTACTACTCAAAACTCTTTGCTACAACCTCTTAAACTCTTTAACCTGGGTTTACCTGTAAATACTAAAACTCAAGAAGGAATTGCAGTGCTATCGGAATACCTAAGTGGCAACATTACTCTAAAACGCTTGCAGCAACTAGCGCTTCGCGTGTTGGCGGTAGATGCTATGTGTAATGGCGCTGACTTCATGGAATGTTATCGAATGCTACTCGATGAATACAATATACGAAAAGAAACTGCTTTTGACCTGACTACGCGAGTGTATCGTGGCGGAGGGTTCACCAAAGATCATTTGTACTTGAGTGGTTTCATTTCCATACTCAAAGCATGGGAAGCTGGCACCGACTTGGCTCCCCTACTAGTAGGTAAAACATCTTTGCCCTATCTGGATACCATTTCAGAAATGATTGATCGTGGTATGTTACAAGCTCCAAAGTACATTACCCAGTGTTTGAAAAACAATGAACATCAAAACGATCCTATTTATGAATACATTATTAGTGGTTTGTTAGATTAGGTGCACTCTAATAATGAATTAACATCATGTGATTTAGAACTATGAAAGCTGAACAACTTGCGGCACTAACAAACGATGAGCTGTTAGCGCATTACAAAAACTTCAAACCTAATCCTACCTTAGATGCCTTTCTTATTGGGTTTTTGGTAGGGATTATTGTCTTTAGCGTAGTTGTAAGCTCTTGGGGGATCTTCACCTTGCTTCCACTACTCATGATTTACGCTTTGCTTAAAAAACCTAAGCAATATGCGGACTTGAAAAAAGAACTCAAAAAGTGCAACTTGATGCAAGGGAAGAATACTGAAACAAATGCCAAAGGCTAAAACCAGATATTGCAACAAGGCAATTGCCTCAGGCATTTTAACATGGATTTTTAGTGCCTACGTTTTGTATGGGCTTATCTATGTTGATGGTAATCAGGTAAATGACATTTTTTTCAGTTTGCTCCTTTCCTTGGTGTTTTCGGTTGTTTCTTTTCTATTCGGGTTGTACGCAGTTATTCGATTGTTTTCTACGCCTTGGTCTACCTGTAAAATTCTCGCCTATTTTCTATGCTTGGGCATTGTACCTGCGGTATGGATTACACTTACCATAAGTCGTTATGATTATGCTTATTAAAAAAAGAACGTATCCTTTTCTCCTGCTCATTTTTGGGTTGTCTTCCGTACAGATGAGTGTTGGACAATCTTATTTCTTAAGGGATTATTCACCCAATTATGGTATGGAAGTCAATGGTTTAGTAAAAAGTGTTGTAGAAACCAACTCTGGTGGTTTTTATAGTGGTAGTAAGCACATCAATTTCAATGAGCGTGGCCAACTATTTTCTATTGAGAGCTATTCAAGTAGTGCAAAACCTTTGAGTAGCGGAAACTTGGAAATAACTTATACATCAGAAGGATTACTAAAGAGAAAAATAGCAGACAAAGACACCTTGCTTTACAGTTACACTGACGATACACATCTTGCATCTATCACCTATCCTCGGTCGGTGTATCATTTCACATACAATTCAGAAGGACAATTGGCTTCCCTAGAAATAGAAGACCTCTTGGGAACAGCACTATCCAGGGTCATTTGGGTATACAACAAGAAAGGACAGATCATTGAAGAAGGCATTCTTAAAAACGATGAGGTGGTAAGCAAAGAAGAATACACCTTGGATGAGCAAGGCAATCGTTTAGTGCGAAAAAGTGCTAATAAAGAGATTGTATATAAACTCAATGCACAAGGAGGTGTGATTGAACGCCAAGACAAAGATGGGGAAGGAACAATAAAGAGCACCACCACTTATCTTTACACATATGACGAGCAAGGCAATTGGATAGAGAAAAAAGTCATCAAGAAAGGAAGGGTAATCAAAAGCTCTTCGCGTGCAATCACGTATTGGTAGAGAAGAAATGAAAACAACCACGTTTAATCCTCAAGGCTGCACGTGCTCATTTAAAAGAACACCTTGGAATATAAAAGCTATGAAAATTGATTTATTCTCCATTTTAATTTGCTTAGGCAGCGGCTTTGTCTCTTGTTCAGAAAATGATAGTGCTAAAGACCAAATAAAAGCTGGAGTTCCCCTAGACAGCATCGCTCAAACACAATCTGCAACTCCCCCTGACGATACCCTTTTTATTCACAGAGAAGTCACCAAAGACATGTATCATGCAATCTTCATAGATAAGAGCGACTCCTCTATCTTTTGCAAGCGCTTGTGCGATTTCACTTTTAACACCTTCGACAGTGCAGCATATTTCGTCAATTACAAGCACCTTAAAAAGCAAGAACCTGAAGCATTTAAGGCAGTAAATACAACAGACCTACCTGAACATTGGCTTCCCGTATATAGCTACAAAGAGAACTACTACCTCTATGCTCCTTCAGATTGGGGCAACGCAAGAAAAAGAATCCTTAACGACAGCGCTTTTGTGTATTGGTATATGGATGGGCCATTTCCATTGCCACTTAAAGGAGCAAAACAAGTAAGCTCTGGAGAACACTTGATCGCATTCAAGAATGTGTTTAACAATCATGCTCCAGCCAGCGCATTGCGTATTCATGAAATAAATGCAACAACTCAGCTTTCCATTTTTGAGTTCTCACATGGTTCACAAGAAAAAGAGTACAAGCTTTTTGTCCCTGTAAAGCATTCCGCCCAGTATCCTATTATTGTAAATTACTGTAAAGACCAAAAACAAATGGAGTTTGAATTTGATGCTATAGACTTTGAAAAGCTACTGGATAAACGGATTGGAAAGAAAATATAATCGCTTGATAGGTAGAACAAAAATATAGATGACATTTGATGTGTAGAATAAAGTAGTCTAAGAATGTATTTGCCATTAAAATGCAGCATTTTAGATTTTTACTTTTTTGTTCAACACCAATCGTTAAGAAGATTATAAGATGAAACGATCGATGATAAAATACACGGGCATTCCATTGCTTTTTTTGCTTTTCGCAAATGTTTACACAGCACAATCACAAATACTTATCTCCATTTTACTGGGAGACAAATTAAACTCGCCAAATCTGGAGTTTGGTTTAGAAGGTGGTTTGAACCAAACAACTTTGAGTGGCATTGAAGAAGCAGAATCGCTCGGGCACTTTCACCTTGGCTTCTATTTCGATATTCGCATAAAAAACAACCTCTGGCTCAACACTGGGGTTCGCGTAAAATCAAATGCTGGAGGACAAAATATCAATCCTTATTCACTGAACGACCAAGAGCTTGATTCTGTTTTTAGTGATGGAAAAGTGACGCGTAACATTGCATACTACTATGTTCCAGTACATCTCAAATACCGTTTTGGGAAAGACAGACATTTCTTCGTGAACGCAGGCGGACAAATAGGTTTAAGAGGAAAAGCCAACGATTACTTCTACAATTCATACAATTCTGAGGATGACATTTCTTACCGACAAGATTTGAATGATCAAATCAAAAGAATTGATGCTGGAGTGTCTGGAGGTCTAGGTTATAAATTCAAGGGTAATGGTATGTGCTTGGGTGCCACGTATTATCATGGGCTCACCAACATTATGAATCCAAGTGATTTGCCACAGTATGATCATGCTTCGCAAAACACAAGCCTTTACCTCTACGCTACTATTCCTATTGGAGCAGGTAAAAAAGTGGACGAAGAATAATCTTACTTAGCGCATTCCATTCAATTGTTGAACAATCAACAGGATCATTCCTACACTTCCATAGATGCATAACCTTAGCAATGTAGCGCGGTAATGCTCTTGCAAAGCCGAGTTCTTGTTTTGCCTTACCAACACTGCAATAAGTGAAATACCAATCACCAATATTCCAGAGATTTGCATGACATCTGCTCCCTGATAATGCAGCACAGTAAAAAGCAAAGCCAATACTGTAATGGAGATACCTATTCCCGAAGAACGGAAAATAAAAAGATCTAATTTGATGGCCTTCCATTGCTCCTTTTGGTAAAATCCATGGATATAATACAAAAACGATAAGCCTCCCATAGAGGGAATAAAGAGATGAGCACCTTGATTGATATGAAAAGTGAGCAAGAAGCCAGAAATGAAAGCAATGAGTGCCAATACCCTTTCTAAGGATGTAAAATAAGGCTCAATAAATGCCGCTAATTTGATGAAGAGTGCTGCTCTTTGCATAGGAGTTGATTTAGTCTAGAATTTAAACGGTGTTGTCATGATTGTCATTATCAGCAACCGCACAATACTTAAGTTCAGTGAAGCTCATACTTTCGAGTGTGTTATTGATTCAACTGTTACACAAGTATGATCCACTTTCCACTTACTGTATCACTAAACGGTGCACTGCTTCTGTACCACCGCTACGCATGCGCAAAAAGTATAGGCCTTGCTCAAAATCTGCTGCGTTGAAAAAGTATTTGTTTTCTCCTCTCGCTACTTGTCCGGTATAAATCAATGCTACTTCTCTGCCAATGGCATCTACCAACATCAACTCTACTTCTGTGGCACTTTCTGCATTGAGCTCAATACAAGTAATTGCACCCGCTGGATTTGGAAATACTCTCGCAAAATCCAAGCTTGCTTCAAGACTAGAAACAGCACTGGGCTCCAATACTTTAAAGCTCCAATAGCCTTCTGGCGCTACAATAGGTCTGCTCAATGTTTTTCCATTCGTGGCTTCTCCTTCTATGTAGTATTCAACTTCAGCACCCGCAACCTGAGGTGGAATAGCTCCTTGCCAATTGTCGCCATTGCTGTTAGACATAGGAACGCTCTGGTAGCTGCTCTCCCCTTTCAATCTATAATGCAAGGTGGCATTGGCAATTCCAGAACGGTGAGAAACTTCTTCCTCTACCATGTAAGGGTTCATGTCGGCATATTGATCGCTCAAAGGCTGGTGTACAATCAACAGAGGGTCATCTACTCCAACAGTGTGTGTAATGCAATGGATCGCGCCACTGTAAGAAATTAGGTTCTCCCCTGCGTTGTCTACATCAATTCCAACAATGTTATACCCTGGCATGGCCTCTTCTAAAGTACGTATTGCAATGGTATCGTACTCTTCTCTATAGGTTGGGAGTATGATGGTTTTATTTACAAAAACCATGTTGCTATAGGTTCTGTAATAGCCGTTGTTATCAGGGTAAGCTCCGCCAGTAGAAGGCGGCACTGTAATGCGCTTAAGCTTGTAAGGCGTGCCGAAGTAAGAGTTGTAATTTGATAAGACATATTGCATGTTGGCCTCAATCTGTGGACCATCTGCCACTCCTACTGGATACTCACTAACCAAAAGGGTTTCTTCATCCAAGAGCTTCATGTGCATGTCTATGTGGTGAATCCCATCATAAGGTAAAGTTGGCATCTTAATGTAGCGCTCTATGCCCATAAAATCAGAAACTATGGCATCTACCTCGGCTTCTGTTTTTGGGGTAACGCTGTAAGGATTTCCTGGTTCGTTTTCTTCCAGAATCAACTCAGAAGCAAAAGCAGTAGATTGGCCATCAGACATCCAATTGCCACCTGTGTTTACCAAATCTGTGGGCGATGCAGCCGTTTCGTAAAATGGGATATTCAAAAAGTTGGCGTGTTCTTCAGGCATCACATCATCAGCAGGGCGTGGTCTATTGTAGATCCAATCTACCAAAATCAACGAATCATTTCCAGCTGTATACACTGTATTGGCAGCATAATCTCTTATCCAAACCGAGTTGAAATTCACTTCTAAAAAAGCCAAGTTGTTCAAGGGCACATTGTTGGTTTGAAGGATGTTCTTTACCAAATTAGAATCGGCACAAGAAATAATGACCAAGCACTCTTCTTGTGCGGCATCTACAATTTGAGATTGAATATTATTAAACTGTCCTGTCCAAGTAATAACCAAGGCTTGAACCTCTTCCCACTCTGCTGCTGCGCGAATATCAGAACCCACTGGCGGAGCGGTGATTCCCGCTCTGCTTTGCGTTTGCAATTGCTTAAAATAAGATTCTAAACTTGCCTCTTCTTGTGGCGTAAGCCTTTTTGGCAACTGCGCCTGAGCCATGAAGAAAAGCAACAATAGCGAAAGTGTAGAAATGTACTTCATGTGTTCTTTGATTTGAAGCACACAATTTAACGCTAATTCAGCATTGAAACCTAAATTGCTCTACCGTTTGTACCAAGTAACAAAGGATCACCTGAAAAAATACATCTGAAATGCAGCAAAAAATAGAAAAACTCAAAAATCAATTGGCTTTAGAACCGCACCCAGAGGGTGGATACTTCAAAGAAACCTACCGCAGTGTAGGTCGCATTTCTCAAGCACATTTGGGCGAACCATTTTCTGGGGATCGCAACTACGCTACGGGGATTTATTTCTTGTTGACCTCGGGAAATTTCTCTGCTTTTCACAAAATACACCAAGATGAAATGTGGCATTTCTACGATGGCTCGCCCATTCGCTTACATGTAATTACTCCAGAAGGCAACTATTTCACTCAATTGATTGGCAGAAACATAGGTGAAGGTGAGCTGCCTCAGTTTGTAGTCTATGCAGAATGTTGGTTCGCCTCTGAGGTTGCGGCAGACACTTCTTATTCTTTGGCGGGCTGTACGGTTTCTCCAGGTTTTGATTTTCAAGATTTTGAGATGGCAAAGCGTGATGAGCTAATTGAAAAGTTTCCAAATCACAAAGAAATCATCAAAAGATTAACCCGCGATAATATCCTCTAATTTCGTTTTAGGACATTTTAGCTCCCTACAGATTTGCTTTATATTTGAGCCCAATTCAACAAAAGAACAATGAAAAATTTTCGTATCGCAGTTTTAAGTTTCTTATTGATAGGGTTTTCTATTCAAGAAGTATCTGCTCAAAAATGCAAGTACAAAGTAGATGAAACAGATCCCATGAGTGGTGATCGTGTAAGAAGAGCCAAAATGACTATGGATGGGCGTGACTTTGTCGTAAATTTTTACAGAAAAGCAGATGAGTATCGCGTAGAAATGGAAGTAGCCTTAATTGGTGAAAGAAACTTTGTAATGCCTGCAGGAACTGAATTGAGATTGAAACTGGGTAACGATAATATTGCTTCTTACAAAGCAGCGCAAGAGGCTACTCCATTGAGTTATGTGGTAGGTACACAAGTAGCCACCAATTTCTCTGCAACATTTTATTGCAGCAAAAGCCAAATGGAAGAATTGGCCGCTCACGGTTTTAAAGTTGTAAGCATACAACTCGGAGACGAGACCCTTACACGAGAAGTAGGTAAAGACAAAAAGGTAGAGCAAACCAAAGCAAATGCTAGCTGTATTTTAATGGATTAAAGCGAATAATCAGTCATATTATTCACGACTACTCATGTTATTGAATAAAGGGAAGACCGGATGGTTCTTCCCTTTTCTGACTTTAAGACCCTAGCCCTTTGAAACAATCCTACTTTTCTTATCGTATACTTGCATACAATGGTTCTTTAGTAAACACGTTGTTTCATTTAGAAATGTAGAAGAAGATTTTAACACCCTCTTCCATCTATCACCTTAAAAATCAAAAATATGGCACAGAAAACATCAGGAGCATTTGTTGCATCATCATGGGTGGCGATGGCAACATGAATGATTGGCTACCTCATTGGCCTTTGGAGATCTGACATGTTGCTCAATGAAAAAGGTTATTACTTCACAGTTCTCATGTTCGGCCTGTTCGCGGTTGTTTCTTTACAGAAAAGTGTACGAGACAGGTTAGAGAATGTTCCAGTAACGGACATCTACTAAAGCATTTGCTGGTTTTGTACCATTTTAGATATTCTATTCCTAGTGGTTGGGCTTTGGAATGCAGAGCTTTTACCAAGTGAAAAAGGGTTTTACGCCTTTGCATTTCTATTGGGACTGTTTGGAGCGGTAACCGTTCAAAAAACACAAGAGATAACATGGTGGCAGAAAAGGAAGATTGAATCCGCCTAGTCATCAGTAAAACTTTAACGACTCATTGAAGCTTCAACGAGTCGTTTTTTGTTTGGAGAATTCTGAATCATCTATGGCTTTCTTCCCTTCCTTCAAGAAATTCACTTTCTTCGTGCTTCAATCAAAAACAGATATGAAAGCACTATTCTTTGGGTTAATCGGCATCCTTATTTCTTCCATCGCACCTGCTCAGTACTGGCAACAGCATGTCAATTACGACATGCAGATTGACATGAATACCAACAACCACCGTTTTACTGGTGTTCAAACACTTACCTATACCAACAACTCTCCCGATACTTTAAAGAAGGTGTATTACCACCTTTACTTCAATGCCTTTCAACCCGGTTCTATGATGGATGAACGCTCCAGAGCTATTCAAGATCCAGATAGACGTGTTGGTGACCGTATAGCACAATTGAAGAAAGATGAGATTGGCTACCATAAAATTGATGTGCTTACTCAAAACGGAACAGCGCTGAAATACGAAATGGAAGGAACCATTCTTTCTGTAACACTTGCAGAAGCTATTGCTCCTGGAGCAAGCAGCACCTTCTACATGGAGTTCAACAGCCAAGTTCCTGTTCAAATTAGAAGATCTGGAAGAAACAACAAAGAAGGTATTGCCTATACCATGACACAGTGGTATCCTAAAATGGCAGAATACGATAAAGATGGCTGGCACCCTAACCCTTACGTGGGGCGTGAATTTTACGGTGTATGGGGAAACTTTTCTGTTTCCATTACCCTCAATAGCAATTACATTGTTGGTGGAACCGGCATAGGAGTTGACAAAATGGGAGCAGCACCTTTTCCTGTAGAAGGAGAAGAAATGCTGGTTTCTGATACCAAAACATGGCATTTTGAAGCCAACAATGTGCACGACTTTGCATGGGCAGCAGATCCTGATTACCAGCACGATATGCTCCAGGTTCCCAATGGCCCTGAATTGCATTTCTACTACCAAACAGATACACTCGCGCAGCAGTGGAAAGAGGTACAACCCATGGTAGTGCGTTTATTTGAGATTATGAGCGCCAAATTTGGCGAATACCCCTACCCTCAATTCTCTGTTATTCAAGGTGGAGATGGCGGAATGGAATACCCAATGTGCACCATGATCAAAGGTCATGGCAACCTCAAAGGAAAAGTGGGACTGATTGCCCACGAAGCGTTTCACAATTGGTATTACGGTATTCTTGGTAACAATGAATTCCGCTACCCTTGGCTTGACGAAGGGTTCACCAGTTATGCAGAAGAAATTGTATTGGACAGTTTGTACGGTGCCCAAGCCTTGAATCCACTGCAGCGCTCTTATGCTTCTTACGCTAAATATGCTGTGCAGCCCTATGCAGAGCCTATGAGCACCCCTGCAGACTTCTTCAACTACAACTACTCTTACGGAGTAAACAGTTATTCAAAAGGAGCTATTTTCTTGCATCAGTTGGGTTATGTAATTGGAAAAGAGGCTTTGGAAGATGTGATGCTCACTTATTTTGACGAGTGGAAATTCAAGCACCCTTCTCCCTACGATTTCATTCGCTTAGCAGAACGCGAAACAGACTTAGAACTCAGCTGGTACCTAGAGCATTGGATGCTGACCCTTAAAACCATTGACTATGGCATTGAAAGCGTTGAGAAAAAAGGCAGCAAAACATTGGTGAACCTTGTTAACGAGGGAACCATGCCCATGCCTGTAGATGTATATGTGACTTATAAAGATGGCAGCTCTGAAGTGTTTTATATACCATTGGTGATGATGCGTGGAGAGAAAGCTGGAGAGAACAACACCCCAAGAAAAGTGATGGCTGATTGGCCATGGACCAACCCTTCTTACACGCTTGAGATAGATCGTAAATTGAAAGATATTGTGAGCATTGAGATAGACCCCAGCCAGCGCATGGCAGACTTCAATGCTGAAAACAATAGTTGGAAGAAGTAGGAAACAAAAAATCCCTGTCAATTGGCAGGGGGGGTTTTATTAATAATTTCCAGTGCAAACTTTCATGCGTATGATGCGCTTCACAGAAGATTCTATCTGATTGCGGAAAGCGGCATTGTCTTGCATCTCGCTCAACACTTGCTCAATAAAAGCAGCTTCATTGGGTGGCATTAAAATCATATCGCATCCCGCCATGGCTGCGTGAAAGGGAGCCTCGTTTCCAGCATTGGTGGCGGCCATCATATTCAAGGCATCCGTAACAATAATCCCTTCAAAGCCCATTTCTTCGCGCAATAAATCTGTTACAATCACTCGAGAACAGCTCGAAGGCCAATCATCTGTGCCGTATTGTTCATTGTTGGCAACAGTAACATGTGCAACCATAATGCTCATCACTCCTGCTTCAATCAAAGGTTTGTAGACATCCAATTCGCGCAATTCGCCATCAATAAACACGGTTTTCTTGTGGGTGTCTCCTGTTACGTAACCATGACCCGGAAAATGCTTAGCCGTAGCTGCGATTCCTGCATCTTGAGATGTTTTGATAAAAGCTAACGATTTTGCTATAACGCTATCGGGGTTAGATCCGTAACTTCTAGACTTTATTGCCTCGTTGTTAGGACTTAAGTCTACCACAGGAGCATAATTCTGTTGGAACCCTAGCGAATCCAATATTTCGATAATTCGTTCGGCAGAAGCTGTCACATCTTCTATCGTGTTCAATTCAATGTTGGGTGTAAAGCTTTCATTCAATCCTGCTATTCTGCGTGCCATCAAAGTGGGCTCCGCATCAGCCGGATACCAGAGTGGCAATGAGCCATGTGCTGCATTGATCTCGTTCAAAGCCTTCATGGCCTCATGGTGTTCTTTGGCGGTTCCTTTCAAAAACAAGACCCCTCCTATTTGATTGTTTTTCGCTAATCTTTTCACCGTGCTTAATGGTTTCCCCAATTTACCAGCAGAAGTGATGACCATCTGCGCAACGCGCGTGGTATCATTCATTTGCTCATAAATAGCGTTCACCACAGAGTCTAATTGTGCATGTTCTCCATAAAACTGATTGAGCTTAAAATCTATTTTTTCAATTGTTGGCGCTGGTGCTTCTTTATCGGCTTCTTGCGCTTGGCATCCAAACAAAACAAAGACTAGACTAAAGGTGTTGATCCAAAGAATTGACTTCATGGTTTTTATATCTTGTTAATTTATAAAACAATATGATATCCAAAACAGCGTGTGCGCTCATGGCAGCCACAAGACCTACGTAATCGGTCAAGTATCCCATACCAGCAATGACAAAGGTAAGGCTAGCACCATAGATGCTCATCTTTTTATCTCGTGGGTCTAGGTAGCCGTGAATGGCCACAAAAACAACCGCAGTAATCCAAATGCCCCAATACGATTGCAAGACACCTCTAAATAGTATTTCCTCTCCAATGCCTGCACAGAGCGACATAATAACAAGATCTACATTGTTGAGCCGCAGTGATTGGATAAGCGGTTGGTATTTGAGCACTACAGGCTTCATAAATTCCATAGAAATCAACGACCATGCGAACCAGCCAGAAAGCAGTCCGAAGGCACTACCAATCGACAGCTGTTTCCACCAGGCCATGTGCATAGACCATGAAAAGGCCCACGGGTCTTCTTCAAAAACCCCTACAATAGTGATCCCAACCAAAGGAAAAATGAGCAGAGTCACTAATCCAAAGATGTACAATTTTGACTTAGGCATTCTTGCGAAAATACTACGCAGCATACAATTTGAGATCATGACAAAGCGATAGTTGTTAACGCATTGTGCCTTACCTTTATGGCTGTCAAAATACTCAGCCTTCACATGAAATACGCACTCCTTTTTATTGCATTCATCTCTTGCATTCAAGCTCAAGTGATCCCGAGTAACAGGACCTGCGATTGGTCTTTTGCCGGAATAAAAGACTCTACTACTGTGGGGTTTCAAAACATCTACCTCGATGATTTAGGAGCTGTGAGCGATGGGTCAGCTTCGAACTCTGCTTTGCTTCAATCTATTTTGGATACTATTAGTCAAGGCAGCATCATTCATTTTGGAAATGGAACTTACCTTTTTCAACAACAGATGAATGTGAATAGCAATACCCTGCTTCGAGGTTTAGGAGCTGATTCTACCATACTTCAATTCGATTTGGGAGGCAGTGATCACGCCATTCGCATTCAAGGAAGCATTGACCAGAACAGTGTAGTGAAATTGACTCAAAATGCACTTACGGGGAACATACAAATTGAGGTGCAAAATGCGCAGAATTTTGCAGTTGGAGATTGGATTCAAATCTCACAATCTGACTCTGATTTGGTGAGCTCTTCATGGGCTGAGCGCAGCGTAGGACAAATTGTACAGATTCAATCCATCAATCAAAACACCCTTCAACTTACAAGCCCCTTGCGTTTGGATCTTCCTTTAAGTCGCTCTCCAGAAGTGAAGAAGTTAGATCCGTCTAAAAATATTGGTTTTGAATGCTTTGCACTCGAACGTATTGATGATACCGCTCCACAGCAGTCAAGCAATTTCTACATTCAAAGAGGAGTTAATATTTGGCTAAAAGGCATAGAATCTGCCTTTTGCACCTTTGCACATGTTGATGCTAGAAACAGCGCTAACTTGGCTATTATCAATTCTTACTTTCATGAGGGATTCTCCTACGGTGGTGGCGGACGCGCCTATGGGGTGATGCTCCATTTTACAACAAACGAAGTGTTGGTAGAAAACAATGTGTTTGAAACCTTGAGACACGCTATGATTTTACAAGCAGGGGCCAATGGAAATGTCTTTGCTTACAACTACTCTACCGATGCAAAAAGAGATGAACCACCTTCTGATGCGAGTGGTGATATGGTGTTGCATGGCAACTATCCTTTTCTGAACCTCTTTGAGCAGAACATTTGTCAGAATATTGCCATTGATAACTCGCATGATGCCAACGGACCTTGCAATACATTCTTTCGCAATAGAGCCGAAAGTTGGGGTATCTTTTTCAATGATGCCAGTTCGCCCAGTCAAAACCTGGTTGGGAATGAAATTAGCAACGATCAATTGCCTTTCAACCTATTGAACTACACCATTGCTGGCGCAGATCATTTCATTTACGGCAACAACGATAAAGGCACTACAGATCCGGCCGGTACAGAGAGTTTGAGTGATTTAAGCTACTTCTACTCCAGTGCTCCTTCTTTTTTAAGCGGCAATCAATTTGCAGGAATTGGATACCCCAACAGTATGGAAGAAAATAGCGTTCCCGCTAAGTTGGCCTTTGATGCTGGAAACTTAAACGCCCAACTTTGTGGAGATTTCTCATTCATAGATCTCATCGCCATTGAAGAGGGAAAGCATTCAAGAGAGCTACTGATCTACCCCAACCCTTTTAGAGAGACCCTTCATTTTAAAATCAAAGATCCAGTTGAAAGCATTTCCATTTACACTATTCAGGGAATCAAGGTTTTGAGTCTAGAAGAAAGGCAATTGACCTCTTCCATTCATCTGGCACATTTATCGCCAGGAGTGTATGTGGTTTGCGTAGCTCTTAAAAATCAAACAAGCTTCTACCAACACATGATCAAAGCACAATAAGATGCAAAGAACACCCCCCTTACTCTTGCTTTTCTTCTTTGGCATCACTACACATCTTTACAGCCAAAAAACGCGTAAGATTGAAATTAGCATTGAACCTCATCTTAGTTTCCAATACTATGAGCATTTCAAGCGTTTGGTTATGAGTTCACCCGATTGTGACTTGGAACATTTAAACGGATTGGATTACAAATGGGGAATCACCCAAAAAGTAAAAGTGAAAGAAACTGAGCTTGCTCAAAGCTATTCTGACGGCACCCGCTATACATACGAATTGATCGCTGTGATTTCTGAACAAGTCGAGCCGGCATCGAGTACTTTTTTACTAACGCTTGACGGGAACCGCTACTACTACACTTTACCAGAGGAAGAAGGCGAACAAGCGATTACCCTCACAGCAATGAATGACAGCACCTATATCTACATGGATAAAGTGGAGATTGAAGTGCCGCAGAACCTTCGCCCAGTGGTACAGATGATAGCAGAAGGAAAATTCACCAAACGCGCACAGTTCTCTTATGTGAATGAAAAGAGAATACGGCTCATCAAGTTTGAATGAAGAACATTGAAGGTGAGCATGCACTTGAAACATCCGCTTTACTCTTGTACATTGCTGCTTAAATCCCTTAAAACGAAATCATGAAGAAGTTCTTCCAACTTAGCTTATCTGTATTTGCGCTCGCAATGCTTTTCGCCTTTGCTACTCCACCAACAGAAGGTTTAGATGCCACTTATGGTGTGGCAAGCACAGATCCATCGCATATTGAGCTACACTTGCACAAAGATCTCACTTTTACATTTCAAGATCTTTCAAATCCAAACAAAGCCATTCAGGCAAAGGGAACCTACATTGTGAAAGGGCAAACCATTAAACTGGATGCCAATGATGGAGAGATCTCTTTTCACAAGAAATGGAAAATCTCTAAAGATGGTATGAAGGCGAATGCACGAAAAGGCGCTTTGTTTTATACTTTATGTAGATTGGATTAGTCATCAGAACGAACACATTTAATTTATTTGCATTACCCCAATAAAAAAAGAGGCCTAAGCCTCTTTTCTATTTTATCGTTGTAATTCTTCTGACTTTTTAGCCCTTTGCATAGGGTTCATTCCTCCAGCACCACCGCCATACTTTCTTGATTGGCGACTTTGATACATTTGGAATTTTGTCATTTCTGTTCTGTGAGGCCAGTAATTGTTGCTTCTGTCAATATCTGCTGTTTCTAAAAATGGGTCAAGCTCAACTTGCATAATTGGTTCTTTGAACCAGAATACTTTTGAAACAAAGGCATCATCATTTTTCCAAATCTCTGCAGGAATGTATTTGTATACTTTCTCTCCACTTTCTAAGGTAATGTTCAAAATGATTGGCATTACAAGACCGCCAACATTCTCAAAATCCATTTGGTAGTAAATGTTTCCAGAGTTCAGCAATTCAAGCTCTTCTTCAGAAAGTTTGTTAATGTAACGGTCGTAATCTTGTACATCTAATAAAGTGTAATCCCAAGGGTCGTTGGTGTTGTAGAAATCTACCGTTTCTTCATCTGTAGCAACTACTGTTTGATCAGCAATGGCTTCATTTCTCATTTCACCAATGGCTTTTGTGCGATTTTGATACTCCATCTTTTTATAAGCCGCTTCCTCTTCCGGGTCTTTGGTATCAATCAAGAAACCTTCCATGTTCACGATAGATTGGTCACATGGCTCCGTGGTGTAGAACCACCCTCTCCAAAACCAATCTAAGTCAGTTCCAGAGGCATCTTCCATGGTTCTAAAGAAATCTGCCGGAGTAGGATGCTTGTATGCCCAACGCTCACAGTAAGTTTTAAAGGCGTAGTCGAAGTTTTCTCTGCCCAGAATAGTCTCTCTCAGAATGTTCAAAGCCGTTGCAGGTTTCCCGTAGGCATTGTTCCCAAACTGCAAGATGCTCTCACTATTGGTCATGATAGGCATCATGGTGCTAGCATCCATTTTCATGTAAGGCACAATCTTAGGCGCTGGTCCTCTGCGCGAAGGATAGTCTACATCCCACTCCATTTCTGCCAAATACTGCACAAAGGTGTTCAAACCTTCATCCATCCATGTCCATTGGCGCTCATCGCTATTGATGATCATAGGAAAGAAGTTGTGTCCAACCTCATGAATAATCACAGATATCATCCCGTACTTGGTGCGTTCTGAATACGTACCATCGGCCTCTGGGCGACCACCGTTAAAACAAATCATCGGGTACTCCATTCCAATACTTTTTGAATGCACTGAAATTGCCACAGGATAATCATAATCAATCGTGTATTTGCTGAAAGACTTAATGGTGTGCGCTACCACTTTGGTTGAGTATTTCTCCCAAAGAGGATTTCCTTCTTTAGGATAGTAGCTCATGCACATCACGGTTTTGCCGTTCTGCTTAATGCCCTGTGCATCCCACATGAATTTTCTTGATGTTGCAAAAGCAAAATCACGCACATTCTCTGCTTCAAAAGTCCATTTCTTTGTGCTGCTACTTTTTTCCTTCTCTGCTTCTTCTGCCTCTTCTTGTGTGACGATAAGAACTGGAGCATCCGCTGTTTTTGCTTCTTCAAAACGCTTGCGCTGAGTAGAGGTTAAAACGCTAGAACCGTTCTTTAACACTCCTGTAGCGCCAACAATATGATCTTCCGGAACCGTAATGTTCACAATGTAATCACCAAAAGGCAGGGTGAACTCCCCTCTTCCTAAAAACTGTTTGTTCTGCCAGCCATCAACATCGTTATAGACCGCCATCCTTGGAAAAAACTGAGCTATGGTGTACAGGTAATTGTCCTCTTCTGCAAAATATTCATATCCAGATCTTCCTCCAATATCATCACGATTATTGATGTTGTACCACCATTTGATCTCAAAACTGATTTTTTGACCACTTTTCAACGCTTCTGGCAAGTTGATCCGCATCATGGTTTTGTTGATGTGGAAATTCATTGCCTTTCCACTGCTGTTCTTAACATGCTCTATGTTAAATCCGCCTTCAAAATCGGCTTGTTTGTGCCAACGCGCCACACTATTGAAAGACATGCGCTCATCCATCTGTTGCTTTTGAACAGCATAGCCTTCAGAATCAGGAGCCCTTCTGTTTTGATCCAATTGAATCCACAAATACTCCAGTTGATCTGGTGAATTGTTGGTGTAAGTAATGGTCTCCACCCCACTGATGCGCTGGTTCTCATCATCTAAAACAATGTCCATGTCATAATCAGCCTTTTGCTGGTAATACATATAACCTGGGGCTCCCGCTGCGGTACGGTAAGCATTTGGAGTTGGTAATTCTTCGTACAGTTGTTTGAACTTGTTGTTGTTCACACGGTCTGTTTGGGCAAATGCAACACTGGCACATGCTGCCGCCGCGATTATTAGGGATATTTTACCTTTCATGAGAATAAACTAGCTGTAGTAACAAGGAGCACCTTGTTATGTTCGGGGCGCAATTTAACAGAATTATTCTTGGTGTTTTTCTAATCACAGCCATGATACCCCTTCTCTATGCACTTCAAAAAATATTTTAAAAATGCCTAGGGGTATTCTTTTCTTGAGGTGTCTAAATATAAACCGAATCATATGACCGTTGTTGTACATTTTTCTGCACTCATCACATTCTTTAAAAAAAACGGGATAGTTGAGCGATTTTTGCACTTCAACTAAATGACCTAAAAACAAATGAACTTGAAAAGATTTACTCTCCTTCTATTTTTGTTGCCTCTGTTCTCGTGGGCGCAAGAAGAAGTCACCATATCTGGTTATCTCACAGATGAATCGAATGGTGAAGGGCTTATTGGAGCCAGTGTTTATGTAGAAGAACTCAAAGCGGGAACCATCACCAATGTCTACGGCTTTTACTCCCTTACTCTTCCAAAATGAACCTACAACATCAAATTCTCTTACATCGGTTATAAACCGATTAAGAAAGAAATGGTACTAGAAGCTTCCATCATTACAAGCTTAGAGCTGAGTACCAATTCAGAATTGCTTTCTGAAGTGGTGGTGACTGCAGAAAAAGAAGATCAGAACATTCGCGAAGTCCAAATGAGTGTGGAGCGTATGGACATTAAAGTGGTTGAGAAAATCCCACAATTCTTAGGAGAAGCTGACATTGTAAAAAGTTTGCAACTGAGACCGGGAGTAACTTCTGTAGGAGAAGGAGCTAACGGATTTAATGTACGCGGAGGAAACATTGATCAAAACTTAATTTTATTGGATGAATCTCCTGTCTTCAGTTCTTCTCACCTCTTTGGCTTTTTCTCTGTGTTCAACCCAGATGCCATTAAGGATGCCCAACTTTATAAAGGTGGTATACCAGCTCGATATGGTGGTCGACTTTCATCTGTAATGGATGTGCGTCAAAGAGAAGGAAACTCAAAAGGTTTTCATGGCCAAGGCGGTCTCGGTATTCTTTCAAGCAGATTAACGCTAGAAGGTCCTATTGGAGATGACATCTCTTTCCTCGTTTCTGGTAGGAGAAGTTATGCAGATCTTTTCTTAAAGTTTGATGAAGACCTGAAGGATAACCAAGCCTACTTTTACGATTTAAATGCCAAAATCAATTGGAAAATTTCACCAAAAGACAGACTCTATCTTTCTGGATATTTTGGCGAAGATGTGTTTGGCTTTGGAGATGATTTTAGAACCAGTTGGGGAAATGTTACCGGATCGCTGCGCTGGAATCACTTGTTTAGTGATAAGCTCTTCTCAAACTTTACAGCAGTTTATTCAGATTATGGCTACTCTTTAGGAGTACCTACTGGTGCACAAGCATTCAATTGGGAAGCACAAATTGAAACGGCAGAATTCAAAGCAGACTTTACCTGGTATGCGAACCCTAAAAACCAAGTGACTTATGGTGTAGACGCCATACGGTATCATATAGCGCCAGGAAGAGCAGAAGGTACAGGAAGCGAGAGTTTCTTCAATGTTATTGAAGTACCAAATGAATACGCATGGCACTTTGCGGGTTACATCAACAACGAACAAAAAATTGGAGATAAAATCACTTTTGCTTACGGATTGCGTTACGCTCATTTCTTCAATGTAGGAAAAACCGAAGTAAATATTTACGAATACGGGGTTCCCACAGTAAGTGATGACATTATTGAAACGGTGCAATACGATAGAAACGAGGTGATTGCCGACTACGGTGGATTTGAACCAAGAATTGGATTCAATTATATGATCAACGATTCTAACTCTATTAAGGTAAGTTACATGCGTAATCAGCAGTTCATTCACTTGGTGAGCAACACTACCTCTGCTACACCTGTAGATGTATGGAAACCAGCCGGTAAATATGTTGACCCGGGAGTTTCTGACCAAGTAGCCATTGGGTATTTCAAAAATTTAAAGAGAAATACCTACAATATTTCTGCAGAGGCTTACTACAAGCAAATGAATGACTTACTTGACTACAGAAACGGTGCGGAACTTTTACTGAATGACAACGTAGAAACCGAATTTTTATCTGGTAAAGGAACTTCGTACGGTCTTGAATTGATGTTTGAAAAGAAGAAAGGTCTCTTCACTGGGTGGATTGCCTACACATTGTCTAGAACAGAATTGGTTGTAGATGGATTCACAGCCGGAGATTACACCACTACTGGTGTTAATTATGGTGAAGCCTACCCTAGTAACTGGGATAAAACACATGATTTAACCATTGTGGGAATGTATCAGATTACTGACAGATGGAGCGGTGGAGCGAATTTCATTTACACCACCGGTAGACCAGCGTCTTATCCAGAAGGACGTTTCAACTTTGATGGCAAAGTAGCGCCCATCTACCGCTTTAGAAATGAGTACCGCATTCCTAGCACAATACGCCTTGACATCAGTGCAACACGAGAAGGAATGAAAAGAGAAAACTTCGAAACCAGTTGGGCATTTGGAGTTTACAACGTACTGGGTCGCAAGAACCCCTACTCTGTTTTCTTCCAGCCAGATGAAAATATGCCTACTATTACCCAAGCGCAACAACTAAGCATCATCGGAATACCTGTACCTGCAATCACTTGGAACTTTAAATTTTAATCATGAGACACCTCAATATACTTTTCATATTCACAGCGCTGTTAAGCACAGGCTGTATAGAAACTATAGATCTAGAATTGGAGAATGCAAGGCAACTTTTAGTTGTTGATGGAGGCATTACCAATACAGACAGCAGCATTATTCGTTTGAGTTATACAGGCGATTACTTTGAAAATACCGCCCCTGATTTTACTGTAGAAGAAAATGCAGCCTTAGTTTTATTTGAGAATGGACAAGTGGCAGACACGCTTACCTTTCGAGCAGATAGTGCTTATTTCATTACTAGACATCAAGGGAAAATGGGAAATGAATACTCCCTAACCTTAACCACTCAAGATGGAAGCGTCTACACAAGTGAGCCCGAAATCATGAATACAGTAGAGCCTATTGATTCTCTGTACTACCAATACCAAGAAGAAGATTTTGGTGACTTTTATGTGATTTACCTAAACTCTTTTGAAACAGCAGGAATAGGGAACTATTACCAATGGAAGGTCTACATAAATGACGAATACCAAGCCCTTTATGATGATTTGATTTTTGCTGAAGATGCATTTGTTGATGGAAATCCGATTCTAGATTGGGATATTTATTACATCCCTCTTGAAGATTACGAAGAATTCAAAGCAAATAGTCCAGATGGAACTGTGACTGTGCGCATAGAACAAATGGGCATAAACCAAGGATACTACGATTTTCTGCGTTTGCTGTTTGAACAAACAGTTTTTGTAGGAGGTCCCTTCTCTCCGCCTCCAGCAGAAATTCCAGGAAATGTGAGTAATAGTGGCGATCCTGCAAACAATCCTTTAGGATACTTTTACACTGCCTCTATTGAAAGTGCAGAAGTAACAATTGATGAGTAACAAACTTTCGTTCACTGGATTTATAGAAAAACACGAAGGAAAAGTCTGGAGCGCTTACATCCGCATACCAGATGAAATCATCTCAGAATCTAACCATTGGCCCAATAATAGGGCTGTGGTTACATTCAATGGTGTACATCAAAAATATGCTGCCCTACTTTCTAACGCCAAAGGTTTTAAATACCTCTTAATTTCAAAGCGAGACTTAAAAGTCCTTCATTCCCACACTAATGAACCCATACATGTTTCATTGTTACATGACCATTCTAAATACGGCATGCCTGTGCCGGAAGAATGGGAGAAAGTAGAACTTGAGAATCCCGAAATAATTCCGTATTTCGAGCAACTTACCCCAGGTAAAAAAAGAAGTCTTCTTCATCTTATTGGCAAATACAAATCAAGTGATGCCCGCATGCGAAAAGCACTTGCTGTTGCGCATCACCTCCTAGACAGTGAAGGAAATCTTGATTTCAAACAGCTAAATACGATGATCAAAGAGTATAATAACTTGAGTCTTTGAGTACAAGGATTACCCTGCTCAACAATTTATTAATGTACATATAATTATTTTACATGTAAATTTTTTTGATACTTTCGTGAACCAAACGAAGACTTGTTTGTCTTAATACACAACAATTATTATTAATAACCCAATCTTTAAAATTATGAAAAGAGTAAGTGTATTCGCAACGGTAGCTTTATCAGCTGCTTTTTTAGTTTCTTGTGGTGATGGTGGTAATGCTGAAACAGCAAACCATGACAACCACGACCATGACACGTCTGATGAAAAAACAGAACAAATGGCCGAAACTAAAACAGTAATGGTTGATACAGAAAATAGCATGGTGATGTGGGAAGGTAACATGACAGGTGCTAAAACATACAACCACTTCGGGAACCTAATGGTGTCTGAAGGTAAACTTGAAATGACTGGAGATGCAATTTCTGGAGGAGGATTTGTGATTGACATGACATCTATTACTCCAAAAGACAGTAATTATTCTGAGGAGTTACCAGTATCTGATTTAGTAGGACATTTAACAAGTGCAGATTTCTTTGACGTAGAAAATCATCCAACAGCAGAATTCTCAATTACAGGTTATGATGCAGAAGCTCATACAGTAACTGGAATGTTAAACATTAGAGGAAACTCGAATGAAGAAACAATTTCTGATGTAATGATCGACAAAGAGTCTGGTAAAATTTCAGGAACGTTGACTTTCGATCGTCAAAAATATGACGTAGCATGGTCTCACCCACTGAAAGATATGTTCCTTTCTGACAACATTAAAGTAGAAGTTTCTTTGATGACCAAAGAAGGATAATTCTTAAATTGATTTGATTATTGAAGGCCGAGCAGCGCAAGTTGCTCGGCCTTTTTTTATATTGCGCTTATAAACAAAACATCAAACCATGAAAAACTTCATCCTTGTTTTCTTCACCACCTTACCCGCTTTTCTTTTTGCTCAAACAGACAATTATTATACGCCACCAGTAGTTTATGAGTACAAGGTTCTTACCTCTATAGAATCTATCATTCCAATGGGCTTGGGCCGCTCTAGACTTTTAGAAAGTAAAACAGATCTCGATCCATCTCTATACACTACCGCGAGAACAGAAGGAATAGACTCTAAACAAGGAAGCGTTAAGAGACAAGACATTAAAGTAGATGAGTTAGATGAAACCAAATTGTTGAACTTTTACACAGCTATAGGTATCAACTTTCAAAATATTGCGTCCAATGATGCAATGATCAGCGGACGCCTTACACAACTTTCTGCCGAAGGCTGGGAATTGGCATTTGTGGTTAGCGGTGTTGAAAGTGATGGCGGATCTCAAGATGGAAAAGGGATTTATGTAACACGATTCATCTTTAAGCGCAGAATTCCATAATGGAAGCTTCGCATTTTAGAAAACTAGAAGCCATGTACCTGGGTGCAGCAATTAACACGCAGCACTACCCTTCTACCACCTGCACCATTGAAAAAGGAAAAGCAAGCATAGGCATTGACATCAATAATTCCTATTTTCATGCTTTAGGAGCAATGCATGGCAGCGTCTACTTCAAGCTACTAGATGATGTGGCATTTTTTGCCGTAAGTTCAGTAGTTACAGACCGTTTCGTTTGAACTACCTCTTTCAATACCAACATTATTAGACCCATCAATAAAGGCCGCATCAAGGCGGTGGGAACCTTGCGAATTGCATCTAAGCAGTTATTTTGTGCAGAAGCTGCCTTATACAATGAGCAAGGAAAAGAGATTGCATTTGGATCGGATAATTTTATAAAAAGTAGAATTGAATTGAGTCCAGAAATTGGATACGTGTAACAAATAATCATCAGAAACTTATAGAATATGATCATATCAACAGCAGAAAACATTCCGAAAAAAGAGATAACAGAAATCCTTGGTATTGCCCGTGGAATCACGGTAAGAGCTAAAAATGTAGCCAGCGATTTCTTATCCGGCATTAAGAATATTGTAGGTGGTGAATTGAATGAATACACCAAACTACAGGCTCAATCAAGAGAGCAAGCATTGCACAGGATGTCAGAAGATGCCCAACGCTTGGGAGCCGATGCAGTTGTGAATGTGCGTATTACAAGCTCTACCATTACTCAGGGAGCTTCTGAGATATTGGCTTACGGTACAGCGGTAAAATTTCAATCGAAGTAGTGGCTAGTTATGTCCCAAAGAAAAAGCGATTACTTTTACCCTTTATAACATTCATTTTAAGCACGGTTCTGCTCACCAATTATAGAATTTATAGCTTTTGCTTGTATCCTACATATATCCAACCTTTTTCAAAGGCAGGTTACTTGATTTATATTTGAATCAAGGTTATTTCCGCAGCAGCAACTTTATGCACAAAACAAAGGTTCTCTGCCTTAAAACGGGGATTCATAGTGTGCTGCAAATCAGATACAACCTGCATACCTTTTCATTCAGCAAGAACCAAAGAAAACTAATGAAAAAGGTTGAAAAAGAATTCACAGTTCAAATAGAACCTCTTGCTTTCGACAATCAAAAAGAAAGGCTTTACCATGCGCATAAACATCGCTTTCAAGGTTTCTTATACGATTCTTTCAAAAGCATGATTCTTGGATTGGAAATTGAAAATGTTTTTGACTCTTACTGTGTTTGCGTTTATGATAAAAAGAAACTTATTGCCTTTTCTGTATTTGATGCGGGAAAAACATCAAATGCAAGTATCTCTGGAATTTTTGATGAAGCTTACAGCAATTACAGCTTGGGTAAATACACGCTCCTTAAGGAAGTACAGCACGCAATTAGTAACAACAGGCTCTTTGTATATCCTGGTTACATCACGCATGGATGCAGCGACTTTGATTATAAAATTCTCTCCAGTGGCGTTGAATACTTAAATAGTAAGAAAAAATGGGGGTCATTCGAAGCGCTTCAAAGTGCAGATTTCCCAGCTGAAAAGATCAATCAATTGATGCACAATCTGTACAAGAAGGTGAAACCCATCTATCCAGAAGCCAAATTGATGGCTAACCCCTACTTCTCTATTCACTACATACCAGAATACCAAAACAAGGTTCCAGCTGGACCACTAGGCATTTGGATACCCAATAAAAGCCTTTGGATAGAATACATTTTAGAAACACGCTCTTACCGTATCGGTAACGTAAAAACCAATGCTCGCCTTCAAAGCGAAATTGATATGGATATGGAAAAGGACTTCTACAAACCAGAGGAATTCTTTGTTCATCCCATGGAATTCGAGCTTTCTTTTACGTGTAAATCACAATCGGTTCTATTCAACCTGCTTAAGCCTTAAAAAAACACCTACTTTTGCAAAAAATATTACGCAATGCGCAAAGTACAAGACAACGACACACTTACTGTACATTACACGGGATCACATACAAACGGAGAAGTTTTTGATAGCTCTGTAGGCGGTGAGCCGCTAGAATTCACCTTAGGCAAAGGAATGTTGATTCCTGGTTTTGAAAAAGCAGTGATTGACATGCAAGTGGGTGACAAAAAGAAAGTAGAGATTTCTGCAAAAGATGGTTACGGAGAAAAGTCGGATGAGTTTATAGAAATTCTAAACAAAGAAGTACTCCCAGCTGAGATTACTCCTGAAATAGGAATGAACTTAATGTCAGAGACCCCAGAAGGCCAACAAATTCCATTGTTGATTACAGAGGTGACGGAAGAAACATTTACAGTTGATGCCAACCACCCTTTGTCAGGACAAGATTTGGTATTTGAAATTGAAGTGCTTTCTATCAAATAAAGCATTTTAACATAAAAAAGCAGCTCTTTTCAATTTGAATTGAGCTGCTTTTTTATTTTTAGACTCGACTAAAAAACTTAATATTCAGAAAGTTAAAATCATGATTACGCTACTACAACACGTAAGACTTTTTGACATCAAAGAAAAAGTACGAAATACGTTACATTTGAGACATGCGTCAATGCCTTTATCTCATCCTTACCCTCAGTCTACTCTATGGTTGTGTTACACCAAATACCAGTACAAAAGAGCTAGATGACACTGCATCAGACTCCACATTAGCAAGGCTTACCTTAAAAAAGGATACGCTCACAGCCGTTCTTTCCAATGACATCACCAGCTATTTCATATACCGCGGAGAACCTAGAGGATTTGAATATGAAATGCTTCATCTTTTTGCCGAAGAGAACAACCTTCAATTAGATATTGAAGTGGTTCCTGAAATACGAGATGTGCTTCACACTCTTAGGAGTAACCATGTAGATGTAGCCGCTGCCAACTTAACCATCACCGAAGAACGCAAAAAAGACCTTGAGTTCACCCGCCCTCTTATTCGAACGCGACAAGTTTTGGTGCAAAGAGATACGAAAGACTCTGTGGTGACAGACCCTTTGAATTTAGAGAATCAAACCATTCATGTGCCGCCTCAAACTTCTTATTATCAGCGCTTGGTAAATTTTAGAAACGAATCTGGCATATTCTTTTTTATTGATACAACATTGGCAGAAACATCAACAGAAACCTTTATTCGCTTGGTTTCTGAAGGAGAATTAGATTATACCATTTCAGATGAAAATCTCGCAAAAATTCATTCTCGCTTTTTCAATGATTTAAACATTGAAACAGCCATTAGCCTCAATCAGAACATTGCTTGGGCAGTAAACAAAGAAAATGACAGCCTTCTTACCTTGCTCAATTCATTTCTAAACGAGTTTCAAGGATCTCGAGATTACAATATCATTTACAAGCGCTATTTCGGTGGTAGAACCTTTTCTGAAAGGAGAATGAACAAAGAATACCCTTCTGTCTCCGAAGGACAAATATCTATTTACGACAAGATCTTTCAAGAGTCGGCAAAAGAAATTGCATGGAATTGGCAATTGTTGGCCGCCCAGTGTCGCAAAGAGAGTCATTTCAACCCAGAAGCTAAATCGCGCTATGGGGCATTAGGACTCATGCAAATCATGCCAGCTACAGCAAAGTCTTATATAGATAGCAGTGCATCACTTACAGATCCTGCCACCAACATAAAAGTAGCGGTTGAATACTTAAAGTATTTAAACCAAGAACTTGAAGGAACCGTACCCGATAAAGAAGAACGCATCAAATTTGTGCTTGCCGCTTATAATGTGGGCTTAGGACATATTTATGACGCCCAGCGTTTGGCAGATAAGTATGATTTAGATCCCGCTGTTTGGACCGATAATGTTGGGCTAATGCTCTTAAACAAGAGTGAACCTAAATATTACAAAGATGAGGTAGTAAGACATGGCTATGCCCGTGGCTACGAGCCTTATTATTATGTGCAAGACATTATGCACTACTACGATTTGTATAAAGAGTTTACCCAATGAGTGATTTTCTACTAGGTATCTATTTTGTTTTCGCAGCCATTAGTGCGCCTTGTAAAAAATGCCAAGCCCAAGAAGGTGGAGAACCCATCTCTTGCCCCAAGTACAAAATAAATATACTCTCAAAGCTCCCGCCCTCCATTAAAGAAGCCTCTGGTCTATGTACTTGGAACAATAGTCTATTGACCCTTAGCGATGGCGGAAATGCACCTAAAGTATATGCTTTTGACCTAAGCAATACCGACAGTGTAAACGCTATTCCTGTTTCTTCTTTTGTGCAAAATTTCGATTGGGAAACCGTTACTTCAGACACAAAAAATAACCTATACATAGGCGATGTTGGCAACAACATGAACATTAGACCTTCGTTGCGTATTTTTAAACTAGACAGCACTGCCAAATACGCGGGAACCATTGAATACCGCTACCCCGACCAATTCAATCTACCACCAAATAAAGATTCAATGAATTTTGATTGCGAAGCCTCTTTCTGGTACAACAATGAGCTGTTCTTGGTTTCTAAAAATCGAGGTAAAGGAACTGTAAAGCTTTACAGTGTTCCGGATAGTGTGGGAACTTATTTCGCTAAAATACGCTCAGAAATAACTCCTGGAGTAATGATTACCGGAGCCGCTTACCATGCCCAAAGCCAAAAACTTGCTTTGCTCAGTTATGGTGTAGTAATACTCTATGATCTGAAAGATGAAAATGGTACAATCACCCTTACTCCCATTCAATGCAAGCGCTTTGTGAATGCGGGGCAATCAGAAAGCATTGTGTTCTTAGCCGAGAATGAATTGCTTATTGGAAATGAAAATGGCACCTTATTTAAGATGGGTTTGAAATGAATGAAACTCTATTTGTAGAGCGTGTCAATAAATCTGAAATTGTAAAGCTGAGGCTCTTGTTGATTGTACTCACTCTGCTTGAATTAAGCTATTTCGTTGCGCTACCTTTTACCATGAAACTACTATTCATCTGATTTTATTTTACCATGTAGATTGGATTGTCAAACTTGTTCACTTCTCGGTCGTAGGTATCCTGTTGTGGTTCAACTGGAAAAAACTGCCTCTTGAAAAAAAGAAAAAAAGAGATAACACACTGATGATTCTGTTTCTCGGAGTTATAGGAATGTGGCTTTTTGCCAAACAAAGCCGAAGTGATTAGAATGAATGAAAACTTGTTGCAGCACAAAGCTTCAGAAGAATTTCCTAAAAAGAGATGACACCAATCAACGGGCTTCTCAACACTATACCTCCTAAAAAGTCCCTATTTTTGAATCAAACACAAACCAGATGAATCACAAATTCTTTCTGCTCGCACTGCCAATAGCTTTTTTAGCTTCATGCAGTAACGCTCACCAAGAAACAAACAACGGATCTGCAGATACCGTTGAAACAGACCCGCTTCCTTCTTGGAAGGATACACAAACAAAATCCAACATCGTTTCTTTTGTTGAGAATGTCAGCAACCCCTCACACGAAGATTTCGTAGAGCCAAAAGACCGCATTGCCACATTTGACAATGATGGAACACTGTGGGCAGAACAACCGGCTTATTTCCAATTGTTTTTTGCAATAGATGAGGTAAAAGCTATGATGGCCGATCATCCAGAATGGAAAGACCAACATCCATACAAAGAAGTTTATGAAAATGACCTTAAGGGCTTGGCAGAGTATGGAAAAAAAGGACTTATCCAATTGGTACTTGCTTCTCACTCTAACATGAGCAATGATCAATTTGCTGAGAATGTTGCCAACTGGATGAACACAGCACAACACCCAACGAAAAAAGTAAAGTATACAGACTTAGTTTATCAACCCATGCTCGAGTTGATTCGCTATTTAGAAGCCAATGAATTCACTGTATTCATTGTGTCTGGCAGTGGAATAGACTTTATGCGTGTATTTGTAGAAAAAGCATATGGTTTACCTACGCATCAAGTGGTAGGCAGCAGTTTAAAAGCTGAATTTCAAGCAGATGGAGATAACTTCTTTTTGGTAAAAGTAGGCGAGCTAGATTTTATAGATGACAAAGAAGGAAAGCCAGTAGCTATTCACAAGCACATTGGGAAGAAACCCATTTTTGCTTGTGGCAATTCCGATGGAGATCTTCAGATGATGCAATACGCCTGGTCCAATACCCTTCCAAACTTTGAACTGTACATTCATCATACAGATGAAGAACGCGAATGGAAGTACGACAGCGAATCTCATATTGGCAGATTAAGCAAAGGTTTAGAAGAGGCAGAGCAAAAAGGCTGGACTGTGGCCGATATAAAAAACGATTGGAATACAGTATTCAATATCGACTCAAATTAAAGTCACTTAAAGTATTTACATCCAATATTTTAATTCAAATAACCACATCTATTTCATTCTCAAAATAGATGTGGTTATTTCTTTTCTCAGATGCGTTCATCTGAAAACAGACGCTTTGTAAACCAAGAAAATTGGAATTGAAAACAAGAAATTTTGACGAGATAGTAGGAACAAACCCTTCCAGCACTACTCCACTGCTTTTAAAGGATCCAGCGCTGCTTGAAGATCTGGTAAGCTATTTTTTAAATACCAGTGGTAGAAAACGCTTTTACGCCATTTGGCATTTAGACCATCTCAATCAGGCAGAATCAAGCTTACTGGAGCCATACAAAGAACTTCTTTTAGAACAATTAATCTTAGAAGAGCGGACTGGAACGCAACGCGAAGTACTCAAAATACTTCAAGATCATACTCTTAATGAAGAATCATTAGGTGTTTTGATCAATTACTGTTTTGACCGCTTAAACAGCGTTGATTGCCCTGTAGCGGTTAAAATGCACTGTATGCTGCATCTTGAAAGAGCTTGTAGCCTTTACCCAGAGTTGGCTCATGAATTAACGGAAAGCATTCAAATGCAAATGGAGAACGCTTCTGCCGGATTTAAAAGCAGAGCAAAAAAGATTCTTCGTAAATTTTCATAGCTCCAAAGCCTGGTCTACCGCCTGAAGGTAAACACTTGGCAAGTGCGCTTTCAATTTGTCTACAATAGTCGCGTTTGCTAAGGGAAGTCGAATCAAGTCTCCACCATCTTTGTAGTCAAACAATCCACCCATAGGCTTTACTTCTAAGGGTAAAAAAGGAATGGGATCATTCTCTGTTTCCAATCTAAAATGAAACTGTGTATTTGTCTTTAAACGTTTTATGAACTCCTCATTCCCAACTCTGGGCGAACCATAAGTAAGTAGTTTCGCTTTCGGAAAGTCAGTTGATTGGGCAAAGAATGTGGCGATAGCCGCTCCCAAGCTGTGCCCTGTCATCCAAACTCCTTCTTGCTGATACCCCTTTAAAAGCGGCTCTAAATCTTGAAATATTTGTAAAAAACCCGCATGTACTTTCACATCAGGCTCATCTTCTGTTAGAGGAACCATATATGCCATTGAATTGCGCAGCCAATCTAATAGGCCGGCAGAACCTCTAAAGGTGATGATGATTTGCTTTTTAAAGGTGTAAACATGACAGAAAAGTCCTCCTTTCAATACTTCAGTTTTTCCAAAGGGCGGCATTAGTCCTGTTGATGCCACGCGGTCAACCAACTTAAAATCTTTGGAAAGAGGCATCGATTCTGGAAATTCGGACCTCGCTAGAATAGGCCATTTCTTGGTTACAGAACTGTAACTCTCTAAGTAGAACTTGTGATACACATTATGAATAGCAGGTAAGAAATACTTCTTACTTAAAAAAAGAATTTCCTTCTCCTCTAGCTTTGGCTCATCGAATAAATCAAGCATCTACCCTAGACAGTTTGTCTTTCAGTTCTTTAAGAATTTTGCCTTCGGCCGCGCTAAGTCCATTGGCGCTATTTGCCACTTCTTCGGCCAACATAAGCCCAACTGCTCTCATTTGCTTGTCTAAAGCATTGTGGTGTTCATGTATATAGTCAATAAAGCTATCAAAAGCCGCTTTAGCATCTAAATCATTGAAAGTACTAAAATCAAAACCAATCTCTGTGTACCAGGCAGCATCAGTTCCAAATTCATCGTTGTGTTTTTCTTGTGGAACCAAGTAGTTCTTTACCAATGCGTGAAGACGTTTTACCTCCTCTTCTTCTACCTGTCCACTCGAGTGTGCCACTGCGTAGAGTAGCTTTCCTAATTCTGAATAAAACTCCTTGTATTCCATGGCTCTTTCGTTTCCAATAAAGTTGCCAAATCCTATTGATTTTAGTGTTGACAAAGGTCATTCTTAACCTGAAAATACGACCTATTTAATCCATTCTTCTTTTAGAACCAGTGCATATTTATCGTCCTCAACTTTTAACCAACCATATTCGTAAACGAAGTAATAGACACTCCCCTTTTTAGTTTTATACACGCTGGTAAAGTAACTGAAGTTGTAGCCTGCTTTTAGCATTTCTTCTTTGGTGGCTACGGCTTTGCCCTTTGGATTCAATTGCATTAAAGCTTTTCTGTTTTGACGCAATATTTTATGAACCTCTCGCATATATGCCGTCTCATTTCTGTTCTGCTGATTGTTGTAAGTATTGCGGCAATAGGCACTGCAAAACTTCTTATCTGAACGACCAATAATACGCTCATTGCAATTTAAACACGTTTTTTCCATGATAGCGGTAAATTTCAATCAATATACTAATATTCTCATATTCAATAACAAAAACATTTTTAAACGCTTATAAACGCAATTAACCGACTCTTAAACGATTAAGATTCTACTAAAGCTTTGAACCGTGCTTCTATTTGCTCCATCGATTTGATCTTGAATCGACACACTTTAAAACTTTATCTTATGAATACTTTAGTAAACCGTGTACAACTAGTAGGTCGTTTAGGAGCGAACCCAGAAATTATTCAATTGGAAGGCGACAAGCGCTTGGCAAAATTCTCTTTAGCGGTAAACGAGCGTTACCTCACTAAAAATGGCGAACGCAAAGAACGCACAGAATGGTTCAACCTCATTGCCTGGGATAAAAAAGCCGAATTGGTAGAACGTCTGCTAATTAAAGGAGCAAAAGTGGCAGTTGGCGGAAGTCTTTCTACCAACAAATGGAAAGACAAAGAGGGCAATGAGCGAAGCAATTTACAGATCTCCTTGAACGACTTCACCGTACTTGTAAAATCAGATGAAACATTAACTAAATAAAAGCACCATGAATACATTAAACAATCACGTACAGCTTATTGGCCGCCTAGGAAACACTCCAGAAATCATCACTTTTGGAGAAAACAAAAAGAAAGCAAGCGTTTCTATTGCCACCAACTATTACTACCAAGATAAAGAAGGTAATAAACAAGAAACCACCACGTGGCACCAATTGGTAGCTTGGGGAACCGCAGCCAATTACTTTGAGAAGTACCTTAAAAAAGGACAACGTATCATGGTTGAAGGGCGATTAAATAACCGCTCATGGGAAGACAAAGAAGGTGTAAAACGCTACATTACCGAAGTAGATGTGCAAAATGTACTCTCTATTGGGTCTACAGAATAATCACACCTTGATGAAAAAAAGCCTCTGGAAACAGGGGCTTTTTTCATTTATAAGATTAGAAACTTCCCCTTTCAATCCTTTCTGAAAATATGAACTATCGAAACACCAAAGCCTTGGAGCAAATGAACCACTCCATTCAGGGCGAAAATTCCGGTGTAAACCCAATCAAACCAACCGATACTCTCGTTCTCTAAAAGTTTATTTGTGATCCAAGCTATTGAAATCACAAAAAAGGCAAAACCGAGAATAATTCTAAAGGCCGATGTTCCTTCTCTTTTTGATTCCATTATAGTTCTTTAATAGTTCATAGCTAGTTTCAACTTTGATCTGGATTGGCAAGTATAGCTTACTTAGTCATATGTTTAATTGTTTGTGATTTGAATTTTTATAACAGATTCAATGAAAGCGAATCCAAAGCAATACCTTATTGATCGAGCCATTCTAGAAAGTGATGTACTCTGGCCCTACTCACCAAAACTTCTTCACTAGGAACAGGCGCTAATTCCAGTTTAAGTCTGTGATTAAAATATTTGTGAATTTTGCTAATACTGGTATTATTGACCAAGTAACTTCTGTTGACTCTAAAGAACTGACTAGGATCTATCTTCTTCGCTACCTCTTCTAAGGTTAAGTCAATAATAAAATAGCGGTTCGCCTTGTTTACAAGCGATAGGTTGTTTCCATCGGCAACGAAGTATGCAATATCGTGCGTATCTATTTGCTTGTATTGGTCCCCTACTTTAATAATAAAGCGCTTTTTATAGCTTTTGGGGTTGCCCTGTTTTTCTAGAAGGCCTTGAATAGCATCAATATCGATTGAACTGCTGACCTGAAAATTCTTCTGAAGACATTTATACTTACTAAGGGCTTTCAATAGGGCATTCTCATCATATGGTTTTAGCAAGTAGTCTATGCTGTTCATGTGAAAAGCATCAATAGCATATTCATCAATAGCCGTAACGAAAATTAGTGGGATATCAGTTTGAACTTGCCTAAAAATCTCGAAGCTTAAGCCATCTGCCAATTGAATATCACAAAAAATAAGGTCAATTCCTAAATCTGATTTTAAACCCAAGATAGACTCACTAATGGTGGCCCATTCTGCCACAAAACAGGCGGTGGGTTCCAGCTCCAGCAAGGTGCATTTCAGCTCTTTTCTTGCAAGTGGTTCATCTTCGATAATAGCGATGTTCATAGGGGTCTTTTTCCAAATGTACAGGACCAAATCTTGTAAAACCAGACATTATTGGTAAGTGGTTCTTAGCACTTTACAAATGGAGTTCTGTGATGGATAAATGGAAATGATTGAAGTAAAAGTCTGAACTAATTCAAAATTTTGACACCAAGTGATTTTTCTATATGTAAGTTGAGAACATCTGCCATGGTTTTAAACCCTGTAATTTGATCTGTGTTGTGGTGTTTATTCATATCTCTCACCAACTCATTGATTCTAGAGATATCCGAAATCTTATCTCGTTTCATCCTACGAAATAGACTTTTTGCACGTTGTCTATGGGTGCTTAGGCGTTTCTTCATAGCTACCCTTTCAATTTTCCTGTATTGATTAGCTACATCTACAGACATTAATTCTTGAGCTAATTTCACAAAATCGAGGTTATCTTTATAAAACTGAGGCTTGTAATTATTGAAACGACCTTCATACGATTGTTGATCAAAATCCATTGGTCGCAAACGGTATTGTATGTTGTCAAAATCTTGGGTCACCTCTACCACATAGTTATACGCACGCATATCTCCGAGCAACCTGATCATACAACGCTCATTGAATTTCACAAACTCCTTTGCAAAGCGCAATCTATTTTCAATTTGAACATCCTTGTTCTTCAGAATAAACTCATCCGCGGGTATGCCTACCACATGTTCTTCAATAAGCGTGTTGCTATCTACCAAGTAATTCACCTTATCTGGAGAGAAAATTTCCTCTAGCTCAAGTCCATAAATTCGAGAAGCATCTGCTCGTTTCACGTAATAGTAATCGTGATTATCATTAATTTCATTGATAATTCGTATTCTAAAAGGTTTGGAATTTCCAAATGAGCAATAATCAATCCGGTCAACCCTTAAATAAGGAATGATATCCCCTTCTGAAAAAAGGTCTTCATACACCTTAACCAAACCCTTATTAATCACTTCTCTTTCAGACTCACCGTACATCACCGAATACCAAAGTGTTTCTTCGCCATCATTGCCCGTAACAGGAAACATATCTGTAAAACGCAATAAATCCTCATAAGAAATAGGCAAATCATCTACACGAGAGTAGTTTCTTAAGTGCTCTCTCAATGCTGCCTTTACCCTATATATGGGCTTTTTGAATTCTATATGATTGAACTCCATATTGGATTTTAATTTAAGATGTTAGAACTTAGTAAATCTTCACTTTAGCGATTTACTGATACTTAACACCAAGTGTTCGGTTCGTGTAATGAAAGCTTCCTGCCACGGTAAATATGGGAGCGATTACTTCTTCTCCTTTTCTGTTTACGAAACCATAATTACTGTTCATTTTTACCGCTCCATATCCTTGAGCGAAAGGCATCGCATGGGTATATTTCTGAGTGATCACCCATACTCCAGTAGTATCCATATAGCCATAGTTCGTGTTTCCCTTCATGCTACTGCGCAGAGCTATTAGACCTTCAGATGATTTTGAAGGTACCCAATCATAGAAATCTATGACAACCTCTCCTTTCTTATTGATAAAACCAAAGTCACGCATTTTTTTCACACAGGCAATGCCCTCACTAAAGGGAAATACTTGGCTGAACTCACCAAAATCAAGAGGTTCTCCATCTTTATTTATATACCCGTAATTCAAATACTTAGGTTTGTAAAAAGCCATATCCTCATTAAAACCAGACCCTTTCCATATACTACAAGGAATCTCAACTTCACCTTTTGTATTGATGTATCCAGTATACCGCTGCCCTTGTTCTCGGCAATGGAAAGTGGCTAAGCCACAACTGAACAAGCCATAGTTTGAAAAGGAAGCATTTTCCGGTAAATGAATGATCCACTCACCATCAGTATTTATAAATCCTACTTTGCCATTTGGATCTTCAACGCGCGCTAAGCCTTCACTAAATGAAGTTACCTTTGTAAAGGGTCCTGCTAAAACATCACCTTGCATATTGATGATGAAATGGCCTTCCGTCTTTTGAATCATTGCTCTTTCTTGATAGAAAGAACTTGGACCTCTCATTTCTACCTCCAATTGCACATCCCCATTCTGATCTATAAACTGAAAGGTGTAATCTTTATCATTCCCAGAAAAATAATCCTCTTCGATAACGCATGCAAAGCCATGTGAAAAATCAGAAGCCGTAAAATACTTTGGTTCTAAGAGCCAGGATCCATCAGTTTTAACGAAGCCATACTTGCCATTTAGCTTTACCAACGCAACCAGTTGTGGTTCTTGCACTTTGCTTTTGCAACCTAATAAAACAAGTAAAGAAAGGAAGTAGATAAACCCTAGTTTAGAAATTAATTTCATCTTTATAGATGTCTAAAGATTGTATCGCACAAAAAAAGGCCTCACAATGTGAGACCTTCTTTGAAAAGAAAAGGATAATTATCCTCCAATTTTCGCCATTTCTTTTTCGAAAGTTTCTTTGAACTTTTCGTAATTGTATTCTGCTTTAATGCGTTCGTCAGAAGAAAGACGTTCGTTGTACTTGCTCACCAATTCATCTGAATTTAACTCAATAGCCACGTATGTCGTGTACTTTCCAGTTGTTTTATTCATTGTTGTTTTTTCACAAATGGTAGAGGTTCCAGAAATTACCTGGTCTACTACTGTGCGCGCATTTTCTTGGAATGTTTCAGTAATTTCTTCTTTGTTATTAAACTCTGTAGAATTTACGTAGTTATCTCCAACTACTTTCATTGTTGTTTGAATGTCAGCTGCCATTTGTGCTCGCGCATTACTCATTGCTTTCTTCTTTGCTGTCATTCTATCAATAGACTCACCAAGCGCGTTTGCTCTAAAGTTATTCTTGTCTGTCCAATAGTCGGGACCAGAACAAGGAATGTTAACTTCTACCTCGTCTTTTGGAGGATCTACCGTTTTGTTTTTCTTACCACAAGAAACTATCGTAGCTAGTGCGAAAGCAGCTAGGGTAAATTTAGAGATGTAATTTACTTTCATAACTGATTGTTTTTATCGTTTGATTTATGAGCTTGTTTGATTGTATTTAACAATGTGCGTGCCAGTTTTAATGACGGAGTAAATCTACTAACATTTTATTATTTGCCGACCAAGAATATTTGTTAATCACAAATGCCTGACCAGCTTCAGCTACTTTATCTGTAAAATCTTGATTTTCAAATAGCTCAACTATAGCCTCACCCATTTCCATTGCAGTATCTGCAATAACCACTTCCTCCCTATGCTTTGCTTTTAGAGCATCATTGGCTAAAGATGTAGTGATAACAGGAACTTTCATGGCCATTGCCTCGAGTAATTTGTTTTGTAAACCAGTACCAATAAACATTGGAGCCGCAAATACGTGTGCCCTTGAATATTGCATTCGCATATCATTTACCCAGCCAGTGACTTCCACATTTTTAGAAGCTAAACATTTGACTTCTGATGCAGGGTTGGCTCCTGCCAAAATCAGTTTCATTTTTGGGTAGTGCTGTAAAATGTGTGGTAAGACTTCTCTGACTAAAAAAACAGCAGCTTTTATATTAGGTGGGTAACTCATGTTACCTGTAAAAAGCACGGTATGAGGCAAAGGTTCTCTTGGCGTATTAAAAAAATCAAAATCAACCCCGTTGGCAATGATTTTAATCTCATTGTGGTCTGGGTGGTCTATCAAGTTCAAATCATTCTTAGTAATGATGATTTTATTATTGAACATACTAAAGCACTGATGTTCATAGCGATGCAATCTATCTGCCTCTGTTTTAAATAAGAATTTATAGAGCCTTTTAGATTCTACATACCTTCTTGTCATACCTGCGCTCAATGCATCCATATAGTCTAGCGTAGACGGAACTACTCCAAAAGCCTCTGCATACTTTGCAGTTCTAACAAGTTGACAGTAGATGTGCTTAGGTAGAAAACCTTCTATGAGCTGGCGAACACGCTTTACTGCGGGTTTCTGATAAAAATAGGCGACTTGAAAAGGATCTCCGTTAAACAAGGCACGGAAAAGCTGAACACCTCTTCGTATTTTACTCAAAGGAAGTATTTCAATTTGACAATTCAATTCTTTCAGTCCTTTCTCTTGACGAGGTGTAGGAGTTCCATTCTCATTTAAACAGATTAAAAGCACCTCAAACTCAGTACACAAGGTTTTCAACTGATGCCAAGCCCTCAGTTTATCGCCTTTATCTAGAGGAAAAGGAATTCGTGAAAGAATTACCACAACTCTATCTTTATGCCCTACTCCTGCATCCATCTCACAAGTAATTGTGTGTTTTTCTCTAAATCAAATTGATTCTCAGCCAATTTCCTGTTTTCTTGGGTCACTCTTTGATGCAATTCTTCGTTCTGAAGCAATTGAACAATGATCTCGGCAAATTTTTCTGGATCATCGCTTACCAAAGACTCATTTACTCCCATATCTATCCCTTCAGCACCTTTAATAGTGCTAACTACTGCACAAGCCAAAGACATTGCTTCGGCTTGTTTTACGCGCATTCCACTGCCAGAGAACAAAGGATTAATCAATACTTTTTGAGATAGTATGAATTGCATTGCATCTTCAACTTCTCCAATGAATGCTACCTTTTCTCCCTGCAGTGCGGAAAAATATGAGACAGCATTTCTTCCTGCAATGGTAAACTGGCATTGAGGTAGATCCCTTTGTACAATAGGCCAAACGCACTCAATAAACCATTTAACGCCTTGTATATTAGGCTCCCAGTCAAGGGCTCCCAAAAAACCAACACTAAATGGTTTTGACGCAACAGCTTCTTGTTTTACCTGTCTGTTTTTAAAATTGAACGCAAACGGAAGTAAAAAAGAAGCTTCTACTCCTTCTTGTTTGAACCAATCCAAATCAATAGGACTAATTGCAATAAGTCCGTCTACTTCGTGAATTACTCGTTTTTCAAATGCTTTTAATCGGTTTACCAAACGCTTGGTGAAGTACTTCTCAATCGGGTTTTCGGTTTCCTTCAGACGGGTATCCCAAAGATGACTTTCAATGTTGTGGGCACGGTAATACACCTTCCCCTTGTACATAGCACGTATCTCTTTCAAGTAGACCATTGTATTCAGTCCATCCAGAATAAGTGCATCATAGGAAGTGATGTTGATTTTCTTTTCTATGAGCTCGGTGAAGGTTTTCGAATAAAAACGCGATACATGGTAATTCTCACCTGTTACAATAGCTTTAAAAGCCTTGTATTTATTCGGGAAAGTTTGCAAAGGCACTCCCTCCAAACCATACTTTTCTATAGATCTTAAATCTGTTGGTAAAGGGTGTTTCTCGGTGCCTATGGCGAGCACCTCAACAGAATGCCCTGTATTCAAAAGACCATCCAATAAAGCCTTACTCGCTAAAGTTCCTCCATCATTTGCGGGAACCGGTGGCTTGCTGCAAAGGATTAAGAATTTCATTGATGCTTTTTCTTCTTTTTCTTAACCAACAAAGCGATGAAAGGCTTCCAAACTTTAGATTTCAGTGGCTCAGCTAGCTTCGCATAGTAGGTGCTGTCAAAAAGCACAGAATCTGTAGTGGCTTTGTAGCTTAGAAAGATACCCATTGGAAACAAGATAGCCACAGCAGCCCATATACCTGACCATGCAGGAATATCAAGGTTCTTCACCATTTTTTCTCCCGTCATTGATGTGATATGGAATACCAAGAAAAAGAATATAGAAACTACCACCGGCATGCCTAGACCACCTTTACGAATGATGGCACCCAAGGGAGCCCCAATAAAAAAGAACAGCAAGCATGCCATAGAAACTGTGAATTTCCTGTGCCATTCAATATCGTATTTTACCAACTTTCTATTTCTTCCTCTCACCTCAGCCCCCATACTAGTACTGTAAGTTTTACTTGCTCTAGAAATATTCATAGAAGCAATCAAAACAGATTTCTTCAACTCATTTGGTAAATCTTCTATACTGTAGGGAACCGTTGCCGAGTCTATAGGCTCATTTAGGGTATCTGCTAAGGCTAAAAAACGTTTAGAAATAGAATTCTTGAAAATTTCTATGCGAGCATCTCTCTTCACAATCAAAGAATCTTTCACTTCTGACAATTGCCCAATATTGAGCATCGCTTGATTGCTTTTAAAAAGATCTTCATCACTCTTTTTTAACTCAAAACCCGAAAGGTCAAAAAAGATTTGATGCTCTTTGAAACGTGTTGTGGTATGCGGCATCTTTACACCACTAAGCTCCTCATAGCTGTTGCCATTGTAGAGTTTCATAACCAAATAACCTCCATCTGGAGTATTAAAAATCTCACCTTCTTCAGCAGAAATAACTTTGCGGTTACCGCCACCCTTATCTCGTGTGTAAATGAGTACTTTATACAGTCGGTCTCCAGATTCTGACTTGCCTGAAACTCGTATGCTTACGCCTTCCATCCCTTCGTAAAAAACTCCGGGCTTAAAATCCATCGCTGGTTTTTTCTTGATTACATCGTAAAGCAACGATTTGAATTTGAGGTTGGACCTAGGCAATAGGTTATTGCTAAAAAAGAAGGCGCCAACACTCAAGATAAGCACAACTCCAAACACTGGTCTCATGATACGTGGTAGAGAAATACCAGCAGATTTCATGGCCACTAGCTCATTGTTTTCTCCTAGGTTTCCGAATGTCATGATTGATGACAGAAGCGTAGCTAAAGGCAATGCCATTGGAACAAGTGATGCAGACGCGTAAATAAGCAGCTTAACAATAACCCAAGTGCCTAAACCTTTTCCCACCAAATCTTCGATGTACTTCCAAAGGAACTGCATCTCAAATATAAAAAGTGTGATGAAAAAGGTCAGTATAAACGGACCTATGAAAGTGCCAATGACTAATCGATCTAACTTACGCAAGGTTGGCTGAATTTATCGGCAAAAATAAAGGCGTGTTCTTCACGCATGAAAAGAATTGACAATTCTTATGAACCTAAGATTCTTTTGAGCTTGTCGATTTGTTTATCCCAAAGCATGATTGCCTCTTCCATTTCATCAGATTCGGCAAAATCTGTAACTACAAGAGCGGCTTCTTTGGTTAAGCCTTCAATTCTAATCTTTAACTCAAAGTAACAACTGGTGTCTTCATCATCTAGCCATTGCCAGCGAATGAATTCTCCTTTTTTCTTTCCCTTCAATTTCGCTTCATCTTCGCTTCCATCCCACATAAAGTAATACACTTCATCTTTGATGTTTACGTTGTCACAAAACCATTCAGAAAGACCAGAAGGTGTTGTTAAGTAATTGTAGAGAATACTCGTAGAAGATTTGATGAGGTATTCTTTTTGAAAGATCTCTTTTTCCAAAGCTATTTGATTTAAATCATGGAGGGCGGAAATATAAGTAAAAAAAGCTAGCTATTTCGAGCGATTGAGCAGGGAATAATTGAGTTTCTTATTTGCGGGAGACAAAATGTTCATAAGCAAGTAAGCTCCTATACCTAAAATGGTTCCTAACAAGGCTCCAGCGCAAATATCCTCAACAAAATGTTGCGATAAATAAACCCTACTAAAACCTACCAAAATAGCCAACATAGCTAAAAGCACATCCCACCTTCTTTTTGGCAAACAAAGAACAACAGCTGTGCATAACGCAAATATCTCTGTGGTATGTCCACTAGGAAAAGAATAGTAACTGTTCATTTGCCCAATGGGCAAAACAAAGCTCAATTGATCTTCTCCAAGTTCTTCAAAAAACCTCATTGGTCTAAGTGTTTTTCCGAAAACTATTCTCTTAAAAAACTGCGAAACCACTCCTCCTAGTATTGCAGCAAATGCAACTGTTAAGCCCTTTCGAACCTGTTGAGCAGCCATAGCCAAAATTGCGATGCTGATACCAAATCCTTCACCCAATTTTGTAGCATAGGTGAAAAATATATCGAAGAAAGGACTTTGATATTGATTGATTTGAAGATGCAAGACAGCTTTTTCAAAAGTTGCAATCAACACCAAAGCGCTGATAATAAATGCACTTACTAAATAAAAATAGAACTGATGTTTTTGAATCGCTTTCACACCACAAATAAAATATTTTTCGGCCTATTGAGGGTATGCGTGATAATTATATATTTGCAGCCCCATTTGAAATGGCGAGGTAGCTCAGTTGGTTAGAGCGCAGGATTCATAACCCTGAGGTCACGGGTTCAACTCCCGTCTTCGCTACTTGAAAGCTCCGATTTATCGGGGCTTTTTTTATGGCTAAAAACTTCATTTACCTTCTATAAAGTTATCTTCAAGAGATGGTGAATATTTTAGATCCGCGGATCCATTTCCCTTCTTTTTCCTTTTGTACTATTGGTACATGGCTTTGAATAGAATTTTCATTGGTTTCTTTTCCATAGCTTTTGTTGTTGGTCTTCTAAGATCTATCTTATGGTGGATGCAAGATCAATTTGGATTAAGCATTGGTCTAACGATGAACGAAAGCGATCAGCTGGTTTTTCAAACCATGATGAAAGCCAGTTTTGATGCAGCAGAAACGGCAGTAGGCATTGTCATTTATCTCATTGGAATAATGACACTCTGGTTAGGTATCATGCGTATTGGAGAAAAAGCTGGTGCGGTTGAAAAACTATCTAAAGCAGTTGCTCCATTTTTTGAGAAGCTCTTCCCAGATATTCCAAAGAACCATCCGGCAACTGGCAACATCATGATGAACTTTGCCGCCAACATGCTAGGCTTAGATAATGCCGCTACCCCATCTGGTTTAAAAGCCATGAAAGACCTACAAGAACTCAATACCGAGAAAGACACAGCAAGCAACTCTATGATTATGTTTCTGGTACTTAACACTAGTGGCTTGACCATTATACCTGTCTCTGTTTTGGCATTGAGAGCAGCTGCTGGTTCTGAGAACCCAACAGATGTGTTTATCCCTATTCTGCTTGCCACCTACTGCGCCTCAATAGGTGGAATTATTTGGGTGGCACTCAAGCAAAAAATCAAACTCTTGGATGCAAACATCCTAAAGTATTTGGGTGGCATTACTGGTTTTATTGCGCTGTTCATGTATTTAATGCTCAGTTTGGCTCCTGCCGAGATGGAAAGCACAGCAACATTTATGAGCAACTTCATCCTCTTTGCAATCATCATTGCGTTCATTTGGATGGGTCTCAAGAAACAAATCAATATCTACGATTCATTTATTGAAGGAGCAAAAGAAGGCTTTGACACTACCATTAAAATCATTCCTTACTTGGTTGGAATGTTAGTAGCTATTGCTGTGTTTAGAGCTAGCGGGACCCTTGGGTTTATTACAGATTCTATTCAATACGGGGTAATTGCTCTGGGGATGAATGCTGAATTTGTTGATGCCTTACCTACTGCATTCATGAAGCCTTTAAGCGGTTCTGGGGCTAGAGCTATGATGGTAGAAACCATGGACACTTTTGGCCCAGATAGTTTTGCAGGCTACCTCTCTAGCGTGTTTCAAGGTTCTACAGAAACTACCTTTTACACTCTAGCGGTGTACTACGGTTATGTGAACATCAGTAAAACGCGCTATACCGCTACGGCTGGCTTATTTGCTGACTTTATCGGAATCATAGCTGCAATAGGCATTGCCTATTTGTTCTATACTAGCCATTAAGTTTTTGAAAAGCCTGCGGGATGCCTTCTACAATGTCTGAAGCAATCAGCGATTGCATGCCTTTTCCTTGAGCGGCTATGTCTCCAGCCAAACCATGAATGTATACACCTAATAACGAAGCCATTGAGGGTACTTTAACAATGAAAGCTCCTTTCATCCCAAATTACGATTGATTATTTCAACTGCACTTCATCAATCAATCTCTCTCCAAAATACATATTGATGCGCTCAATGATCGTGGCTTTACCGTAGGATAACTCGTTCCTGAGTACCGATGAATCTAAATACACCACAAGCGATTTTCTGTACAGTTTGATGTCAACGGTGTGTCTAGCCACACTGCTCCCCATCAATTTCTCCCATGCTTCTCTAATTGCTTCTTGGTTAAGGCGGTTCCTTAGGCGGTGACGCTCAACAAAAGCCTTAATGACTTCTCCGATGTGTTGTTGGTTACTATCTCTCTTCATGGAGGTGTATCATTAAGGGTTTCTCTTTAATGTCTGCAAATAAATCATCTATGCGCTGCTTGTTGGCATCCGTTACGAATACTTGACCAAAGTGCTGTTCACTTACCAAGGTCATTAATGCTTTGACGCGATGCTTATCCAATTTGTCAAAAATATCATCCAATAAAAGTAAAGGCTTTTGGCTCAGCTTTTCCGACATCAAATCGAATTGTGCCAACTTTAATGCTACTACAAAGCTTTTCTGCTGTCCTTGAGAACCAAACTTTTTCATGGGGTGGCCTTCTAACAAGAATTTCAAATCGTCTTTATGTGTTCCCTGGGTGGTATGACCTAAGGTGTAATCTTTTGACCTACTGCCAAGTAGTAATTGACTTAAAGGTTCTGTTTCTAAAGCACTTTGGTAAACAAAACTGGTTGTTTCTTTTCCTTCGGTGAGTAAAGAATAATAGCTCAAAAACAGCGGATTAAACACCAATGCAAACTCCTTTCTCTTTTCGTGCAGCTCTGTGCCATACATGTCTAACTGGGCATCAAATGCTAAGAGTGATTCATTATCTGTTCTGCGCTCGCTTTGCAACATCTTCAAAAGTGCATTTCTCTGTGAAAGCACCTTCTGGTAACGTACCAAAACATTTAAATACGAAGAGTCGTATTGAGAAATGATGGAGTCCATGAACTTTCTTCGCATCTCACTCCCTTCTGTAATCAATCCTGTATCAGAAGGTGTGATGTGAACCAAGGGTACTTTTCCGATGTGATCTACCAACCTTTCGTATGTAACCTTATTCCATTTGAACACCTTTTTCTGCCCGCGTTTTACTCCGCAGTATACTTTAAAAGAATCGTGTTCTGTTTGGTAGAACCCCTCAACCACAAATAAAGGCGCATCATGAGTAATATTTTGACTGTCTATTGGATTAAACATGCCTTTGCAATAGCTCATGTAGTAGATGGCGTCTAGGACATTGGTTTTGCCTACACCATTGCTTCCTACAATACAATTCACCCCTTGTTGAAAGGTAAGATTGGTAGAACTGTGATTTTTGAAATTAACTAAACTGAGCTTTTCTAAAAACATGGGCTGTATAAACAAATTAACGTGGACAAAAATAGTGTGTGAATCTTCGTCTCAATCGAACTCAATAAACAAAAAAATTATATTTGCCCCTTCCTAAAAACGGGGTAATGACAGATAAACACGAAGAACAGGATATTGACATAGCTGAAAAGCTCAACGAAGGACGTCAATTTTTCGAAAAATTTCAAAAAGAAATTTCTATTGGAGTAGGGGTGTTTGTAGCACTTACAGCTGGAATTGGATACTACTTGTACAGCTATATCCCTACCCTAGAAAAAGAAGCACAAGCCGAAATCTTTTACGCACAAGGGCACTTTGCAAACGACTCATTCAATCTCGCTATGTATGGCGATAACATGGGCCATTTCGGTTTTGCAGACATTATTGACAACTATGGTGGTACCAAATCTGCAGATTTGAGCAATTACTACATGGGTGTTTGTTTAATGCGCACCGGTGATTATGAAGGAGCAATTGATTACCTGAGTGATTTTGGTGGAAATGACAAAATTGTTTCTTCTGTAGCGCTTGGTGCAATTGGAGATTGTTACAGCGAATTGCAAAACGATGGTAAAGCCTTCGATTATTACATGAAAGCTGCAAAAAACAATGAAAATGACTTCAGCACTCCGCTGTATTTGATGAAAGCAGGAAACATTTCTGAAGCACTTGGCGACTATGATAACGCGATTAGCGCTTATGAGAAAATCGCAAGAGACTTTCCAAACTCAACCGAAGGTAGAGAAGTGAAGAAGTACTTAGCTAGAGCCAAAGCCATGCAAGGCAGCTAATCAAAGAAAGAACTCAAACAAAAGCTCTTGTCATTCGGCAAGAGCTTTTTTTATACCCAAAATACAAGCATAAAAAAAGGCGAACCCAATTGGATTCGCCTTTACTATTATCTTTTGATTCTTATTCGTCTCCGAATTTTGATATCACCTCCTGGCTCACTCCTGTAAAAGAAAACCCACCATCATGAAATAAATTCTGCATTGTAACCATCTTGGTAAGGTCAGAGAACATTGAAATGCAGTAAGAAGCGCAATCATCTGCACTTGCATTCCCTAATGGCGACATCGCATCTGCGTAGCTCAAGAATTCTGTGAACCCTTTTACCCCACTACCTGCGGTTGTCATTGTTGGCGATTGAGAAATGGTATTGATTCTTACTTTTCTTTTAGATCCGTAATGATACCCGAAGCTACGTGCTATAGATTCTAAAAGAGACTTGGCATCAGCCATATCGTTGTAATCTGGGAATGTGCGTTGGGCAGCAATGTAGGTCAAACCTAAAATAGAACCCCATTCGCTCATAGCATCTTTTTCAAATGCTGTTTGAATCACACGGTGAAAAGACATAGCAGAAACATCTAATGTCTTGTGGTAAAAGTCGTAATTCAACCCTGTATAAGGTTTTCCTTTACGCACATTTGGCGACATCCCGATAGAATGCAATACAAAATCAATTTTACCACCTAAGATCTCCATCG
>CBFHSD010000009.1:0-65496 GCA_965658375.1 Salibacteraceae bacterium
CAATCGGTTGGCCGAAACAAATGCGATTTCCATTCCGGAAAAAAAAGAAGAGAATAAAAGAGAGGTAAGTATGATGAAAAGCACTTCGCTCATGTCACTTCAAATATAGTTTGTTCATGGCAGTTGCAGCTCAATCTTGCTTGAAGCGTTTCATAGTGCTATACCTGAGGTAAGAGAGCACCAATGCCATGAGGCCAAAAGCCATAAAAGGCGCTGCGCTGCCCAAATCAAAATTGACCCAAATAAAACCGGCATATACACAAGCAGCAAAGCCTGTGACCACCCAAAAAATGAGCATTACTTTATTGTACGTCTTCATCTTCTAATTGCAATATTCCTTTCGGCTCTTTGATTTCAAAGTTGGTGAAGTCTTCGTCTGCTTCCAAACCATCACCGTAAATAATTTCTTTCGCTGTTTGAATTTTCACAAAGGCATCAGAATAAATTTTTCTGGTTTTTTCATCCCAAACCAAGTGTTCTGTATTTAGCTTGTCTCCTTGGGAGTTGACAACCACTACTTCGTTTTGGGCTTCCATACGGCCTTGTCTTTGGTAGTACCTCGCGTAGTTCGCAGTTAAATGCGTCTCGCTCACACCCTCGCTATTGAAAAACTCAATGTCAACTCCTTTTCTCAACTCTGTAAACTGGCGTGTGGTTAAGTAGCGTTCTAAAAGTGGTGCTTTCAAAATGGCTCTCACCTTGCCAGAATCACTGTAGGTAAGTTCCACATCTATGGTAGTTTCTTCTGGGTAGCTTTCAGAAATCTGAACTTTGTTGATTTCTTCAACAGAATTTTCACAAGAACAAAACATCCCGGCTGTAACAGCCAGGATGCTTAAGTATATTCTATGTGTGATCAATTTCACTAGTCGCGAGTCTGAAGAGTAACAGTTTCTCCAATCCATCCGCCAACAGTTACTTTATCTCCGGCATTCATACCTTGAATAAAGCAATCTGTTGTTTTAGGGAACTGTGCTTGAGCAGATGCAATGCGTTTATTGGCTTTTGCAGCCAAGGCATCATCCAAACTTCTTGCTCTTTGGTATTTAGCAACCGCTGCAATGTATCCAAAATGCTTTTCGCATTCGTTAGACCCAACGCTCGTTGAACCATACAAGTATGCATCTCCGATAATCATGTAGGCTTCTCCACTATTTGGATTTAGCTCTAACCATTTCAATGCATATTTCTTGGCATTTGAGAATTGTTTCATGTAAGAATAAGAAGTTGCAGCATATTTCAACGCTTTCATTTTCAAATCTTTATCTTCCCCCATTTCATAAGCTTGCAAACAATATTTTGCCGCATCTGAAAATTGCTCTTTTTTCAATTTTGCGATCCCTAAACTCAATGCAGAGATAGGACTCGGCTTTAAACTGTGTAACTGCTCTGATACTTGCAGGTAAAAATCAGTTTCACATTCTGCTTTACCCATGGTCAAGGCTAATTTCTCTAACCATAAAGTATCTTCCTTATGCTCTTCGAACTTTGGTTGATACAATTCTACCAAGTCATCGCATGAAGCAACAGTGCTGAAGATTTTTTCCACTTCAGCCATCGCTTTTTTCAAACGATCAATGGCTTTCTCATCTTGTTTTTCAATCGCTGTATTCAATTGTTTTGTTAAGATATCAGCAACTGGATCGTACAATTCAATGATTTCAGTTTTTGTTTTTTCTTCTTTCTTGTACAATTCATAAGCTGACTGGTAGTACGCTGCAACAACTGCAGGGTTACTTTTTACCCCTTGTAGTTCCACAGATCTGGCTAAATTTTCGTGCGCCTCTGCCATACGGCTTTTGTTGTAACGCATCATGTCGAAACCTTTCATTCCAAGCACTTTACCCTCTTCACCAAAACTTTCGATTCTTCTGTCGTAAATCCAATACACGGTATCTATGTATGCTTTTACCAAGTCAGAATTGGTTCTATTCTCTTTCATGAAGGTCTTGTACATACGTACTCCTTTAATGTAAAGGTTCTTGCTCGACTTAGGACAAGTAGTCATGGCTTTTAACCAATGTGATTTTGCATCTGCGTAGTTCTTTTGGTTATAGAACTCACCATACAAACTCAATGCTTCAATACAGGCTAAACTATCTTCAGAAGTTGCTCCATACTTGCTCTGGGCAGAAACATTTAAGGTCATCAACAATACCAATGCGGCCGTCAATCTTAATTTTATCATCACTTAATCTATTTTTCGTTTATAAAACCAGTTGTCATATTTAGAAGGCGTCAAAGATATTCCAACTGTAAATCTCACAAATTGCTCTTTTATTAAGCCTTCTTTATTTTGTCCTCGCTCACCGTATTCAACTCCCATATTCAAAACCGTAGAGGTTTGTTTTTGTGAGTTTGACTTGCTCAGTGGTAACCCTAAGCCAAAGGTCATGCCAAATTCGTTGACATTGTTTCCATTGATGTACAACTTGTCTTGTTTGTACCTTGCTCCCATTCTGTAACGAACGTTTCTCCAATAGTTTGTTTGTGTGCCTTGGTAAGAGAAATAAAACTCTGGAACCATTTCTGCACCAACAGATACTTGGAATACATCATTCAAATTTTGTTCTTGAAGACTCGTACTAAACTCAGACCAAGTGATATAGTTTACATCGGCTGCCAATTGCCAATAGCGCTTAGAGTTCATGTTGTACAGTTGGTATCCTACACCAAGTCTCATTTGCTGAGGCCAAGTAAATTCTCCATTGCTTATTTCTCTTAACGGAACACGAATGGTATCGCTCAATGATCCCCTAAAGGTATAGGCAAGGTTCTCGTATTCGTAAGATTGTGTCAATCCCATTTGATAGGTAGCCCCAAGCTGCAGATTTCTAATTTTAGCTGCCTTGAAAGTGCTAGAATCATATTTGATGGTTCTTCTCTGGTATTGCATTCCTACATCAAAATTGGGCGCAGAAACACGTGTTCGTTGATATACCGCAGAAGCGTAAGCTCCAGAATCTAAAGGAGGAATAATGAGGTTGCTGCGGTCAACGGTTCCAAAATTGTAATGAAGATTGGCTCCTACAGACATGCGATGAACAATCTGCTTGCTTTTATTGGGTTCTTTAGCTCCGTTCTTTAAAGTGGTGTAAGAATCAAAATAGGTGTAATTGGTATCAATAGAAAACTGACGCCCAAAGCCTAAGAAGAATTGATTTATCCCACCATCACCTTCATCTCTCAACTCAACATCTCCGAAAATGGAATCTGTAGCTGTAGCTGAAATGGCATACCCTACTTTAGATATTGGCACAATACCAAAAGCCATACCTATGTTCTTCTTTTCATTGATGGGGAAGCCCATTGAAAAATACTGGATATTACCTCCTGAATTGGTTTGAGAAGAACCTGGTGCAGTTGTGGTGGTGGTATGTGCAAACATCCCTACATCAAATACGGGCGAAAATAACTCACCGTATGAAGCAGGGTTAGCTGGGTTTAGACTAAATGGTCCAGACAAAGCAATTTTGGTATCTGCCATTCCTCTAAAACGAGTGAATGTTTTATCGTAATCATCTCCTAAACCATAATAACTATAGGGAGAAGTGGCTTGGTCTTGCGCCTGAGAAAGGCTTGCAAACAAGAAAGCAGAAAAAAGAAAAAGTACTCTTTGTATACTCAACACCGACTAATTGTATTTCAAACTCGTTTTCAACCCTTTTAGTATCAAATTTGGGTCTGCAAAAATGCTATTTTTTAGTGCCCCAGCAAATAAAGACCAATCACCTCCAGTAGCAATCACTTTTAAGGGGCCATATTCTTTGATGTACCAGGCAATATTTCCTTCTATCTCGGCCACCATTCCCCAAAAGGCACCGGCTTTGATGCTGGTATCTGTATCTACTCCTTGTTGTGTTGGAAGTTCATGTATATGCAATAAAGAAAGCTTGCCTGTAAAGTGATTCATAGCCTTTAAGCGCATTTGCAGCCCAGGAGAGATCCTCCCACCCTCATAGTGCTTTCCTATTCTAAGGTCATAGGTAATGCATGTCCCGGCATCTATGACCAAGGCGTTTTCTTCTGGAAAAAGCTCAAAAGATTGAATGATGCCCAAAAGGCGATCTTTACCGAGAGTGCGCGGAGTGAGGTAATTCAAGTTGATGGGAGAATGTAGCGTATGCTTAAACTCTAAAGATTGTATAGACCCAAATCGCTGAAAGAGCTCCACCGCTTTCAATTGAGACACATTAGCATACATCAAACGGGTGACTGAAAATTCTTTTTGGAGGCGCTCTAAGACGAGCAATAAATCTTCGTGGCGCGCTGTTTCAATGGCGAGCCATTGATTCTCAGATATTACCCCCCACTTTACTCTAGAGTTACCGATATCTAGCACTGCATCCACTGCAACAAATGTAGTGTGAAACTTTAGGGTTGAAACTTTTTTTTACTTGCTTAACAAAAAATAATACATACTTTTGTCGCCCGCAAACAAAGCGGTGATGTAGCTCAGTTGGTAGAGCAAAGGACTGAAAATCCTTGTGTCGGCAGTTCGATTCTGTCCATCACCACAAAAAAGGCTCCGATTTCTCGGAGCCTTTTGTGTTTCTAGCAGGGTGCAAATTTAATTGCGGAAATACATCACAATAGCAATGGCGCTGATGAAGAGCAACACCTGTAAGACGAACCTGATACGCTCAGCCCACGATTTTATTGAAGGAGGTTTCTGTGTTTTCATGGTGCCAAAAAAACAAGGGCAACTTGACTTGAAGCTTAAGCGAGGATTATCATAATTTTGTAAAATGGTAAAGGCAAAGAATCCTGTTCCCGTTCTGTTTTATGTGCTAATTGTTTACGTAGCCTTTCAGTTTTGCTGGTGGGCTTACTTATTGGTAGATCAATACAGCGAAATTTCCTTATCCAATCCCGCATTGTTTGACGAAAGCTGGCTGAACAGAAAATCATACATGATCATTGGCGAAGGCTTTGTATTCTTCGTACTCTTAGTGATTGGCTTTTACCGGGTGCACCGCTCTTTCAATAAAGAGGTGCGCTTGGCCAAACAACAGAAAAACTTTTTGCTTAGCATTACACACGAACTTAAATCTCCACTGGCAGGTATTAAATTGAACCTAGAAACCATTTCTAAACGAAAGGTGACCCCTCAACAACAAGAGAAACTGATTGGCTTTGCCTTGAAAGAAACAGATCGGCTGGAGGGTCTGGTAGAAAATATTCTCACCACCACCCAATTTGACAATGACGCCTTAAATCTCTACCCAGAATCTTTTGCCCCACATCAAATCTTACAAGAAATTATTGAGAACCACGCTCAAAAAGAAAGCCATCAATTCGATTACCAACCGGCATTTATTGGTTTGGTTGAAAGTGATAAAAACAGCTTTATCAGCGTGGTAACCAACTTGCTTTCAAATGCTTTAAAGTACAGTCCTGATCAAAGTACTATTGTGGTTGAATTAAGCGAAAACAACAAACATTTTAAACTAAGTGTAAGTAACACAGGAGATGGCATACCTAAGGCAGACCTTCCTTTTATATTCAATAAATTTTACCGGGTTGGAAACGAAGATACCCGTAAATCTAAGGGCACAGGCCTTGGATTGTACATTGTGAAATTCTTATCTCAAGCTTTAGGTGGAGACGCCAAAGTGAGCTCTGATGACAAAGGCACTACATTTAGTGTTCGTTTTCTGAAGAAACTCAGCGCTTAGTAAGTGAGTATGGTCAGCTCACCATTCAGTTCAATTTTTTGTCTGTTAAAGCCTTCTAACTGCATTTTGTAAACAAAGTTCCCAAAACCAACAGGTTCACCATTTAGGGTTCCATCCCATTGGAAGTTGACATCTTTGCTGTAGAAAACCTCCTCTCCCCAACGGTTGTAGATGCGTATGTAGAAATTCTTCACACTCCCATCTGCTTTAAAGCCTTCGCTCTTGATTTCAAAAACATCATTCAAACCATCTCCATTTGGAGTAAAGGTATTGGGAATAAAAGCATTTAATGGAGGGTTCACTTCAGCATATGCGGTGTCTGTACAACCCAATTCATTGTAAGCAATCAACTCAACAACGCGTCTTTCAGGTGTTTTGTAAGTATACCAAGGGTCTTTTTCAGAAGACTTTCCTCCATCGCCAAACACCCACAAGAAGCTATCTGCCTCTTGAGATAGATTAGTAAAGGTTACAGAGAAGGCATCTAACTCTGTATGATCAAAATGTGCTTCTGGTGCATAACGGTCAATGGCCATTTCTGCCACCGCGGTGTTCCCGCAATCTTCTGTTACAGTTACGGTATAGGTCAAGTATCCGTTCCCGATAGCTGTAATCACAGAGTCTTGACGCCCGTTATTCCAACGGTAGGTAATGTTTCCACCTCCACCACTTGCCACAGCATAAAGATCTATTGGCTCTTGCGGACATAAGACTGTATCTTCAGGCAAGGTTACTTTCAAATTCTCGTGCGTAGCAACCACTGCGGTAAAGGTTTGGAAAGCTGAATCTCCGTTGCAATGGTCTGTAGCTTCTACGGTATACGTTTTTGTAGCATCTACGCGATCGTACAAGAAATCGTGCGTAGTAAGCCAATTGTCCCAACTTACACTGTAATCACTTGAACCTCCGTATACATTAACAGAACCAAGCGTAAAGGTTTCTCCAGGGCAATTGTAGAAAATGGTATCTATTGGTGAAATAACCAAAGGCGGATAGGTTTGCACTTCTACCTCAATATTTTCTACAATGGTATCTCGGTTACAAATGTCTGTTACACTAATTGAATAATATGCAATGCTATCTGAACCAACAATAATGTCGGTAACATTGGTATCTGTAAGCCAAGTATTTGGTGCAGTGCTCCATGCATAGGTATAAGGTTTAAAACCACCAGAAACCACAGCTCCAATAGCGATTGAATCTCCCGCACAAGGCACTATTTTATCAAATGAATAGCTAGACATGGGGAACTCCTGTACAATCACACTTGCCGTATCAACCACTGTGTTTGCGCCACAAGCATCGGTTACAGAAACAAAGTATTGCTGCGAATTGCTTGGGTTTACCATAATGGTTGGTGTGGTTTCTCCTGTGCTCCATTGGTACGTGAACCCGGGCGTGGTATACGAAGGAATAACTGTGAGCATGGCAGGAGGCGAAGTACAATTGATGGTATCATCATTGACTTCCAGAGTAAATTGCGGATTATCTACCACTACCGTAAAGGTATCTATGAGATTGTAGCCTGCACACAATTGCGTAAGCGTAACAATATAATCTGTAGTAACATAAGGGTTATTGACCACAAAAGCAGTAAAGGTTTGTCCAGTACTCCATTGGTAGGTCATATCAGGCATGGGGTTAGAAGTTTGAACAGAAACAACTGTACTCACAGTTTCGCAGGTAATGGTGTCATCTGGGCAATAAATACTGGTTGGTGGATTTTGAATAACCACCGTAGAGGTATCTACAATTGTATCTAAATTACATGCATCTGTAATGGTGACATAGTACTGCGTGGTTACTGTGGGTGCAGTTAAAAGGGTGTCTAAACTGTCTGTACCACCCGTACTCCACTGATAGGAAAAATCAGGGAAACCCGTAAGCACATTGGCATCTAAGACCAAGTTATTGGCTGTACACATCACCGTATCGCTTGTTGCATCGCTGGTGAGCGGTATAGGATCGTGAATGATGAGCATCAAAGAATCTCCTTGATTGCCACAGCCCATAGAAATGGTGGTATCAGCAACCCAAATGTAAAGAGTTTCATTCCCTTCAATGATTTGATCGTGATTGATATTGAAAGACACCGTAAATGAATCTTGACCCGGCAAGTACAGCAAACTATCTGCAATGAAAGAATAATCTACTCCATTGGTGGCATTTCCGCCAATACCAATTTCAATTGTATCTCCCAAATTCACAGAATCATGACGTACAAAATGCACATCTACACTTCCACAGCCTTCATAAATAATAGAGTCTCCACCTATGGTATTGTAAGCCGGAGCAGCTGCAATGGTTATTCCGCTTGCTTCAAAACTGTTGGCCTCCATAAAAACAGCTGAACTCAAGGCTCCATCTGTACCATCAGCAATAGCAATGGCAAAATGGTACGTCTGACAAGGAGTTACCGGAAATTGTACTGTAAATTTATCAGTATATGCATAATGATCGAAAGCTGAAGTACCAGGAGTAACATTGTGGTATTGAGCAAATGAAGCTGCGCAACCTGTTGATCCTGGATTTATGGACGTAATCGTAATTGGGATATTGGTTCCAGGAACATTTGCAAAATTACTTGTTCCCGTAAATCCAGTTGGATTATTTAAAGTACCCGTTAGACCAGGACCTGAAACAAAAAAACCAAAAACATCATTGTAAAATGAACACGGGTATGTAGGCCATTCATCACTTGAGAAAACAAAATCAAATTTCATGGTGTCCTTTGTTGGAACAAAATCAAACTCTATCACACAAGCATCATTAGCTGATGAAGCAGCTGCCCCATATCCTAGCAATACTGGAACACTTTGCGAAACTGTAAGTAGATTATTATTTGTGGAAGTACCCATCCAACCAGGGCCATATCCCCCTGAAGAACCAGGCACATTGCCTACAGCGGCATTTGAGGCTGACGTACATGAACCACATGTCTCTCTTAAGTCGTCTGTAGCCAGCACAATTCCACTGTCCATTCCGAACAGACCTGCTGCTCCAGAAAAGAATCCATATTGTGACGGACTTCCGTATACCTGAATATTTGTTATAGACACATTTCCTCCGGCAAATACATCATCAATGAGGTATGTAGCCGTATTGTAAGGAGCCTGTGTTGTCACATTAAACTGCGCTTGCGCCCAAAAACCTGGAAAAATGAACAATACCAATAAAAATCTCTTCATAGTAATAGCATCTGTGAGATGAAGTGGGTCGAGCGTGGAAATTTACGAAAATACTCCTATTTATAACGTTTACATTTTCCAAGGTTGCCTTTCAAGCATGCCCAATTCTTTTACTAGTTTCGTTTGTTCAAAATATGCAAGACATGAGTACATTAAAATCATACATCAACTCCAACAAAGAACGTTTTCAAGACGAACTTTTCGAATTGCTTCGCATCCCTTCTGTTAGTGCAGACCCTGCCTACAAAGGAGATGTATTGGCCTGCGCTGAAGCAGTGAAAAAAAGTTTAGAACATGCCGGTTGTGATACGGTAGAAATTTGCGAAACTCCGGGTTACCCTGTGGTTTACGGAGAGAAAAACATAGACCCTTCTTTGCCTACAGTAATTGTCTACGGCCATTACGATGTGCAACCCGCAGACCCTGTAGAGCTTTGGGATTCACCCCCATTTGAACCTGTTATCAAGAAAACAGATAAGCATCCTGACGGTGCCATTTTTGCACGTGGAGCATGTGACGACAAAGGACAAATGTTCATGCACGTAAAAGCCCTTGAAGTAATGGTGAAAAATGATGCCTTGCCTTGCAATGTCAAATTCATGATAGAGGGAGAAGAAGAAGTAGGTTCAGCCAACTTGGAATGGTTCATTAAAAACAACAAAGAAAAATTGGGTGGCGATGTCATTCTTATTTCAGATACGGGCATGTTGTCTAACGATACACCAAGCATTACCACAGGCCTAAGAGGTTTGAGCTATGTAGAGGTAGAAGTTACGGGGCCCAACAGAGATTTACACTCTGGATTGTATGGTGGTGCTGTGGCGAACCCAATCAATATCTTGTCTAAAATGATTGCAGACATGCATGATGAGAACAACCACATTACCATTCCTGGTTTTTACGATGATGCAATTGAATTGTCTGCCGATGAAAGAGCCGCAATGGCAAAAGCCCCATTTAGTCTAGAACAATACAAAAACGCTTTAGATATCAAAGCTGTTTGGGGAGAAGAAGGTTACAGCACCATGGAGCGCAATAGCATCCGCCCAACACTAGATGTAAATGGCATTTGGGGTGGTTACATTGGCGAAGGAGCGAAAACAGTAATTGCTTCTAAAGCCTATGCAAAAATTAGCATGCGCTTGGTTCCCGCTCAAGATCCAGATAAAATTACCAAGTTGTTTCAAGACTATTTCAACTCCGTTGCACCAGATTATGTGCGTGTAAAAGTAGATGCCCACCACGGTGGACATGCTTACGTTTCGCCTACAGATTCTACAGAATATTTGGCAGCAGAAAAAGCCATTGAGGAGTCATTTGGTAAAACACCTATCCCAGTGCGCTCTGGTGGTTCTATACCCATTGTTGCGCTGTTCGAAAAAGAGCTTGGATTAAAATCTATTTTATTGGGCTTTGGCTTGGATAGTGATGCCATTCACTCACCCAACGAGCATTACGGCTTGTTCAATTACTTTAAAGGCATTGAAACCATTCCTAACTATTTCAAACATTACACAGCATTGAAACAAGGGAACTAATTTCTCTTGAAATGTTAAAACCTATAAAACCGCTTCAACTGTGAAGCGGTTTTTCTTTTTTTTGACCCATGATAAAACACTTTGTCTTTTTTCTCGTCCTCACCATCACGCTCAGTTCTTGCACTTTTGAAGAACCTGTGGTAAGCGATCCCTACAACTTCTCCATCACCAATGTAAAGTCAACGTCTTTAGAAATCGGCTTTGACCTCAACATCCAAAATCCCAACGACCGCTCTTTTAAAATCAGTAATACCGATTTAGAAGTGCATTTCAATCAGGTACTCATTGGCGAAACTACCTTACTCAAGAAAGTAGAGGTTCCCGGTAAATTCGATGGCACCAAGCATTTTAGCATGCGCTTAGATTCTGAAGAACCTTTTGAAAAACTCATTCTCCCATTGTTGGTTGGTGGCTTAACAGGTAACTCCAAAATGAAATTAGAAGGCGAAGTGGCAGGGAAAATAGGCCTGCTTAAAAAACGCTTTCCTGTTGAACATACTGCTCCTTTGAACCTTTCAGATCTGCGCTAGGTTCGCCCTTAGTATTTTATGATAGGCGGTAAGCCGCGAAACAATTCAAAACATAGTTTTGTAGCATGCGATTGTATTGGCGCTTATTTACGGAAAGTGTCTTGTTTGCTTGGAACGCTTTGAAAGCAAATAAGCTCCGGACCTTTCTCTCTTTGTTAATGGTTACCATTGGTGTATTTTCCATCATTGCGGTATTCACCATTTCTGATAGCATGGCCAAATACGTGCGCAACAGTTTTGAAGAACTGGGAGACAAAGTGCTCTTTATTCAAAAATGGCCTTGGACTTTTGGTCCAGACTACCATTGGTGGGATTACATTAGCAGACCAGAAGCTTCTTTAGACGATTTAAGATCTATTGAAAAGCAAAGTCAGCTTGCCTCTTCTTCTACCTTTATGATTGGCTATTCCAGAACCCTCAAGTTTGGCAGCAGCAGCATGGAAGATGTTGAAATACAAGCCAGCACTCCTGGTTTTGAGCAAGTGCGCGATTTTGAAATTGCTGAAGGACGCTACTTTACCGAAGCAGATTTTTCTGGCGGAGCCCCCTACTGCATTATTGGAGACTACGTACGCATAGACCTTTTTGGGTACAAAAACCCCATTGGCAAAAGCATTAAAATTGGCGGCATTAAGGCTACGGTTATTGGTGTTTTTGAGCGCCAAGGAGAAAGCTTAATTGGCCAAAGCACAGATGAATTGGTGCTTATTCCCATGAATTTTGCCAAGACCATGGTGGATATTAAAAGTGGTCGTTTAGGCCCCACCATTTATGTAAAAGCTAAAGAAGGTGTTTCTAACGAAGCCCTGCGCGATGAGATGACCATTGTAATGCGTGGCGCACGAAAATTGAAACCTCGACAAGATGACAATTTCGCCATTAACGAGGTGAGTATGATTACCAACAGTTTGGGTTCTTTCTTTGATTCTGTAAATGTCATTGGCGCCATCATCAGCTTATTCTCTCTCTTAGTGGGTGGTTTTGGCATTGCCAACATCATGTTTGTATCTGTAAAAGAACGGGTGAACCTGATTGGCATTCAAAAATCTTTGGGTGCAAAAAATTCTTTCATCCTCTTCGAGTTTTTGGTTGAAGCCGTTGTGCTCTGTGTCTTGGGTGGAAGTTTTGGAATGTTGCTGGTACTGGGCATAGGCCTCATCGTTTCTACTACCATGGAGATGAACTTCATCCTCTCCATTGGCAATACGGCCATCGGTTTGCTCATCTCAGTCATCATCGGTTTGATATCTGGAATTGTTCCCGCATACAATGCCTCTCGTATGGATCCCGTAGAAGCAATTAGGGCCAAAGGATAAGTGAGAAAGATTTTCCACTTTTGCCCGCAAACTTTTCCGGTATGATAATCTACAACGTTACGGTAAAAATTAGCCTTGAAGCACATGACGAATGGCTTCATTGGATGAAAACCAAGCACATTCCAGATGTGATGGATACCGGCATATTTAGAGAGTACCGGTTCACCAAAGTGCTCACACAAGAAGAAGACGGCACGAGTTACAGCATACAATACCTCTGCGATTCTACAGCAGATTTACACCGCTACCAAGTGCAACACGCTCCTGCCTTACAAGCAGAACACAGCGCCAAATACAAAGATCAATTTGTAGCCTTTAGAACCTTATTGGAAATGGTAGATTCAGGAAGCTCGAAATGAACGTAAGGCCTAAAAAACACCTCGGCCAGCATTTCTTAACCGATAAGAATGTAGCCAAAGATATTGCAGACAGTGTAACGCTAAACGGCTATTCCACCGTGGTTGAGATTGGACCAGGAATGGGAATGCTTACACAGTTTCTCATACCACGACCAGCCATTGACCTCTACGTGTATGAAATTGATTACGAATCTGTAGACTACCTCAAACGCGAGTTTTTAGAGCTACAAGGCAAGATTATAGAAGGCGATTTTTTACGCGAAAAACTGGATCAACGATTTGCGGAACCCTTATGTATTGCGGGAAACTTCCCATACAACATCAGTTCTCAAATTATTTTCAAAGCCATTGAATACCGCAATTTGGTGGTAGAGCTTACGGGCATGTTCCAAAAAGAAGTGGCCGAGCGCATTGCCGAAAAACCGGGTTCTAAGCAATACGGCATCATCAGCGTATTGGTGCAAGCTTTTTACGATGTAGAGTACCTCTTTACCGTATCTCCAGATGTATTTAATCCACCACCAAAGGTAAATTCTGGGGTCATTCGCTTAACCCGCAATGAAAGAAGGTCTTTGCCCTGCGATGAGAAAAAATTCATTCAAGTGGTAAAAATGGGCTTCAATCAACGCAGAAAAACATTGCGCAACAGCCTCAAACCTTTGGTGAACGCAGCAGAAATAGACCCTTCTTTAGAGATACTCGCTCAAAGACCAGAGCAGCTTTCAGTTGAAGAATTTATTAAACTTACTCAGCTCCTGCACCCAAAATAAAAGGAGCCTTACCTTTGCCCTTTATCCAACACGGAGCAATGCAAGGGTTTGAACTCAATAAAAAATACTTAGCCGAACTGAGAGAAGTGATTCACTCAGGCGATGAGGTGAGTCTATTGGAGTTCATAGATAACCTTCACCCTGCAGATGTTGCCGAGATCTTAGACCAACTAAGTGTTGAAGAAGGTAAGCCCATCCTAAATAGCTTAGACGCCCAACGCGCCTCAGAAGCTTTGATGGAGCTTGACGATGAGTTGAGGAGAGACTACCTCGATTTATTAACCTCTAAAGAAATTGCCCAGCAGTTTGTAGAAAATCTAGACAGTGATGACGCTGCCGATTTGGTGCAAGAGCTGGACGAAGAAAAGCGGAAAGAGGTTATTCGCGAAATTGAGGATGTTGAAGTTGCCGAAGATCTTGTAGACCTGCTGAGCTACCCCGAAGGTACCGCAGGTGCTTTGATGGGAAAAGAATACGTTTGGGTAAACACCAATTGGAGTGTTGCCGAAAGTGTGCGTCAAATGCGCAGGCAGGCAGAACAAATGGAACAAGTCTACACGGTTTATGTGGTAGATGCTCATGATAAGCTGCTTGGCAGATTGCCACTAAAGCGCTTATTGACCAGTTCTATCAAAGCCAAGATCCAAGACGTGTACTCTGAGAAAGTACGCTACGTACTTGCCACTGCACCTCAAGAAGAGGTGGCGCAAACAATGGAGAAATACGATTTGGTGGTGATTCCCGTAGTGGATGAATTGAACCGCTTGATAGGTCGCATTACCATAGATGATGTGGTAGATGTGATTCGCGAAGAAGCCGATAAAGATTACCAGTTGGCTTCTGGTATTACCGAAGATGTTGAAATTACCGACAGCATTTGGGAACTCACCCGAGCGCGCTTGCCTTGGCTGATTATTGGATTGTTTGGTGGTATGTTGAACGCTACCATTATTGGCGGCTATGAAAATGCCATCGCCACCATTCCAGCCCTTGCCTTTTTTATGCCCCTCATTACGGCAACGGCAGGCAATGTGGGAGTGCAATCTTCGGCTATTATTGTGCAAGGATTGGCCAACAATTCCCTTAGCTTCAACTCTGTATGGAGTAAAATCTGGAAAGAACTTTCTGTGGCCTTACTCAATGGCGCTGTCATCTCCATTCTCGCTTTTGCTTTATGCCATTTTATGTTTGGCGATGACGAATTGGGAATTACAGTAAGCATCTCATTGATGAGCGTGATTCTATTGGCCTCTTTAATGGGAACCATCGTACCGCTTGGACTTGATAAATACAAAATTGATCCCGCACTAGCCACCGGACCTTTCATCACCACATCAAACGACATCATAGGCCTCTTTGTGTATTTTACTGTAGGTCAGTTGATTTATGGCGGATTGTTATGAGAGTACTCTTTATAGATTCGGTACACCCCATTTTGTGGGAACGCCTTTCTTCCAATAATTTCGAATGTGTAGATGGCACCTCTTGGTCAAGAGAACAAGTGCTGCATCAAATTAGCGGCTACCAAGGGGTAGTGATTCGCTCTCGCTTTACCATTGATGAAACCTTTTTAGATGCGGCAACATCCCTCAAATTCATCGCTCGCTCTGGAGCCGGATTGGAAAACATCAATCTCGCATATGCCGAAGAAAAAGGGGTAGAAGTTTTCAATAGTCCAGAAGGCAATAGAGATGCCGTAGCAGAACATGCCCTAGGAATGATTCTTTCACTATTCAATCACCTAAAACGAGCAGATTTAGAAGTGCGTCAAGGCATTTGGCTCCGCGAAGAAAACCGAGGCTTGGAACTAAAAGGAAAGACCGTGGGCATTATTGGTTATGGCGTTATGGGAACTGCATTTGCACAGCGTTTAGTGGGCTTTGGCTGCAAGGTAATTGCCCATGACAAGTACAAAACAGGTTTCGGAAATGACCTTGTAGAAGAGCTTTCGCTAAAAGCACTTCAGGAGCAAGCCGATGTTGTTTCTCTTCATTTGCCTCAAAGCGCAGAAACCATCCACTATATCAATGAAGCATTCATCAATGCGATGCACAAGCCCTTTTACCTCATCAATACCGCGCGAGGAAAAAATGTCAGTCTAGAAGCACTCATCAATGGCTTAGAAAGCGGTAAAGTCTTAGGTGCCTGTTTGGATGTATTGGAAGTAGAAAAAAAATCTTTTGAAAAACTGAGCAGCAGCGATCTCTCCCCTGCATTTCAAAAACTCATTGCCTCAGATAAGGTGTTGTTGTCTCCTCATGTTGCGGGCTGGACTGAAGAATCTTATGTGAAGCTGAGCACTTTTTTGGCAGATAAGATTCTGGCTTGGTATCATTAGTCACATTTCACTGACTCCTTTCTTCTTACCTTGCTGCAAAATCCCTTAAAACGTACCCGATGAAAAAGTTATTAGCCTTTGCCGCACTTGCGAGCCTAATCACATTAACGGCTTTAACAACAGCCACTCATGGTGATGGAATTCTCGACTTAGGGAACCTTTTCAACTACGAAAATCAAAGTATTCCGAGCTACATCACACGAGACAACACGCCCGCTAACAATCCCATTACAGATGAAGGCGCCACACTGGGAAGGGTTCTTTTCTACGATAAAAATCTATCTGTAGACAACAGCATTGCCTGTGCCAGCTGCCACCAACAAGAAAATGCTTTTGGCGACAGCAATGATGTCAGCACAGGTGTGGCAGGTGTTACACCAAGACATTCTATGCGCTTAGTCAATGCACGCTTTGGAGTGCTGGAATCCTTCTTTTGGGACAGACGTGCTGCTTCATTAGAAGATCAATCCACCATGCCCATTCAAGACCACATAGAAATGGGCTTTAGCGGCACCAATGGCGATCCGGATTTAGACTCACTTATCCGTAAACTCGATGGCATTGATTACTACCCTTCTCTTTTTGAGTTTGCTTTTGGCGATGCAGAAATCACCGAAGAGCGGATGCAAAATGCCTTGGCGCAGTTTGTACGCAGTATTCAATCTTTCGATACCAAATACGATGTAGGAAGAGCGCAGGTCGCAAACAACAATCAACGTCCACCAAACTTCACGCAAAAAGAACAAATGGGTAAACAGCTCTTTCAAAATGCTCCAGTTTTTGATGCCAATGGCTTAAGAATAAGTGGCGGCTTAGGCTGTGGAGGTTGTCACAGAGCCCCTGAATTTGATATTGACCCCAATTCTGGCAATAACGGAGTAGTGCGGAATTATGCACCTAGTGCAAATGATTCATTTGACTTTACCATTACACGTTCTCCTAACTTAAGAGATGTTTTTGATACCAACGGCAATGCCATTGCAGGCTTAATGCACAACACACTTATTGGACACACGCAAGATATTGACGGAGTACTCGACCATTACAACAACATTGTAGTTGAACCAGGGAACACCACCATTGACCCTAGACTCCTTCCTGGAGGAAATCCACAACAACTCAACATGAGCCAAGTTGAAAGGGATGCCGTAAAAGCATTTTTCCTCACATTATCGGGAAGTAACGTGTATACAGATGAACGCTGGAGCGATCCTTTTGACGCCAATGGAAATTTGACTTTAATTGGAGCTACTGGTATAGCGGAAACGCAAAAAACAGAATGGAAAGTGTACCCCAACCCAACAAGTCGTTTCATTCAAATAGCAGGTTCTAATGAAGTGATTGATGTATTCGTTTACGACCTTTCAGGTAAAATGCAAATGCAAACTACTCTTTCTTCAAACCAACACCTAGATGTATCCTCTCTTCCCATGGGTAGCTACATTCTTCAATGGCGAGAATCCAACGGAGGAATGAATACCAATAAATTCATCAAAAATTAGAAAAGAGTCCCGAGCAATCGGGACTTTTTTTATCGGCTCATTTAGAGGCTTAATGCCCTTTTAAACCTAAGTTTGCTGTTGTATGAAATCAACATCAGATTTAAAAAAAGCGGCACAATCTATCAAAGTATTGCTGTTTGATGTAGACGGTGTTTTAACAGATGGCGGCATTGTGTATGACAACAACGGCTTGGAATCGAAACGCTTTAACGTGAAAGATGGTCAAATCATTCGCATCCTCAAAAAGGCCAACATTACCACGGGAGTCATTACCGGAAGAAAATCTGAAGTGGTCATTTACCGCTGCAATGAGCTAAAAATCGATTACCATTATCATGGCATTCACAATAAACTTAAAAAGCTCAACGAGCTTCTCGGTAAACTTCAAGTGAACCTTGACGAAGTCGCCTATATTGGAGATGACATCAACGACTTACCAATCCTTACCCGATGTGGCTTAAGCGCCACTCCTGCAGATGGACACTTTGAAGTAAAAGCACGGGTAGACTTGGTTCTCGAGACCAAAGGTGGAGATGGCGCACTGCGCGAGTTTGCCGATTTCATTCTTTCCGAAAGGGAAGACTACAACAACATAATAGAAGAAATTATTACGAATGGAAACGTATAAAAATCCCGTTCACATTAACGACCAACTGACTGTTGGAAATGGAAAAATGACCCTCTTCGCAGGCCCTTGTGCCTTAGAAAGCGAAGACCTTGCACTGGAAGTGGGCAGCACCCTAAAAGCCTTGTGCCAAAAGCTGGACATCCAATACGTGTTCAAAGCCTCTTTTGACAAAGCGAACCGCACAGCAGTAGGCTCATACCGCGGTCCGGGATTGGAAAGTGGCATCAAAAGTTTGGGAGCCATCAAAGATCAATTGAAAGTGCCCATTGTAACAGACATTCACGAGGCGAACCAAGCAGCACCCGTGGCAGAAATTGCAGATGTATTGCAGATTCCCGCATACCTCTGTCGCCAAACCGATTTATTGGTGGCCGCGGCAAAAACTGGCAAAACAGTGAAAATCAAACGCGGGCAATTCATGGCTCCGGGCGATATGCAATATGCTGTAGAAAAGATTATAGCCAGTGGCAATCAAAAAGCACTTTTAACAGAAAGAGGCGCCTCTTTTGGCTACCACAACTTGGTAGTAGACATGCGTTCTTTACCTACAATGCGTCAATATGCTCCGGTTATTTTTGATGTCACCCACAGTGTTCAACAACCTGGTGGGCAAGGCGGTTCTTCTGGCGGACAAAGAGAATTTGCCGCTTACCTTGCTAGAGCAGCGGCAGCAACAGGAGTAGACGGTTTCTTCATAGAATCTCACCCCGACCCTGTCAACGCCAAAAGCGATGGCCCAAATATGATTCCCTTAAAAGAAATGCCTTCTTTTTTAGAAATGTTGAAAGAAGCTTTTTACCTTGGGAACAAATACACGAAAACAAATTGATGAGACCCGAACACTCTGAATACCTCCCCTATTTCTCTCGTTACATTGACCTTGTACCCGGGAACGAATTGATAGAAACATTGAACAATGCCAAACTGGCGTTCAATCAATTGTTAATGGCCTGCACCGAAGAAAAAAGTGACTTGGCCTATGCCGAAGGAAAATGGACAGTAAAACAATTGATTGCCCACATCATTGATGTAGAAAGGGTATTCAACTACAGAATACTGCGCATAGCACGTGAAAATGCCCCGACTATTTCTGGTTTTGATCATGACGAATGGGCCAAAAAAAATAAGGCAGAGCACAGAAGCTTAGCAGAAATGCTAGAGGAATTTAATGCGGTAAGAACAGCTACGATTCAACTTTTTAAAAGTTTTTCTGAAGATGACTTTACGCGCATGGGAACCGCCAACAATGGCCCCTTAAGCATTCGCGCAGCTGGTTTTATTGTAGTGGGTCACCAAATGCACCATTCTGCAATACTCAAAGAAAAATACTTGTAATGGCAGCCGAAAGGTTTTTGCTTCTTGAACCCAAAGCCTTTGCTTACAATCTGCAAACAGCGGGCAGCAATGTCTTTCAAAATTACCAAGGTCACAAAACGGCCTTAATGGCCGCTCGAGAATTCGAACAAGTCATCAATACATTGGACCGCGCATCTATGGATCTTCACGTTTTTGAAGACGATGATCTCCCACCCAAACCCGATGCTGTTTTCTTGAACAATTGGTTCAGCACGCACCCTGATGGAAACTTGGTGATTTACCCTATGATGTCCAAAAACAGAAGACCCGAAGTGCGCTTTGAAAGTTTGGAGTGGCTCCATGAAAACTATAAAGTGAATGAGCTCATAGACTTAAGAGATTTCGTCTCTTACGATAAATACCTAGAGGGCACAGGAAGCTTGGTCTTTGATCATTCAAGTAAAAAAGTATACGCATCGTTAAGCGCCCGTACCAGCAGCACTGTGGCAAGCCAACTTGCAGAACAATTGGGGTACGAAGCACTATTTTACAAAGCTCTGGGACCAGAAAACACACCCATCTACCATACCAATGTGGTACAGTTTTTTACCTATGGATTGGCCGGATTGTGCACTGAAATTATTGAAGACAAAAAAGCAGTTCTCGAAGCCATTGAAGAAAGTGATAAGCAGCTGTTTGACTTCAACTACGAGCAACTCAGCTGCTTTGCGGGCAACATGTTGGCCATGAACAACAGTAAGGGAGAAGCCCATATTGCATGTTCTCAAAAGGCCTGGAACAGCTTAGATTCTGAGCAAAAAAGAACTTTAGAGCAGCACGGCAACGTATTGCTTTTTCAAAATCCCACCATTGAGCACGTTGGTGGCGGAAGCATTCGCTGCATGATTGCAGAAAACTACCTCCCAACTAAAACTTAACCCTGTGAACAAAGGCATTCAAAGCATTCTTTAAACCCAATCGCTTTTTATCGCTTGCAGCCAATTTCTCTGGTGCAGGGTTTGCGTTCATCAGTGTATCTATTTTAACACGTTCCCTCTCTAAAGAAGATATTGGTAAGTGGGTGATGTTTTTGGTGCTCGCCAGCTTCTTTGACATGATGCGTGCAGGTATTATCCGAGTTGGATTGATCAGTAAATTATAAGTAGAACCCAAACTGGCGGAAGGCTCTGCCTGGTTATTGGGATTGAATATCACTAGCCTTTTTGTTGTGGTCAGCTTTGGAATAAACGATGCTATTCCTCAATATTTAGAAGATCACAACTACAAACTATTCACTCAGTTTTACGGCTACATGGCGGTGGCCAACCTGCCATTTTTCTTCACCTATTGGATTCAACAAGGAAAATCTTCTTTTGAAAACTCCTTTTTTCACGACTCGCCCAAGCCGTTCCATTTGCGGCCTATGTGGTGTGAGCTTATATCAACGGGACTACCATCCAAGAAGTTACTTGGGCATATACCCTCAGCTATGCTTTTTCATCTCTTGTAAGTTTAGTGATGGGTTGGTGCGAGTTGCAATATCTTCTTCACTCCAAATGGCAAGAAGTAAAACACCTTTTCCACTTTGGAAAATACACCATGAGTACCGCCTTAGGCACTAACCTGCTCAAAAGCTCTGATGTCTATATCATCAACGAAATGCTTGGCCCTTCAGCTGTTGCGGTATACGGCATGACTTACCGCATCATGGAACTCATTGAAATTCCAATAAGAAGTTTGGTAGCCACGGTTCTTCCAAAAATGGCGTCCGCAAATGCTAAAAAGAATGACAATGAAGTACGTAATCTCCTCTATTAAAATGGTGGAGCAACGTCTTATTTACTCATCCCCATTTTAGTGGTCATCTTCATTTTTGCAGACTACATTCCCGTTATTATCTATGGAGAAGATTATGCTGATCTAGGTCTTCTCTTACGCGTTTTCTGTCTCTTTGGGGTACTTATTCCAATAGATCGTTTTATGGGCATTGCGCTAGATTCCATTGGTTTCCCTAAGTACAATTCGCAAAAAGTAATTTGGATGGTAATTGTAAATGTGATCTTAGACATTGCCATTCTTTATTTCTTCCCTTTTGTTGAAGCAGCTGCTGCCGTAACTTTTGTTACTGCTTCAGTAGGCGTTATTTTAGGCAAACGTTATTTGGCACCTTATCTTCCTATTGAGTTTCGCTTGTTTGTGAGCAAGGAGTGGGAATTCATTCAACAGCAAAAAGCACAATTGAAATGACAAAAGCGCTTCCAACATTCATCATTATTGGGGCTGGAAAAAGTGGCACTACAGCGCTCCACCAGTTTTGTGAATCGCATCCCGAAGTATGGATGGCCAATGCGAAAGAAACCAACTTTTTTGAGCTGGAGGGAAAGCCTTTAACGGTTGACCCAAAAGAAGATCCCGAAATGCGCTTTCACTTTGAATATTCAATCAATAACTGGAGCGACTACCACAAGGAGTTTGAGGGCGGTCTTGATTTGCCTGCCCGTGGAGAAAGCTCTCCGATGTATTTGTATGGAGAATGCGCTCCAAAACACATCAAAGAACACATTCCAAACATAAAATTGGTTGCCATTTTGCGCGATCCCGTGCAACGATTGTATTCTCGTTGGACACATTTGCTGCGCGATCAGGTAGACCCTGTTTCTCAGCTAGAATTCTCAACTTGCCTAGAACCCAACTCCATTTGTAACCGCAGAAACGATTTGATTCAAGAAGGTTTTTACCACACCCACCTTTCCCGCTATACTGAGCTGTACGGCCCCGATCAACTCAAGGTATTTCTCTTTGACGATCTAAGAGCCCATCCAGACCAGGTGATGCGCGAACTCTTTGAACACATCGGTGTAGATGCGCACTACAAACCGGACTTAGAGCGTGAATTCAACGTGTCTGGCAAACCCAAGAATCCAGTTATTGATGCGTTGATAGGCACCAATTCCTTTATTATTCAAGGAGCTAAAAAACTAGCGGCCAGCCTTATTAGTAAATTGAGAAAAAGTGCAGCAGCTCAAGCCATCCTCTTAAATGTGAGAAAGAAGAACATGGAAAAACCTGATGTAAATACCGAGGTTTTTCACAAGCTCTACCACACCTATTATAAAACAGAGGTTGAAGCTCTGGAAAAGCTTATTGGCCGCGACCTCAGTTCTTGGAAAAAGTACTGATCCTCGGTTCCCCCAGTTTGATGCATTGCCGCTTTTTGCCTTTCTTTATGGCATGAAATACATGCTCATCTTTTTCTCGGTATTGCTCACTTTTTCTAGCACTGCACTTCAAGCACAAAAAAGACCTCTCAACTTTAGCGATTATGACGGCTGGAATAGCTTGAGAAACTCCAACCTTTCTAAAGATGGAAATTGGGTGAGCTATGAAATTAGACCTTTAAAAGGAGATGGCACCCTTCACCTGAAGAACTTAGACAAAGGAATTGACAAAGAATTCGATAGAGGCTATAGCGCACAAATAAATGTCAACGCTACCTTCATGGTATTTAAAATTAAGGCCCTCCACGATACCCTTCGCAATTTAGAAATCAAAGACACGCCACGTTCTAAATACCCTAAAGACTCATTGGGAATTTATCTTTTTGAGCAAGACAGCCTCCTCACTTTCGGAAAAGTAAAATCTTTTGAAATTGGTGACAAAGGCGGTGATATCATCGCTGTTCAATTCGATTCTAAATTTAAAATCCCGAAAAAGGAAGAGGAAGGGAAAAAGAAAAAAAAGAAGAAAAAAAAGAAAGGTGCTGCTGAAGTAAAACCGCAAAAGCCAAAAAAAGGAACCTATCCCCTTTTGATCATCAACCCCTTGAATGAAGAGTTGATTTGGTGCGAACACGTATCTAGCCATGAAGTTTCTGAAAATGCAGACCGCATAGCCTACACCACCTTTTTTGGCGGAGATATAGATAGCGCTGCAGTATTTACTTACCAACCAAGCGACCAAAAGCTTGACACCATTTACCATGGTTCTGGAAAAGCCTTAAAACCAAGCTTGAGCAGCGATGGATCTTCATTGATTTTTTTACATTCACCCGATACCGCTGAAACAAAAGTATATGGCATCTACCATGCAAAAGGTGCTGGAAGCATGCGCATTGTGGTAGACTCTATGAATACCAATATGCCTGAAGGAATGACCACTAGCGAAAATGGAAGATTGCGCTGGGCAGAAGATGGTTCACAATTCTTCTTTGGCATTTCTGACATTCCAAGAGAAGAACCTGAAGACACCATACCCAATAGTGAAAAAGCAAAAGTAGATGTGTGGAGCTGGACGGATTTGAGGCTTCAGCCACAGCAATTGAAGAACAAATCAAGAAATGAAAAACACACCTTTTTGTGCGCCTTTATCATCAACGGTCAAAAAATGGTTCAGCTTGAAGAAGATGAACTTTCCTCTGTGCGCTTGAACCGTTGGGGAACCAATTCTTACGCATTAAAACGCAATTCTAGGGCTTACCAAAAAAGCTACAGTTGGGCTTATCCATGGCCGGCAGATTACAGTTTAATTGATATAAAAACAGGAGAAACCATACTGACATTAGATAGCATTGTCTATGGCGCAGAGCTTTCACCAGAAGAAAAGTACGTAAGCTATTATGACCCTGCCACTCAAAATTGGATGGCCATTGACATAGTGAAAAAAGACACCATCAACCTCACTGAAGGACTTTGCTCTCAAGGAGAAATCTTCTTTACAGAAAGTGCACAAGTGCCCGCAACACCTTACCCTTTTGGTATTGAAGGCTGGACACAAAATGAAAATGTCATCATTGCTGCTAAATACGATTTATGGGAAATTGACCCTACAGGTATTGACGCCCCTTGGTCACTAACCAATGGAGAGGCCAACACAAATAAAATGCGTGCGCGACTGAATCAGCTTGACTATGACAAAGCCCATTTCCATACAGATGATCAATGGGTAATTAGCTTGTTTGAAGAAAACACCAACCGTTCTGGCTTTGGTATTTCTCACCACCGCCCGAATAGATTTGAAGTAGCCATGCTAGACGATGCATCTATCTCTGGTTTAAGAAAAGCTAAAGATGCAGATATCTTTAGTTACCGCATTCAAACCTTTGAATTGTATCCAGAGTTGTTCGTAACTCGTCCTTTATTTACTGACCTTTATGCAGATAAGCTTCAGAAATACGAGCGTGTAAGCTATACCAATCCTCAGCAAGAAGAAGTGTACTGGGGATCTGTAAAAAAGCATTTCTGGAAAGATGTAGAAGGCAACGAAATGAAGGGCTTACTGTACTTGCCAGAGTTTTTAGATGAGAGTCAGGAATATCCTGTAATTGTTTATTTCTACGAAAAAAACTTCGGAACAGAACACCGCCACAAACCATTCCGCCCAAGCCCATCTACAGTGAGCATCCCTTATTACCTGAGCAATGGTTACATCGTTTTTGTGCCAGATGTTGAATATGGAACAGGACATCCGGGAAAAGATGCCTACAACTGCATTGTGAGTGGAGCGCAATCTGTAGCTGCCTTACCCTATGTAAATGCAGAAAAAATGGCCATTCAAGGCCAAAGTTGGGGTGGCTACCAAGTCGCCTACCTTGTGACTCAAACCAACATGTTCGCTGCTGGAATGGCCGGAGCACCTGTGAGTAACATGACCTCCGCCTATGGTGGAATCCGCTGGGGATCTGGCATGAGCCGCATGTTCCAATACGAACGGACGCAAAGTAGAATTGGGGAAGATCTGTGGAGTGCTACCGATCTTTATTTAGAAAACTCACCTGTGTTCCATTTGCCGAATGTAGAAACTCCATTGCTGATTATGCACAATGATGGTGATGGTGCTGTGCCTTGGTACCAAGGCATTGAGATGTTTGTAGGTATGCGTAGGCTAAATAAACCCTGTTGGATGTTGAACTACAATGGAGATGAACACAACTTGATGAAACAAGCCAACCGCAGAGATTTAAGTAAGCGCATGTATCAATTTTTTGAGCACTATTTAAGAGATGCTCCCGCACCGGAATGGATGTTAGAAGGAGTGCCTGCAGTGGAGAAAGGAAAGAATAATGGTTTTGCTTATCCATACTCTAGATAAGACAACGACTATTTACTCTTAACGTTTACGTATTGTGATTTAGCATGGTCTCCAGAAAAAATAACTTATGATTGAGATCACTTACAACTCAGCTTAAGCGCCTACCATTTAAGCATTTCTGTAAAACTGAAAAGAATTAAAAGATGAAGTCAACTATTCCAATCTTCTTAGGCGTGTTTTTGATTCTATTCTCTTCTTGCCAGAAAGACGATGATATTGCTTTGAACAGCTACCAAGTTCGAGGGCGGATAGTTGACCAATTGGGTAATGGTTTAAATGCCATTCAAATTTACTACGGCACAGACAACTTTGTGCTTTCTGATAGTCTTGGCAATTGGACCATCAACTACCTAATAAACACACAGACCATCACCCCAAAATCTTCGCGCTATGTCTTTAAGCCAAGCAGTGTGGAAGTGTGCCGAACAGACTCCATTCTTTTTGCAGGAACCAAAGTGCTGAACACCTATGAGCAGCAAGTTTTCAACTGGTTCACACAACAGCAATTGTCCAATGGATTAATAGAAAGTGTGGAGGACGGCAGTCTTGTATCCCTTTACGACAATGCCCTGGCTGCCATGGTTTTTATGTTGAACAGCGACTTTGAAAGTGCAGAAAAAATATTCGACTTTTTTAATGCACGCATCAACAGTGAGCTCTTAGTTGCTCCCGGAGGATTCTCGCAAGTCAGATATCCAAATGGGGTTCCCAACAAACACCGCTGGATGGGAGATAACGCTTGGCTCTTAGTTGCCTTAAACAATTACCAAGCGCTCACTGGAAAGACCACCTACAATCGATTGAGCGATGAGATTTCAGCATGGCTCGTCTCCTTACAAGATACAGATGGCGGTCTTTTTGCGGGATACAATGCTTCTGACAATCTGCTCAATTACAAGGTTACAGAAGGTAACATTGATGCTTTCAATGCCATTGAGGGCTACGAAACATTTCATCAAAACCTACTCGATTTTTTAGAGCAAGACCGATGGGATTCCAATGACCGCAACCTTGTTTCTTGGCCTGGCAACCCACCATACCTCTATGCTTTAGATGTTCATTCTTGGAGTTATTTGATCTTTGAACAATACCCCGTTTCCGCATTAACCACAGCAGAACGCTTTTTAAACACACAGTCGAATATCAATGGAATACCCATTACAGGTTATTGTTTTGATGAAGACCAAGATGTGGTTTGGTTAGAAGGAAGCGCTCAAATGTGCATTGCTTTTGAAGAGGCTGGAATGTTGAGCGAAAGAGACTTTTACATGAGCGAAATTGAAAAAGGTTTTTTTCAAAGCACTAAATTTAGTGATGCTGGTGGCTTTCCTTACACAGTAAACATGGGAACCGCATATGGTAGTGCCCCTTTGTGGGAAGGAGCCAACGAAAACATATGTATCTCAAGCGGAGCTTGGTACCTTTTTGCAACCCATAACTTCAATCCTTTTGGAGTAGGGAAACAGAAAAATGTTCCTATTGATGATGCTTTTTGGAAGTATTAATCGAATGTAAACCTATCAATAATTCTATTTATTTTTAGGTCTACCGACACATTCCAACAATTGCACTCATTAACCTACACCCCAATAAAATCAAACTAAATGTATTTCTGACACTTTCTTTCCAAAACACCTTTTCTGTAGAAATTATGTACTACTTTGGTCGCCCAAAATAGAAGACTATGTCATTGAGAACTGACCATATACAATCGCTAAACGGAGTAAATACAAAAGGCTATTCTAAAGAAGAATTGAAAGCTTTGTTCGAGAAATACTTCAATAAAGGTATGCACGGACTTTGCTTCAGCTCTTACGAAGAAGGTCAAGAACCGGGCGATCAACTGAGTGCAGAACAAATTGAAAAACGCATCAAGGTCATTGCGCCTCACACAAAATGGGTGCGCACTTTTTCTTGTACAGATGGCAACGAGTTTATTCCCGCCATAGCTAAAAAACATGGACTTAAAGTAATGGTTGGCGCTTGGTTAAGTGATGACAAAGAACTCAATGATAAAGAGGTCAACAATTTAATTGAAGTTGCAAAAGCAGGCCATGCCGACTTAGTTGCTGTGGGTAACGAAGTGCTTTACCGAGAAGAGTTGACCGAAGAAGAGCTTTTGGCTCATATCTACCGAGTAAAAGAAGCATTGCCTCACGCAGAAGTGGGTTATGTTGATGCCTATTATGAGTTTAGAGACAGACCCGCTTTAAGCGAAGCTTGTGATGTAATTTTCACCAATTGTTACCCTTTTTGGGAAGGCTGCCACATTAATTACGCCTTACCTTATATGAAGACCATGTTCCAGATAGCTACTCAAGCTGCCAATGGAAAAAAGGTGGTTATAACAGAAACAGGGTGGCCAAGTCAAGGAACAAATTTTGAAGCATCAGAACCTTCTTTCGAAAATGCCATTCGCTACTTTGTGAATACTCAAGATTGGAGCCATGAAGAGAACATTGACATCATGTATTTTTCAAGCTTTGATGAAGCTTGGAAAGTAGGAGATGAAGGAGATGTAGGCGCCTATTGGGGGATTTGGGACAAAGGCGGGAAACCGAAGTTTCACTAAAAACTAAAATGATGAGTCATTACAAAAACCTCAATATAGAATACGCACCAGCCATTTGTTACTCGGGTTACAGAGATGGGCAAGATCCCGGTTCTGAAACTTATCCGAGCTACGAAGAGATTAAAGAAGACTTACTCATTTTACAAGGGCGTTGGAAATACCTTAGACTCTACGATTGTAGCCCGCATGCTGAAATAGTATTGGAGGTCATCTCCAAAGAGAAGCTTGATTTTAAAGTCATGCAAAGCGCCTACATTGTAGCAGAAATGAACAATCATGGCTGTCCTTGGGGAGGGGTTCACCCAGAAGAAGAATTGATTGCGAATAGAGAAAAAAACATTAAAGAAATTGAAAAACTGATTGCGCTTGCCAATGCCTACCCCGAGATCATCTTCACCCTTTCTGTAGGAAACGAAGCTACTGTTGAATGGACAGACCACTTAGTTTCTGTAGACCGAGTGATTGAATACACCAAAATGGTGCAAGCAAATACAAAACAAGCGGTTACGTTTTGTGAGAATTATGTGCCTTGGCAAACCAAACTGGCTCCTTTGGCAGAGGTGGTTGACTTTATCTCCATTCACACCTATCCCGTTTGGGAATACAAACACATACACCAAGCACTTGAATTTACCAAGCAAAACTACCTGAGTATAGCCGAAAAATACCCCAATACTCCTGTTATGATTACAGAGGCAGGGTGGGCTACCAACTCCAATGGCAGGGGCATTGAACCCCACAACGTGAATGAAGACCTGCAAGAAGTTTATTACCATGATTTGGTAAACTGGAGTAAAGAAGAAGGCATCATTACTTTTGTATTTGAAGCTTTTGACGAAAACTGGAAAGGCTCTGAACACGAGTTCGAACCCGAAAAACATTGGGGAATTTTCCGTGCAGACAGAAGTCCTAAGAAAGTAATGCAACCATATTACCCGCATTTAACGCCACAGCTCAAAGAAGATTAATTCGCTATTAAGGAGGAAGAAATGTACCCGCTATTAAAAATGCTACGCACATACTAGCCGGTCAATCTACTCGTATTATAGAATCTACCAAACCTTTAACCTCATACGAAAGACCAAAGGAGGGAGATATCAGGTTTTACATCATCACCAATAAAAATACGGGTGCAGTTACCACTACCATAGAACGAGCGGTGAAAGGACACAGAGACACTTTCATTCTTCACAAAGCAATGAATGAATTGATTAAGAATTCCAACATTGCATTGAGTACACTTTAGGCGTTTACCCTGACGTTGCAAAAACAAAAAAGTGCACCTGCCATAGTGGCAAATGCACTTTCAATCTGCAATCAAACCTAAATATTACTCTCCTTGTCCTAAAGAGAAACCACGTTTATCATCAAACTCATATAAGTTTTCTGTCTTTATCACATCAAATCCTTTTTCGTTCAAAGCATTCAACAATGTCAATGCATGCGCGAACTCGATTTTCTGGTATTGCAAGTCTTTGCTTCCTGCAGCATCGGTTCCTACAAAACGGCATCTCCAATGATCTGTACAATAGGTTTCATCCAATCCGTCAGGATAAACTTTCACCCCTCTGTTGGTAATCATTTTTAAACGAATGAAAGGTGAATTGATAGAAGCTAAAGCATCTCCAATCTCATCAGGGTTGTCTCCTTTCCAGTCAACAAAAACATCCATACCAACCAAGTCTTTCTTTTCAGATCCTCTATTGTAATCTGGAATAGTAATGGTTCCGCCACCTTGCTCCAATTCACTTGGTTTCAAAATACTTGGCTTGTTGCCCAAGTTTTCAATCACCTTTTCTGCAAATTCTTTAGTACCTACTTTCTTCACGCTCACGCCTTCTTGGTAGATATCTCCGGTATGGAAACCTTGCTCTAGCGTTGCTAGCCAAGCATTTTTCACTTTGGCTCCTACCTCAGGCTGACCAATATGCGCCATCATCGAAACGGCCGCGTTGATCAAACCAGATGGGTTCGCAATTCCTTTTCCAGAAATGTCTGGTGCAGAACCATGAATGGCTTCGAACATTGAAATATTTTTCCCAATATTGGCTGAACCGCACATCCCAACAGACCCACCTATTTCAGCAGCAATATCTGAGATGATATCTCCGTAAAGGTTTGCCGTTACAATCACATCATAGTTCTCTGGGTTGGCAGCTAATCGTGCAGAACCTATGTCAATAATTTGAGTGTCATTTTCTATTCCTGGATACTCTACCGCTATCTCATCAAAGACTTTATGGAAAAGACCGTCAGTAATTTTCATGATGTTGTCTTTTACCATACAGGTCACTTTCTTACGGCCATATGCTTTCGCATACTCAAAAGCATAACGCACAATACGCTCTGTTCCTGGACGTGTAATGAGTTTCAAGCATTGGTAAACATCTTGTGTTTGTCTGTGCTCGATTCCAGCATATAAATCCTCTTCATTTTCTCGTACAATAACAAGATTCATGTTTGGAAAGTTGCTCGGCACATAAGGAGTTAACGCTTGTACCGGACGCACATTAGCGAAAAGCCCAAGTGACTTGCGCAAAGTTACATTCAAACTTTTATAGCCTTTCCCTTGCGGAGTAGTGATTGGTGCTTTAAAAATTACTTTGTAGGCATTTATGACATCCCAGGCGCTGTTCTCAATACCTGAGGTATTTCCTGACAAGTAAACCTTTTCTCCTAATTCAATAAATTTAGGATCAATGTTTGCTCCGGCTGCATTTAAGATGCTTAGTGTGGCATCCATTATTTCCGGACCAATTCCATCGCCCTTGGCTACTGCAATTTTTACAGGTTGTGATGTGTTCTCCATGCTTTAATTGTAATTTTTCTTCGGGCAAATATGTACCCTTTTAAGCATGTCTGAAAATTTATATGTTTTATATTTCTCATTAACCTTTATTAATGAGTCATTGTCTAATTTAAAACAGGCCAGGCTTTCTTGGGTTTAAAAAAAGATCCGAGAAAGATATTGGCCTCAACCTTTGAATGGCTCTTGAGATATTTATAAAAACCAAAGGAGAAACAAAGCTCAATGAAGCATCGCGTTCAATATTATTACTGATAATAAATAAAGCCGATGTGAACTGAGGAGCTGAATATTTTTTGATTGCAAGAATTAATAAACCATCAATTCTGCGCACTATTCATAACGCTTTTATACCCCAGCAATCTGAAGTGTTTCACCATTAGAAATGGAGTCAACAAAAACTTGGTTTAATGGGGTTAATACTGAGTTGGTCTTATAGTTTTATGCTTAAGGTTCAGAAATCAACAAAAACTCAATTAAACTCAGATGAGGGTTTGTTCTCTTTAAAACTTAATTTAACGGATTTCTTAAGCCATGAAATGGCATCAATCAAGAGTCAATTCTTGAAAAATTCATACATTCCATTACAAATCAGATTTAACAGAAATACATGAGTAATTATCATATCAAACACCTAGAAGAATACTTTAGAGTTTACCGAAAATCTGTGATTGAACCCGAAAACTTTTGGGCAGAAATAGCCGAAGAGCATTTTGTGTGGCGCAAGCGCTGGGACAAAGTGTTGGAATGGGATTTCAACAAACCGGAAGTAAAGTGGTTTCAAGGGGCTCAACTCAACATTACAGAGAATTGTATTGACAGGCATTTATTTACCAAGAGAGATAAAACAGCCATCTTATTTGAACCCAATGACCCAAACGAAGCAGCACAACACATTACCTACGGAGAGCTCTCTGAAAGGGTAAACAAATTTGCCAATGTGTTAAAAGCACAAGGCATTGAAAAAGGCGATCGCGTGTGTATTTACCTACCTATGATTCCAGAATTGGCTGTTTCTGTGTTGGCTTGTGCGCGCATTGGTGCTATCCATTCAGTGGTGTTTGCTGGTTTTTCTAGCACCGCCCTCTCTACACGTATCAATGATGCCAGCTGCAAAATGGTCATCACTTCTGATGGTTCTTACAGAGGCACAAAAACCATTGATTTAAAAGGGATTGTAGACGAAGCCCTAGAAGACTGCACTTGCGTAGAAAGTGTTTTAGTAGCGCAGAGAATCAACAGCGACATTCAAATGAAAGAAGGAAGAGACCATTGGCTTCAACCTTTATTAGATCAAGCAGATGCGCAGTGCGAACCAACCATCATGGATGCTGAAGATCCATTGTTTATCCTCTACACCTCGGGTTCTACAGGAATGCCCAAAGGAATGGTTCACACCTGTGGTGGTTACATGGTCTACACGGCTTACACGTTCAGAAATGTATTCAACTATGTAGACCCAGAAGTTTATTGGTGTACCGCAGATATTGGTTGGATAACTGGGCACAGCTACATCGTATACGGCCCATTATGTAATGGAGCTACAACTGTTATGTTTGAAGGGGTACCATCGTATCCAGATTTTGGAAGATTCTGGGAAATTGTAGAAAAACACAAGGTGAACCAGTTCTACACAGCACCAACGGCAATTCGCGCTTTGGCCAAAGAAAATTTAGAACATGTCACCAAATACGATTTGAGTTCCCTCAAAGTACTCGGTACTGTTGGCGAACCTATCAACGAAGAAGCCTGGCACTGGTACAACGACAATGTGGGACAAGGACAAAGCCCTATTGTAGATACCTGGTGGCAAACAGAAACTGGGGGAATTATGCTTTCTCCTATTCCGTTTGTAACGCCTACCATACCAACTTATGCAACCCTTCCATTACCGGGCATACAACCGGCTCTTATGGACGAAAATGGCGGAGAGATAGATGGAAAACAAGTCAATGGACGTTTGTGTATCAAATTCCCATGGCCTTCTATGGCGCGCACCATTTGGGGGAACCATCAACGCTATAAAGACACGTATTTTAGTGCGTATGAGAATAAGTATTTCACTGGAGATGGAGCATTGAGAGACACCGTTGGTTATTACCGAATTACTGGCCGCGTAGATGACGTAATCATTGTTTCTGGCCATAACCTAGGTACAGCACCTATTGAAGATGCCATTAATGAACATCCTGCCGTGGCAGAATCTGCAATAGTGGGTTACCCGCATGATGTAAAAGGAAATGCCCTTTACGGTTATGTGATCTTGAAAGAATCTGGTGGCGATAGAAATCAAGACAACTTGCGCAAAGAAATCAATCAAATTATTTCTGAGCATATTGGGCCTATTGCCAAATTGGATAAAATTCAATTCACCAGTGGCTTACCCAAAACACGTTCTGGAAAAATAATGAGACGTATTCTACGAAAAATTGCTTCCAATGATATGGGCAATTTAGGAGACACTTCTACCCTTCTAAACCCAGAAGTAGTAGAAGAGATAAAAGAGAATGTGATACGTTAGACATACCTGAAATCCTGAGGAAGGCAGCTGCAGTAGTTAAACTGTTGCTGCCTTTTCTTATTGTATAACTTTGAACAACGAATGAAGGGCATCACATACATGTCAGCTTTCCTTATCTGTTCAGTTTTGTGTGCATGCACAAAGCAAGACACTTCTGTGAGCGACCCTCTACCAGAAGAAGAAGTGGCATTTATTTCTTCCTTGGACATTTCCAGCTATCCAGAAATTGAGGGAGATGGCGGTGTTTTTCTCGACAGCAATGGCATGGAGCATGACTTTTTACAGCTCCTCCAAAAAAACGGCATCAACACCTTGCGTTTAAGACTTTGGGTGAACCCAAATGAGGTGCATTCTAGCCTAGCAGAAGTGCATCGTTTATCTGAACGAGCAAAAGCACTTGGCTTTGACATTTGGTTGGCCCTTCACTATTCAGATACTTGGGCCGATCCCGGACAACAGCAAACGCCTCAAGCTTGGGAAGGTTTGCCCTACAGCGTTCTTAAAGACAGCGTATACACTTATACGCGAAAGGTAATGGATGCGATCCAGCCAGACTTTATACAAATTGGAAACGAAATAAACTCTGGCATTCTGCATCCTGAGGGAACTACGACCAACATGCCACAATTCAAAGGTTTGTTGCAAAGTGGAATAGACGCAGTGCGTGCTACAAATAGCAACTGCAAAATTGTGCTGCATTTTGCTGGAATTGAAAACTCTGAGTGGTTTTTTGGGGAGCTTGCAGCGTTGGATTATGATGTTATTGGCCTTTCGTACTACCCCATTTGGCATGGAAAATCGATTGCTCAGCTTGAAAACACCATCACAAACTTGAGCACACAGTTCAATAAAGATATCTTGATTGCAGAAACCGCATATCCATTCACTCTTGATTGGAACGATTTTACAAACAACATTGTTGGACTTGACGAACACCTCATCCTGCCAGATTATCCCGCCACACCAGAAGGCCAAGCAGCTTTATTAAGCCGTATAAAAATGCTTTGTCTCCGTTCTGAAAGAACCATTGGCTATGCGTATTGGGGTGGAGAGCTGATTGCATGGAAAGGCCCGCAAGCCACAGATGCCTCACCGTGGGAAAATCAGGCTTTGTTTGATTTTAGTGGAAAGGCCACTCCAGCATTTTCTGTTATGAATAGTAACCATACCCAATAAGCTTGACTGATGGAAAAGCTCAAAAACGCTATTGCAGAAGCTATTGAAGCAAAAGAAAAAGGGGAAAACAACGCCAACATTAAAAACCATCTTGAAAGAAAAGGCTTCTCTGAAAATGAGGCCAAGCAAATCTTAAAAGCAGCAGATCACCATTACTTGAACAAGCTTATGGAACGGCTAAAAAACAGGCTGCATTTTACATTTAGCAACACGATAATGGGTTATATACTCATTGCTCTCGGCTCAATTGTGACTTTGTTTAGTTACCTTCAGATCATTAACTTTCAGGGTGTTTACATCTTTTTCTACGGTCCAATTGTAGCTGGCATTGCAATGATTGCTGCAGACAAAAAAGGAAAATTTAACGAACGCGAAAAAGAGTTTACCTTTAAGCGAAGATTCAAGCGAAACGAGTAGTTAGCGGATACACTCCTAGCCCAATCTGACATTCAATCATTTAAATGATGCCTATGAAATTTCTTAATCAACTTTGTGCTTGGGGACTTCCCATACTCATTCTCCTTCTCCAATCCTGCAATTGCAACTGTACCGAAATAGGCTGTATTTCTGACAGTAAGCCTTACACACTTCAATTTCCGAGTCAAGAATTCACCCAAGAAGACCTTACTGAAGTTCAATTTATACGCACTAACGGTTCTTATGAAAAAATAGATTCGGTGGCATTAGATCCTTATTTGAATGAGAACAATCGAAAGATTGACTTCATGCTGATCTCCAACTTGTTTTCTGAAGACTTTGATTTGAATGAATACAACTACATCGTATCTATTCAAAAGATCTATCAAAAAGATAGCATTGCTCTGAACTACACCCTTGAAATTACTTCTGAAGTGTGCAATTCCTGCAGCGGAGCCTCAAGCTGTGAAGATGAATACTACAACCATTGGAATTACCAAAACATGAAATACACGCTCAATCAAAAGAGCGCAGATGGCAGTGACATTACATTATCAAAAAATTGATTCCTCCGATATTTAAAACCCAGAAACAAATAGATTTCGGGCTCCTTTGATCCCGCACTTTTGATACTTATGGTAGGATAGTGCTGCACGTTCTTCTATTTGGGCATCGCTTTCATTCAGTATCCAACCTTCAAAAGCTGCTTCAAGCGTGTAAGCTTCTGGAGCCATTAGATGGCTGGTCCAAAGCAAGGGTTTAGCCTGTGCCAACTTGACTTGTGGACTAAAAAAATCCCTGCTATAACAAGCCAGAATAATCACTTCTTTAGGTTCTAAACTTGGCTCCAGAGTTTGGAAATAAATAGCCACATCAAACTCCATGAGTCCATCATGACCTACATATGCCAAGAGATCTGCTTTTCCTCCAAAATAGAGCTTTTGAGTTCCTTCTGTGATAGTGATTGGCAATTGATGATTGGAAGCCTTTAAAAAGTCTATGGTGCATTCTTTGATCTTGGCCCCGTTATAGGCATCTGCCAATAGAAAAACATCCTCGCTTGCATGTTTAAAAAGAATACGCTCAAGAATATTGGATCCCTCTGAGAGCGGAATGCTTTTTATAAAAACCCAATCGTCTGACTTTTTACTGAAATAGGTTTTTACTCCATACAATGCGCCCCAATACAAATTGGTTCTAGGACTTTGCCCATTGCCCAGAGATTCAGGCACACGAACAATTCCTTGATTTTCATTGTCGCACAAAGCAACATAAACATGAATTGTTTTGCTTTTAGCCAAAACTTGTAATGCCAAACAAAATGAGCATAAAAACAAAAAGAAGCTCTTCATTACCGAAAGGTATAAAAACAAAAAGCTCCGGTTTCCCGGAGCTTTGTTAAGTAACTATAACTGATTCTTTCTTAGTAGTTGAACAAATCTTCTGCTTGAATTTCAACCACTTTGCCAAGTGCTTCAAGCTCTTCCATATTTAGAAGTTCTTTGTTCCCCATGACCATTATCGCATAGGTTTTGTTCTCAACATGCTTAGAGAAAAACTCATCCATTTGCTCTAGAGTGGCATTTTGAGCAAACTCATAAATGTCTTTTCTGTAATCATAATCAAGCCCCATTTTCTTGTTGGCCATGTACGTCCAGAAAATAGAAGACTTCATAATTCTTTCACTTTCAATTTTACTTTGAATCGCTTGCTTAGATGCTTCAAATTGGTATTCAATTTGGGGAACATCATCCAAAATGCGCTTCATTTCTTTCATGGCATCTTTCATTTTGTCTGCCTGGGTTCCAACAAAAGCAATAACATAATTGCTTTGATCTGCTCTTGATGGCTCTGAGTAAGATGCAAAAGCCGTATACGCTAAACCTCTTGCTTCTCTAATTTCTTGGAAAACTACCGAGCTTAATCCAGAACCATAATACTCATTGAACAACTCGCTCTGAGGCATCAACTTCGCATCAAATTGTTGGTCTTTAGAAAGCATTACAATATTGGTTTGAACCATATCGTAGTTTAAGAAATATACCACTGGTTCTTTTGTTGCTTGTTCCTCAAATTTCTTCATTTCAGGAATAGCTTGTGCTTTCTTAGGCATCTTGTGGTTTTCAACAATCAAAGACTTTGCTTCTTTCATTTCACGTGGGCCATAATAAAACACTGTATGCTCATAGTTATAAAGCTTGGCAACCTTCTTTACCAATGCCTCTGGATCCATAGAGAGCATTTCTTCATTGCTCAATACATATCTATTTGGATTGTCTGTTCCATACTTACCAAAAGGATAAAGACCTCCCCATAATAGGTTGTTTTTACTCAACATGGCATTTGAACGCTCTTTTACTTGACCGGCAGAAAACTGCTCGTAAACTGCTGCATCTGCTTTCGCATTGGCCATTAGCTCTTCTAAAAGTTCAATTCCTTTTTCCAAGTTCTTATCTAGTCCTCTCAATGAAACGTAGCATCTTTCTTCTCCAGAATTTACTCCAATGCTCAATCCCAACTTATAAAACTCTTGCTTTAATTGCTCAGAAGTGTACTTGTCGGTCCCTAAGTAATCCAGGTAGTCTACAGCGATAGGAAGCTCTTTATCGTGCATTCTTCCCATTTCAAACACGTATACTACTTGAGCCAATTCATTGTTTACATTTTTAATGTAAGCCAAATCAATTCCTTCATTCAAACTTTCTTGTTTCAATGCCGCATTGAAATCAACAAATACAGGATTCAGTTTTGCGCTCTCCCATGTGTTGAATTCATTCACAAACTTCGATGTAGCCTCTCTGTTCATTTGAACAGAAGTAATTTCTGGTTTCTCTACTTTCACCACAGATGAATCAACCCCTGTGTTTTTGTAAACCACTACATAGTTGTTTGAGGTAAACTTCTCTTTGGCGAAGGCTTGTAAATCTTCTTGCGTGTAAGAATCTACCTTGTCTAAGAACTTCACTGTTTGCTCCCAAGGTTGTTCGCTAATAAAAGCTTCTACCATATTAAACACCTTGTAATTGCTCTCTGCTTGACGAATTTCACTTAAACGGAAATTGTTGCTGATGGCATCTAACATCCAATCTGCCATTTCACCGTTTTTCACTTTTTCAAGTTCAGCCAAAAGCAAGTCTTTTACTTCTTCAAGGCTTTGACCTTCTCTGGCGGTTCCTATTAAGTAGAACATGCCATAATCGTTCATAGCGCTCATGCTTGCTCCGGCATCCAATACTTTTTGACTTTGTACCAGGTCCAAATCAATCAATCCGGCTTTTCCATTGCTCAGCACTTCGCTTAACAAAGTTCCTAAGTACTCATCTTCACTGCCATAACCATCTAGTCTAAAGCCAATCATTACTGATTCTCTTTCTGGACCATACACATGTTTTTCAATAACAGAAGTAATTGGCTTTTCCTGCACAGAAGTATATGTTGGAATGTTTGGATTTGAAGGCAATGAACCGAAGTTATCTGCAATAATTTTAATTGCTTCTTCTGTTTTAAAGTCTCCACTTAAACATACCGCCATGTTGTTTGCACGGTAGTAAGTATCCCAATAATTATGGATAGCTTCCATACTTGGGTTCTTCAAATGCTCTGCTGTTCCAATAGTAGACTGTTGACCATATTGATGACTTGGAAATAGGCCGTCTAACAAAGCGAAGTATTGCTTTCTAGCATCGTTGTCTTGACCAATATTGAATTCTTCATAAACAGCCTCTAGCTCTGTGTGGAACAAGCGCAACACCAATTGGCTAAAACGCTCAGATTCCAATTTAACCCAACGCTCTAATTCGTTTGCGGGGATGTTGTTCATGTACACCGTTTCTTCAAAACTTGTGTATGCATTGGTGCTCTTACCTCCTATTTGTGAGATGATTTTGTCGTACTCATTGGGGATAGCAAAGCCAGAAGCCACATTAGAAACACTATCTATTTGCGCATAAATGGCTTTTTTCTTAGCTGGATCTGTTTCTGCCTTATGAGCTTCGTACAAATTTGAAATTTGCTCAAGTAGCACTTTCTCTTCTTCCCAATTAGAGGTTCCAAGAATATCTGTGCCTTTGAACATCATGTGTTCTAAGTAATGCGCAAGACCTGTATTGTCTGAAGGATCAAACTTTGAACCTGCTCTAACAGGAATTAAGGTTTGAATGCGAGGTTCGTCATGATTCTCTGCCAAATAAACGCTCAATCCATTTTCAAGTGTATAGATTTTAACGTCCATCGGATCGCCCTCTACATAAGTGTAGGTGTAGCCATTGGCATCTTGGGCTGTTTTGGTGATTGATTGCGCAGATGCTGTATTGCCAAAAGCAACGAAAGCCAGCGCCATCAAGGTAAAAGTGAAATTCTTAATTGTTGATTTCATAATAAATTACTTAAACTGTGAAGGAAAGCCTACAGCTTCCCGGATGATGATAAACGGAAGGTTTAAAAACAAAAAAGCTCCGAAAAACGGAGCTTTGAATGTGTTGTATTTGGTTTAGTAGATGATTCCAAACATGATGAGCGACATTACAAGCAATATTGCTACAATGTAAAACATAGCTCCACCTGTAATTGTCTCGTCCAACATTTGATTTGCTAAACTTTTATTTTCATTTGATTCGTGCTCGTTAGAATGATCCATTGTTATCATATTTTATAGCAACAAATGTAATTATTCAATTCTGTATTGAAAGCAAATTATCGGCAATTTGCCACCTGTTCGTTTACTTGTTTTACCGACAATCCACGATCATCAGCCCAGGTAGAATATACGTAACTCGAAATAGAGGCAATTTCTTCTGAACTCAATTGAGGCATTCCATTCATTTTGCCATTGTAAGAGGCGCCACCTACGCGTAATTCTCCCTCTTTTCCATAAAAGACCACACAAGCAAATTGATCTTTAATTTGCTTCAAACGCTCTGCATTATTTAATGGTGGAATTAAGCCTTCTAAGCCGCTTCCGTCATCCATATGGCAGTTGGCACATTGGCTTTGATACAGCTCTGCCGATTTATCTCCCGGAAGCGTGCACGTGCGTGTGAAAATGGCAATCAAAATTAAAATTGCTACGCCACCAATTACTTTAAGTCTATTCGCGATGTGCATTTTCTAATTCCTTGAGAAGTTCAATATCTAATGCCAACTGATCCACATCTTGTTCTACGGTTCCATCGTAGTATCCTCTTATTTTGTGGTTGCCATCTATCAACACAAAATGGCCACTGTGCATGTATCCACCTGGTGCTGCATCGTCTTCACCAGCTACTACCATGTACTTTTCTGCCATAGCTTGAATGTGCTTCATTTTGCCTGTCACAAAGTTCCACTTAGGCGCCTCTACCTCTAGTTTGGTAGCGTATGCCTTAAGTTTAGGAACAGAATCGTTACGTGTATCTATAGAATGTGATAGAAAATAGACTTGATCATCTGTTTCAAACGCTCCGTATAAGCGCAACATTTGCTTTGTCATTTTTGGGCAAATCGTTGGACAAGAGGTGAAGAAGAAATCGGTTACATAGATTTTTCCATTGTAGAATTCTCCAGTTACTATTTGGCTGTCTTGATTCATAAATTCGAAAGAAGCTAAATCTGGGTAAAGAGTATCTATTTGTGGCTTACCATCTTCATTGGTCACTAAAGCTTCTTCTCCCCCTAAGACAGGTAAATCTGTTTTTTCTTGAACTCCTTTGATGCAAGATGAGAACAAAACGGTACTCATTAGTGCTAAGTAAATCGGGAATCTCATTTGGTTCATGACATTATTCTTTGCCTTCAAATAAAGTATCTGCCTTAATAATAGCAGCTTTCATATCTATCGCTACTTGTGTAATCTTCACCAGCTCTTTATTCAAGTAAACAATGGCTTCGTCATCCTTCACTTTCATACTTGGCAGCTTAAAATTCATCATCCAATTGTTCATGCCATCGCTTGCCAACTCTAAAGAAGTTTTGGTTTCTTTCAACGCTATAATTCTTGCTTCATCTGCACCGATGGTATCAGAACTTATCATTTCCAGCTCTTCTTCAATGTTTTCTAAATGCAGGTTAATATCCGCCATTTGGGGCATTACCTCATCATGAACCTTCATTACCTCAGCACCAAGTAATTTTCTTTTTTCTGCCTTCTCATAATCACAAGAGGTCAACACTAAAAGCAACAGTGCTATTAAGCCCAATCCTTTTTTCATTTCTTAATCTTTATTCTCGTTTAATAATTGAATCGCCAAATAAGCCATTAGGGCACTACCTGTGAGCATAGACTTTTCATTTGGGTTAAACTTATTCGAATGCAAGCCATGATTCTCTTGGTTTTCATGCCCCACTCCTAATCTCCAAAAGCAGCCTTTCATTGCTTGAGAGTAATTACCAAAGTCTTCACCACCCATTCTCTGGGGAACCTCAACAACATGCACTTCACCCAGCAATTCCCTAGCATAGTCTTTACAGGAGTCTGTGAGGGCAGGATGATTGAAAACAGAAGGATAGCCTTTCCGAATATCCATATCAATCTCTACTCCATGACTCTTTGCAGTTGCTTCTGCAATGCGCAATATGTGCTTGTGTGCTGTTGAACGCCACTCTTCGTTGAGTGCTCTGAATGTTCCCTGCAAGCTTACCTGATTAGGAATAACATTGGTGGCCCCAGCGGCATTCACATAGCCGATAGAAAGCACAGAAGCTTCATCTGTTGGTTTCAATCGAGAACACACTTGCTGTAGGTTCACAATGAGTTGAGCCGAAGCCAAGACTGTATCATTTATTTTATGTGGTGTGGCTGCATGTCCTCCATTTCCCGTGACAGAGATGTGCAGCTCATCGCAACTGGCCATGAATTTTCCTGAGTGAAAGCCAACTTTACCTGCTGGTAATGTTGGCTCTACATGTTGCCCCAAAATAGCCATGGCATGCAAATCAATGGCCTTCTCTTCTAACATGAGTTTAGCACCACCAGGCAAAAGCTCTTCTCCTGGTTGAAATACAAAATCAATACTACCCGAAAATGTATGTCGCATTTCATTTAAAATGGAAACGGCTCCTAACAAACAAGCGGTATGAATATCATGACCACAAGCATGCATCACTCCTTCTTGTGTACTTTTAAAAGAAAGATCTGTTTTTTCCTCAATGGGAAGAGCATCCATATCTGCCCTCAAGATTAATTTTTGATCACCACTTTGCTTGCCAGAAATCTTCGCAACAATGCCATGTTTCACAAAACCACTTTTAAACTGCACCCCTAAATCACGCAAAACGCTTTGAATGAATTTGCTGGTATGCTCTTCTTCAAAAGAAAGCTCTGGGTTTTGATGCAAGTGCCTTCTCCAATCTTGCAGTTGACTGTAAATCAGTTCAGCCTTTTTCAGAATGCTTTTTGGTAAATCTATCATTTTGAGAAAAAGATCATGCGCACGGCAATTACCAGCATCAACACTCCGAAAATGCGCTTGAGTAACACTTCATCAATTGAGAGAGATAGCTTTGACCCAAAAAAACCACCAATAACAAATGCTCCTGCGATAATGAGTCCTGCTTTAATGTCCAGCGCTCCTGATTTGTAGTAATTCATGGCTGCCAAAATACCAATAGGAAGCAGCATAAGTCCTAGGCTTGTTCCTTGCGCTTCATGTTGCGTCATCCCTAAAAAAAAGACCAAGGCTGGCACTATAATAATACCACCTCCAACACCAAACATGCCACTAAGAACACCGGCCGCTAGACCAATTATGATTAAAATAATGATTTCTTGCATACGCATAGTTCTTGCTTAAAAGTCAAGACTTAGAGATACAAAACTAGAAGGTTTTTGTACAATACCATCCACTACACCCCAAGCATAATCCCAACGCACAAAGTATCCGAGCACTTTAGCTCTAAGCCCAAAGCCATATGCGCCTACAACAGGATCTACTTGATTTCTTACTCGTACTTCAAGTGAACCGTTTGGGCCAGTATCATAGGTTTTGATGTTAAAGGAATTGTCATCGCTGTATGGGTTCCAACCTGTCCAAGCTGTGCCAATATCACCAAAACCAACTACTTGGAAATAACGTATTAAATCTGACTTAATAGGCTTGTTTAACAGGTATTGAAACAGCGGCAAACGCAACTCTGAATTGATCAAAGCAAAGCTATTTCCATTTCTCACATTCTGTGGGAATCCTCTTAAAGGAGTGGCAATGGTTTGCCAAATGTAATTCTGATCGCTTGCCACATTTTGAGAAAAGTCAAATCGTGGGCGGTCCGAAAGCAGCATCCAATTATCTACAGAACCTAGATAGTATACCAGCTTACGAGAGCCAAAAGAAGAACTCGCAGAGAGCCGGTTCGCCCAAATGAAGTTTCTATGAATCTTGATATACTTTCTGTAATCTAAGCCAATAATGTTGATATCTGTTTCTGGAGCACCAGCGACTTGGTAACGCTCTGCAAAAATTTTCCAACGTGTTCCACTCCACAAATTGAGATCTAGTTTTCTCACATTATCAAAGACAAATTCAACTTTACCACCAAGCCACCAAGACATTGCATCGGGTGTCAATAAAGATTGTTGATCTGTAGAGAGTGTAACTTGCTGATCATTGCGAACACTTGCAGTTGCCCTTAGAGCAAACACCTCGCTAAACGGAATATTGTACTCGCCTTTTACTTGATGGATTTGCATTTTACCCAAACCAAAATCTCCAAAGGGCTGCACAATGACCTGTCTTTGGAAAGTATACTTCTTGTCTATTTTTTTTCTTCGGTTGGTATAAGAGAAAAAGAACTCTGTATTGTCTCCATTGAAAGACAGGCGCATTCCCCCTTCGAAGTTGTAGTCTTCCATAACATCAAAAATGGAAACCTTAGTTACCAAGCCCATTCCTGGTGGCACATATGGGCCTCCGTTAAAAGGTTGATACAGTTGATTGGCAAAGTCAAAATCAAACTGGGTGGTTAACTGGGTGGCGCGCATGGCTACCCTGTAGTTTTCTATGAGGGGCATTTTGAAGCCTTCTGGCTTTGGAGCCTGAGGCACATTCTGTTTAATGATCGCATCAGGATCGCTTTTAAGCGCTACTTGGTTGGCATTCACCACAGGTTGAGGCGTATTCGAATTTTCTTCTACCGTTTCTGAAGAGAATTGGTAATTCAGAATATCTACCTCTCCCTCTTCCAAGGTTGGCTTCTGTTCAATGGCAGTTTCTTTGGGTTGAATTTCTACACCCGATTCGTCTCCATCTCTACCTCGAAGAAACTCGAAATAGCTCGTTAATGCCAAAGCATCCAAAGGCTTTTGCGCTGCTATACTCTCAAAGTAAAAATTATGTTTACCATCTACATAGAGTATCTCTGAAATACGGTCGGCAGAAGGTTCTACAAAATGCTCTTTAATGTTTCTCTTGTAATTGGTTACTGGCTGCGCACTGGTAAAATAACGGTAATGGATGGTGGTGTCAATATGGCTAATAGCACTATCTCTCTGCCCCAAATAACGGTTCACAATTCCATTTTGATCACTTAAGAAAAAGAATTGCTTTTCATTCAAACCAAAAGGCTGACTCTCATTAAAGTAAGGGGTCTTCGTCAATTGTACCACCTGATCTTCAAGCTCTGGATCGAATTGAAAGAGGTCGAAAGTTTTGCCAAAAGGCGGTAATCCCTCAGGCATCAGGGAGTCTGTGGTTCTGTTAGAACTAAAGAGAATACGATAGGTAGGATCATTCATGTAACGCGGATCCAGATCATCATAAATATCGTCTGTCAATTGCTTTTGACTGCTTGTAAGCACCTTATACTCGTAAATATCGCTTTGCCCTCCGTTTATTGCAGAAAGGGCTATACGGGTTCCATCCGGAGAATAGCTAAAACTAATGACGCGTTCCAATCGCCTCAACTGTTTCTTGTTCCATTTCTTTTCAATAAAGGAATACGTATTCAACCATATTTCGCCCTTCTTTTCATTGATAATGGCCAGTTCCTCTCCGTTGGGATGCCATTCTACAATAGGGTAATTCTCATCAACTAAGCGGTCTAACTTATGTTCGCCCTTCAATATCCGTTTGCGCTTCTCTTTTTCGGCATCATACAACCATACTTTGTATTGTCCTAATTCATTGGTGACCCATACCGCTTTATCGCCTTGAGGGTTCACTCTAAACCTCATGTATTCACGCGATTTTTTTACCCGTGTGCTAATTGGTTCTGGGGGAACCAAACGATTTTTTTCGTCTGAAGCATACTTATTGCGATAGTACTCACCCGCTTCGAGCAGTAAGTTGTTAAGAGAAACACCCAAGACAAACAAAAAACCACTTTCAACGCTACGGCTAATGCGTGTCATGTATAACACATTGGGAATAACCTCAGTGCCGTACACCTCTGCAATGTAATTCCATAGTGCATGACCCGCCATTGTTGCGTCATCGCCAGATAAACGATTGAACTTCTTAAATCTGCGATTCATGATGATGTCTCTCACCTGATCATCGGTTTGCACACTCCAAGGCTGAGAAACAAAAGATTCTAGACCATTTAAATACCATTCTGGCAAGGTGAGCAAGGTGTTGTTTTTTGCCACTTCTCGCCAACTTTCTCCGTACATGAATTGATTGAGCAAGATCCGTGTCAAACCATTGCGCAACTGTTCATCAAAGTTTTGATGATCGCCATCAAAATAGATGAACATCTTATTTCCTTGAATTTGGGTTACACCGCCAATTTTATCTTCTCCTGTCTCTAAGCCAACATTGCTTTGCTTAAATTCTGAATGGTTGTTAAAAATGATGATGAGCACTTTTCCGCTTAAGCCGAAGTCGAGTCTTTTCTGAAAAACTTTGAGAAGATCTAATGTGCGTTCGGATGTGTATTCAGCGAGTGACCGCCCAGTGCCATAATAATAGACATTGAATTGCTCAAAATCTGAATGTTTCCATTCAAACTCTTGATATTGCAACCTGTTTTTGCCATATTCTTGGTAAGACCCACGGTAAAATTGAGCCTGAGAAATCAAAATGCCAAGAAAGAAGACAAAACAGAGTGATAACGTACTTTTGATCACCGACAACTGCATTGGCGGCAATTTACGAAATAACCCTGTTGAAGGAAACTCAAATTGCCCAGAATGACTAAAGCTCCTTAGATTCATGATAAACGTAACAAAATTCACCTTTAACGGTTTTCAAGAGAATACTTTTCTTCTTGAGGCAAACGATAAGTCGTGCTATATTATTGACCCTGGATGTTATTCTTCTGAAGAAAGAAATGAGCTCAGCGAATACATCACCCACCACGGCTTAAAACCTAAAGGCGTTATTCAAACACATTGTCATTTAGATCATGTGTTTGGTACAGATTGGGCAAGAGCCAAATGGAACATTCCAATGGGGTGCCATGAGAAAGATGTATATACCTTGAACATGGCACAGCCTTCTGCAAAACTCTACGGTTTTGGAAATTTTGATCCAGTAGAAGCTCCAGATTTCTTTATTAAAGAGGGAGAACCATTGTTACTTAGAGACGAGGAAATAGAGGTGCGTTTTACACCCGGGCATTGTGTTGGCCATATTGTGTTTATTCATCATGGAGGTAAGTTTGTGATTGCTGGAGATTGTTTGTTTCAAGGAAGCATTGGGAGAACCGACTTACCTGGAGGCGACTATGCTACTTTGGAGCAGGCCATAAAAACCCAACTGTATACCTTACCCGATGATTATACGGTGTATTGCGGACATGGGCCTGAGACAAGTATTGGGTTCGAAAAACAGAACAACCCTTTTGTAAAAGCTATTTAGTCTCGTCTTTCTTTTTTAAGTCGTTGGGGTCTACAGCCTGATTCACTGGCGGGCAAGTTACTGGCCCTAAACGGAACAGCAGAATGTTAGCCTTGAGAATGACGGTGCTAAATGGGGTGTTAAAATGCACCATTCTAGAAAGGTAATCTCCTTGGTTTGGCGTGATATTGAAAATTGGGGTTTCTAGACTAATCACGATTGCTCTATCAGAATCCATCAAATAACCTAGCCCTAACTTATAATGCACTTGAGCTATAAAGTCGCTGGGAGCTTGTGCATCTAAAGGGTAACCCTCGGCCATTGGAGCAGATCGCGCCAAGGCATAATCTGCATTTACGCCAATGCTATTTTGAATAAAGTTTAACTCGGTAATTGAAATAACGTTGTTAAAGTTCACATCTACATTCAGGCCTCTATCTGCAAATGAACTTTCACCTTCAAAAGGACCGCTTAAGACCTCTCTTCCGCGAATAGATTTGTAGCCAATGGAATAATCGAGGTAATGAATCAGAAACCCTCGGCCGAAATTGAGATAGCGCCCAAATTCAAGATCCAAACCAGGCCATTCAAAGGCTGGTTCACTCGTGTATGCACCTAGGTCTATGGTTTGATAACAAATGGTAGAAGTAAGGCCAATTCCAAATTGCCATCCTCCAGGAGCAAAAACCTCAGGACTTGGAAAGGCCCAAGGTTTTTCCTTTTTAGATTTATTGTATTCAAACATGGCGTTCTTCTTTTGAGCGAACCCGAAAGTGGACGTAAAAAGCACCGCTAAAAGAAGGACAATCTGTTTCATAGGTTGAAAACGTTACAGTTGAGAAAGTATTTTACTCTCTATCTCTTCACTATCCCAAAGGGTTTCAATGCTTGGTGTTTTCATCACCTCTGCCATGATTTTATCTTGCTTTTTCCCAGTGGCCAAGGCTTCGCTGTAGCGAATGTGGCTAAAGGTAACTTGGCTGTACAAAGGCATCCATTTATCTGGGTGCTTGTCATAAATCCTGTTTTCAATCTTCTTTCTCAACAAGAACATCGGATCACCAACCAAGTCGCGCATCTCAATGTAATTTTGCAATGCCAAATCTGCTATTGCATCTCCATCTGGTTTTCTCAATTTAGCGAAGTCTCTGAATAAGCCTTCCCAATCATCTCCGTATTCTTCGAGCATTTCTGCAAATACAGCACAGTCTTCAAACCCTGAGTTCATACCTTGCCCATAAAATGGAACAATAGCATGTGCTGAATCTCCCATGAGCATTATTTGATCATCAAAATTCCACGGTTCGCAACGGATAATGCATAGACTTGATGTTGGGTTTTGGAAGTACTCTTCATCAACATCTGGCATCATTTCGTAAAAATCTGGGAATACCTCTTTGAAAAAGTCTTTTACTTCTTGTCCTGTTTTTAATGAGTTGAAAGAGTATTTCCCATCGTAAGGAAAGAACAGCGTACAAGTGTAGCTTCCATCAAGGTTAGGTAGGGCGATAAGCATATATTCTCCACGTGGCCAAATATGTAAATGGTTCGCACTCAATTTATGAGACCCATCTTCATTGGCTGGCAAAAGCAACTCTTTATAACCATGCTTCAAATAGGTTTGGCTGTAATCAAAACGGTCGGTGCGCATCATGCGGTTCCGCACCGCAGAAAAAGCACCATCTGTTCCAAAAATTCGAGCTTTGGTAGTTGTGACTACGTTTCCTTCTTTGTCTTGAAATGTTGCTGTTTTGCTCTTTAAATCTACATCTAAACACTTGTGATTAAAGAAGAAAGACACATTTTCATACTTACTTGCTTCAAGCAACAATTGCTTGTTTAATTCTCCTCTTGGCACAGAATAAATGGCTTGACCTTCTTTCCCGTATTGTTGTTCCGTTAGGGTTCCATCAACCGCATGCATTTTACGCGCGTACATGGGAATAGAAATGGCATTGATGCGTTGGTCCACATCTGCCATTTTTAGAGCTTTCCAGCCTCGTGTGCTCAATGCCAAATTAATGGATTTTCCGCCCTGAAGTTTTACTTGGCGCATGTCTGGTCTGCGCTCATACACCTCTACTTCAAAACCTTTTTTCGCAAGTAGAATGGCCTGTAAAGAACCTACTAGCCCTGCTCCAACAACGATAACTTTTTCCATAATTCAATACCTTTTTAAGGGATCTCTAGTCCCACTTCTTCTTAAAATACCTTCCCCCTTTAGGGTGAACCTTCCCTTTTTTGATTGACATTCTTACAATGATAAAACCCACGATCAACACTCCGAAAATGAGAAAGGGATTGTCGTAAGACAGTTCAATATCTAAAAGGTTTGCGTTCATATGCCAGATTCTAAAATTTGTCCGAATCGATAAATGTCCTCAAAACTATTGTACATTGGGGCTGGAGCCATACGTATCACATTTGGTTCCCTCCAATCTGCAATGACCCCATTTTCTGAAAGGTGATTGAACAGCTCTTTACCCGCCCCATGCGTAAGCACAGACAATTGCGCACCACGCTGCTTAGGGTCTGTCGGAGTAATGATTTCGAAATTGACGTTTTCGTATTTATCAGATATTTCTTGCAATACGTATTCGAAATAAGCTGTCAACTTCATGCTTTTTTCTCTGAGTTGATCAATGCCTACTTCCTCAAATAAATCTAAAGATGCCTTGTGCACCGCCATGGCCAATACAGGCGCATTGCTCAACTGCCAAGACTCTGCCGTTGGAATAGGCTGAAACCCTTTCTCCATCAAAAAGCGTGTTTCTTTATCATGACCCCACCAGCCTGCAAAACGAACCAAGTCTGGATTCTTGCAATGTTTTTCGTGGACGTAAATTCCAGAAACACTTCCCGGACCGCTATTAAGGTATTTATAAGAACACCAAGCAGCAAAATCTACTCCCCAGTCGTGCAACTGCATGGGTACATTTCCCATTGCATGTGCCAAATCCCAACCTACAATTGCGCCAGCGTCATGTCCTGCTTTTGTAATGGTTTTCATATCCCAAAGCTGGCCAGTATAATAGTTGACTCCCCCAATCATCACCAATGCAAGCTCATCGCCTACTTGTTCAATTTTTGAAAGAACATCTTCTGTTCGTATGGTGTGTTCTCCTTCTCTTGGAAAGAGCTCAACAATTTCTTCTTCTGGGTTCAATTGGTGAAATCTTACCTGAGTCTCCAGAGCATATTGATCGCTTGGAAAGGCTTTCCCCTCACACAAAATTTTGGCGCGTTTGCCTTGAGGTTTGTAAAAACTCACCATCAATAAGTGCAAATTGGTAGTCAAGCCATTCATTGCTACCACTTCTTCTTCTTTTGCTCCTACAAGTTTGGCCAATGGTGCCGCAAACATCTCATGGTACCCAAACCAAGGGTTCTTGGCTTCAAAATGTCCTTCAACACCATATTTTTCCCAATCATCCAATTCTTGCTGCAAGGCCGCTTTAGCCGCTCTAGGCTGAAGACCTAAGGAATTACCAGTTAAGTAAACAACATTTTGCCCTTTGTGCTGAGGAAAAAGAAACTCCGACCTGTATTTGCGCAGTGGATCATTCTCGTCCATTTTTTGCGCAAATTCTAAAGAATAAGTGTAATTCATATTTGATTGAAACAAGTACAATTCGCAAACGTTACTTTTACGGCCGCCAAGTTACAATTTTGAAAGGCAACAATTATGACAAGAGAGCAATCGAACGCATTATTTGAAGACGCAAAGCAGTTTATGCCCGGGGGTGTAAACTCTCCAGTAAGAGCATTTGGAAGTGTTGACGGATCACCCATTTTCATAGGACAAGGCAAAGGATGTGAATTGACAGATGTTGACGGCAACACCTACATCGATTTTTGCTGCTCTTGGGGACCTCTTATTCTTGGCCATGCAAATAAAAAAGTAGTTTCTAAAGTGCAAGAGACAGTAGCCAACGGCATGAGCTTTGGCGCTCCTACCAAGTTGGAGAATGAATTAGCCGAACTGATTGTTAGCAACCACAAATACATAGAACAAATACGTTTTGTAAACTCAGGTACCGAGGCAGTAATGAGTGGCATTCGTTTGGCAAGAGGGTATACGGGCAAAAACAAGATTATCAAGTTTGAGGGCTGTTACCATGGACACGTAGATGCCTTAATGGTAAATGCCGGTTCTGGATTGGCCACTTTTGGAACAAGTTCTAGTGCGGGTATCCCAGACTCTGTGATTCAAGAAACTATTGTGCTTCCTCTAAATAACAAAGAGGCAGTCAAGGAAGCTGTTGCCAAGTTTAAAAATGAAATTGCCTGTATTATTCTAGAGCCCATTCCTGCGAACAATGGTCTTTTATTGCAGGATAAAGAATTCTTGACTTTTTTGAGAGAAGTATGTGATGAAGAAAACATCCTTTTATTTTTTGACGAAGTAATTAGTGGTTTTAGAGTAGGATTTGAGGGAGCTGCTGGTTTGTACGATGTGAAGCCAGACATACTCTCTTTCGGGAAAATAATTGGTGGCGGTATGCCTGTTGGTGCTTATGCTGCTTCTAAAGAAATGATGAGTAAAGTAGCTCCGCTAGGCCCTGTTTATCAAGCGGGAACCCTGAGCGGAAACCCCGTAGCAATGGCTGCAGGAATTGCTCAATTGAGTGAATGTTTGAGACCACTATTCTATGAAGAGCTCGCTTTGAAAACGGAAGTTTTCTCAAAAGAAATAGTCTCCTATGCACAGTCTAAGGGATATACTTTTAGCATGCCACATTCTGGATCAATTTTCTGGATTAATTTTACTGATGAACGCGTTGCGGATGCTACCGGCATTAACGGCAATAAAATGAGCGAGCAGTTCAGAAAACTACATAAGTCACTTTTAGAGCAAGGCATTTATGTTGGCCCTTCTGGCTATGAAGTAGGCTTTATTTCTGACGCGCATACAGATGAGGTATTGAACAAGGCCATTTCGGCATTTAAAAAAGCACTTGACATTGCCTACGCATAAACGGTTTGAATTTATAGCAAAACATTACGACCTTTTAAAATCTCTGGCTTTTGGAGATGCCATTGATCGGTCGCAAGAACATTTTCTATTGGACTGTCCGCACAGTGTTTCTCATCTCATCATTGGGGGAGGAAGCGGAATCCTTTTAAAGAAAGTACTCACGCGATGTGCTCCTTCTAAGCTTACTCAGGTTGATCGTTCCAAAGCAATGCAAAAGCTGAGTCAAGAAAGTATTGAAAGTGAAGATCAAAGCATTGACTGTCAATTGCTGGTTTCCGATATTTTCGATTGGGATACCAAGGAGCGGTTTGATGTTATTCATCTTCCCTTTATTCTAGACCTATTTAGCCAAAAAGAATGTGTGGCACTTCTGAATAAAATTGACCGGCTACTTTTACCATCGGGCCAGTTGATTGTAAGTGACTTTAATCCTCAAAAGGTGAAGCTTAAATGGCTGTACCCTATTTACAACTGGTTCACTCCAACAAAAAATCAAAGCCTGCCAGATTTCTTGTCTCTTTTGGCACAACACAAATACATTCCCTTGGATGTGAAATACTTTAAGTCTCAGCGCATCATTGCCCTAAATATGAGTAGAACCGACTATTGATTGAGCGTGTAAGCAGCAAAAAGAAGTAGAAACTGCAAAACTATGGCTCCCTCAAAGGCCCAAGTAAAAAACAATTCTTTTGAACTCGACTTTATATTTTTTAGCCATAGGGTAGACCAAAAGCCACTCAGTAAAAGCACGATGAAATAGGTAAATGGGAGCTCTGGAAAAAGTACGTAGATAGAGAAGCAAAATAATTCGTAAAATACCAAACTTGCAGTGGCAATTTTTAATGCCAATTCCTTTCCAAATAATACGGGTAGAGTTTTAGTTCCATTCTTTGAGTCGATATCAAAATCTCTCACATCAAAGGGTATGGTTAAGCCAAGGATGAAAAAAAACTGGGCCAACAACCACAGAATGAGCTTGTGCACATTCACCTGGAATTCTGCACTTATAGCCAAATAAGTAGTCAACAAAACAACCACTAAAGAGACCACAAACACCTTTATATAAGGTACATCTCTTAAGCGCCACCATCTCCCGTTCAGTTGAATGAATGGAACACTATACGCTACAGATAAAAACATCAAGAAAACGAGGAGGAACAAATTCAACTCATTCAATTTAAGAAAGGCAGAAAAAGCGAGTAGGCCGCCAGAAACAACAGGAATGAGCAAAAAAAGCTTCACATTTTGCAATGCTTTTAAGCGTTCTAGTCTGTAAGGTTTTTGGGTTAGATACACACTCAAAATCCGGTGGGCTGGATAAAGAGCTAAACTGCCACCAAGCAAAAAAGCGGCTTCACTATTCCATTCTAAGTTACCCTTGAAAATAAGTTGAGTGGAAAAAAACAAACTTAAGATTGGAACAACAACATAGATGTTCCCATAGAGCAGAAATGTTTTAAAAAAACCCAATCTATTTAATTAATGACCCCATTCCTACTCCAACCGCAGTACCTAGCATACTAGTCCAGCCTGCCAAAACCATTTTTTTAGATCGTGCATGCTGCTGATAACCGGCCATATAAGCCTGATAGTTTCTCATTGCCATGGTATCGTTCTCATCAATAGTTACTGTAGAAGAGGAAATTCCAACTGTCACCACATAAAAGAATGGAGCTAAGAAAGTAAAGAAGTTCTCGCTTCCGGCATATCCAATGAGAATACCGTAGGCTCCTCCCAAATAACCAACTGCATTTGAATTAAAGTTTTCTTGAGCTTCAAAAGCACCGTAAATGAAATACTTCATCTCCTCTTGCGTCATTTTAAAACCCTTTTGCTCATCATACTTGTACCAAATTTCTTCGGTTCCATCGGCTTTATAAACGGCATAGACGATGTCAGTTTCATAAAAACGCTGTTTCGTTTTCCCCTTTTTATTCACAGAAATGAACTCGAAAGAGTTTTGGTACTTCTCTCCAATTTGACCTACCAAAATCTTCCCAGTAATTAAGACTAATGAATCTTTACCTGAATAAGTGGGAGCAAACTTTTGGTCTAAAACCTCTAAATGTGCATGAACCAGTTTTAAAGCCTGTTCTGGCTCAAGGTGGTCAACTCTTGTGTTACCCTGCGCGAAAACCGCAGAGAAAGTGAACATGAATAAGGTGATCGAGAAAAAAAAATTCGGAGAATTCATAGGTCAAAAATTGGCTTCCAAAGATAGGATTATAGCTCATTAACTCATTCTTTTTGTGCATTTTTGGCGCCCCAACTTTTTACCGAAACACGTGTTATAGTAACAACATTTTAAAAAGAAATAATCATGGCATTCGAACGCTTTGAGACACGCCACATAGGCCCTAGTGAAGGTGACACACAAGAGATGTTGAACACCATTGGAGTAAAATCCATTGAGGAATTGGTTTACGAGACCATTCCGGATAACATCAAATTGAAGAAAGAACTCGACCTTGACGTTGCAATGTCTGAGTTTGAATACGACAAACACATTGAAGAGCTCGCAGCTCAAAATCAATCGTTTAAGTCATACATTGGTTTAGGATACTACGGCACAATTACGCCAGCACCCATACGTAGAAATGTACTCGAAAACCCAGGTTGGTACACGGCATATACACCGTACCAAGCAGAAATTGCTCAGGGTAGATTAGAGGCGCTTTTGAACTTCCAGACCATGGTGATGGATTTTACAGGTATGGAAATGGCAAACGCCTCATTGCTAGATGAATCTACTGCAGGAGCAGAAGCCATGTTGATGTTCTTTCACTCAAGAAGTAGAAAGCAAATCAAAGCTGGAGTAAATAAATTCTTTGTTTCAGACTTAGTTTACCCTCAAACAAAAGATGTACTTATTGGAAGAGCGGAGCCATTAGGAATTGAGATCGAATTCGGAAATCATGAGACTTTCTCTGCTGACGAATCTTATTTCGGTGCTATTGTGCAATATCCAGCGTCCAACGGTGAAGTGTACAACTACAAAAGCTTTACAGAAAACTGTCAAGCCGTTGGCCTAAGTGTAAGCGTTGCTGCAGATATTATGTCTTTAGCGTTGCTTGAAGCACCGGGAGTATGGGGTGTTGATTGTGTATTTGGATCTACACAAAGATTTGGAGTTCCTATGGGATACGGTGGACCTCATGCAGCTTATTTCGCAACCAAAGAAGCGTATAAAAGAAACCTTCCAGGTAGAATTATTGGGGCCTCCATAGATAAACAAGGAAAGCCAGGCTTTAGAATGGCGCTTCAAACACGTGAGCAACACATTAGAAGAGATAAAGCAACATCTAACATTTGCACTGCTCAAGCTCTTTTAGCGGTCATGGCTTCATTCTACACCGTTTATCACGGAGCAAGTGGTATCAAAAATATTGCTACTAGAATTCATAGCAACACGAAACGTTTGGCCAACGCATTGAGTAAAGGCGGATTGAAGGTAACTACAGAAGAGTACTTCGACACGATTACACTTGCTACAGATAATGCCACTTTAAACAGCATTCGCCAAGTAGCTGAAGCGCATAAAATGAACTTTTTCTACACCAAAGATGGCGTAAGCATTAGCTTGGATGAAACCGTTACAGAAGGCGAACTAGAAACTTTGGCTTCCATTTTTGCCGAAGCGAGTAAAGCTTCTATTCAGTTGGAAGCGAGTGCTGAAAACGAAATCATTCGTACGGCTAGAACTACTGAGTATTTGACACACCCTGTTTTCAACAGCTATAGAAGCGAAAGTGACTTGATGAGATACATCAAAAAACTTGAGAACAGAGACCTGAGCTTAATGCATAGTATGATTTCATTGGGTTCTTGCACCATGAAATTAAATGCCGCAACAGAGCTTTACCCAATCTCTAATCCCGCATTTGCAAACGTTCATCCATTTGTACCGAAAACTCAAGTTCAAGGATATCAAATTATGCTTGATCAACTCGGTAAAGATTTATCAGAAATCACCGGATTTGCTGATATGTCTTTCCAACCAAACTCAGGAGCACAAGGCGAGTATACAGGGTTGATGGTGATACGAGCTTACCACAGATCAAGAGGAGATGAACAGAGAAACATTTGCTTGATCCCTTCTTCGGCACATGGTACAAACCCAGCATCAGCTGTTATGGCAGGAATGAAGGTAGTTGTTGTAGCCTGCGATGAACAAGGAAACATTGACGTTGCAGATTTAAAAGCTAAAGCTGAAGAACACAGCAATGAGCTTTCTGCATTGATGGTTACTTACCCATCTACTCACGGAGTATTTGAAGCAAGCATCACAGAAATCATGGATATTATCCATGAGAATGGAGGCCAAGTATATATGGACGGGGCAAACATGAATGCCCAAGTAGGACTTACCTCTCCAGGCTTTATTGGCGCTGATGTTTGTCATCTCAACTTGCATAAAACTTTTGCTATTCCTCACGGTGGTGGTGGCCCTGGAATGGGACCTATTGGTGTGGTAAAACACCTTGTTCCATTCTTACCCAAGCACCCAGTAATTGAAACAGGTGGAGAGCACGGAATTGCTGCTATTTCTGGAGCGCCATTTGGTTCAGCATTGATCTTATTGATATCTTACGGCTACATTAAATTACTTGGAACAAAAGGTGTAACGAACGCAACCAAGTACGCTATTTTAAATGCGAATTACCTAAAGAGTAAACTAGAAGGTGCCTACCCTGTGCTTTACAAAGGAAACGCTGGCCGTATTGCGCATGAAATGATTCTTGACTGCAGAATGTTCAAGAAAGAAAAAGGAATTGAAGTGGAAGATATCGCAAAGCGATTGATTGATTATGGATTCCACGCTCCTACGGTTTCTTTCCCGGTTGCAGGAACCCTCATGATTGAGCCGACTGAAAGTGAATCAAAAGATGAACTAGACCGTTTTTCCGAAGCCATGATTGCCATTCGCGGAGAGGTTGAAGCCATTTTGAATGACGAAATGGATGCGACAATCAATCCATTGAAAAACGCTCCGCATACCGCAGAGGTTGTAACTGCTGATGAATGGGAATTTCCATATACCAGAAGCAAAGCGGCCTATCCTTTACCTTATCTAAAGGATGTGAAATTCTGGCCATTTGTTGGACGTGTTGACAATGCCTACGGAGACCGGAATTTAGTATGTAGCTGTTTGCCAATGGAGGCGTATGAAAGCTAAGTAAACACCATATTTTTTTACGAAAAGCTCCAATTTTATTGGAGCTTTTTTTATTGTTGCCTCTAAACATTGCCCTCAGCATATAATTAAATTATATTTGGACGTAAATTTTAAATGAACTTGCTATTATGAAGAGATTATTACTATCGGTATTAGCGTTGTGTTCAGGAACAGCTTTATTTGCGCAAAATGTGCAAAGAGCCCCTATTGAACCAATAGCTAATTTCAGCCAGCCAAGCAATTTAGCTCCAACATCTAATGCCACGTCTATACGTGCAAATGGTGGACCTATTATAGCTGCTGCAGGCGACACACTTTATCACGAAACTTTCGGTAACGGTTTAGCCGGTGACGGAACAAATGGTTCTTGGACCAACCAAGGCTCACCAACTGCAGCTGTTTGGGAGTATAGAGGGGTGAATACCTCTCCAGCGAACACACTTGGTTCACAAGGTGCTTATGCAGGTAACCCTGGAGCAGGAGGAACAGTTCCGATCGCTTCTACAACAACAGCTAATGGATTCGTAATTTTTGATTCTGACTATTTAGATAATGGTGGAAGCTCAACAAACATGGGGAATGGTCCTGCGCCAACACCACACACTGGTCAATTGATTTCTCCAGTAATGGACTTAAGTAGCTATAACGAAGTATTGATTCGTTTAGAAGTGAAGTACAGAAGATTCGTTTCTGACCTTTATGTGGTTTTCTCTAGTGATGGTGGAACAACTTGGCCAGATTCTGTATTAGTTTATGGTGACGCTGCTGGAACTCCAACAAACTCTCCTCACACTGATGCAGTATACACAAACTATGTGTCTAGCTTTATTGGTGGTTCAAACAACGCAAGAATGAAATTATTCTTTGACGGTGTTGAGTCTCATGGTAACACAAATGGTTCTGGGTACTACTATGCTATGGTAGATGATATTACTGTAATGTCTGCTCCTGACAATGATTTGGTATTGAACGAAAGACAATATCACTCTACATTTGATACTGGGCATGCCAATCATTACACGGTGATCCCGAAAGAACAAGCAATGGAAGATTCAATCTACTTTGCTGGCATCATGTCTAACAGAGGTTCTGCTTCTCAGCCAAATGCGAGAATGGATGTTGACATTACAACACCTTTAGGAAATACTTTCACTGTTTCCTCAGGAACTGTTACTTCAACTCCAGGGTCTGTGGATTCTGTAACAACTACACCTTACACCATCTTCAATATGGGTACAGGTACTTTTGATCTTGATTTCATTGCAACTTCTGACTCTACGGATGATGTGCCCAATGACAATGCGATTTCTGAAACAATTACTATTTCTGATACAGTATATGCTCGTGATAATGATGTATACACAGGTGGTGGTAGATGGTACGGTACTGGACAGAATTACGAAATCGGGCCAATGTTCCGTTTGTTCCGTGGAGATACAGCAAAATCAATTGATGTATTGTTCCAAGGAAGCACTCAAGTTGGTGCGATTGTTTCTCTTCACATTTATGATGCTACATTAACTACACCTGTAGTTTCTAGAACATTCATTACGTTAACAGCAAATGATATCGATCAGTGGACAACTTTCGATATTACTGATACTTACTTAACAGCGGGAGATTACATCGTTACTTTCGAAACATTCTCTGATTCTGTATTGTGGGCAGTAACTGACTTTACTTCAGAAGCCGATCCTCAAACTGTTTTTGTTGATCCTGACAACTCTGGTACTTGGTTCTTTACAACAGGTGGTGGTATCCCATTCATTCGTTTGAACGTTGCTGGAACTCAATGTCCAAACATCACAGGTTCTATCCTTTCTTCTACTAACCCTTCTTGTGGTGGTACAGACGGTATGGTTTCTTTGGCTGCTTCTGGTTCAACTGCATCACCTTATGTTTACACATGGCCTGATGGAACAACTGGAGCAATGAAGAGTAACTTAGGAGCTGGTTCTTACACAGTAACTGTTTCTGATAACAACAACTGCTCTACTGCTATTCCAGTTTCTTTATCTAACACAGGTGGGCCTGCTGTAGATTCTGATGCAGTATCAGACATAACATGTAACGGAGACGCTGATGGTAGCATCGTTGTAAACAGTGCTGCTGCTCAAAGTTTTGCATGGTCTAACGGAACTACTGGAAACTCTGTTTCTAACTTAGATGCTGGAACATACAGTGTTACCATGACAGGTGCTGGTGGTTGTGTAGGTATTGAAACTTACATTATTACTGAGCCTTCTGAGATTTTATCTTCAGGTTCAACAACCGATTTGGATTGCTTTGGTGATGCCAACGGTGCTGTGAACATTTCAGTTTCTGGTGGTACTCCAACGTACACATACAGCTGGTCTGGTCCTGGTGGATTCACTTCTACAGATGAAAACATTGCTTCTTTAGGTGGTGGTACTTATGACCTTACTATTACTGACGATAACGGATGTGAGGCAACAGAATCATTTACTGTAAATGAGCCTAGTGAATTGACTGCAACTGTATCTACAGATGACATCAACGGATCTGCTTCTATCATCGCTTCTGGTGGTACTCAGCCTTACACTTACTTATGGTCTAACGCTGAAACTGGATCTAGTGCTAGTCTTGGAGCTGGAACACACTCTGTAACTGTAACTGATGACAATGGTTGTGAAACTGTAGAATCAGGTATCGTTATCTCAGGATTTGAAGAATTGTCAGCTAGCGCTGCTGTATCTGCATTCCCTAATCCTACAAATGGTGAGTTAAACGTTCAGTTTGCAAACGCTGTGAAAGGTGTTTACACAATTGAAGTAACGAACTTGGTAGGACAGACAGTGTTTACTAAAAACGTAACTGTAAGTGGTAGCTCTAACGTTCGTATCGATTTAACAAACGAAACAAACGGAGTTTACTTCTTAAGCATAGAAGATGAAGACGGGAACAGAGGTTCTCAGAAAATCATCGTTGAGTAATCTCAACATCATAAAATAGTAAAAGCCCCCGTCAAATGACAGGGGCTTTTTTTGTCTAAAAATTTTTAAAGCTGCTTTATCTTCTCGATTGATCTCGTAGCTTCTTCATAAACTTAGAAGCGTATACAAAGTCCACCACGTTCTTATTCTCCGTAGTTAAGATATCTTCTTTAGATCCGGTCCAGCACATCTCTCCTTTGTAAATGAAAAAGAGGTTATCACCAATCTCGAGAACAGAATTCATATCGTGAGTAATCACCATAGTTGTGGTTTGAAACTCATGGGTGATCTCTGCAATCAATTGATCAATAATGATGCTTGTTTGTGGATCTAAGCCAGAGTTTGGCTCATCACAAAACAGGTATTTCGGATTCATTGAAATAGCTCTTGCAATTGCCACTCGCTTTTTCATTCCACCAGAAAGCTCGGCAGGGTAAAGTTTATGTGCATCACTTAGCTGAACACGGTCTAAGCAGAAGTCCACGCGCTTATTCATCTCGCCAGCAGTTTGTTTGGTAAACATCTGCAATGGAAAACGAATATTCTCTTCTACGCTTAACGAATCGAATAATGCACCTCCTTGAAAAAGAAAACCTATCTCCTGACGAATCGATTTTTGTTCATCGAAATTCAATCCAAGAAAGTCTTGCTGGCCATAAAGCACTTTGCCTTGCTCAGGTTGAAGTAAACCAACCATGCATTTTGTAAGTGTGGTTTTACCAGAGCCACTGGCCCCAATAATGAGGTTGCATTTCCCCTTTTCGAAGGTGCAATTGATGTCGTTCAGCACTTTTCTATCTCCAAAAGACTTATCTAATTGTTGAACTTCAATCATTAAATCAGAATCAAATTGGTGATGAAATAATTGCTGATAAGTATAGCAATGCTGCTTACTACTACAGAACGTGTACTCGCCTTTCCTACCTCCACGGATCCACCTTTAACGTAATAACCAAAAAAGGCAGGAACACTTGTTATGATAAAAGCAAAAACTAAGGTCTTGGCAATGGCATATGAATAGTGAAAAGGTCTAAAATCTAGTTGTATGCCTAATTCATAATCTGCAATTGTAATGAGGCCCGTCCAAGCGGATACAACATAGCCTCCGAGAATTCCCAATGCCATGCTAATCGTTATTAAGAAAGGGTTAAAGAGTACACAAGCCACCACCTTTGGCAATATGAGGTAGTTGGCAGAATTGATTCCCATAATATCTAGGGCATCTATTTGTTCTGTAACTCTCATCGTTCCAAGCTCTGAGGCAATGCTAGAGCCAACTTTTCCAACTAGAATAAGTGCAAGAATGGTGGGCGAAAACTCTAAAATAACTGATTGACGTGTCGCAAAACCTACGGTGTATGCGGGTATCAACCCACCATCTATGTTAGATGCCGTTTGGATAGTGATTACAGCACCCATAAACACAGAAATAACCGCTATTATTGGCAAACTATCTATCCCGAGCAAGTTCATTTCTACAAATACTCTCTTGAAGAAAGGACGCCATTGAATTGGCCTTCTCAGCACCAATCCCAATAAATTTAAATATTGCCCTAATCCAAATAGGTATTTCATAAAAGTTGGAGATATTTGAAGCGAAAATAGAGGATATCACAAGAAGTACAAGACTTGACTATAAATATCTACTGACAATGCATATGGCAAAAAAAATTGCGGCTATCGGTTTCATTCTGTTGATGAGTATCTCATTTCATGGATGTTCGGTTTTTAAAAAGAACAAGTGCACTCCACCATGTCCAACCTGGGATAAAAAGAAGAAATAATGGACAAAGCAGCTTTTCAAGAAAAGTTGAAAGCTTATGTTCCAGAAAATGCGGTTGCTTATGCTGCAGATTTGTGTTATCAGCCAGATTTACAACTCACCATTTCAAGAGCTAGAGTAACTAAATTGGGAGATTACCGGTCTCCAAGAACAGAAGGCGCATTTCACCGTATAAGTGTGAACCATGACTTAAACCCATATTCCTTTCTTATTACCCTTATTCACGAAATAGCCCATTACCAATGCACCAAAGAATTTGGACGAAAAGTAAAGCCCCATGGCAGTGAATGGAAGCACATATTCTCTGAATTATTGAAACCCGTGGTGGATGCATCAGTTTTTCCAAGAAATGTATTGATTGCGCTTGAGAAACATGTTCACAGCCCAAAGGCGTCAAGTTGTGCTGATCCTCTTTTGATCAGTGCTTTGAGTATTCATGACTCTGCGCCTTCTCTGCTATTACAAGATCTGGAAGAAGGTGTGAAATTTCAACTTGAGAATGGAAGGAGCTTTGTTAAAGGTCATAAGCGAAGAACGCGTTTTGTGTGTACTGAGCTATTGAGTCATAAAAAGTTCCTTGTCGCTGGTATTGCCAAAGTGAAAAGAATATGAAAATTTAAAGTTCATTGTACTTTATTATAACCAATAGCCACCTAATTTTGACGCGAACAGAAGAGCATATGAAGAATTACTGCATTATTATGGCAGGAGGCGTTGGAAGCCGTTTCTGGCCCAAAAGCAAACAAAGCCTACCCAAACAATTTTTAGATTTCCTTGGTACTGGAGAAACCCTGATTCAACAAACCTACAAGCGTTTTTCTTCTTTTGTAGATGATGAGAATTTTTTAGTAGTTACCAATGCGGCATACAAAGATTTGGTTTTGGAACAATTGCCAGCACTCAACGAAAACCAAGTACTCTTAGAGCCGGAAATGCGGAATACGGCTCCTTGTATCGCTTATGCTGTTCACAAAATTGCCGCAATTGCAGATGATGCGAATCTCATCATTACCCCTGCTGATCATCTTATTTTAAGACAAGCAGCTTTTGAAACGGTCATGAAAAAATGTTTGGCACACACAGCCAACAACAATGATTTGCTCACCTTGGGCATTACTCCTTCAAGACCAGATACAGGCTACGGCTACATTGAATCTGAAATGGGAGAAGGTGAAATCAAAAAAGTAAAACAGTTTAGAGAGAAACCGGATTTGGCCACAGCCAAAGAATTCATTTCTCAAGAAAACTTCAGTTGGAACTCTGGAATGTTTGTTTGGAGTTTAAAAACTATTCTGCAAAGTATCGAAAGAGACCTTCCCCAAATCAATTCACTTTTTGCTGCGGGTAAAGACCATTATCATACTTCTGAAGAACAAGCTTTTATTGATTCCATTTATCATGGTTGTGAGAGCATTAGCATTGACTACGGAATTATGGAAAAAGCTGACAATGTATTCACCATCAATGCTGATATTGGCTGGAGCGATTTAGGCACTTGGGGGTCTGTGTATACCTTAATGGATAAAGATGCTTCAAAGAATGCCGCAGTAGGAGATAAAATCCTATTGAATGAAGGAAGTGACAACCTGGTTCAATCCATTCCAGGAAAAGTAACTGTCATTGATGGCCTACATGATTTTATTGTGGTAGACACAAAAGAATCTTTGATGATTATTCGGAAGGAAAAAGAACAAGAAATAAAACAGCTAAGGGCCAAGGTAGGCGAGCAGTTTGGAAATGATTTTATTTAATAATAAAGGGAAGCAATTGCTTCCCTTTTTATTTTTAGATGTTTACCTCTCCAACCATTTCATGGGGCTTCACCCACTCATCAAATTCTTTTGACGTGAGGTATCCCAATTGAATAGCTTCTTCTTTCAATGTTGTTCCATTCTCGTAAGCTGTCTTGGCAATTTTAGCTGCTTTTTCATAACCAATCTTGGTATTCAAAGCGGTAACCAGCATCAGTGAATTATTGAGGTTCTTCTCAAGGTTCTCATGATTAGGCTCTATTCCTGCTGCACAATGATCATTAAAGCTTACACAAGCATCTCCAATTAATTGAGCAGATTGTAGAATATTGTAAGCCATAACAGGCTTAAACACATTCAATTCATAATGTCCTTGCGCACCACCAACAGTAACCGCCATTTGGTTCCCCATAACTTGTGCGCACACCATGGTTAATGCCTCAGACTGTGTAGGGTTTACTTTTCCTGGCATAATAGAAGATCCCGGCTCATTAGCAGGAATAATAATTTCTCCAATTCCTGCTCTAGGACCCGAAGCTAATAGGCGAACATCATTTCCAATCTTGTTCAATGATACTGCTACCTGATTAAGTGCACCATGTGTCTCAACAAGTGCATCATGTGCAGCTAAAGCTTCAAACTTATTCTCTGCTGTTATAAAAGGTAAGCCCGTGAATTTAGCAATATAATCAGCAACTTTTGGTGCATAGCCTAATGGTGTATTGATTCCTGTACCTACCGCTGTACCACCTAAAGCCAACTCTGATAAATGTGCCAAAGTATTGTTCAAGGCTTTTAACCCATGATTGAGCTGCGACACGTAACCAGAGAATTCTTGACCTAAAGTCAAAGGAGTTGCGTCCATTAAATGTGTTCTGCCAATTTTTACAACATTCTTAAACTCTTTAGATTTTGCCTCTAAGGTATCTCTAAGCTTCTCAATTCCTGGGATGGTTGTTTCCACCAACTTCTTGTATACGGCAATGTGCATTCCGGTGGGGAACGTATCGTTGCTAGATTGAGATTTATTGACATCATCATTCGGATGCAGAACACGGTCTCCTTTTCCTAATTCTCCTCCGTTTAATACCTGAGCGCGGTTTGCTACAACCTCATTCACATTCATGTTGCTCTGTGTACCAGAGCCTGTTTGCCAAATTACCAAAGGAAATTGATCATCTAATGTGCCGGTTAAAATCTCATCACACACTTGAGCAATTAAATCTCTTTTCTCTTCGCTTAGTACACCTAGCTCAGCATTTGTATAGGCAGCCGCTTTTTTCAAGTATGCAAAACCATGAATTATTTCGATTGGCATACTAGCTGATGGACCAATTTTGAAATTATTTCGAGAGCGTTCTGTTTGGGCTCCCCAATATTTATCTGCGGGGACATTTACATCTCCCATTGTATCGCGTTCTACTCTAAATTCCATAATACATCTTTTGTATTACAAAAATAAGATGCTTCACGATTTGAAAGCATCAAAAAAAGCATATTCCTTATTTCTTTTGAATTCAATTGTGTTACTTTTGAACACTCAAAACAGAATCATTATGGTAGCAAAATTTCTTGGATTTCTAGTATTTGTGGTTATCGCTTCAGCGGCATTTTTTGTGCCTGTTTCTTTGGGCTTAATTGCCCCTATTGCTTTAAAGCCTAAAAAAGAGGAGGAAGAAGCTGAAGAGGAAGTTGTAGAATAAACACTCACCTTTAAGAATAAAAAAAGCCTCGAGAAATTCTCGAGGCTTTTTTGTTTTCTTTTTGTTTTCATATATGGGCCTCCTGTCTAGCTTCGTTTGAGACAAAAAAAAGCCCCAGTCAATTGACTGGGGCTTTCTTCTTAATATGATGAGCTTACTTTAAAGTTACTCTTTGTACAGATGTTTCACCATCCATCATAACTTTAACTAAGTATACACCTTTTGCCATTGCAGATAAATCAATGTTGTTTTGAACTTGACCTGACACGTAACCGAAGTTTCTAGTCATTACCGTTCTTCCTTGTAGATCAACTACGTCAACATTCAATTCAGTTCCTGCAGTGTTTACCGCAACTGTCAAGTTACCTTGAGTTGGGTTAGGGTAAACATTGATTGCAGTGTTTGCAGATACTTCTCCTACAGATAAGTACTCTCCTAAACAAACTTCTCTTGAAGTTGTAGCACTGTCACACTGATTGCTTACAGTTAAAGTAACTGTGTAACAAACAACTGTATCAGTATTTGCGTAAATGTGTAATGGGTTCATTTCGTTAGAAGTTTCTCCATCACCGAAATCCCAATGGTAAGTTGTTCCGTTCAATGAAGAATCAGAGAATACAACCGTCTGGAATGAAACACTATCTGCACCAAATGCTGCAACAGGGTTTTCAATCATTGTAAC
>CBFHSD010000010.1:0-65166 GCA_965658375.1 Salibacteraceae bacterium
TCTAGAGATGCAATAATGGAGGTCAAATGTCCTTTGGGTGCAATAGCGCCATAACCCACGGTAGTAAAGGTTTGAGAAGAGAAATAGAAGGCATAAAGAAACTGGTCCACTAAAGAACCTTCAGGAGGCACGCTTAGACCTTCAATTCCTACCAAGAGATAAATACCGGCAAAAAAGCTATTGATAATTAAAAAAGCGATGAAAATCATGAAGATGAAATAGCCCCATGACATGTTCACCATCACAAGGTAAAAATCTGAAGTGGTGAACTGCAGACCCTTTTTTATGGTGTTAAGGGTACCATCTTTATTGATAAATCGTTTGGTTTGAGTCTCGTATACTCTACCAAAACCGGGGTCTTTTGTCTGTTTACTCAATGCTTAACAAGGTTTAACTCAGCAATTAACAAAGTAGCTGAACGATAGGGTAAATATAATTTCTTTTTTTGCCTTACTTTGACCCGCTTATAAAATGAACACAGCAGAATATTCTGCACAAGTAAGGTATTGATTATATGGATTTTAAGAAGCTGAATCTCATAGGAGGATGGTTATCATTTGCGATTGCATTAGGAGTTTACCTCTCTACCGTAGAACCCACTACTAGTTTTTGGGATTGTGGAGAGTACATTGCGACATCAAATAAACTTGAAGTTGGTCACCCACCAGGTGCACCAACATTTATGATGATAGGCCGAGTATTTAGCATGTTTGCTGCTCCAAGCAACGTAGCTTTAATGATCAATGGTCTATCTGCTTTGTGTTCAGCTTTGACCATTTTATTCCTTTTTTGGACCATTAGCTACTTGGCCAAAAAACTGGTTCCCGAAGAAGAAATTACAGGAGCCAATCTAACAGCCGTGTTAGGGAGCGCCTTTGTGGGTGCTATGGCCTTTACCTTTAGTGATACTTTCTGGTTCTCTGCAGTTGAGGGCGAGGTTTATGCCATGTCTTCTTTCTGTACAGCCCTCGTTTTTTGGGCCATTTTGAGATGGGAAGTAGTAGCCGATGAGCCGCATAGTAACAAGTGGCTCATTTTTATTTGGTACGTTATCGGTCTTTCTATCGGTGTTCACTTATTGAACTTATTGGCCATTCCAGCAATTACATTTGTATACTATTTCAAACGTTACGAGGTGACTCAAAAGGGGCTCATCATCGCGTTCGTTACATCAATAATTCTTTTAGGTGGCGTTCAACTAGTTCTGATTCCACAAGTCATAAATATTGCAGCAGTATTTGAACGCTTGTTTGTCAATGGTTTCGGATTCCCATTCCATATGGGTTCTGTAATTTTTGGACTTATGCTCATTGCAGCAATTGTTTTCTTGATTCGCTATTCGCAAAAAACAAAGAATGTATTGCTCAATACCTCTATACTGAGCTTTACAGTTCTCATGATTGGATACACTTCTTTTGGGATGATTATGATTCGTTCGAATGCAGATACACCTATCAACGAGAATGATCCATCTAACATGGTAAACCTGTTGTCTTACTTGCAACGTGAGCAATATGGCGACATTCCTCTTGGTAGCGGTCAGTATTGGGGAACCCCACTTGACCGCTCTGATATGTATAGCGATGGTAAACCAGTTTATTATCCAGATGCTGAAACTGGAAAGTATGAGATAGCAGATGACCGAAAAGGTTCTGTACCCAATTATGCCAAAGAATTGTCAATGCCTTTCCCACGTATGTGGAGCTCGAAAGGGAACCATATAAAAGCCTACAAAGCATGGACAAATTTTGAAGGGAAGCCAGTCAGGTACCAGGGCCCACAAGACGCAGAGCCACGTATTTACAATAAGCCTAGTATGGGTGAGAATTTAACCTACTTCTTTAATTACCAAGTGTATTGGATGTGGGGGAGATACTTCCTATGGAATTTTGCAGGAAGACAAAACGACATTCAAGGCCATGGCATTGATCAAAACTCTTTGACCGATGGAAACTGGGCCTCTGGAATCAACTTCTTTGATGAAGGAAGAATGGGGAATACAGACAATTACCCTTCTGAGTTAGAAAATCACAAAGCGTATAATAAATACTATTTCTTGCCATTGATTCTTGGTTTACTAGGACTTTTCTTACAAGCCAAGTATGATTGGAAGGGAGCCTTGATTGTTGGCCTTTTATTCGTGTTTACAGGCTTAGCCATTGCGGTTTATCTAAATATGTACCCTTACCAGCCTAGAGAGCGTGATTATGCCTTTGTAGGTTCGTTCTTTGCCTTTGCCATATGGATTGGCTTAGGTGTAATGGGCTTGTATGTGAATTTGCGAGATAAAATTTCTCCAAGTGCATTGGCAGGAGGTCTAACAGTGGTTAGCTTATTTTTGGTTCCAGGTGTAATGGCCAAAGAAAACTGGGATGATCATGATAGAAGCGATCGTTATACGGCTAGAGAAATTGCACGTAACTATTTAGATTCCTGTGCTCCAAATGCTATTTTATTTACGAATGGAGATAATGACACCTTCCCGCTGTGGTATTTGCAAGAGGTAGAAGGGTACCGAACGGATGTTCGTGTGGTGAACTTGATGCTTCTAAATACAGACTGGTACATCAAGTCAATGTCTAAAACAGCATACGACAGTGAAGCATTGCCGATTAGTTTAGAAATGAAGCAATACCGCCAAGGTACAAGAGATGCCATTCGCTTTATGCAGGTGCCAAGTGTAGACCAAGAAAAGTATTACAATATCAATGACATTGTTTCTTTCATATCAACAGATAGTAAGAAACAACAATTAAGAGATGGTCAACGTGTAAATATTATTCCAACCCGTAAGTTTAGCTTAAAGGTGGATAAGGAGAAAGTCTTGGCAAACGGAACTGTTTCTCAAGCAGACACTGCCAATATTGTTGATGAAGTACGTTGGACTTCAAGCAGAAAGAACAGACAAGGACAAGAAACCAAAACGTACATCTTAAAGAACGAAATGGTGCTTTGGGATTTACTTTCTAACTTCAATTGGGATAGACCATTGTACTTCTCAATCACAATGGGTACAGAGTCTTTCTATGGTTTAGAGAACTATTTCAGACAAGAAGGTTTTGCTTACCGTTTCGTTCCAATTAAAACACCAAAGCCGCAATCTGCAATGCGCGAATTTGGAAGTGCAGATGTTGAGAAGATGTATGCGAACATGGTAGAAAATTTTGAGTGGGGTGGATATGAAGATACTACCTTATGGATGGATGAGAACAACTTACGTTTCGTAACCAACATTAGGTTTACTTTCTCTCGTTTAGCTAATGAGCTTATTAAGAAAGGCGATTTTGAACGTGCTGAAATGGCATTAGACCGTTGTGTTGAAGTAGCGGTGAATAGCAATACCTCTTTCAATCCTACCATGTCTCCATTGATCGAAGCTTACTACAAGATTGGTCAATATGAAAAAGGAAACGATTTAGCCATGAAACTCCTGAATAGAGAAAAGGAATATTTGAACTATTACTTTGATCAAGATGATGAGAACTTCAAAATGGTTCTACCAAACGTAAGAAACTCTATTAGCATGGTTGGGCAATTGTCTAATATGACTAAAAACCTTTACCCACAGAGTGGTATTGGTGAAGAAGTGACTGCTGTTTATGAAGAAAACATTCAGCTCTTCCAGACAATGGGGAGATAAGAACTGAAATTCAAATAATAAAGCCCGCTTTACATTTGTAAAGCGGGCTTTTTGTTTTCTTCAGGTACAAATATCTTGTAAAGTTCAACACTCTTTTGAATAAAGACTATGTGATAGTTTAAAACAAAAAAGGCGCTCATTGAGCGCCTTTTCTGTATAATCGATTCTACTTTCTAGTAATAGTGTAGTCTTCTCACCTTAGCAACATATTTCGCTAAGCGAATTACTTGCTTCGTATATCCAAACTCATTATCGTACCATACATACAACACAATATTGCGTTTGTCGCCATGTACCAACGTTGCGTTACTGTCAAAAACAGAACAACAGCTGTTTCCAATAATATCATTAGAAACCAATTCCGGATCCATATTGAAGTTGATTTGGTTCACCAATTCACCTTCTAAAGCAGCCGTTCTCATTGCTTCGTTTACTTCCTCAACACTTGTTTCTTTGTCAACTGTTAAGCTCAATACAGCCAATGATCCGTTTGGAGTTGGAACACGTACTGCGTTTGCGGTAAATTTATTTGCTAAAGAAGGCAGTACTTTATTGATGGCTTTACCAGCACCAGTTTCAGTAATTACCATGTTGATTGCAGCAGATCTACCTCTACGCTCTTTCTTATGCATGTTATCCAACAAATTTTGATCGTTGGTGTATGCGTGAATTGTTTCAATGTGTCCTTTATCTATGCCAAAAGCGTCATTTACCACTTTCAATACAGGAGCAATAGCGTTTGTTGTACAAGAAGCTGCTGAGAATACGTTTTCGCTTTCAATGTCTAGCTCTTTGTGATTTAATCCGTAAACAATGTTTGGTACTTCTTTACCAGGGGCGGTAAGAATAACTTTAGAAATACCTTTAGATTTCAAGTGACCACTCAATGCTTCGCGATCTCTGTGAATTCCTGTATTGTCAATCATAATGGCGTTATTGATGCCATATGCAGTATAATCCATGTTTGAATAATCAGGCGCTTCAAGAAACTGAATACGTTGACCATTTACAATCAGTGCTTTGTTTTCAAAATCTTCAATGATAGAACCTGGGAACTTACCATGAACAGAGTCATTTCTCCATAGAGAAGCACGTTTCTCAAGAATTTTATCATCTACCTTACGTGTTACAATAGCACGTAAACGCAATTGCTGACCGCTACCAAACTGGCGCACCAATTCGCGAGCTGCCAAGCGACCAATTCTTCCAAAACCATAAAGCACTACGTCTCTCGGTTCGTTAGATTTATTGTCTGCTTTTGTGAAGCTTCCAATTTTAGATTCTAAGAAGGCTTTTTTCGAATCAAAGTTCGAACCTTCTTCCAACCATTCAGCGGTTAGTTTGCCAATGTCTAGCTTGGCCGGAGCAAGCTCCATTGTTACAAGAATTCCAGCAATCTCGGCAGAGTCGAAAATGTTGATGTCCTTTTTTACGATTTTCTTTGCATAGTCATGCAAACGTAAAACCTCACTCACACTCGCATCTACCAGCGGGTTTCTGTAAATAACAAGTTCAATAGCGTGATCGTACAATAACGATCCCGTATGGTTTATTAATCGAACAGCTGCTCTTTCTTGTTCTACTTGATTATGCAACTCTTCTTGATACGTGTCCATAACATTTTCTGCCATGATTTTTCGCTTTTAGATTGTTCAATTTGGGCGCGAAGATACTTCTTTTTCAAGTTCGGTATATCGGGGCTTGAGAACTGATAATTAGAAAGATAAGTGTTGATTCGACACTTACATTTCAGGGAATTATTGATAAATAATTTTGAGCAGAACTATTGATAAACATCCGTCTTTAAAGAATCAATTTATCACCGTGTTTTAATCCAGAAACAATTACTCAAGAAGCTGAAAATTATGAAATTCCAACAGTTCTCGACTCGGATTTTCGCAATAGAAGTAGGGCGATTCGACTCTTACGCATCCACTCGCAGAGTCTGTAGAACTCATTTGGTAAATACCAAGGTATGCGCTTTGATTTGGAGTTTTTTCCCAAGTCATTTGTACGTCCTCTATATACGGTTGGTAGCGATCGTTCTTTGAATGATATCTAGCAATCAGCTTTTCATTGGATAAGAACATCAGTTTCCATTGGAGCAAACCATTGTCGCAAAACAAATGTGTAATGCCATTTTCTTCCAATTGAACAACCAGCTTTTCTTGTGCATGATCTTCTTCAAAAGAATAGCTCTTAAAGTCAATAACCGATACACTGCCCAATGCAATCAAAAGAAGGATGTTAAGGTTCATCCATCGGTTTATCCTCATTTCTTTCACAATAAAAAAGAAGGAGAATAGTGTGAAAACACCTAAAGGCAATAAGTACCTCGCGTTATTGGCATCTGTAAAAAATGCGACTGCAATGTAAATGAAGGGTGAACCCCAAATTCCAAGCTGTTTCAAGCCCCATTTCTTTTTTGAAAACTGAAATGCTCCAAATCCGAAAAGGCTTGTTAAACCTATAATGTAAATCCAAGAAAGTATTTCAATTATTTCAGAAGGTTGAATGTATTCTCCATACAAATAGGTCCCAGTTAAGTTGATGAAAATGAGTTGAGAGACCTTCTCTAAACTGTTGTTTTCAAAGAATTCAAGCGCGAGAACCTGAGGTTCCCAAAAATGACTGAGGGGCAATTTAATCCAGTAGAATAGAAGTGATGCGCAAATGAGTCCTAGGATTAAAGCAAGCTTAGATTTTATACTGGTTTTAAACACAATTGGAAAGAAAAGAATAGGCAAAAGACCTACCAGCCAAAGCGCTTGAGCTTGATAAATAAAGACAATGAGAACTCCTACAATACCGGTTTTCACCCTTTTATGTATCCCCTTATGAAACAGGATGTAACTGGCAAAAAAGGTGAGTACAAAACCACTTAGGTAACCGCCTCTTGCTTTCATAGACCACAAGTAAAAGAAAGGAGAACTTACCAAAAGAAGGGTAATGATAACAGGTGACCATTTTTTGGATGATATAAGAGTGAGGGTTCTGTAGAATAGATACACGCCCAATAGCCAAAGAGCCAACATAGCGCCTTTTAAGGCCAATTTAGAGACGCCAAAAAGTGCGAAACTCAAGGCAATAGGAAGCACTTCAAAAAAAGAGAAGCCGTAAGACTGACCATAGAAAAACAGCGGAAATTCTTGGCCTACTAAGAGATGTTTCGCCATCAACCCTACAATACTTTCGTCACCGTCTAGGTTGAAATTCACACTCAAAAAAAGAGGGAACCTAAGACCAATGGCCAATACATAAACGAGAAGAAATGGATAAGATGATATGAATGATTTGATAGCTTTCATGAATGCAATGCAATGATAGCGAGTAAGCAGCGATCAGCATATCTTCTTATTCAAAGGATTCTATTCCAAATGACGGTCTATGGTTTCTTGATAAGCATCTTTTTCAGGTGTTCTAAACAGCAGCCAACAAACAAAAGCTCCTAATGCAATAAAGATAATAGGAGAGAGCAGCACCCATTGGATGGAAGAGCTTGGAGTAAAGTCTCTTTCTAAAGAGGTAATTACCATTACAAAGCGTTCAAGATGAAAGCCTAAGCGCATGGCTATTGAGATAAAAAAAACAAAGCTAACACGCTTACCAAATGCGGGAATTAGCATAGAAAGTGGGAGAACACAAGACGCGATTGAAAGTAAGATATAAGCCCAGCCATACGCGCCTTGAACGCGTAAAATCACTGCTTGTGCCTCAGAATCCATGAACAAGCGTAAGCAATTGGTAATTGCTAAACCAATAAGCACCCATTTAATGATGTTGAGCAATCGATTGATGCGTGCTGTATCTCTTTTTTGTTTTTGAAAAACAAACAACATCAATAAAAAACCAGGAATAAAAAACGATAAGATGGAAGAGATTTCAAGCATAACGCAGCAAATAAAAGCCTAATATTTTAACCTTCATCATTTTTCATTTCTTATCAACAGCAGCCCTTTTTCTTGAATGCTTCTCGTATTTTAGTAGGTCACTTTTTAATGCAATAAGCACGCGATGTATTTAGTTTTTGATACCGAAACAACAGGACTTCCTAAGAATTACAAAGCCCCCGTCAGCGATAGCGATAACTGGCCAAGATGCGTGCAATTGGCTTGGCAGATTCATGATGAATCGGGCGAACTGGTTGAGGTCAAAAACTACATCATCAAACCCGAAGGTTACACCATTCCATTCTCTGCCACAAAAATTCACGGCATCTCTACAGAGCGCGCAGAAAAGCAAGGGGTAGATCTGCAATTTGTCTTAGATGAGTTCAATAAAGTGCTAGACAAATGCCAATTTGTGGTAGGGCACAATATTGAATTTGATATCAACATTGTAGGTGCAGAATACCACAGGAAATCTACCGAAACGAAAATGATGGATATATCATCATTGGATACATGTAGTGAAAAAACAGCTTTACTGTGTCAAATACCTGGTGGTAGAGGCGGTAAGTTCAAACTGCCTCAATTGGGCGAATTGCATCAGTTCTTATTTCAAGAGAAATTTGCTGAAGCACACAACGCCTCTGCCGATGTAGAAGCTACCACGCGTTGTTTCTTAGAATTGATTCGCAGAGAACAGTTTACGGAAGAAGAACTGCAGCAAGAAAAAGGCTACCTCAAAGCATTTAGAGATAAAAACCGCGAACCGTTTGAGTTAATTGGCTTAAACATACAGCCGTACTCGGCACAAGAAGTTGATTTTACCGAAACAAAAACAAAGAAAAAAGGGGTTTCAAAAGCTGCGAAGAAAGAAAACATTGCAGCCTTAGAGGATGTGCCTTTTTCACACTTACACAACCATACACAGTTTTCTGTTTTGCAAGCCACTATCCAGATTAACAATATGGTTAAAAAGGCGGCAGAAGAACAAATGCCGGCTCTTGCCATTACTGATCATGGAAACATGATGGGAGCCTATGTTTTTACCGCAGCGGTAGATAAACACAACAAAGGGGTTCGCTCTAGAAATAAAGAAAGAGAAGAAAATAGAGAGGCACTTCGAGAACAAGAAATCACTCCTATTGTGGGGTGTGAGTTTTTTATCTGTGCCGACCGAAATGACAAATCGCACAAAGACAATGGGCATCAAGTAGTTTTACTTGCTAAGAACAGAAAAGGCTATCACAACCTCGCCAAGATGGCGTCTATCGCATTTACAGAAGGCTATTATTACGTTCCTCGAATAGATAAATCTGTAGTAGAACAATACGCTGAAGATTTGATATGCCTTTCAGGAAATTTATACGGTGAGATTCCTGGTAAAATCCTTCATGTTGGTGAGAACCAGGCAGAAGAAGCATTGCTTTGGTGGAAGAGCTTGTTTGGTGACGATCTCTATTTAGAGTTGATGCGTCACGGTTTAGAAGAAGAGGACCACGCCAACAAGATTATGTTGGATATGGCCAAAAAGCACGAGGTAAAAGTGGTGGCATCCAACAATAGTTATTATTTGAACCAAGCAGATGCTAATGCTCATGATATTTTGTTATGCATCAAAGAAGGAGAACGCCAATCTACTCCTATAGGAAAGGGGAGGGGCTTCCGCTATGGCTTCCCCAATCAAGAGTTTTATTTCAAGACCCAAAAGGAAATGAAAGAGCTCTTTGCAGATTTGCCCGAAGCCATTGAAAACACCAATGAAATAGCCGCCAAATGCGAAGGTTTTACCTTGGCAAGAGATGTACTGTTACCCAAATACGATATTCCAGAGCAATTTGTTCATGCAGAAGATGATGCAGATGGCGGTAAAAGGGGAGAAAACGCTTTCTTGAAACACCTTACTTATGAAGGTGCTAAAAAACGATACGGTGAAGTAACTCCAGAAATAGCAGAACGTTTAAATTTTGAATTGGCCACGATTGAGAGAACGGGTTATCCGGGTTACTTCTTGATTGTACAAGATTTCACAACCGCAGCGCGCGAAATGGGCGTTTCTGTTGGTCCTGGAAGGGGTTCTGCTGCGGGCTCTGCCGTAGCTTATTGTATTGGGATTACCAATGTAGACCCTATTAAGTACGATTTGCTTTTTGAGCGTTTTCTAAACCCAGATCGTGTAAGCTTACCCGATATTGATATTGATTTTGACGATGAAGGTCGCCAAAAGGTGATTGATTATGTGATTGATAAATACGGGTCTAACCAAGTAGCACAAATCATAACCTATGGCAGCATGGCGGCTAAGTCGGCCATTAGAGATGCAGGCCGTGTGTTGGAGTTGCCGCTTCCAGATACAGACAGGGTAGCCAAGTTGGTTCCCGACATGATGAAGCTCAACAAGATTTTTGGGCTTGACGACAAGGCACTTAAAGACAAGCTCAAGGGCAACGCAGATGATTTAAAACAAGTAGAGGAACTCAAGAAGATAGCCGAGGAGAATACTTTAGAAGGGAAAACCGTGAACCAGGCCAGAATCTTAGAAGGATCAATGCGTAATACGGGAATTCACGCCTGCGGAGTCATCATTACGCCAGATGACATAACCAACTTTGTACCAGTAGCTTTAGCCAAAGATTCTGACATGTACTGCACCCAGTTCGATAATGCTGTGGTAGAAGATGCAGGTCTGCTAAAGATGGATTTCTTGGGTCTAAAAACTTTGACACTGATTAAAGATTCTGTGCGTATTGTAAAAGAGCGCCACGATATAGATTTAGATCCGGATAGTTTTCCTTTAGACGACACACCCACCTACGAGCTTTTTCAGCGCGGGGAAACCGTTGGTATTTTCCAGTATGAATCTGCAGGAATGCAGAAGCACATGCGGAATTTAAAGCCAACCACATTTGCCGATCTCATTGCCATGAACGCCTTGTACCGTCCAGGTCCCTTAGAGTATATTCCATCATTTATTGCCCGTAAACACGGTGATGAAGAAATTGCATACGATTTACCCGAAATGAAGGAATACCTAGAAGAAACCTACGGTATTACGGTATATCAAGAGCAAGTGATGCTGCTGTCTCAAAGTTTGGCTGGCTTTACCAAAGGTCAGGCAGATATGCTGAGAAAGGGAATGGGGAAAAAGAAGAAGGACATCATTGATCTGCTTCATCCTAAATTCATTGAAGGGGGAACCGCCAACGGACATCCCGAAGAAATTTTAGAAAAAGTATGGACAGATTGGGAAGCTTTTGCTTCCTATGCCTTCAACAAATCACACAGTACCTGTTACGCTTGGATTGCTTATCAAACGGCTTATTTAAAAGCCAATTACCCAGCAGAGTATATGGCTGCGGTATTGAGCAACAACATGAACGACTTGAAGAAGGTGACCTTCTTTATGGAAGAATGCAGAAGAATGGGTGTGCCCGTTTTAGGACCAGATGTGAATGAATCTTCTCTCAAATTTACGGTGAACCAAGAAGGAGCTGTACGCTTTGGATTGGGAGCACTTAAAGGAGTAGGAGAGTCTGCTGTTTTAGCCATTATTGATGAACGCAAAGAAAACGGCACTTACACCAGTGTGTTTGATTTATCAAAGCGTGTGAACCTAAAAGCTTGTAACAAGAAAGCATTTGAAAGTTTAGCACTAAGCGGTGGTTTTGATTCATTTTCTGGCATTGATAGGCCGCAGTATTTTGTACGCGATGAGCGCGACAGACCATTCATTGAGATGGTGGTGAAGTACGGGCAGAAAGCACAAGAAAATGAGAACTCCTCGCAAGGTTCGCTTTTTGGAGAAAGCAGCGAAGCTGAAATACCAGAACCCTTAGCTCCTCAAGCAGAAAGCTGGGGAACCTTTGAGCGATTAAGAAAAGAGAAAGAAATTATTGGTCTGTATATCTCCGGACACCCGCTGGATGACTTTAAATTGGAGATACAGAACATGTGCAACGCCTCGTTGAGTGATTTTAACAGTGACTTAGAAGGTAGGGTTGGAGCCGAATTGAAAGCTGCAGGTATCATCACTAGCTTTCAGCATTTGACCGCGAAGAGTGGAAAGAGCTTTGGAAAGTTTGTCTTGGAAGATTATACAGATTCTTATGAATTTGTTCTCTTTGGAGATGATTACATCCGTTTTAAAGAGTACATGATGCAAGATATGTATCTATTTGTTCAGGCTAAGATTCAGAAGAAAAGATGGGGAGACCAAAAGGCAGAGCCCAAGGTGGTAAAAATGGATATGCTTGCAGAGTTGAGAGAAAAGCTCGTTTCTAACTTATTCATTGATCTAGACTTGAATGCGGTAAACAATAGTTTGATCAGTGATTTGCATGAGATGCTTGGAAAGTACGAAGGCAAAGTGGGTGTTAACTTTAATGTGTTAGATAGAGAATCTAGAATAAAGGTTCCCTTAAAATCTAGAGAGATGAGGGTAAGCCTGACCAATGAATTTATCAAAGAATTGGACCACAGAGAATACTTGAAGTATAATTTTAGCTAACTCCATTATTCTGATAAGTTAAGTAAAATAGGAAGTAAAACATTGAGAATTAATTCACCTTTGTAGACGGGTGTTGAAATAATTTTGAATCCAAATACAAGCAAATAAATAGTATGGCACTAGAAATAACAGACGCGAACTTCGAACAAGAAGTAAAGCAAGCAGACAAACCAGTAATGGTAGATTTTTGGGCTGAGTGGTGCGGTCCTTGTAAAATGATCGGCCCAGTAGTAGAAGAAATGGCTGGTGAATATGATGGGAAAGCCGTTATCGGTAAAGTGGATGTAGATAGCAACCAAGCAGTGGCTATGGAATTTGGTATCCGCAACATTCCTACAATCTTATTCATTAAAAATGGAGAAGTAGTAGACAAACAAGTGGGTGTTACTTCAAAAGAAAATTTGATGGCTAAGCTTGATGCATTAATGTAAGCGATGCTTTAATTATAGAACGAAGCCCTAGTCTTTTGACTGGGGCTTTTTTTTATGGGCTTACTTCTTGTGCAGGTATTACACGCTCATCTAATACAAGCTCTACTCTCCTGTTTCTAGATCGACCTTCACCCGTTTCATTGGTAGCAATAGGGTGGTTTTCTCCCATGCCAACATAAGAAAGCCGCTCTTTGCTCACCTCGTTTTTTACAAGGTATTTATACACCGATTTAGCTCTACGTTCAGACATTTTCTCATTTGCATCTTCAGAACCAATGTCATCGGTATGCCCTTCAATTATAATGCGGGCTGTAGGGTTGTTGTGCAAGTATTCGAGCACTAGTTCCAATTCATCAAACGAGTAGTTAGACAATTCTGAAGATGAAAATTCAAAGCGTACTTTTTCAAGTACAACTCGTTTTTCTGTATTGAGTTTGAAGATGTAGTTCTCTTCTTCTATTGGTGTTAGGTTGGTGTCAGAAAAATGAACAGAACTATCAGCTAAAGCCACAGCAGGCTCTTCTTTTTTTGGAGCATCTTTCAGTTCCATTAAAGTAACTTCATCTACATAGTAATAGGCTTGAAATTTCCAATAATCAGGAATGTAGAGCTTCTTTTTCTTAAAGCGGTCTTTAAAGCGTTTTTCACTAAAATTCCCAATGGTTAAGTAGCGTTCATTACCACGTGCTTTAAAAACACCTGTTACCAAATACCACTGTGTGGTATCTGTTTGTGTTCTTAGTCCTTTTTTCTTTACATAGTTAATTTGTGGAGGGTATTTGAGCACATTGGTTTTGGAAGTATAGGCTACTCTTCTTCGCGTAAAAGAAGCGCCAATTTGTTTCAAATAGTAATTAGTGCCTGTGGCGTCAGAAATCCACATTTCAAAATAGTAACGCTGCCCTTGTTTGAGTTTGTCTTTGAGTTCTACTTGCAGAAACTCTCTGTATTCGGGATAAATTCGAATACCTGCATAAGAGGTTCCTCGAACAGGTTTCGGTGCTTCCCATTTTTCTGTTCCTCTTGGCGGACGCATCATTTTCCCTTCATGATAAACATCTACAGTGTTTACAAAGCGCCATGGACGATGAGTATTTCTTTTTTTACTCCCCTTGGTTTCATCAAAGCCGCTGTTTGGAACAAGGTTGAAGTCTTGGCCAAATACCACCTGAATAAAAAGACATAAAAAAGTAAGAGAGATGCGCATAACAACACAAGGTTAAGGAGAGATGGGGAGTAAACGGTGCGAAATGCTCAATATTATCAACACCTCATCATTAAGAAGCTGCTACAGGCATTTCTTCAATCTTTCCTTCTTGTTGTTTAATAATGCCATTCACAATGAAATATTGTGCTAAGGCGTAGGTTAGCATTACCACTAGGTGATCTCCTGTAAAAGAAAATGCAAAGTTACTTATTGCTAAAGCACTGTCTGAAATCACGAATAAGAGTGCTCCAATCAATACAGACCGATAACTTTTAAATGGAACGCGATTGTATCTATTGGTGGCGCCAATTGCCATTCTGCAAATGACCAATGAATAGATAACAATGGCAGGCCAAAGTGATCCCAAGTAAGGGAAGAGCCAATAATCGAAAGCTGCTGAGAAAATGAGAAGTAGCAGGGTAGGTAACGCACTTTTTTTACCAATGAACCACCAAGGCAGTGTTTCTTTTGAAGTGTATAGAAAGGCTCCTATGAACCAAATGTGGGCAGTGAGAAAACTGATTAATCCGCTTAAGAAGAGCGAATCGTTATTGGATTCGAACATCAAAAGGATGTCGCCAAACAGTGAGAAAACAATAGCTCTCAACAACAGGCGATCTATAGGGTCTTTGCTTGGCCAGGTGCTGTGCAAATACCAAAGCATAAGCACAATGCAAAGCATGGGCTTGGTCATGTAGCGCAACATGGGATTGGTATCTATTTGATATTCACCAATCAGTTCCAGAATAATGATGAAAAAGTAAGTAAGTCTAAAACCGATATGTTGATCATTCATGAATAGCCATATTATTTCTATTGAGACTCATTAACCATATTAGAGAGGCCAATAACAACCCACTCATACTCCAGAGCAATAGTTCATTTCCGCCAAATAAGAAAAAGAGAACTAGAGATAGCAGAATTAAACGGCCTAACTCAACCGTTGTTACGATGGCGGTTTTATCAAACTGCCAACCTATGAAAAAGGCCTGTGCCAGAAGCACTACGGCTACAATTCCAGACATAGAAGTAATCATAGAAGTGTTGCTGAATAAGTAAAAAGCAACAATGGCTAAGAAAGCCACAAATTGGGTAAACAAGTACCACTGGCTTTTAGCATTTTGATTGATGTTGAACTTAGCAGGGAAACTGATTTTCTTCGTTTCTGTACGGGGAGCTGGATCAGCTGTCCAACCAGGGTTTTTCCAAAGAGTCTTCCATTTGTTTCCTAAGCCATTGGCATTTTTTATGTCGGTCCATAAATCAGCAAAAGGTTGGGTGTGTGCTTTAATGGGGTTAAAGGTGCTTAGGTTTCTGGTTACACCATAGATCACCTTCTCTTTTTCAGGTTCAAAAGTGCCAAATATGCGATCCCAAATTATGAAGGTTCCCCCATGGTTTTTATCAATGTATTCAGGGTTTTTACCGTGGTGTACGCGGTGGTGACTTGGTGTGTTAAAGATATATTCAAACCATTTAGGCAAGTGGCGTATGGTCTCTGTATGAATCCAAAATTGATACAAGGTGGTAAAGGCTCCTACAAAAAGGAACCACTCGGGTTGGAAACCAATAATTGCTAGAGGAAGATAAAACGCAACGGTAAATACTTTTTGAAAAGACCCTTGTCTTAAAGCCACACTTAAATTGTATTCTTCGCTTTGATGGTGAACCACATGGCCCAGCCAAAAGAGATTTACCTCATGAGACATACGGTGGGCCCAATAATAAAAGAAGTCGACTCCAATAAATAGCAGGACTGTGAAGTACCATGTTTCGGGAATTTTAAAAAAATGAAAGCTTTCAAATACCAAGTAATACACCCCAATTGTAAATACCTTGCCAAATACACCTGATACTTGCTCTACAATGCCACATGAAATATTGGAGAAAGCATCGTTTAAACGATAAAGCTTTTTGTTTTTTACACGGTCGTATAGAAGCTCAATTCCGATAAGAATAAAGTAAATGGGTATGGAAAGAATGATTGGGTTGATGTCCATAAAAATCGTTTGCTCGAATTTATAAAAGTGACAGCACATGAAAGTGAATTTATTTTATGACTAGGGCAACTTTTTTTTATCAAATTGCATCTGATAAAAGAACTCACTTGATGAATCTAAATGATGAAGCGTTAATCAATGGTTGTATTGCTGGTGATCCTAGATCGCAGAAAGCCTTATATGACCGTTACTCTTCAAAAATGTTAGGAGTGTGCATGAGGTACGCAGTAGATGAGTCTGAAGCGTATGACATGCTTCAAGATGGGTTCATTAAGGTCTTTGGAAAGATGAAAGCTTTTGAAAACACAGGGAGTTTTGAAGGCTGGGTAAGAAGAACCATGGTGAATACCTGTTTAGATCATTTGAGAAAGAACAAGAACAGAAAATACCAGGTAGATATTGATGAAGTCAATGATCTGCAATTGGATCAACCCACCGCGATAGACAAAATGAATGCAGAAGTTTTAATCGGAATGTTGAGGTATTTGCCCGATGGCTATAGAACAGTGTTTAATCTGTTTGCCATTGAAGGATATTCTCACAAAGAAATTGCAGAACAATTGGGAGTGAGTGAAAACACTTCGAAATCTCAATTTAGAAAGGCCAGGCTGCAATTACAGCAGTTGTTAGAAAAACACGGAATTAAAAGACATGCGTAGACCGCAAGATGACATATCAAAATTATTTCAAGAGTCGTTAGATTCTTACACTCCAGAAGTACCTTCTGATTTGTGGAAAGGAGTAGAAGAAGGTGTGAAAAATGGAGCGAATGCAGCACAATCAGCATCTGGTTTGAATGCAAGTAACTCCAGTGGCTTGGCGTTAAAAGTTATTGCAACATCATTTGCAATAGCAGGAAGCATAGCAGGATTCATTTATATAGCAGATACTGGTGAACCCAAAGAGCAACAATTAAAAGAAGCTCAGTACAAACAAGCAACTCAAGAGCTTTTAAAAGACAAGAATACCCCTCTAATAACAAAAGAAGAGGTGTCTCAAAATGACCGAGCAAGTCAAGTAAATGGTTCTGACCAAAGTGATGAATCAATTGAAACTCGTTCAAATCAAGAAGGTCTTTTGGTCGATCATGCTCTTCAAGTTCCTGTTCAAACTGGAATAAGTGGAGATTCTAAAGTTGAAGTTTCAAATGATCCAGAGTCTTCAAACACCGAAATAAATGCAGCAGATGCTTCAAAGAAGGCAGCCAACAAAACATCTGAAAAGCCAATAATAGAGCAAAAGATTGAAGTTGTTCAATTGAACTTATCGGCTCAAGAAGGAGAAGCGCCTTTCAACTTAGGGATTAAAACCAGTTGCAAAGTTAAGAACTGCCTGTTTGAATTGAGAACACCAGGAGGAGTAGTGATTAAGGCTCCAACTGCTGACACCAGCATTACACTAACGGAGCCTGGAACGTATCAAGTGTCTATGGTTTCTAGATGTACCAATGGTGAATTGCACACTCAGAGTAAATATGTGACAGTAAAGGCACAAAAAGTTGAAGAACCTCAAGAAGCAGTAATCGCAGATTTACCTGTAGATATTATTAAGGTGTTCTCTCCCAACGGAGATAACATGAATGATGTGATGGAAATACCAACTCCCGGGATTCAAGTAAAACGCTTTGAGTGGGTGGTTTTTGATCGCAGTGGACGCACGGTTATGAAAACCAATAATCCACGTTATCAATGGGATGGAACCGATGACAATCAAATGGTTCCTGAAGGAACATATTTCTACTATGTGACTGTATACGACACAGAGGGTAATGTGTTTATGAAAAGAGGAAACGTAATGATTTCTAGATAAGAAATAAAGACTCGGTTTAAAGTTCGACTAACTGAGAAATCCGATCGAATTTGGCGCTTGTATGAGCGCCTTTTTCGTAATGAATCATTTCTCCAGCTTCATTTAAAACAACGATATAAAGTTCTTTCTTACTGCCTTTGAGCTTGAGTAGATTTTGAAGTTTTTTAAAGTCAGCCACACAAACGTGCACATAAGAGTAAAAGTCGTAATCAGTGTTCTTGCTAATTTCTTCTTTGACTCTGTTTTTAAGTGAAGATTGCTTATTGGATAAGCAGACCATTAAGCCCGTGTTCACATTATAAACTAGACTTCCTAAGCCAGTAGAATCAATAAATTGACTGTAAAAAGGTCCTAACCAAGATTCTAAATCATCAACCCCATCTTGATTAAACATAAGTCCAAGAACGGTGTACTTTCCTTTAAATTCTTGGGGAATTTGATGCTTCTTTTCATCCAAGGATTCACTTGAGATATCTGGAAAAACTTGGGCGTAAGAATGAAGAGAGGCGAGCATAAAACCAGCAAAAAACACATGACCTAGTTTCATTTCTTTTTCCTCTTTTTCTTCTTCTTTTTACCCTCTTCTTCTGTTTCCTTGTCTTCTTTCTTTTGTTGAGATCTTCTTTGCATGTCTAGATAGTACTCCGCCTCTCCAATAGAAACTTTAGAATTGTAATTGAAGGCAACTACAAAGGCATCTTTAATCCCCATGTCTTTCAATAGCTCTTCATAAAATTTTGCGCCATCATAAGTGTCAAAAGAACCTACGGTCATGTAGGTAAATTCGTCTCCTCTTACTTCAGTAATGCTATCTACTTCAAAATACAATTGCATTAAATCATTCGGGATGGTATCTGCAGCATAAGCCCCAATTTGCACTCTAAAATCTACCTTGCCAGCAAGTGTCTTAGAAGTGATGGGTTGATTATTAATGGTTGTAACCTCTGCTCCAAATAACTTTTTATCGTTGATGTTAACTAAAAAAGCTTCTTCATAGCCCATATCCAAAACAGATTCCAATAAATTCTCTGCTTGTCTTTTGTACACAAAACTTCCAATGATGTACCTAAACACTCCATTGTCATCTAAGTATACATCAACGTTCTTAAGTCCAAGAAATTCATAAGTGAATTTAGGTTCAATAGAGGCTCCAACCTGTACACCGTATATGCTGCTCTTTGCAGAATAGCTTTTTGGTTTGGTGTTTACTTGAATATTTTCTCTTTTAGCCGGACGATCAGGGATATCCATGGTATCTGAGTTGGCCAGTCGGTCAGTATTTATGCTTTCTTCTTCTCTTACCTCACAATCGTGGTGCAAACGTTGCCCTTCTATTAAATACCATTCATTGGTATAAGAGTAAATGCGGTAAAACTCATGCAATGTTTCCAATGTTTTATCGCACATTCCGTTCTTCGAATAAGCCATCAATAAATAGAAATAGGTGTATTCAGAAGCATTTCTTTCAGCAGAATTACCACGTTGGTAATCTTCTGAAAACGAAGGCTTGGCTTTTTCTAATAAAGTAATAGCTATGGGTAAATCTTTCCCTATTTCAGCTAAACAACGTCCATAGAGATAAGCCAGGTTTGCATTGGTTTGGTCTTTTTTGTAAAGCTCTTTGAAAACCTCTAGAGCTTTCTCTTCTTGATTGTTACCAAGTGCTAAAATTCCTTCTTTAAACTTATCATCAAAAGATGTTTGAGAAAAGCCATTGCTTGCAATAAACAAGATACCAAGAGCTAAGAGAATGTTTTTTACGGGCATTGTGTAAAAGGTTGATTTTTGTGCAAGGTATGCATTCGTATGTGGGATTTACAAGTCTTTTTCTTTCGGTTTTGAACAGTTTTATAAAAGGATTAACGTCTTCAACTACCTTTGAAGTATGTGGAGTTTTTGGGAGTTGGATGTAATAAAGAGTTTAGATGTGGTGGTTGTTGGAAGCGGATTTACTGGTATTTCCGCTGCCATCTCACTCAAAGAGAAAGAGCCAAGTTTAAATATTGGAGTTGTAGACAGAGATCCAATTTCTTTTGGCGCCAGTTCTCGAAACGCGGGGTTTTCTTGTTTTGGTAGCATTACAGAATTAGAAGATGACCTAAACCACTCCTCTCTAGAATCTTTAGTAAATCTGGTAGAACGCAGGTTTCATGGAATAGAAAAGACCCTTTCGAGAGTTTCGAATGATAAAGTGCATTACTCAAAGACTGGAGGTTATGAATTGATTACCAAAAATGAGGTACACGCTTTAGATCGCATAGCATTTTGGAATGATTCGTTAAAAAGGGTTTTTGGTAAAAATGTGTTTTCAATGCTTTCGTCTGATTCTTTTCATTTTTCGGAGGATGTTGAAGCGGTGATCAAACATTCTGAAGAGGGAATGCTTCATCCGGTTCACCTTTTAATAGAATTAAAGCGGGTGGCAACTCACTTAGGCGCAAAGTTCTTTTCTGGCTTGAATATAGATTTGGGTCATAATTTAGATGAATTGCATATCCAATCTGAGCGTGGAAAGTTGAGCGTTCAACCCAAACAGATTCTATTAGCAACTAATGCCTTCACCAAAAAGCTATACCCGAAATCGGATATTACCCCAGGAAGGGGACAAGTGCTTGTTACGAACCCAATTGAAGATTTAGCACTCGAAGGCACCTTTCATTATAATAAGGGTTACGTGTATTTTAGAAATGTAGGGAACCGGATACTCATTGGAGGAGGAAGAGATGTGTTTAAGCAAAAGGAAGAAACATTTGAGATGACCACCTCTTCTGCTTTACAGAACTACCTGAGGCAATTGCTGAATGACGTGGTTTTACCTCGTAAAACCTTCGAGGTTGCACATGAATGGAGCGGTATCATGGCTTTTGGTGAAAACAAATCTCCCTTGCTCGAATCTATAAACAACAGAGTTGTTGTTGCTGCGCGCTTAGGTGGAATGGGAGTGGCTTTGGCATCTCAATTGGGTGAAGATGCCGCAGACATGATCATGGGAAAAATGAAAAATCCTATCGGGTGATTTACCCGTAAATCTCATTCAAGACACCGGCCAAGCGGATCCCGCCTTGAAGCAATCTCAAGTTTACAGTATCGATATGATCAAAATTATAGCGGTAGCTAAGTTTTCCGTTTTTCGGGAAATCATATAAACCAGGATGAAAACTCTGGCTTTCTAAAGCCCATTGATAAACGCCTTGATCTTGCCATCTTTCAATTTGTGCCGTGCTGCTGGTATCAATCCAATTGGTGTACTCAGAGTAACTCAGATTTTGGCCATCAATCATTTTGGTATCCCAAACGCTGTGCAGATTAGATTTTTTATAGAAGTATTGAATATTGATTTTGTTTCCTCCTAAATCATCGCCATTTCCAACATGCAACGGCTGGTGTATGTCTCCCACCAAATGCACCAATATTTTTAAAGCGGTCACTTCATCAGGTATTTGATCTGTGAAGGTTTTGTTTTTGAGCATCTCACTCACTTCATTAATAGCCCAAATCACATCGCCTTGTTTTGGAGCACCCGCTTCTAAATAGTCTTCATCATAACGGATGGTTGCATAGTGCCAAGGCTTCATGTAATCATAGGTAGAATCACTTTTTATAAAATCCATCCAGTTAGAGACCATGGCAAGGCTTTCTCCCTTTAATACTTTGTCAATGTTCTTTTTTGCTTTTTTAGAAAGATGGTTTTCAGCAACTTGACCAACAACACGGTGTCCTGTTTGCCCCCAGCTAAACGCTTGAAATGAAAGCAGTAGGAACGCGAGATTTAATGCGGTATTTTTCATGATTCAAAAGACTTTTGTCAAGCCATCGAAAGTAGAAACAATAAATCAAAATCAATCTATGTGCTCTGTTTATATTTGCTCTGAACATGGAACCAAAAATTCTATTAGACAAGGAGCATTTGGCTCTTACCATAAATCGTCTAGCCTATCAATTGATAGAGAATCATAACGATTTTAGCAATACGGTAATTATTGGCCTTCAACCAAGAGGAGTTGCTTTAGCCAAGAATATTCACCAAAGATTGTCTGAGATTTTACCAGATATTACTATTCCATTTGGATTATTGGACATTACCTTTTTTAGGGATGATTTTAGGTCCAGAGCTCCAGGTGCTTCTGCAAATACAACACAGATAGATTTTACTGTAGAACAACGCAATGTTATTCTTATTGATGACGTATTGTATACCGGAAGATCTATCCGTTCTGGAATGGATGCGCTCATGGTATTTGGTAGACCCAAAGAAGTTGAGCTATTGGTTTTGGTAGAACGCAGGTTCAGTAAACAACTTCCTATTAAAGCAGATTACGTGGGCAGAACGGTTGATGTAGTTTCTAGTGAATGGGTTGAGGTTTCTTGGAAAGACCAAGAAGGTACCTTAATCTTAAAATCAAGAGAGGAATGAGCAAGCTTAGTGTAAATCACCTCTTGGGAATAAAGGAGGTCTCTGCTGAAGATATAGAACAGATTTTTCAAACAGCAGATGAATTTAAAGAGGTCATCAATAGACCCATCAAAAAGGTTCCTTCATTAAGGGACATTACCATAGCCAACCTTTTCTTTGAAAATTCTACAAGAACCAAGCTTTCTTTTGAATTGGCAGAGAAGCGTTTGTCTGCTGATGTAATCAACTTTTCTGCGGGTTCCAGCTCAGTTAAAAAAGGTGAAACCCTTATTGATACAGTAAACAATATTCTGGCAATGAAGGTAGATTTGGTGGTGATGCGTCATCCCAATCCCGGAGCTGCAGTCTTCTTATCTAAAAATGTAGATGCAAGAATAGTAAATGCTGGAGATGGATCACATGAGCATCCAACGCAAGCTTTATTAGATACATATTCAATTCGAGAGAAGCTAGGAACGGTATCTGGTAAAAAAGTATTGATTGTTGGAGATATTCTACATTCAAGAGTCGCGCTCAGTAACATTTTCTGCCTGCATAAATTAGGAGCAGAGGTAAAGGTGTGCGGTCCCCAAACACTTATTCCAAAATACATTGAGTCTTTAGGAGTTCAAGTAGAGAGTGATTTGAAAAAGGCCCTTGAATGGTGCGATGTAGCTAACATGTTACGCATTCAATTAGAAAGACAAGATATCCGTTATTTCCCATCTATTAGAGAGTATTCAATGCTTTACGGATTGAATAAAGAACTCTTAGATAGCTTGTCTAAGAAGATTGTAGTAATGCATCCTGGTCCAATTAATAGAGGAGTAGAGATTACCTCTGATGTTGCCGATTCTGAACATGCCATCATTTTAAATCAAGTAGAAAACGGTGTGGCCATTCGTATGGCAGTACTTTATTTGCTGTCTTCCGGAATACACCAAAACCAGAATGTGTGATGATGAAAACTACGCAACATGATCAACTTGTGCATGTAGAAGCACAGTCTAAAGCCATAGACAAAGCTTTTGCAGATCAATTCTATACCTTTTATGCCAAGCTAGAAAAAGAGAATATTGTCCTTAATTTGTCTGCTTTAGCCCTTTTGGAGGAAGATGATGTGCACTGGATTAAGTGCATGGCAAATGATGTGAGAGATCAAGGCAAGAGCTTTGTGATTTGCTCATTTCCTAATGAATTGCCTGTAACATTGCAAGAGATTGAATATACCCCTACTTTTAACGAAGCGCAAGACCTTATTTACATGGATGAAGTTGAACGCTCACTTGAAGATGAGGATTCCCTTTAAAACGAAAAAAATGATGATTAAAAATTTACTTTCAATTGCTTTCACACTTGCCTTGGCATATGTTGCTACAGCACAGTGCACACCAGATCCAAATCATAGTGATGTATTGGTTTATCCTAGTAATGATTCAACCTTTAACTTAATTGCAAATCAAGCTTTTGACGGTTTAATCACCCTTAATGTTCCTTCAGATACTTCTGTTGGGCCACTTACGGCCGTTATTGATTCGGTTGTATTAGGAAGTGTAGTAGGATTACCTGCCGGTTTAACTTATGAGTGCAACAACTCAGAATGCCTAGTTCTAGGAGGGGAGTCAGGTTGTTTTAGAATGTTCGGAACTCCTGTTCAAGAAGGAACTTTTGTGTTAGAAATTGAAGCTGTTATTTATACTTCGGTTCTTCCATTGACAGAATCATTTGAATACGATCTTGTTGTTTCTGGTCCCACTTCTTTAAATGCAATGAATCAGGAAACTGAATTGCTTACTGTATTTCCTAACCCAGCCAAAGATCTTGTGAATGTATCTCTTACAGAGCCTAATGTCACTCTTTCGGTATATGACATCACTGGAAGTGAAGTACACCAAATAATAAGCACACAAGAAAAAATGATTCAATTGGATGTTTCTAGTTGGAACGCAGGTGTTTACTTTTTAAAGTACCAATCTGCCAACAATACCGCTCAGACAACCTTTACAGTAATGCATTAATGGCTTACACCTTAACCATTCTCGGAGCCAACTCCGCCATTCCAACCGCATACAGATATCCTACTGCGCAATTGCTAGATATCTACCAGAGTTTTTATTTGATTGATTGCGGTGAAGGAACCCAAATGCAGTTAAGAAGAAACAGAATAAAGATGCAGCGCATTGGCTGCATCTTTATTTCTCATATGCATGGCGATCATTACTTCGGTTTGTTTGGCTTGTTGAATACAATGCATCTATTGGGGAGAAAACGTCCTTTGAAATTATTTGGACCACCAGACTTGTGGCATTTGGTGCAGCAAACCTTAGATCAGGCAGATGCTCATTTCAACTACGAGGTAATTTGGACTCCTTTAAGTCATGGCAAAAGCCAAATGATTCATGAAGATCAATTCGTGAAAGTATCTACCATTCCATTAGATCACCGTATTGCCACCAACGGCTTTTTATTTGAGGAAACCCCGAAAAAAAGGAAACTCAAAAAAGAACTTTTGAGGGAACTCGAAATTCCAGTAAATCAACTTTCAGCCATTAAAGATGGCGAAGACTACATTGATGAGGATGGCGCAGTTTTCCCCAATGCGCGTCTTACAACAGATCCTCAACCCGCAAGAAGCTATGCTTTTTGCAGCGATACGCGTTACAACGAAAGAATTGTTCCGTTGATTAAGAATGTTGACCTGCTTTACCATGAGGCCACCTTTGTTAATGATATGAAAGGAAGGGCTTCAGCCACTTACCATTCAACAGCAGAAGAGGCAGCCACTATTGCGAAAAAAGCGAACGTAAAGAAACTTTTACTTGGGCATTATTCAGCCCGCTATAAACATCTAGACCAACACCTTGTTGAAGCAAAAGCAGTGTTCAATAATTCTCATCTTGCAATGGAGGGGAAAAGAATTGAAGTGGAATAGCTTTATCTTAAGCAAACGATTACATTTGCGCTTATTAAGAATAATTCTAAATAAACTCAATGGTTCGGGTTTTAATAGCAGAAGGAAACCACATTTTACGCAAAGGACTTTACTCTATTCTTGAAGAAGGAGAGGGAATAGAAGTGGTAGAGGTGGCCAATAATAGATCAGAGATGTATCAATACCTCGCAACTCTTGAGCCAACTGTTGTACTCTTTGACTACTTGTCAAATTCTTTCTTAATGGATGACATTTCCAACATTAAGGAACGCTATCCTTCCACCCAAATTGTAGGAATAACAGATACCAGACATAGAACACATATTTCAGGAGCACTAAAAATGGGTGTTTCAGGGCACGTATTGAAAGTATGCAGCCCCAAAGAAATCTGCGATGCAGTTGTACACGTAAGTGAGGGTAAGCGTTTTTATTGTGGTAAAATCTTAGACGTGTTAGGTGATGAACTTGATGAGAATGGAGATGTGAGCTGCGAGCCAGTAAGCCTCTCTATGCGTGAAATAGAAATCATAAAAGAAATAGCTTCTGGCGCTTCTAATAAACAGATAGCTAGTAAGTTGTTTCTTTCTGCACATACAGTTATGACACACCGCAAGAACATTATGTCTAAGTTGGGTGTAAACAATACTGCTGGACTTGTAATCTATGCGGTGAAAGAGAACCTTATTCAACCCAATAGGTTCTTATTTGACAAGGAATAATAAAACTGAGGAATGTTTTTGTTTAGGTGCTTAAGCACCCTAATTTTGCATTCGAAAAAATAGAATCATGGAGAAGATAGGCTTGTTTTACGGATCAGATACTGGATGTACAGAAACAGTATCGGAAATGATCAAAGAACAAATGGGAGATACAATTGAACTCTTAGATGTTTATGATGTAAGCCCTGAAGATTTTAAGCAATACGATAAAATAATTATTGGATTAAGTACTTGGCATGATGGCCAATTGGTTAGCGCTTGGGATGACTTTTATGATGACTTTAAAACGGTTGACATGAAAGGGAAAACAGTAGCTATTTTTGGTCTTGGAGATCAGTACGGTTATTCAACCTATTTTATTGACGGAGTTGGAATTCTTGGAGATGTAGTGCTTGAGAACGGTGGCAAGTTGATTGGTTGGTGGCCTACAGAAGGCTACGAGCATGACGAAAGCAAGGCAGAACGCGATGGAAAGTTCATGGGATTAGCCATTGATGAAGATAACCAAGATGAGCTAACCGAAGAGAGAGTGACGAAGTGGGTTACACAAATCACAGAAGAGTTTGGTCTTTAATCAAATAAAGCATAAACAGTAGAAGGGGTATTGCGAATGCAATGCCCCTTTTTTTATGCTTCTATGTAAACCAAATCTACAGGGTTAAGGTATGCAATGATGCCAGTGCTTGGTTTGTTGCCCATTGCTATCAGTGCTTTTCTGTATGTGTTCACTTGTTTTATATGTCCATTCCGTTTCTGTCCAGATTTGAAGTCGATAACGTAGTTTTTTTCTTTTCCAAGAACTACTCTGTCTGGCCGTATTATTTCTCCTGAAGGAAGAATTACTTCTCGCTCTTTTAAGACTTTGCCTTTCAACTGAAATAGAGTGTTTAAATCTTTGTTTTTTTCCAGCTCAATAAAAATGCTTTCCAAGTCTTTTCCATCTTCGTCATTCACGAGCCCATTCAATTGGTATTCCACTAGTATATTTTTCCATTCGTTTAAATTCACACATTCTGCAAGTATGCGGTGAATGGTATTTCCAAAGTGAGCTGGACTCGTTAATGAATCTGTATCCCAAAATTTAGGTGCCAATTGGCTTACCTGAAGCTTGTCGTTCCAGTTACTTGTTGAAAAACTGTTGATTTTGATTACAGTTTCTTCTTTATGAGAAGCAATGTGTTTTTCAGGTTTACCTAAAGTCAAAGCTTGCTCGGCCTCATTCCAGCTTGTGTGGTTTTGCAACAATGGTAAAAGAATTTCAACGATAGCTTTTTTTCGTTCATAGAAGGCTCCAAAAGCATAAAGCCTATGAGTAGGCCTTGTAAAGCCTACATAAAGCACGTTGATTTCATCAAGGATTGTTTTTCCTTTTTCCTCCTCATATTCTGCTTCCCATAAGGTGTTCGGAAGACTTGAGCTAGATTCTAATTTTATCAATCCAGCCGGAATATGGTACTCCTCTTGTTTTAGTGGGAACCAAAACTCTTTCGAATCATTTTTCATTGTTTTGGCAACAAAAGGCATGATGACAACTGGAAATTCAAGTCCTTTAGATTTATGAATGGTCATAATTTGAACCGCATTCTGATCATCCGAGCCGCTAATAGATAGGTTTTCCTTTTGTTGTTTCCACCATTCAAGGAACTCGATAAGTCCTTGATTTTCTTTAGAGACCCTAGTATTAATTGTATCAATAAACGCTTCAAGAAAGCTGTCCCATTTTTTATCCATGCCGGTAATTCGCAAGAGCTCAACGCATAAAGGGAGGATAGACCAATACCTTAATTCACTCGAAAATTCCGGTAGTTGCTGTTTTAGCCAGTACTCAAAATCAAATGCTTTGTCCGTACCAATTGACTTTAGAACAGGGTGAAGGTCGTGGCTGCAAATTTCGTTTTCTGCTAAAAGAACCGCGACTTGAGCTTGATGCAGGGCATCTTCGGTATTGTTCAGCCAATTCATTATTGCAATCAGCAACTTCACTTTTTGAGAACTATTGATCAGCAGGCTTTCAGAAGAAACTACCGGGATTTGTTCTTCAAGCAGGCGTTGAACTACTTTATTGCTTTCAGCTTTTTTTCTAACAAGAACACAAAGGTCTCTATGTTCGAACCCATCTTTCAATGCAAGCTGAATAGCACGTGTAGTTTGACTTAGGTTATGGGCATCATACTCTTCTTTATCTGCTACTTCGGGTACCTGGATGTTTACGTAACCTTTAAACTTCTTTTGCCCTTGTTGCGCATGCTCATCATAGATGTATTGGAAATCTTTTGGAAGTTGCTTTTTAATCGCTCCAAAAATGAAATTGTTAAATTCCACGATGTTCTCCGCACTTCTCCAATTATTTTTCAAAGGAACTTCTTTTGAAGTAACCTCGATAAATTCGGCTGCTTGATTTAACAAAGAGTCTTGTGGAATATCCACCTTGGGAAGGCGACTAAACTGTTCTACTTCTGCGCCTCTCCATCTATAAATACTTTGTTTACCATCTCCTACAACCATATTGTACTGGCTACTGGCTAAGCTATTGTGCACCAATGGAAGCAAGTTTCTAAATTGAATGGCACTCGTATCTTGAAATTCATCTAATAAGAAATGATGGAATTTTTCACCAACTCGTTCGTAGATAAAGGGAACAGGTTCTTTTGACACAATACGTTCTATAATCTTTTGAAAATCAGATATATGAACCACGCTGTTCACCGCCTTATATGCATCAATTTCAGCCTTTACTCTGGCAAAAATTTGGAGTTCAAATAAGTTTTTCTTCAAATTTAAGTGCAAAGCGTACACACTTAAGTTTTCATCCAGTAGCTTTTCTAGCAGTAGAATCTGTTCAGTGAATAATGGAACGCCTTCTTCAATACGTACCTTTATCTCTGCTGGTGCCTTGCCAGCTGCCCAATTTTTAATTTTGTGAAATTTACTGATCACTTTTGAGGCATCTGCTATTGAGCCTTTGTATGTTTTTTGAAGAGATGGACCTATGCCTTTTCTTCCACCTGCAAGCATCAAGGGGTCTATGCTATTGTTGCTTAAATATTCCATACAAGGCCTCAATAAGCCATTCACTTCTGTTTCAAAGGCGTTTTTTCTCTGATTCAACAGTTTAGAAAGTCCCTGTATGTTTTCTTCATTCAGGTATTCTATTTTTTCATCAATTGCTTCAGAATGATTGAGTAGTCTTTTTGCCGCACTAACAAGACTTCTGTCAAACTTCCAACTGTTATCCTCTTGTATTTGAGAAATTGAGAAATCGATTAAGTCTTGAGTTAATTTTTCATCTATTCCAATTTGCTTAATCAACTCTTGAATGGTATCGCTAATGAGTTCGTCTTCATCAACAGATAAATTGAATTGCAATGGAAGACCCAAATCAATAGAAAATGACTGAATGATGCGGTACACGAAACTGTCAATAGTGCTTATTGCTATGTCACCGTAATGGTGAAGCATATGGTTCAATACTCTTCTCGCTCTATTATTTAAACTTTTTTGGTCTAATTGAAGTTCCTTCATCAGTTCACGTTGCATCACCTCTGTGGTTCCCTCAAATTGATTTTCAACAAGGGCCTTGAGGGTAGACAAAACGCGCGACTTCATTTCAGAGGCTGCTTTGTTTGTAAAAGTAATGGCAAGTATGTGGGTGTAGTAGTTGGATTGCGCTTTACTTAAAGCAAGTTTAAGGTAGGCACTTACTAAAGCATGTGTTTTGCCAGATCCTGCAGATGAACGGTAAATGAAGAAGTTGTGGTTTTGAGTTTTCATAGTACCAAAGGTATGAAGCTTAAAGTTTGATAGGAAAGCATCATGAGCTATATTGCAGAGAATATTTTAACACTTTATGAGACAGTTTTTTTCAAGCCTTCTAACCCTCTTTTTTTGTCTTCCTATTCTTGCCCAAGACTACAATGCAAACCAAGTAATGGTTATGCTAGAGTCAGAAACTGCTATCGAAGATTTTCTTGAGCAGGGGCCTCAAAATGCTCAATTACAAATAGAAAAGCGCTTAAGCCCTTCTATGAATCTATGGTTGCTGCAATTTGATTCCACCCAATTATCGGTTCCCCAAATGCTCGAAAGTTTGAAAGATCTCCCAGAGGTATTGATCATTCAAGCAAACCATACCAATGTAAAGTTGAGAAACAATATTCCTAACGACCCTGGTTACAATCAACAATGGGCTTTTACAAGCTCTGCATTGGCTGGAGCTATTGAGGCACCATTGGCTTGGGACATTACAACAGGTGGTACTACAGCTTTGGGAGACAATATTGTGGTAGCCGTTGTTGACGGTGGGGGCAATTTGAATCATCCAGATCTAAACTTTTGGGTGAACCAAAATGAGATTCCAAACAACAATATTGATGATGATGGCAATGGTTATGTAGATGATTACGAAGGTTGGAACCCATTTTCGAATAGCGACAATATTTCATCTGATAATCATGGGACGCATGTAAGCGGAATCATTGGAGCAAAAACCAATAACGGAGAAGGAGTAGCAGGTGTAAACTGGGGATTAGAGATCATGGCTGTTGAAGGTTCTAGTGGACAAGAAAGTATTGTTGTGGAAGCCTATACTTACATTATGGAGCAGCGCAGACTGTACAATGAAACAGATGGTCAGAAAGGAGCTTATGTGGTGGCAACAAATTCTTCTTTCGGAGTTGATTTTGGGAACCCAGCGCAGTATCCTCTTTGGTGCGCGATGTATGATTCTCTAGGAAAAGTTGGAGTTCTCAGTGCTGGTGCAACAGCCAATCTCAACATTGATATAGATACTCAAGGAGATGTTCCAACTGGATGTCCGAGTCCGTACATGATTGCAGTAACCAATACAACAACATCTGGAGCTAAGTATTCAGGGGCTGGTTATGGCATTCAGTCCATAGATATTGGTGCCCCAGGAACAAATATTTATTCCACCTTAAGCAGCGGTTATGGTAATAGAACTGGTACTAGCATGGCTACCCCTCATGTAGCGGGAACCATAGCTCTTATGTACGCTAATATTTGCGAGAATCAATTGATGGATTACGAAACCCATCCAGACAGCTTAGCCCGATTTGTGTTGGAGAAATTATACACACAAGGTTATGATTCAGTTGGCTTCTTAAATGGACTAGTGAGCAACGCTAGAAAGCTAAATTTGAGAAAGGCAGTTGAAGCAGCAAGAGATTACAATTGTATTCAATACACTACAGAACAAACTGAAGAAGACACATGCGGAACATGTTTGGGAAGTGTGAATATTGGGATGAATGATGGTGCAGCCCCTTTCACATTCGCATGGAGTGATGGAGGAACACAAGAGACTCGTTCAGATTTGTGCACAGGAGTTTATCAAGTTACAGTAACCGATGATTTGGGTTACCAAAAGTTATTTCAGGTAAACGTACAAGGAAACCAAGCCATGTTATTGAGTGGATCAGATGCAGGAAACGGACAAAGCTATGCGGCTACCGTACAAGTTACTGGCGGAACTCCAGGCTACACTTACCTGTGGTCTGATGGACAAAATACAGATACAGCATATTTCCAAACGCATGGTTTGTATACCGTAACAGCAACAGATGCTTTGGGCTGTACAGAAAATACTGATGTGAACTTATGGCCACTTTCTACCTCAGAACTGAACTCTAAAAACGCGCCAGTACTATGTCCAATTCCTGTTTCAACCCAATTGAGCATTCAATCACAAGAAAGGATAGAGTCTATTTATATTTTTAGTGCAGACGGTAAACCAATTGATGCGAGCAATCGTTTAATAAATAACCAATCGGCTCTAGAAATGCATGATTTGCCCACTGGAGTTTACATCATTCAAATTGAGGCAGGTGGAGAACAATACCAACAATCTATAATAAAACAGTAATGAGAAATTGGCCTTTCATATTTTTCTTTGTAGTGATTTTAGCGAGTTGCAACAAAGATTTTATGGATGCTGCGGACAGTATTAATGACCGCACAGATGAGCCAAAACCTTATTTTATAGATTATCCCCAAGGGTTTCCAGAGTTTCCAATTCCGGCAGACAATCCAATGACCAAAGAAGGAGTTGCCTTGGGGAAAAGACTCTTTTTCGATCCTATCCTTTCTCTCGATAACTCGCAATCATGCGGTAGCTGTCATGCTCAAAGTTTTGGATTTACAGATAGTGGAAAACAGTTTAGCATTGGTATAGACGGCTCTATTGGAGAGCGAAATTCAATGCAGTTGTTTAACCTTGGTTACATGAATAGCCTTTTTTGGGATGGAAGAAATCAAACCTTAGAAGAGCAAGCCTTGGAGCCAGTTCCCAATCCCATAGAAATGAAATTGGAATGGGTAGAGGCAGAACAACGTTTGAATGCACATGAAGAGTACCCAGGCTTATTTAAAGTGGTCTATGGAATAGACTACGTAGATTCCATCCATGTAGCAAAAGCTATTGCACAATTTGAGCGAACATTGATTTCTGGAAATTCGAAGTACGATAAATGGTTAAGAGGTGAAGCAGAATTGACAACATTGGAGTTGAATGGTAAGAGGCTGTTTGAATCAGAAGAAGCTGATTGTTTTCACTGTCATGGCGCTCCACTTTTTACAGATAATATTTTTCACAACAATGGCTTGAAAGAAACCATTACAGATTTAGGTTTGGGTGGCGTAACAGGCCGGTCTTCAGATGAAGGAAGGTTCAAAACACCGACCTTGAGAAACATTGCCGAAACTGCACCATACATGCATGATGGAAGCATTGAGACTTTAGAAGAGGTTGTGACTTTTTACAATCAAGGCGTTCATCAAAACTCTCCCAATATTGATCCATTGATGCTGAAGGATAATCGTCCAGATGGTTCCTTAGGCTTGTCTCAAGATGAGGTGAATGCCTTAGTTGCTTTTTTACGGACTTTGTCTGATGAAGAATTTTTACAAAATCCTGTGCATCAACCTTAATTTATTCAAGAGCTTCTTTTCGTTTCAATACCTTTACCCAAATACGCTTATTCTCAAATACTTTAAGTACCTCGTATTTAGAATAAATCAAATCAATATCATCATCTGGGATGTTAAACACATTGGAGTAAACTAAGTATTCGTTTGTCCCACTAAACTTTGTATAAGCTTCATCGCCACCGTTCAAATCTGTATAGTCAAAAGTGGATAGATTTGGAAAAAAAGAGCCTACTCGGTCTGGAGAAATCTGTTCATTTCGGAGGTATTCTTTTGCTTCATTTCTAAGCTCATAGTAGGGGAGATGAGCGAGCGTACTGTCCCAACCTTGCGCCATCTTCTCTGGGTATATGATAAAATTACCGAGGAGTTGAGCTACCAGACAAACAGTCAATGCAGTCCATTTGATTTGATGAGAAAAGTCGCTTTCATTCACAAGTGCAATCACTAACACTACAGCCAAAACATTGATAGGAAGCAAGTAGCGGTGGCCAACCAGTTCTTGAGCCCAAAGCATATTTATTGGTAAAATAAATAACACGCACATGAATATGATAGTAAGCTTGTAAAGTGATGAATGAGCTGTGATCTTCTTTCTGTTCTTGTACAGCAGAATGAGTAGAAGCCCAAATAGGAAAACTCTTCCGAAATCAGAAATATAGAAAATGAAAACAACACAATTCTTTAAAAATCCGGATAGGTCAACCCTTGCAAAACTATCTGCCCAAGGAGAATCTGCATGGTAGCCGATCCACCCTACCGCTTCGTAATGAATGGAATTGAATACTAGGAAAAGTATAAAAGCCGGAAGGTAGAGAAGACTGCGTTCAAGTAATTTTAAGAAGGTTTTTTTTAGTGTATCAAAGTGAATATTGAGGATAATATCTGCAATCAGTAGACTAAATGAAAGCATCATCCCTCGCATGCTAGTCAGAAACAATAAAAATACCCCAGAGGCTATAAGTAAGCGTTTATTTTTATAAACACCCATGGCTGTTAAAAGTGTAAAAGCCACCATCCAAATATCTGGACTCACAAGCATGAATTGACTGAGTAAGGCTGGGTCTGCAAGAAGGAGTACAGCGCCTATTCCAATAAAAGGAGTGGCTTTGGTAGCTCTAATAAATCTTAAACTTATCGCTAAAGAAAGCAGGTAGAATGGAATCATTGATAAGTGCGAGACAGGCAGTGTTCTGCCAAATAGTTTCCAATTTACAGCTAGATAGGCACCAAAAGTTGGGATGTGTCCGCTATCCATATCATTTGGTAGAATCAAATGAGCGAAGTTGTGATCGAAAAAAAAGCTGGCATGTTTAGATGCCAGCTGTATTGTATCCCAGAAAAAGAAATGATTTATACTTTGAATGAAAAGTGCTGAAAAACCAATGATGTAAGCACCAATAAATGCATAGTCTACGCGAGAAAGTGAACTCATAGGTTTTACCTCACAAGATGAACGTTCCCTTTATATTCTATCCCGTTCACATCAAAAATGTAGAAATAAACACCTTCATCCGCTTCTTCACCGTTTAGGGTTCTTCCGTTCCAAATATGGTAAGTGCCGGCCGACTGGAAAACAACTTGCCCCCAACGGTTAAACATTACCAAATCGGTACATTCTTGAAGTCTATTATTGATGTCAATCTCAAAAAAGTCATTGAGACCATCACCGTTTGGCGTAAATATATTCGGAATGTTAAGGTCATAATTCTCAGTAAATTCTTCTGCTTCAATCAAGGCAGAAGCAGTATCGTTACATCCATTGGTTGTTGTTGCTATTAGTGTAACTGTTTCAGACTGACCGTAAGTAAATTCAAATGCAGGATTCTCTTCAGTACTTACGCTGGTTGATCCGAAGAGCCATTCATAAAATTCTGCTTCTGTGGTGTTGTTTTGCATTTCGGCAATAATTCCTACACAACTAAAGAAAGACTCATAGGCAAAAGATGCTTCCGCTTGAGGAAAGACTTGCAGGGAATAGAACGCGGTATCCGCGCAACCAAGGCCTCTAGAATCACTAACTATGACTTGGTAGATAATACTTTGAGAAGCTGCTGCAATTGGGTCTGCAATGGTATCATTACTCAAGCCTATAGAAGGGCTCCAAGCGTATTCATAAGGAGCTACACCAGCAATGGGAGTTGCATTAAGTTGAACTGGTTCGCTTTCACACAGAGTCGTGTCATCACTCAGAACAACATAGAATATTTCAAAGCTCACGCTATCTGTATTAGTACATCCAATAGAATCAGTAATTCGTACTTCGTATGATTGATCGTTTGTAAGGTTAGCTATTGGATTCTCCAAGGTAGGGTCATTGAGACCTGTAGTTGGAGACCATAAATAGCTTGCACCAACGTAGCCTGTTGGGGCACCACCAATGAGTTGGTTGTTAGATTTACATAGACTTTGATCTGGACCAGCATCTACTGCTGGCGGTGCATTTACTCGAATAAATACGCTGTCTGAATCGGCACAACCAAATTGATTGGCTCCTTGTACCACAAAAGTGTAATCACCTGCAATATTGATGGTTGCCATTGGGTTAAAAATGGTGCTATCGTTTAAGTATTCTCCATTGTTCCAAGTGAATGTATCAGCACCTGTAGCTTCAAGCATAAGGGTATCCACAGAACAAATGTGAGTATCTTGTGTGAGTACCGATACAGAAGGTTGAGGGTTGACAAATACGGTAACCGTATCAACTCCAACACAGGTGTCATTAAATGTATTTACAATGTAGCTAGTTGTGATAATTGGCGCAGCAAAAGGACTATCAATAGTATCATTATTTAATCCGGCTGCAGGTACCCATTGGTAAGTCGTGAAGGGAGGAGATGTTGGCAAACCACCTATTTGAATTGTATCACCTAAACAAATAGAAACATCATTTCCAGCAAAAGTGGGAACCTGAATGTTGCGGATTACAGTAAGTGAATCTATTTCAGGGCAATTGTTAGTGTCAGTATAAACATAGGTATACAAGGTTGTTGTAAGTGGGAAGAAATCTGGATTAAGGCTTGTATTGTTGCTAATACCAATACTTGGAGTCCAAAGAATGGAATTTGCATTTTGAACGTTGATGGAGATGGTATCTCCAGGGCAAGTGAAGTACGTATCAGCTAAACCGAGGTCTACAGAGTCAAACACAGTAATGGTAACAGTATCTGCAGCCAAACAGTTGGTTGTATCGTTGATAGAAAGTATGTAAGTTGTTGTGGTATCTGGCTTAGCAAATGGTGTTAACAATGTCGGGTTGTCAAGCCCAGTTATCGGTGTCCAAGTAAAAGTGCCACCTGCTGGAACTATGGTTCCAGGACCACCTATTTGAACAGAATCACCTGGGCAAAGAGAGGTATCATTTCCAGCATCAGCAGCCACATTAGACACTGTAATGTCTTTGGTAAGCGGTGTTCCCGGACAACCAAATTCACTATTAGTAACCAAGGTGATTTGCCCTACCGTACTAGAACCCCAATCTACCAGAATTGAGTTGGTTCCGGTTCCTGAAAGAATTGTTCCTCCTGAAACAGTCCAGAAATACGTTTCATTGGTATCTCCTTGCACTGAGTAAGTTGAAGGAGAAGGATTGGTACAGAAGGAAGTTTGTCCTATTATTTCCGGTGGACCAGTATAATCTTCTACTTCAATCAGTATGGTTTGAAACAGTGTTTTTGGTGGACAACCGTTATCTCGCACATTCACAGAAAAAGAATAAGGATTGTTGCGCCCTTGATTACAAGTAGTGTTCCAACAGAACTGAGTGGCTACAGCTCCTAATCCGGCTGCTGGTGCGGTGATGGTTGCGGCTGGGTTTACGAAATTGGGGTCAAATACTCCACCTGATGCTGTAAGAAACAATGAGTCATTGTCTGGGTCATCATATTCAAGGTCAAAACAAAAACTTTGGCCTTCTTTGATGCTGTAAGTTGTTGGTGAAACGGCACTTGTATCTAAATTGGTGGTGTCTTGTTCAGGTAAATCATTGTTTGGACAATTGATAACCAACAGTTGCATATCTCTTCTGGAACGGTTGATAACAGTGCCATTTCTCCACTCAGAAATCTCTACAGCAGCAACATAATTCCCAACTTGGTTTGCAGTTATCGAAAGCACGCCTGAAGTTGGATTAATACTTTGTGATGAGCCTGTTCCGAACAAATTGTTGAGGTTATACCCAGCAGCAAAATTTACAAGGGGCGGAGGGTTTGGGTATGGGTTGATTCCCGCATAATTGGCTACAGGGTTACCCGGTGCTGTTTCTCCATCGAAAGGATGTACCAAAGCGAAACTCAACGAATCTCCATCTGGATCTACAACTGAATTTGTTATTACTGAAGAATCCGTAACACACAAATAAGAAAGTAATGTATCTGTAAAAATAGGAGTTGAGTTGGTAATGATGGTTCCCCCTTGTGAAGGAACGTGAGTCATGTAAGTGAGCGCCTGATCTCCAGAATTGTTTAAGTTGGTTAAACCTCCGGGTCTGCAACACCGATCATAAATCACATGGATGCCATTAGAGTTGTTAGGGATTGTAAGTGTAGTAGAGTATTGAACCAGGTAAAAACAAGTATTTGTATTAAAGTTGCAATTGGGAGGTACTTGAGGGACTACTTCGTTTGAATCTGTAAGGTTCAAATCTATAGTGGTCACATAGGTGAGGTTAGAAGTAGTTAAGCCACCTTCATACACACCAACTTCTATGCTTGTTTCAGGAAAAACGGTTCCCCAAGAAGGAGAATTACAATCCAAATAGCCTTGAAAATAGATGATATATAATGAGCTAGTGGGGTTACCCGGTGCTGGCCCCTGATAAATGTATCCAATGTTTCCACCAACTAAATGTGTGGCAAATCCGTTAGAGATATATAATATGCTGATAACTAGCGCTGTGAAAAGTACGCGCAAGTGCTGTGCTTTAAAATTCATTCGATTTCTTGATTGCGCCTAAATTAGTGTTTTTTCAATAACGGTGTCAAGTACTTTTCTGGGCTTCTATGAACGCCTTTCAAGATGGTCATTTAAAGTGCCTACAGAATCGTAATGACCAACATTTTCAAAATTTATTTCTTCTACTATTATACCTCTGAAATTGGCATTTTGTTCAAAGTTCTCGATGATTTCAAGAACATCATGGTGAATGTTCTTACAAGCAGAGGCATCTAAAATAACCTTTGTATTATCCGGTACTGTGTTTAGTGTGTTTAGTATGCTTGCTTTGTTCAAGAAAGAGACATTTTCAGAAAACTTGATATGTATTGGTTTACCTTGCTGAAGGTCATCTGCATGAATGTGATATGGGGTGTTGAAATTAACCCAAAGAATTTGAACTACCGCAATAGCTAAACCAACTCCAATACCTACCAACAAGTTACTGAAGTAGATTACTAAGACAGTAAGAATGAAAGGTGTAAATTGCCCCCAACCGTAGCTATACATCTCTTTGAAAAGGGAGGGCTTAGCTAATTTAAAACCTACAACCAGAAGAATAGCAGCTAAGCTGGCATAGGGGATTTTATTCAAAATGTCGGGAATAGAAATCGCGCAAATGAGCAGAATTACCCCATGGATAATTGCGGAAAGTTTTGATTTACCTCCACTTTGAATATTCGCTGAACTTCTAACTATTACCTGAGTAATAGGCAGACCTCCAATAAGGCCGGCAAGAACGTTTCCAGTTCCTTGAGCAATCAACTCTTTATTGGTTGGAGTAACCCTTTTGTAAGGGTCCAGTTTATCCGTAGCCTCAACACATAACAAGGTTTCTAAACTCGCTACAACGGCCATTGTACCGGCAAGCATTAAGAGATCAGTGTCTAGAATAAAACTAAAATCAGGGAGGGTGAATAGACCTAGAAAATCATTGAAGTTTTCAGCTACAGGTATGTCAACCAAATGCTCTTTTGTGATTTCAATTGAAGTTCCTACAAAGGCAAGGTTTAAAACAATACCTAAAAATACGGCAACTAAAGGGCCTTGCACGTAGGTGGTAAACGAAAGTTTTTTCATGAACGGACGTTCCCACAGAATAAGAACAAGCAAGGAGAGGCATGAAACTATGATTGCTCCCGTATTCAATTCCTCAAACATGTAAACCATCTCAGATAATTTGGTTCTAACATCCATTTGAAAGAATGAATCATCACCAAATGCATCTCCATCAGCACCCAAAGCATGTGGAATTTCTTTCATAAAAATGGTAACGCCAATACCTGCCAACATCCCTTTAATCACCGAAGAAGGGAAATAGTATCCAATGACTCCAGCTTTTAGAATTCCCAATATGATTTGGAGCACCCCAGCAATAACCACGGCAGAGAGGAATACTTGAAAACCTACAATTGGGCCGTGTACAGTTGCCAAGTCGGTAATTCCATGAAATACAATAACGGCAAGACCCGCTGCTGGTCCGCTAACTCCAATTTGTGAACCACTAATGGCACCAACAACAATTCCTCCAATTATTCCAGAAATTATTCCGGAGAAAAGAGGAGCTCCACTTGCAAGGGAAATACCCAAACACAAAGGCAGTGCGACAAGAAAAACGACAAAAGATGCGGGGAGATCGGATTTAAAGGTTGAAAAAAGGTTCTGATTCGGATTATTCATTCGATAAAACTAGTTATTATGATTTTTTAGGGATCTGAGGGTCATTTCTTCATAGAAGTTGCAAATGGCATCTTCATTATTAAAAGTATTGGTAAGGTTAGGCAAATGATCTGCAAAGAAGCGTTGGTGATGAGCGCCTTCAATTATTGTAGAGACAAGCATTTGAGGGTACTTATAATTGGGCGAAAGTTCTTTGATGACGTCACTTACACGCTGAACCAAGTTTTTATACCCTTTAAACACGCCCAATTTGTTTTCGTCATCTACAGACTTGTGCATATAGGCTTTTGAAGAATCTGTAATGACCACCTTGCTCAACTTTATCTCATTGATATGGTGGTAGTCATGGTCTTCTTTGATTTCCTCTGTTAGCAGTCGAATGGCTTTTTTTAGACGATCTTCAGGTGATAGAATATTTGCAAGAGAAAACACCAATCTATATTCCAGCCAATTCCAATACCATGCGGTTAAATAGAGCAATAACTTATGCTTATTCTCAAAGTAGCGGTATATAGAAGCTTCTGTAGAGGCTATTCTAGAGGCTAACTTTTTAAAGGTGAAACATTCAATACCCACTTCGTCAATCATTTCAATGCTATTTGAAATGATTTTTTTACCAAGTTCACTAGAATCAGGATCTTTAAGGTAGATCTCTGAGTTCACCTTTATTTGTATGTGAGAGAGAAAATCATTCATTGATTTTAGTTACTACTCACAAAGTTAGTAGTAATACTATTGAAATGACGAATAAGGGTAAAAAGTTGAGTTATTTTCCCTTTCTTCTCTTTAATTCTTGAGTGAGTAGGCTTAGTTCATTACTCATTTGACCAGAAATACTGGTGTTTTCTTCTGCTCTGCGAGTAAGGTAAGGAACCGTAGCCTTTACCGGGCCATAAGGAAGGTACTTGCTTACCTTATAACCAGCATTGCTCAAATTATAGCTCAGATTATCGCTCATTCCGTAAAGCTGACTGAAGAAAATATGAGAATGGTTGTTAGGAAGTTTGGCTTCGTTCATGAGCTGTGTAAGAATTTCGCAAGATTCTTGATTGTGTGTTCCCGCACAAAACTCGATATGCTCTAATTGCTTCACTGCTAGTTTAAGGGCGGCATTGAAATCTTTGTCTGTAGACTCTTTGTTTGGTTGAATAGGCGATTTATAGCCATTTTCTTGGGCACGGTTGTTCTCTTTCTCTAGGTATGCCCCACGCACAAACTTGACACCCACAATGAATTGTTCTTGTTGTGCTTCTTTAAGCAGTTTTTTTAAGTGACCCAGTTTATCCCAGCGGTACATTTGTAATGTGGTGAAAACAATAGCTTGCTCTTTATTGAATTGACGCATCATAGATTCTGCCAAGCGATCAATTGCATCTTGAATCCAGCTTTCTTCGGCATCTATATAAATTGGAACCTGAGCATCATGGGCGGCTTGACATATGCGTTGCACGCGTTGCACCACTTTTCCGAATTCAAGTTTTTCAATTTCTTTCAGCTCTTCTTTCTCGGTGAGTTTTCTAAAGAGTTCAAATCTACCTACACCAGTAAGTTTCATGCATGAAACAGGGATGTTTGGATTTTTCTCAGCTTTTCGAATAACACGAATCAGTTCATCTGTTACATGGTCAAACACTTTGTCCCTATCAGCACCCTCGATGGCGCAATCTAAGATGGCTCCAATGTTGTTTTTTCCCAATTGAACAATTACTTGATCACACTCATTCATTGATTCTCCGCCACAGAACTGTCTAAACAAAGTGGCTTTGATCATTCCAGAAACCGGAAGGTGTGCCTTCACCCCGAAATTCGCTAATTTCATCCCCAATTTTGATAAAAATGGACTATTGATCAGTTGAAACATCCGTATAGAGAATTTCAACTGCTTATCTGAAAGATGCTTGAACGCAATTTCGGTATTTGTAAAGTTGGGTATTGAGCTAGCCATATCCTTGTCTATTTAAGAAGTCTGCGAATTTAATACGAATGTCAATTGTAAATGATTTTCACCCACGTATTGTTTAGCGTAATTGCACGAAAAAACTATTTTTGGCTTCTTTCATTTTCAAACATACAGTATGAAGAAGCTTCCTCTTCACCTTCAAATCATTTTAGGTTTACTCGTTGGAATTATCTGGGCCGCCATTGCAATTTGGCTGAAAGAAGGTATTGGAGCTGGGATGTCTGAATTCACCCTCAACTTTATTGCTCCTTTTGGAGATATATTCATAAATCTTTTAAAGCTGATTGCGGTACCTCTCGTGCTATTTTCTATCATCCATGGTATTTCTGGCCTTAAAGATTCCAATAGCTTAGGAAGGTTGGGTGTAAAAACGCTAGGAATGTATCTAGGCACAACTCTCACGGCAGTTGCTGTTGGTTTGTTGTTGGTGAATGTTTTTCAACCTGGAGTTGGTTTAAATGAAGACACCTTGGTGGTAAATAGAATGTCTTATGAGTTGTGGGCCAATGACAATGGTATTGAGTTGGCTGACGAAAAAAGCTATTTGACCAACGAAAAATATGTTGAATACATGGATGAGGCATCTGCAAAGAACCTCAAAGAAATGAGCGATGAATTTGTAGCAGAAAAGCAAGAAATGGCAATGAGTCAAAAAGACTCAAGACCACTTGACTTTTTAGTGCAGATGGTTCCCAGCAACATATTTCTTTCTTTTAACGATAGCTTGATGCTTCAGGTGATATTTTTTGCCATTTTCTTCGGAATAACAATTGTCAGTTTGCCTAGAGAAAAAACAACAGTATTGGTGTCGTTTATTGAAGGTGGAAATAATGTGTTTATTCGAATGGTGGATCTTGTTATGCTTTATGCGCCATTCTTTGTATTTGCTCTGATGGCAGGTAAACTCACAGAAATGGCAAATGGCGATTTGCGTGCATTGGCTGATCTTTTGGTAGCCGTATTAAAATACTGCGGAGTGGTTATTCTAGGGTTGGCATTTATGGTTTTCCTGTTTTACCCAACATTGGTAAGATCTTTTGTGAAGGGAATGACATTTAAGAAATTTTTGAAAGCCATTAGTCCAGCACAATTCTTAGCTTTTTCAACCAGTTCTTCTGCGGCCACACTGCCAATTACCATGGATTGTGTGAATCAAAATTTAAAAGTGAAAGAAGAGGTGAGCAGTTTTGTTTTACCTATTGGTGCAACCGTTAACATGGATGGTACAAGTTTGTATCAAGCTGTGGCAGTAGTGTTTTTAGCACAAATACACGGTATTGATCTTTCTTTGGTTCAACAATTAACAATTGTCCTTACCGCAACTTTAGCTTCTATAGGCTCGGCTGCCGTTCCTAGTGCTGGATTAATTATGTTGATTATTGTTCTACAATCTGTAGGGCTAAATCCCGCTTGGATAGGGATTATTCTTCCGGTAGACCGTATTCTGGATATGTGCCGTACGGTGGTAAATGTAACTGGAGATGCCAGTGTTTCTGCCATTGTGGCTAGCACAGAAGACATGATGGAAGAATAGATCTGTTTTTCAATTAGATTCTCTTTCGACATTTATCACTTTTTAATTGGTTCTTTCTAAGGCGAACTGCTATTTTTGAATCATTCGCAATGCAATACTCTCTTCAGCGTTTGTCAAACATCCAATTTTAACAAATTCTACCCATGAAAAAGGTCTTTAAAGTTATCGGAATCATTGTTTTACTATTTATTCTGGCACTTGTGTTTTTGCCGATCATCTTTAAAGGAAAAATTAAGGATGCTGTGCTTACTGAGGCAAACAATATGTTGAAAGCAGAAATTGCCTTGGATGATGTGAGTGTTTCACTCATCACAGATTTTCCCAAGTTACATGTTGAACTAGAAGGGTTTAAAGTAAGTGGTGTAGAAGCTTTTGAAGGGGTAGACCTTGCCAAACTAGGGAACCTTTCTGCCACTATTGATATTATGAATGTGATTGCTGGAGATCAAATGAATCTGCATTCTATTACCCTAAGCGATGCTTATATTTATGTAAGTGTATTGGAAGATGGCACGGCCAACTACGATATCATGAAAGAGACCGATGCTGCTGAAGAAACTCCTGAGGTTGAGGTTCCCGAAGAAGAATCTAGTTTCCAAATCAGCCTTAAGCATTATGCACTTACTAATGTGAACCTAGTCTACCATGATCAAGAAGGGAATATTTTCACTGAACTCCTGAACTTCAATCATTCGGGAAGTGGAGATTTTACTGCTTCAACTACGGATTTAGAAACCATGACTGATTGGGCTTCACTTACCGTCGGTATGGATGGAATAAATTACCTCAATAAGCTTTCTGGTTCGTTGGATATGACCATAGGAATGGATTTTGAGGCAATGAAGTTTGAGTTTAAGGAGAATGTCCTCAAAGCAAATGATTTACAACTTAATTTCGATGGTTGGTTCGCCATGCCAGAAGAAGGCTATGAAATGGACATCAACGCTGCAACGACACAAACGCAATTTAAGAGCGTCCTGTCTTTAATTCCAAGTGCATACACGGCAGATTTTGACCAAGTAGAAACTTCGGGTTCTTTCAATCTCAAAGCAGCGTTTAAAGGAATGTACTCCGAAGAAAATGGTGTCATGAGTTTACCTGCGTTTAATGTTGCTTTGGGCGTTTCGGATGCGCGTTTTCAATACCCAGACCTACCAGCCAGTGTAGAAGATATCAATGTTGATTTTGAAACTTCAAACCCTGGAGGTTCAGAAGACAATACTATTGTAAACCTGAAACATTTCGGATTATCGGTGGCGGAAAACCCTTTTTCTGCGAGAATGTATGTTTCAACACCAGTATCAAACCCGAATGTAGATGCAGCAATAAAGGGAACCATCAATTTTGATAATCTGGAAGAGGTAATGCCTTTGGATGGTTCTTCTCTTACAGGAACCTTAAAAGCAGACGCAGCATTTAAAGCCAAAATGAGTGAAATAGAGGCAGAGAACTACGAGAATGTTGAAGCAAAAGGAGAGCTTATTCTTTTAGGCTTCAATTATTTAGATACCACTTTGGCTTACCCGGTTACCATTGAAACGGCTTATATGAGTCTTTCTCCCAAGTTTGTAGATGTAAGTAGGTTACAAATGCAAGTTGGTAGAAGCGATTTTGATATGAAAGGGAGGGTGGAAAACTTACTGCCCTATTACTATGATCAAGGAAATCTCGTGGGGATGTTCTCTTTAAATAGCCAGTTGATTGACGTGAATGAGTTTATGGAGGAAGATACTTCTGAAGTGATGGAAGAAGAGGAGACTTCTTCAGACTCTATAGAGCTCATGGAGGTGGTCGAAATTCCAAATAATCTTGATTTGATGTTCAACGCAAAAGTTCAGAAAATAATCTATGATAATATGGATATGACTGATGCCCAAGGTCAAATGCTTGTAAAGGATAGCAGAGTAGATTTGAAGGAGTTTTCGATGAATATGTTAGAGGGGTCGTTAAAAACCACGGGGCATTATGAAACAACCAATCCAGAGGCTCCCACTTATAATTTTGATATGCTAGTAAAAGATTGGTCGGTACAAAAGACAGCAGAAACCTTTAATACAGTAGAAAAGTTAGCGCCAGCTTTAAAAGGAACTAGCGGTGCATTCAGTTCTAGTATGGTGTTAAACGGCACAATGGACGAGCATATGGAACCTATTATGGAAACTGTATATGGCAAAGGAAAGCTTACCACACATAATGTAGAATTAAGCAATAGAGTTTTAGCTAGGGTAGATGAAGCCATTAAGACTAAAGGTAAATTCAATCCACTTCATTTGAATGATGTAGACATTGCTTTTGAGATAATTGATGGCAAATTAATTACTGAGCCCTTTGATATCAAAGCAGATAAAACCAACATGACCATTGAAGGATATAGCGCGCTAGATGAAACAATGGACTACAACATCTTACTTGATGCGCCAATGGATCAGTTTGGAGCTTCTGCAGCAGATTATATCGGTGGGTTAAAGAGTAGTTTAGAGAGCAAGCTAGGAGTTTCTGCTGGAAACTTTGGGGATCAAGTAAAAATGAAGATTCGCGTACATGGACCAATGGAAAATCCGAAAATTACTCCAGGTATTGAAGGTTTAGAAGGCGATGAAAACTTGAAAGATGAAGTGAAAGAGCAGGTGAAAGAAGCCATTAGAGAAGAGGTGGACAAGAAGAAAGAAGAATTAAAAGCCGAAGCTCAAAAACAAGCGGATAAGCTTTTGAAAGATGCTCAAGAGCAAGCAGATAAAATTAGGTCGGAAGGAAAAAGCAAAGCAAATAAATTGAGAAGAGAAGGAGATAATGCGGCAGATCTCATTGTTAAAGAAGCTGATAAACAAGCCGATAAACTTGTTTCAGATGCTAAAAACCCAATAGCAAAAACAGCAGCGAAACAAGCTGCCAAAGTAGCGAGAAAAGAAGCCGATAAGAAAGCACAGCAAACGAGAGATGAGGCTGAGAAGAACGCTTTGAAGATAGAACAAGAATCTGAAAAGCAAGCGCAAAAAGTGATGGACGAAGCCCAAACGAAAGCGGACGAACTATTGAATACGTACTAGAGATGAGATGGAGTTTGTTGTTGTTTTTTGCGTGTATGTCGTCTTTTGGTTTTTCTCAAGATGATTGTGGTGATACCGATAATGCAAAGGCTAGAAAGGCCTACAATAAATCGCAAGGAAAAGGACTTAAGAAGGGTGAGAAAGGCCAACTTTTGCTCGAAGCCTTGAGTTTAGATGAAGACTATGTGAATGCCAATTGGGCGGTGGCAGAAATTATGATTAGAAAAGCAAGTGCAAAAATGTTGCCACCTTATGATGCACAGCCTTATTTGATGAAAGTGGTAGCCCTTTGTCCAGAAAATCACAGTGATCCCTATTATTACCTTGGTGAGCTGGCTTATGGGAAAGGCGAATACAAAGAGGCTGCCGAGTATTATCAAAAGTTCTTAGATTTCGAAGTAGATAATGATGCTGCCTATGGCAGAGATTATGAGCAACACCGCACCCAAGCGAAAGATCAGTTGAGGTTAGCTGAATTCTATTACGAGCAATTCTCTAATCCAAAATCTTATCATCCCAATCAAGTAACTCCACTTTCTACTGATAAGCAAGATGAATATTTGCCGTTGGTAACCCCAGATAACGAATTCATGTATTTCACAAGAAGATGGGCAGTTCACACCAACGGAAGAGACACCTACATACAGTCTGATCAATTGGAGTACGTAGAACGTTTTTCTGTTTCGGCCATTGATAAAGCTGGTGAAATAGAACAGGGTGATGCGATGCCAGCTCCATTCAATATGAATGAAAGCTACAATTATGGTGGAGCTACAGTTACCATTGATAACAAAGAGATGTATTTAACCATCTGTAAACCTTATCAAGGAAGCATGAACTGCGATATTTTCCACTCAGACTATGTGTATGGAAAGATTCCCGAAGAAAAAATAGATAGCAATTATTGGAAAACAGACTGGCATTGGACTGAGCCTGTTGCACTTCCAGAAGCGGTTAACGGACTTGAAACTTGGGAATCCCAACCCAGTATTTCGAAAGACGGGAACATGCTTATCTTCACATCATTGAGACCCGGAAGTAAAGGGGCAGACTTGTATTACTCAGAGAAAATGGCAGACGGCTCTTGGTCAAATGCTCAAAACATGGGTGAAGTGATTAACACGGTGGGGCACGAGAAAACCCCATTTTTCCATTCAGATAGCAGAACACTTTATTTCTCTAGCCAAGGACATTTGAATCATGGTGGTTTTGATGTGTTTTTTAGTAAAAGGAATGATGACGGTACTTGGACGGTTCCTCAAAATATAGGTTACCCTATCAATTCAGAATCTGATGATCACGGTTTTGTGGTTTCAATAGACGGTAAAAAAGTCTATTTCTCTTCTAAATTGCTTGAGGGAACTCAAAAAATAAATGTTTACTCATTTGAGCTCTATCCAGAAGCAAGACCAGAAAAGGTAGTTGTGCTCAAAGGACGTGTTTTAAATAAGAGTGGTGAACCTGCTAAGAATGCAAAGGTAGAAGTAAAGAATACCCTTACAGAGCAAACCGAAAGCTTTGAGGTAGATGAGGTAAATGGAAGCTACACAGCCATTGTAACTGTTAAAGAGGAAGAGGAGTTAGTGGTTTCTATAGATGCGGAAGATGGGGCTTTTCAGAGTTACCTTATAGAAACAGATACTTTGGATACGTATGCCAAGCTAAGTTCAACAGTTAAAGAAGTTGAAGTGGGAGGGAATTACACCTTGAACAACATCACCTATGCAACGAATTCTGCAGATTTAGATGAGAAGTCTTATTTGGTATTGAAAGAGTTCGCAGAATACCTAAAGAATAATTCTTCAATGGCAGTGAGTATAGAAGGTCATACAGATAACGTAGGTAACGATCATGCGAATCTTACACTAAGCACTGAACGCGCCTTTGAAGTGATGGCATACCTGCAAAGTATGGGTATTGAAAAAGACCGGTTAAAGTACAAAGGCTGGGGCAGTGCAAAACCGATTGCCTCTAACAGCACTCCCAAAGGGAGGTCTCAGAATAGAAGAACAGAATTCGTTATTCTAGAACTGTAGACTTATTGAATCATTTTAGGGAACTTTTGCACGAATAGAGAAAGTAGAATTCCGAAGATCAAGCTTCCGAAAACCAAGAGAAATAAGGTGATTGAGGACCAATTGAAGGCATCCATAAAATAGGCTGATGCTTCTGTGAAATTTGAGATTGCTTTCTCAATTTCTTTAGGATTTAAGCCCTCTTGTATTCCTGCTGTTCTTATTTCTTCAGATCGTTGTTCAATAGTCCGTTTGAAGTACAGTGGGTCAAGCACTTTGTAATATACATATGTAAAAAAGGCAGTCAAAAGGCTGTAGGCTGCATTAACAGATAAAGCACTCTTTAAATCCATTACAAAAGTTAAGCTCTCTCCTTTTGAAGCTTTCCTACTTCTTGAAATTCCGGCATACGCTCCAATGAGAATGTTCAACATGATTACATACACCATGTAGTGTGCTTCTAACTCAAAAGAGGCAATTGCGAATCTAGAAACAATGGTAATGAGCAAGAGTAGAAGTATAACTGTAGAGGTCTTTTGAAAGATATTCTGCATGACTTTATAAGAAATAAAAAAAGCGGTTTTGAATCCAAAACCGCTTTAATGATTATCCATTCATCGAAATCAAGAACTCATCGTTGTCTCTTGATTTCTCAATTCTATCTTTTAAGAACTCCATGGCTTCCACAGGGTTCATATCGCTCAAGTGTTTTCTCAGAATCCACATGCGCTGCTGAGTTGTTTTGTCAAACAGCAAGTCATCTCTTCTTGTACTTGAAGAAACCAAGTCGATAGCTGGGAATACTCTTCTGTTAGATATTTTTCTATCCAACTGAAGCTCCATGTTACCGGTTCCTTTAAACTCTTCAAAGATTACTTCATCCATTTTAGAGCCTGTTTCTGTCAAGGCAGTAGCCAATATGGTAAGCGAGCCACCATTTTCAATGTTTCTTGCCGCTCCAAAGAATCCTTTAGGCTTGTGCAATGCATTGGCATCAACCCCTCCAGAAAGTACTTTTCCAGAGGCAGGAGAAACTGTATTGTATGCTCTTGCCAATCGGGTGATTGAATCAAGTAAAATCACAACATCATGACCACATTCTACCAATCTTTTTGCTTTTTCCAAAACTATACCAGCCACTTTAACGTGTCTGTCGGCAGGTTCATCAAACGTTGAACTGATTACCTCAGCGTTTACATTTCTTGCCATGTCGGTTACCTCTTCAGGTCTTTCATCAATCAATAATATGATGAGGTAGCTTTCTGGATGGTTGATTGAGATGGCGTTCGCCACTTCTTTCAACAATTGTGTTTTACCTGTTTTTGGTTGAGCTACGATTAATCCGCGTTGCCCTTTACCAATAGGAGCAAACAGATCCATAATACGTGTGCTCACCGTAGATCTTGAATGACCCGTAAGGTTGAACTTTTCTTGTGGAAAAAGTGGTGTCAGGTAATTGAAGGGAACGCGATCGCGTACTTCAGCCGGCTCTCTACCGTTGATCTTAATCACTTTTACCAATGGAAAATATTTTTCTCCAACGCGTGGAGGTCGAATGGTTCCTTCAATAGTATCTCCTGTTTTAAGTCCGAATAAACGCACTTGAGATTGAGATACATACACATCATCTGGCGAACTCATGTAGTTATAATCAGATGAGCGTAAAAAGCCATAACCATCGTTCATCAATTCTAATACTCCTTCAGCTTTCACAAAGCCTTCAAAGTCGTAAATGTCGGTAACTGTTGGTTCTTTCTTATTGTTGCGTTGATTCCCTTTTTGATCTCTTCTATTGTCGTTGCTGCGCGGATCGTTTTTTCTCTGATCGTTATTGCGAGCATCATTTCTATTATCTCCGCGAGATTCTTTGTTTCTTTGATCATTGTTGCGAGCGTCATTTCTGTTGTCTCCACGCTGATCATTATTTCTTTGATCATTACCGCGAGATTCATTTCTGTTATCGTTGCGTTGATCGTTTGAACGGGGATTATTGCTTCTAGAATCTCTTCTAGTATCGTTGCTTTTTTGGTCAGCTTCTCTAGAATCTTTCGGCTTGTTTTCCCTTCTTGGGTGTTCTGTTCTAGAGTCTGGTCTTTTCTCGTTTCTTGGTTGAGGTTTTTTAGTATCATCGTCTTTAGGATTTACCTCCTTAGGTTCTGATGTTTTGTCCTCAATACTTGGTTTGTCTTGTGGTTTGTTGGGTCTTTCTTCTCGTTTTTCACGTGGTGCTTTGGCTGCTGGTCTTGGTTTGCGTTCCCTGTTTTCAGCTGGTGCTTTTGGTTTTGGAGCCGGTGCTGCAGAAGATGGTGAAGCTGCTTTGGCGGTATCTGGGTTGATAGCTTGAAAATCAAGAATTTGGTAGATGAGGTCTTGCTTTTTTAGCTTGTTGAATTTGGGTACATTTAGTTGTTTAGCTAACTCTTTGAGCTCATCAACTTTTTTCTCGCTTAATTCGAGGATATCGTACATAAAGAATGATTTATTGCACTCGGGAATCCGAGCTTAGAATATTTGAAAGTTTCCATGAATGATTGACAATGGTTCGAAATGAACAAGCTTGCCTTTTTGTGAACGTGACAATTATACAAAAAAAATACTTGGAGTAAGGATTTGTTAAAATGAACATTAATTTTGCCTAAAATTTCAACGATGCTACAACGAATTCAAACAGTTTACCTTGCATTAGGTTCAATCATCATGGGTTTACAAGGAACCTTAAGCATGGCTATTTTCTTTGGTTCTAATAAAAGCTATAAAATGACTGTTTTTGGAGTTCAACCCAAAACGGAGGTGGCCTTTACAATACCCGCTTGGACCCTAGGTGCCTTGGGTGTTTTGCTAGTAGTCGCAATGGTTTATGCACTGCTTCAATTTAAGAATAGGCCTTTGCAAATGCGGGTAATACGGATCATTAACCTCATGTTATTAGCGCATATTGTTTTAGGCTTTTACATGGTGAATGATTACTCTGGTGTATTGAGGAACAATGGTTTCGAACATTCACTAGAATACGGTTTTGGTTTGATTGTTCCTTTACTTGCTGTTGTGTTTACCATGCTAGCTAGCAAGGCCATAAAGAAGGATGATGAGCTTATACGCTCTGCAGATCGTTTGCGTTAACGGCTTCCTAACTCTATGACTTCTAAATCTTCTAAACGGCCATTTCCAATGGTAAATCGCAGCATAGTTCGCGTTTTATGAAAACCATGAATTCCACACGCTCCAGGGTTTAAATGCAACAAGTTTAATTTTGGATCGCGCATAACTTTAAGAATATGCGAGTGGCCACAAATAAATACATCAGGCGGATTGGCAAGAATACTCTCTTTCGCATACCTGCTGTAATTACCAGGGTAGCCTCCAATATGGGTGATCCAAAAATCGAGATTATTTAGTGTAAACCTTTGATGTTGGGGGCAAACCGCTCTTATTAAATGGTTATCTACATTTCCATAAACCGCTCTAGTGGGTTTGAATGCCTCTAGTGTATCAATGGTTTCAATCGTTCCAATATCACCTGCATGCCAAACTTCATCTACCTCTTTAAAATGATGGAAGATTCGCTCATCTAAGTGCCCGTGAGTGTCAGACAGTAATCCAATTCTCATGCAACAATGCTACATTTTTTTATGGCTTAAATGGCACCCTCAAGGAAAGGATTACTTTTGGCTCACATGGCCAGATTCGCATTTGTTATATCTTACAATGGAACCCCTTTTCGTGGGTGGCAAATACAGCCGAATGCCCTAACGGTGCAAGCATCTTTAGAACAAGTTCTTACAAAGATTTTGCGCGAAGAAATTCAAGTGGTGGGTTGTGGTAGAACAGATACAGGGGTGCATGCATGCTACTACGTTTTACATTTCAATTTTAATGGTAAGTTTCCGATGGAAGACATTGCATTTAAGCTCAATGGCATTCTTCCTTCTTCTATTGCAGTGCATGAAGTGTATGAAGTAAGAGAAAATTTTCATGCACGCTTTTTGGCGACATCTCGCAAATACACATATAAGATTCATCAACAGAAAAACCCGTTTTTAGAGAACCTTAGCTGGTTCATGAAGCATGAAGTTGATTTAGACGCAATGAATGCTGCTTGTAAGCTCTTGATCAAGCATAACGATTTTGCAAGTTTTTGCAAATCTGGTAGCGATCAAGAAAGTACCTTGTGCGATGTAACTCAAGCAGAATGGAGGCAAACAGATGTAGGTCTTGAATTTACCATTAGCGCCAACCGTTTTTTAAGGAATATGGTTAGAGCTATTGTTGGAACCCTCATAGATGTGGGACTTGGAAATACTTCGATCGAACGTTTTGAAGAGATTATCGCAGCAAAAAATAGAAGTAAAGCCGGTAAATCGGCACCTGGTTGTGGATTATATTTAAGTGGGGTGAACTACCCCGAGCATGGCTTGTTAAAGAGAATAGATAAATGGCAGAAGTAACTGGTAAAGCATTCGATTTAGGGCTATTTAAGCGTGTGCTGTCTTATGTGCAGCCTTATCAAGGTAGATTTATTTGGACAGGTGTTCTTACTGTGAGTCTTTCATTGCTCGCACCTTTAAGACCATTACTTATCCAGTATACAGTAGATGAGGCCATTATAAAGAATGATGGCGACTTATTACTAAACTTAACACTAGCTCTTGTTGCTTTACTTTTTACAGAGGGCGGATTACAGTTTGTTCAAACCTATTCTGCCAATTTCTTAGGCCAAAGTGTTATTCGCGATATACGGGTTTTGGTTTTCCAGCGCATTGTGGCATTCAAACTCAAACATTTTGACAATACACCAATAGGAACTTTAGTAACACGAACCATATCAGATATTGAGGCCATTGCCGATATTTTCTCTCAAGGGGTTCTTATCATTATTGGAGACTTATTAAAGCTATTTACAATAGTGGGTTTTATGCTGTTCATCAACTGGAAACTGACACTATTCATTTTAACGCCAATTCCTGTTTTGTTGTGGGCGACTAATGTGTTCAAGAATTACATCAAGAAAGCTTTTCAAGATGTAAGGAATGCGGTTTCGAACCTGAACTCATTTGTTCAAGAGCACATTACGGGTATGAATGTGGTTCAAATATTTCATAGAGAGCAAGAGGAGTTAGATTCCTTCAAAGCCATCAATAAGGCCCACATGAAAGCGCATATCAGAACGGTTTGGGCCAACTCGATATTCTTTCCAATAGTTGAGATACTAAGTGCCATGTCGTTAGCATTATTGGTTTGGTGGGGTTCTGGCGAGGTAATAAAGGGAGATTCAGGCATTGAATTGGGAACGCTCATGGCCTTTATTCTTTATATCTACATGTTGTACAGACCCATTAGACAATTGGCAGATCGCTTTAATGTGCTTCAAATGGGGATGGTAGCAAGTGAGCGTGTGTTTAAAGTGATAGATACAAGTGCTCATATCGAAAATGAAGGAGATCATTATCCTCAAAGCATTCATGGTGATGTTGAATTCAACGATGTTTGGTTCGCCTACAATGAGCCTAGCTGGGTATTGAAGGGGATTTCATTTACTGTTAAAAAAGGAGAGATGGTAGCTTTGGTTGGTGCTACTGGCGCTGGGAAATCATCGATTATCAACCTGCTTAGCCGCTTTTATGAGTTTCAGAAGGGGGAGATACTCTTAGATGGAAAGGCAATTAGAGAGTATGATTTAGAGTTTTTGAGGAATAAAATAGCCGTAGTTCTTCAAGATGTATTCTTGTTTTCTGGGACCATTGTTGACAATGTCACCTTGAAAAATTCGAGCATTTCACTAGAAAAGGTGAAAGAAGCTGCCCGTTTGGTAGGGGCAAATGAATTCATAGAAAAATTGCCAAAAGGGTATGAACATGAGGTTGGCGAAAGAGGAGGGATGCTCTCAGTTGGTCAACGGCAGTTGCTCTCTTTCATGCGCGCATATGTGTACAATCCCGATATTTTGGTTCTTGATGAAGCTACTTCATCCATAGATTCAGAATCTGAAATGTTGATTCAAAAAGCTACAGAAGTAGTTACCAAAGGAAGAACGAGTATTGTTATTGCACACCGTTTATCCACTATTCAAAATGCAGACCGCATTGTAGTACTGGATCATGGTGAAATTATTGAATCTGGTTCCCACCAAGAATTACTTCTTAACGAAGGACCGTATAAACAACTTTTTGATTTACAGTTTAGCGATTAAGCTTCTCTTTCAGCCATTTGCCTGTGTAGCTTCTCTTTTCGGTGATGAGTTTTTCCGGAGTTCCAGAAAACACCAATTCTCCGCCATCATCTCCTCCTTCTGGTCCCAAATCTATCACCCAATCGGCACTTTTAACCACCTCCATGTTGTGTTCAATCACCAAAATACTATGCCCACGTGCTATCAGCGCGTTCATTGAATCTAGCAGTTTTTGAATGTCATGAAAATGCAGCCCTGTGGTAGGCTCATCAAATATGAATAACACAGGTTTTGCATTATTGCCTAAGCTTAAGAAAGCAGCGAGTTTGATGCGTTGTGCTTCACCACCACTAAGCGTGCTTGACGATTGACCAAGCTGAACATAACCCAATCCAACGTCTTGCAAGGGTTGGAGCTTTTTAGTGATTTTCTGCGCTTGGGTATCTTTTTGTTCGCCAAAGAAGGCAATTGCTTCATCTACTGTTAAAGCTAGAATATCGGCAATGCTTTTATTCTTGTATTCTACTTCAAGTACTTCCTGTTTGAAGCGCCTTCCTTTACATACATCACATGTAAGGTGTATGTCGGCCATAAATTGCATTTCAACGGTAACTTCCCCTTCTCCTTTGCAGGTTTCACATCTTCCACCCTCAACATTAAAACTGTAGAAAGCAGGTTTGTAACCCCTCAATTTGGAGAGGGGTAACTTGGAGTACAAGCTTCTGATTTCATCATAAGCTTTAATGTAGGTTACTGGGTTTGAACGAGACGATTTACCGATTGGATTTTGATCTACATATTCAACATCCGAAACAGCGTCAATATTACCAGCTAGTTCTTCAAACTTGCCTGTTTCTCCCGCATTTCCTCCGAGTATTTTCTTTAATGCAGGATAGAACACTTTTCCAATTAAAGTAGACTTTCCAGAGCCCGAAACCCCAGTTACAACCGTTAGACAATTCAAAGGAATAGAAACATCTATGTTTTTGAGATTTTGTTCAACGGCACCTCTTATATCAATACTTTTTTTCCATATTCTTCTTGATTTTGGAAGTGGAATTCCCATTCTTCCCGTCAAGTATTTAGCAGTGAGAGAGTATTGGCTTTTAATTAATTCATCTCGATTTCCTTCAAAAACAACTTCACCGCCATTGCTTCCCGCCTCTGGCCCCATATCAATAATATGATCTGCGGCCATCATTAAATCTTCTTCATGTTCAACCACAACTACAGTATTTCCTTTTTGCTTGAGTTCTTGAAGTACTCCTAATAGTTGTTGTGAATCTTTCGGGTGCAATCCGATGCTGGGTTCATCTAGAATGTAGATAGATCCCACAAGGCTGCTTCCTAAAATTGTAGATAGGCTGATGCGTTGGCTTTCGCCTCCAGAAAGTGTGTTGGACAATCGATTTAGCGTAAGGTAGTTTAAACCCACCTGATCTAAAAAGCTGAGACGAGTGTTGATTTCTTTTAAAAGTCTTTGAGAGATGTCTTTTTCGGAATCATTCAGTTTGGAAGGCAAGTTTGTGAACCAAGGAGTCAATTTTTTTACAGGTGTCAAGACAAGTTCAGAGATGCTTTTTCCATCGATTTTCACATAATTTGCATCTTTTCTCAACCGAGTTCCTTGGCAATCAGGGCACAAGGTTTTTCCTCTGTATCTTGAGAGCATAACTCGGTATTGAATCTTGTAGCTGTTTTGCTCTAGCATTTGGAAAAAGGTATTGAGACCTTCAAAGTACTTGCTTCCCTTCCAAAGTTGATCGTACTCTTTTTTACTCAGTTCTTTGATGGGGCGATGAATAGGAAAGTTTGATAGGTGAGCCGTTTGAATGATTTGTCTTTTCCATTCGCTCATTTTTTCTCCTTTCCAGCAAATAACGGCTTCGTCAAAAACAGATTTTCTGTGGTCTGGAATTACCAAATCGTGGTCTATTCCAATGACTGAACCGAAACCTTCACATTTTTTACAAGCTCCAATAGGATTGTTAAAAGCAAACAAATGAGGAGATGGCACTTCAAATGAAATCCCATCCAGTTCGAATTTATTTGAGAATTTTCGGGTTTCTTCAATTTTTTTGTCTTTGAGAAAATGAATATAACAGCTATCATTTCCTTCGAAAAAGGCTGTTTGAACAGAATCAGTTAGACGGTTCATGAAGTCTTCATCATCCTTTTTTATAGATAACCTATCAATAAGTACTTCTGCATCATCAATATTCATTTTCGAGTCTACCTGATCAATTCTCGCTATTTTTCCATCCAGAATAATTCTATTAAACCCTTGTTGAACAAGCATTTGAATTTCTTCTTGTGTATTTCTGTTGTTTTTCTTGATTAACGGACTTGAAATGAAGAACTGCTTTCCTTCATTCTCCTTTAAGATATATTGCACAACATCATCTACACTATGGCGCTTTACTTCGGTATGAGACACAGGAGAAAAAGTTCTACCTATGCGGGCAAATAAGAGCTTGAGATAATCATAAATCTCCGTAGTAGTTCCAACAGTAGATCTTGGGTTGCTCGTTTTTACTTTTTGCTGTATTGCCACGGCTGGCGATATCCCATTGATGTAATCAACATCTGGTTTATCTAACTTTCCCATGAATTGACGGGCATAGGCGCTCAAGCTTTCTACATACCTCCTTTGGCCTTCTGCATAAAGTGTGTCAAATGCCAAAGAGGATTTCCCAGAACCTGATAAACCTGTGATTACAGTGAATTTGTCTCTGGGAATGTGGACGTTAACATTTTTTAGATTATGCATTCTAGCCCCAGAAATCTCGATGCTTTTGGGTTTAACTTGCTCTTTAATAGTTGATTGAGGCATTGTTTAGACTTGCTTTCTAATTATCGAACAAAGGTAGAATCTAAAGGTTTGCTTGCGTAGAAAAGAATTTTTTTTCACTTTAGCGCAATAACAATAAGAAACGGGCGTTTCAAAGAATTGAAAGTCTCATCTCATAAAAAACTGTTTTGCCTATAGCATAATTCTACCTTTTGTTACAAGTATATCGAAATCGAAAAATTAAGGAGGTAGTATGTGCTATGAAAAATTATCTGACCAAGAGTTGGTGAGCAGTTACATCCGCGGAGCGGAAAAAGCACTAGAAGTATTAATTAATAGACACAAAGGCAAAATCTTCGGATATATAATGTCTTTGGTGAAAGATTCGCAGTTAGCGGATGATATCTTTCAAGATGTGTTTATTAAAGTCATCCATACTGTAAAGGGTGGCAGATACAATGAAGAAGGCAAGTTTCTGCCTTGGGTCATGCGAATCTCTCACAATCAAGTTATTGATACATTCCGGAAAGCCAAGAGAGCCCCAATCTCTAGTCAATCAGAAGATTTTGATTTATTTGATCGATTGGCATCAGAAGAAAAATCTGCCGAGGATGAATTGGTCTGGGAGCAGCTATCTTCGGAATTGCGCGATTTGGTGGGTGAACTACCAGATGATCAGAGAATTGTGCTTCATAAAAGAATTTTTTGTAAACTCAGTTTTAAAGAAATTGCTGAAGAAACAGATGTAAGCATCAATACGGCATTAGGAAGAATGAGGTATGCGCTAATTAATATGAGAAGACTCGTTGAGGAAAAGCAATTAAATTTACGAATTCATTGAGCCCTTTTTTATAGGGAACACAATAAAGTCGTTCAAAAGTCGTTTTGTGTAAAAATAAAGCAGCCTATGAGCGAATATTTACATTCTGAATTACCCATAAATCATCAAGAAACTACAGGAATAAACACAGATAATACATCTATGCCTAGCACTTCTGTTATTAGTTTTTTATTGAATTACAGTAAATCTGTAGAAGTGAAGTCTTCTTCCATAACGAGCGACCTTGTAGTGCATTTGAATTAGACATTAACAAACTATTGCAATTGGTAGAAACGCTTATTTAATGAGCGATTTTCTACCAATTTTTTTTGTGATAAAATCTCTCTCTAAATCCCAACCGCGCGCTGGTGAATACTCTCTTCCGTAGAAGATAATTTGCAAATGAAGTTTGTTCCATTTTGCCTCCGGAAATACCCTTTTAGCATCTTTCTCTGTTTGAACAACATTCTTACCGTTGGTCAACCCCCAACGGTACATTAATCTATGGATATGCGTGTCCACTGGAAAGGCAGGAACCCCAAAAGCTTGCGCCATAACAACAGATGCAGTTTTGTGTCCCACTCCGGGAAGAGATTCTAGCAATGAAAAATCTGCTGGAGTTTCGCCATGGTATTCTTCACAAAGTATTTTGGAGAGATTCCAAATGTTTTTAGCCTTATTTCCAGATAATCCACAAGGCCTTATAATTGACTTAATATCAGAGATTTCAAGCTTAAGCATGTCGTATGAGTTATCCGCTTTCCCAAACAATTCAGGAGTTGTTTTGTTTACGCGCTCGTCAGTACATTGGGCCGAAAGTAGCACCGCTATCAAGAGGGTGTAAGTATTGCTGTGGTTAAGAGGTATTGGAGTTTCTGGATACAGATTCTCCAATTCTTGTATTATGAAATTAACTTTTTCTTTTTTAGTCATTATTATGATTGATTCGGAAGGTTAAAAACAAGTTGAATGAAATTAAAACACCTTAACAACTCTCCAAAATTATGGCTTTTTGCTGCCTTAATGTTTTTGATTGGTCAATCTTTTAGTCAAACAAAGGACATTTCTGGAGTTTACAATAAGTACATTAAAGTTACGGCCATTCCTAGTCCTTGTGCCGTAATGGTAGATTCAATTCAAGAGTTCGAAGTAGGAGATCAGTTCTTATTGATTCAAATGAAAGGAGATTTGTGTCACTCGTTCTCTGCAAATCAATGCCATTGCAAAAACTGCCCGCACCTATACCCCATAACAACTCAATACCTCTCTCAGATTCAAACCCATTGAACCGAGAAGGTTCTGTTGTTTCCCTGCTATTTTGCGCCTGCAACAAAGAAGGAATAAGTAGAGAAAGAAGTAGTGTTGAAACAAAAATACGTATTGGAACAAATTAACTAAGAATACCTTGAAAATGTTGTTTAACAGCCGACAATTAACGCTTTGGAGTAGTTGTAATCCAAGTGCTATGCCTCTGATGATTCCACTCGACATTTGCCAAATTCACGGTTGGATCCACAATGTTTTTGGAAGGTCTTCCATTGAGTGATACTTGAGAGATACAAAAGATTTCAACTTCTTCTCCCGCATTCAATGCTTTCAACTTTTGGCTGAATTGCCAGATAATGTCTGGATATTTGAATACATCACTCGCTTGATGGGGAGCTAAAACATCTCTAGGATGAATAATGATAGACTTGTTGGTTTTTGGATAATGCACTTTGAAATATGCATAGCCTTTTTTACTTCTTGACATCATTTGCCATGACATTCTATGTCCTTCTTCGTTCCAATACACAAAGCCTGGGTAGAAGAAATGTCTTAGAGGGATGCCCATCTGCAATACTACATATACGGCAAGGCCAAACTTGAGCATCTTGTTCATTTCAAAAGGAAGACTGATGCGCTCTCTTACCTCTTGCTTTCGGTTGAAAAAGTAAGCAAGTCTTTCTGGATTGAAGAAAAGCACGTTAAAAGCCAATGCCATAAAAGGAAAAGAGCCGATATGAAATACGATGAGGTTGGTGAGGTGAAAAAAGATAGAAAGAATCCAAGCCAAAAGACGTGTTCTCTTGAATAAGAGCAGGGGGATGATAGCCGCATCGTAGAAGATGCCCATATAGGCAATAAACAAATGAAACCAGCGAGAAGTAAATAATGGTTGAAGTAGTTCTATTGGGGCTTTTTGGCTTAAAAGAAGCGCACTGGTACTACCGTCTAACCAATCTATGTTGAGCTTGGCAATGACTGCGTAGAAGTAAACAATGGCCACTTGAATTTGCAAAATTCTCAATGCCCAAACGGGAATGAAAGGTTCTGAGTATTTCTTGAGTGTATAGGTTTGGTCGGCCGGGAGAATACTCATTATCCAAAGCACCAATACCATTAAAAAATAGTGGTTGTTGTAATGGCATTTCTGTGCCAAGTAGACTGCTGTCCACATAAAGGCGGCAGAAATAATAAAGAATCTATAACGTGTTCCTAAAGCAATTCCAATACCCAAGGCACCCATCAAAGCGTAGTAGCCATGCATCCATGGCCCATGAAGCACTTCCAAAAACTCGAAACCAATAAACGTAAAAGTGTATGGAGTATATAGAAAAACGCTTTGCACCCATCCAGTAAAAATGGCACCCCAACATTCGCCCGCAAATACCAACCCGAATAGAATTCGAAACAGCGAAAGTGTTGAAGCTTGAATGGCTGCTGTTAGTCGCATCTGTTAACGGTTATTTGATGATTGCCTCCATATTTTTCCAGATAGGATTTTTTGGTAATGGAGCTTCTATTTTTATTATTTCTTTTCTTACAGGATGCATAAATTTAATACTTCTTGCATGTAAGCTGATAGATGCATCTGCATTGCTTTTAAGGAATCCATAGCGCAAATCGCCTTGAACCGGAAATTCCATATGTGCGAATTGCGCACGAATTTGATGATAGCGTCCTGTTTCTAAATTTATTTCTAAAAGAAAGCTCTTATTGCTATGACCTATCGTATTGTAATGAAGCACCGCATCTTTGTAATCCTTTTTAGGAACATCGCTGACCATGCTTATTTTCTTGTCTTCGTTCTTTTTTATGTAGTGATGGAGCGTTCCTGAGTTGTTTGGTGGCTTTTGCTCAACAATAGCCCAATAGGTTTTGGTCACTTCTTTGTCCTGAAACAGTTTAGACAATCGAGCAGCAGCTTTTGATGTTCTTGTAAAAACAAGCACTCCAGAAGTAGGTCTGTCAATACGGTGCACCACACCTAAATAGACCTTTCCAGGCTTATTGAGCTTTTCTTTTAAGTAATTCTTCGCAGCAACATCTAACGAGTCTTTGGTTGTAGAACTCGGATGCACAAGGTCACCCGCTTTTTTATTAATGACTAAAAGATGGTTGTCTTCGTAAATAACATCTAATCCGTGCTTAGCTGCGAGCTTATTTGATGCCATTAATAAGATTCCTTATCATTTGGAAAATCAACAGACTTTACATCTTTAATATACTCTTGAACAGAATTGGTCATTTGCTCATGCATGTTATTATATCTGCGTAAGAAACGAGGAGAAAAATCAACGTTTAGGCCCATCATATCATGCAGTACCAGTACTTGTCCATCGCATCCACTTCCAGCTCCAATACCAATGGTAGGCACATGTAAGCTTTTAGACACATCTGTTGCAAGGTGCGCTGGAATCTTCTCAAGTACAATAGCAAAGCATCCAGCTTCTTCAAGCATTTTAGCATCTTCTTTCAAGCGATCTGCTTCTTCATCCTCTTTGGCTCGTACCGAGTAACCCCCAAATTTGTAAATGCTTTGAGGAGTTAGCCCCAAGTGCCCCATTACGGGAATACCCGCGCTTAAAATACGGTCAACAGATTCTTTTATTTCTCTGCCGCCTTCCATTTTAATGGCGTGAGCTCCGGTTTCTTTCATAATTCTGATGGAACTTTCAAGGGCTACTTTAGAGTTTCCTTGGTAAGCCCCAAAAGGCAAGTCAACAACAACCAAACAGTTGTTTATTCCTCTAATCACAGAAGATGCATGATAAATCATTTCATTCAATGAAATAGGAAGAGTTGTTTCATGTCCGGCCATCACGTTAGAAGCACTATCGCCTACTAGAATGACATCAATGCCCGCTCCATCCAAGACTCTCGCCATTGAAAAATCATAAGCCGTTAGCATCGCGATTTTCTCGCCCTCGTTCTTCATGTCTTGTAAAACGCTGGTAGTGATGCGTTTTGCAACAGAACTTACTGGTGCTAAATCTTTACCTAATTCACTCATGTGTTAACCGTTTGCTTGTTTGTTCATACCGCTCCTAAATTTCATTGACGCATAGTCTTTTTATGTGTTATTTTCGAGCGCGGAAAGCGCAAAAGTATACCTGCGCAATTTAACAGATGCGATATCCTATATGAAAAGTATTAAAAATTCCTTCTTAGCACTCTCAATAATAGCATTAATCAGCTTTAGTGCATGCGAAAACGAATTAGAAGTTTTTGCAGAATATGAGGATGTTACAGTTGTTTATGCCTTGCTTCAACCAGAAGACACTCTGCACCAAATAAAAGTCAATAAACTTTTTCAAGGCGAAGGTGATGCATTGGTGCTAGCCGAAGATCCTGCTTTAAGCCAATACGAGGCTGATGAGGTTAATGTTTTGATTAAAGAAGTAGATGGCAACGGAGACACCACAGTTTTTACTCTTGAACAAGTTGAGGTGACAAATAAGGATTCTGGAATCTTTTATTATCCTAACCAGATGCTTTATGAGTTTGAAGCAAAATTAAAAGAGGGTGCCACATACTATTTAGAAATTGAGAAACAACAAGGCGAAACGGTAAAAGGGGAAACTAGATTGGTCCAGTCCTCAACAAACCCAGTGTTTGATGAAAGAGAAATTAGCCGATATCAAAAAATTGGAATGTCATGGGTAAATGGAAGCTCTGTAAACTCATCACAACAGATTACCGTTATTCCACCCAAAAACTCTAAAGTATTTGAGATGGTTTTAACGTTTCGCTACCAAGATCTTTTGGAGGGAAATATCCTAAGCGAAGATCGTTATGTAGATATTAGTCTGGGAACAGAATCTCTTCCAAATGTGGTAGATGAGTATTCAAGAAGTAATGATTTTGTTTTTGAATATTCTCCTGAATCTGTTTTTGAAGTTATTGCGAACCGTGTACCTGATTTAGTAGATTCTCCCGAAGTCATAGGAAGAAAGGCTGATAGTATAGACATCAATTTATATATAGGTGGTGAGGAACTGGATGTGTATATGTCTGTAAACCAACCGAGCACATCGTTATTGGAAGATAAGCCAGAATACACCAATGTGGTAAATGGTCTTGGTTTGGTTTCTAGCAGAAGCTATTTGTTAGAATCTGTAGTACTTACAAAAGACAGCTATGAAGAGCTAGCAACAGGACTTGTTTTAGGACTTACGGGTAGCAAAGGATTCTGCAATCCAAAAGCACTTCCTCAAGAAAGTACCTATTGCGGATTTTGATACGGCAATTCAAAAAAATCATCTTCTTAATTGGCCTTCTTGTTCATCACGTAATCGGGAACAGCCAAGATTCAAATTATGTACATCATGTGATTGATGTACTTAGTCACGACTCTATGCTTGGTAGAGGTTATGTGGATCAAGGGCATTTAAAAGCGGCTCATTTCATTGCTAAGGAGTTTAAGAAGAATGGCCTCAGACCAATAGGAGAGAGTTACTTTTTACCTTTTGAAATGACAGCCAATACCTTTCCTGGTAAAGTGCATGTTGTTGCTCACAATGGCGAAGATTCTCTTTTGTTAAAACCGGGAACTGACGTTTGGATTGCTCCAAATTCACCGGGAGGAAAGGGAGATTATCAGATTGAGATGATTTCTTGGGAAGAAATTGAACAAGAGACTTGGCTTGAAAAAATCAAAGGAAAGACTAATTATTTTTTAGGAGTTCACCTGCCACCAGATAGTTTAGATAATAAACGTAAGATGGTATTGAACAGCACCATCTATTCTTTGGCAAATATCAGCAACGCACCTTGGCATGGTGTTCTTAAAATTGCGAACACCGCTCCTGCCTGGTCAGGTGCAACGGAGCTAGGACAAATGAATCAGTTTACGGTTCTTGTGCCAAAAAGCTTTTCCATTGATCGTATCACCTTTGAAGTAGAACAAGCTTTTGATACTCTTATTTCAAATAATGTAGTAGGGGTAATTGAAGGAAATAAGAAGAATAAATACATTTTTGTTACTGCCCATTACGATCATTTGGGAAAAATGGGACCCGTTACTTTCAATGGAGCTTTTGATAACGCTACAGGAACAGCCACTATACTAGACATGGCAAGGTATTGGGCTCAAAGTGAAGAGAAACCGAAGTATACTTTAGTGTTTGTGGCCTTTGGTGGAGAAGAGTTCGGGTTGTTGGGTTCGCGCTACATGGCAGATCACCCTCCGGTTCCATTAAAACGCATCAAGTTTTTATTAAACATAGATTTAATGTACCGACCTCAAGTAGGAATTCGTGTAGTGAATGGATCTATTTTTAGAGATGAATTTGACCAAATGGTTCAGCTCAATGAAGAAAACAATTATGTAGATAAAGTGCGCATTCGAGGAGAATCGTGCAACAGCGATCATTGTCCCTTTTACATGAAAGGTGTTCCCTCTTTTTTTATCTATACTTTAGGACAGTACCCTTATTATCATAATAGTAAAGACGTGGCAAGCGAGATTCAACTTGATGGTTACAATGGATATTTTAAATTGATGAATCAGTTTTTAAGAGAAATATAATAGGCTATGAAACTTGATATACTTGCTTTTGGAGCTCATCCAGATGATGTTGAATTGAGCGCATCGGGAACCGTTATCTTAGCTGTTAAACAAGGAAAAAAGGTAGGTGTAGTAGATTTAACAGAAGGTGAACTTGGAACGCGTGGTTCTGTTAAAACACGCTATCAAGAAGCGGGAAAAGCATCTGAAATCATGGGCTTGAGTGCTCGTGAAAACTTGCAAATGCCTGATGGGTTTTTTACACATTCTAAAGAGAATCAATTGAAGATTGTTGAACAGGTAAGACGTTTTAGACCTGAAATCGTTTTGTGTAACGCTGTGAGTGATCGCCATCCAGACCATGGAAAAGGAAGTAAGTTGGTGAGTGATGCACTTTTCATTTCGGGTTTAAGAAAAGTAGAAACTACGTGGCAGGGGATCTCACAAGAAGCTTGGAGACCAAAGGCAGTGTACCATTATATACAAGACCGTTACTTGAAACCAGATTTTGTGATAGATGTGTCTTCGGTTTGGCAACAACGCATGAAAGCTGTTATGGCTTACGATTCACAGTTTTACAATCCAGATTCTAAAGAACCTGTTTCTCCAATTGCTACAAAAGAATTCTTACAAACGGTAGAAGGCAAAGCAGCTATTTTTGGAAGAAACATTGGGGTTCAGTTTGCTGAAGGTTTTAAAACGGAGCGCACCCTTGGTGTTCGCGATTTATTTGATATCCAATAGCCTTGTTAAAAGCGAAAGGAATAAAAATGCGTTTCAATGGCCACAGGATTGCTGGGGTCAATGGTGTGAGCCTTCACGTAAAAAAAGGTGCAATCATCACCCTTTGCGGTAAGTCAGGATCTGGAAAGACAACCTTATTGAAATGCTTAAATGGATCCTATAACTTGGATGCTGGAAGCGTCACGTGGAATGGAAAAGCAGTCTTAGGTCCCGCCCACAACCTTGTTCCGGGTTATGAACA
>CBFHSD010000011.1:0-64551 GCA_965658375.1 Salibacteraceae bacterium
ATAAATCTTTACATTAGCAACACCCTGGGCATCATAGTCAACTCTTATGTTATCATTTTGATTACCTAACAACGAAGTAACTTGTGAATATGAATCCCCAACTGAGATTACCGAGTAATTAGATTGATTTACATTATTGCTACAAGAGTTGTTAGCAAAATCTTTGGATTTTAAATGTACACGCTCATCATTAATAAGCCAACACTCAAACGAATTACTACCATCACAAAAGTCCCATCTGTAAAATTTCATCTCACCTGATGGCCCTAGGTCATTTGTTCTAAAATGATTACCAGGAATTCCTAAAAGATTTTCAATGTCAGTGTAGCTCATATATCCCAAGATTTGATCAAAACTTGTATTTACAGCAACTAAGTCACAATTAGAATTGTTCATTACATCATCACTGTTACATGAAAACATTAGTAAAGAAAGCACAATAATAATTTTTTTCATAACATATATTTTTAAAATAAGATTGTAAATATATATATTAATAAATGAAAAATAATCAAAAACGGTTCTGTCGCATCTAATGTAATGAAAAATTTTATTTTTTTATATTTACAACAAAAAGATGTTCAAAGGTCACTGTTTTCCTAAAGCAATCATATTACAAGCTGTTTACTTCAAATTAAGGTTTAGTCTTAGCTATAGAGATGTAGAAGAACTTTTATCTATCAGAGGAGTCAAAGTGGATCATGCTACTATTCAACGCTGGGTATTCAAATTCACACCCCTTGTAGAACAACAATTCAGAAAGAGAAAAAAATTAGTTGGAAAAAGGTGGAGACTAGATGAAACCTATATTAAGGTAAAGGGTGAGTGGAGATATTTATACAGAGCAGTTGATAAAGAAGGGAATACTGTAGACTTTTTGTTAACTAAAAGAAGACAACGTATATCTGCACAGAAATTTTAATCAAAGCCATAGATAACAATGTTAATCCAGCACTTATAAACATCGATAAGAGAGGGCGAATAAAGCTACGATAAAACTATACAATCGAAGAAACTATTCAAACATAAAAATAAGGCAATGCAAATACCTCAATAATACTGTAGAACAAGACCATCGAATGATAAAGTGGCGTATTATGTTAGGTCTAGGTTTTAAATAATTTGAATCAGCAAAGAGAACTATATCAGGAATAGAAGTAGTTAGAATGATAAAGAAAAATCAACTGGTAAACCCAGGAAGTTTAACCTACAAATTATTTATATCATTAGCTTCTTAAAAAATTAAATTGGTTTAAAACTTGATGCTTAATTTTAGCAGATGCGACAGAACCATTGTAGATTTTACAATTGGTTTTTTCAAGGTGTTTACAGAAGTTAACTAACGTTACTCGTAACTTAAGTAAATGCACATACTCGACTTAATATAAAACTGATAACCCAACTCCGATTTAATTGTTTGCGATTGCAAACAATTAAAAAATAATAACAAATGTTGACCTAAACTACAGAACACTCAGTGATCGCGAAAACACTGTTATTTTCGGAAGTTCTTTGGGTGGATTAATCTCTATGTATGCCTTGGTTCGCAACCATGAAACCTTTTCTTAGGCGAGAGTTTCCTCCCCAGCCTATTGTTTCAATACGGAGGTTTTTAACTACACGGAAAACAAACCTCTTGCAGACCCATTCAAAGTATATCAGCTTGCAGGCGGGCAAGAACAAGGTGTTGATCAGCGTATGAACGATGTACTGGTTGCCAATGGCGCAGGAACAGAAGAAATTAAAAACAAATTGGTACCCAATGGCGAACACGCTGAGTGGTTCTGGCGTCAAGAGTTTCAAGAAGCCATTGAGTGGCTACTTTTTGACCAAGCTGCCAACATATCTTCTTCTGAACAACAAGTACATATACATGCATTCCCTAGAATTCAGCATAATCAGTTTGCAAGGAAATCTAGTGAAACAGGTTTCTTGGAAGAAAGGAGAAGCCATAGATGTTTCTGACTTAAACGCTGGAGTTTATTTCATACAAGCCCAATACTTACAAGAAAGGCTTCAATTTTCAGTGATTCGATAGCTCTTTATTTGGAGCGTCAACCTTGTCTTTCTCAGAGCCTCATTTGCTCTACAACCGTTCAATTCACACACAAAAAAACGCCAGCATTTCTGCTGGCGTTTTTCTATGAATAGAATTGTATTGTTCTTAATCTACTGCCAATTCTGGGTTTTTACGCACTTGCGTATAACGCTTGAAAATGGTAAGCATGTAGAACATACTTGGCACAATAACCAGCGTTAAGAAAGTGGCAAAAGTTAACCCGAAAATAATGGTCCAGCTCATTGGCCCCCAGAACATCACGTTATCTCCACCCACATAAATTTTAGGGTCAAGCTCGGTGAATAATCCAAAGAAATCTATGTTTAATCCGACTGCCAATGGCAACAAACCAAGAATGGTTGTGATGGCTGTAAGCAATACAGGTCTCAAACGTGTTTTACCACCTTCAACAACCATGAGATAGATGAGCTCTTTGCTCAACCATTGCTCTTCAGTCATACCCAATTCTAGTTTCTTTCTATCCATCAACAGCTTGGTGTAATCCATCAATACAATGGCGTTGTTTACTACAATACCTGCCAATGAGATGATCCCAATCATGGTCATGATAATCACAAAGTCCATTTGGAAAACAACTAAGCCTATGAATACACCAATCATACTGAAAATCACAGATGTTCCAATAATGACCGGAGCCGAAATGGAGTTGAACTGCAATACAATAATTAAGATGATCAAGAACAAAGCAATCAACAAAGCACCACTTAAGAAGGCCATTTCTTCGGCTTGTTCTTCTTGCTGCCCTGTAAACTGAAGCTCAATGTCTTTTGGCAATTCATAATCTACCAATGTTCCTTTAATGCCGTTCACTACCTCTGTAGGGTTGTAATCTGCAAGCACATTGGAAGTAATGGTAATTACCCGAGTAAGATCTTTACGCTTTACTGCACTAAAGGTGGACGTTTTCTCTGCTGTTGCAACCGATGAGATAGGCACTTGAACAATCTTTCCTGAAGCCATATCTCTAAAAGTGATACGCTGATTCAATAAGGCATCCAAATCGTTTCTATAGTCTTGCTTGAAACGGATGTTGATCGGGTAATCGTCTTCTCCTTCTTTGTAAGTACTTACTTCTTTCCCGAACAAAGAGGTTCTTAAAGCATCTCCAATTTGTGCTGTTGACACACCCAATCTTCGTGCTTTTGCACGCTCTATGTAAATCGGTAATTCTGGTTTTCCTGTTTTCACATCCAGCTTCAACTCTTCAATACCCGGTACACCTGAGTTATTGATGAACGACTTTACAGCTTTGGCTTCAGCCATCAACTGATCGTAATCATCTCCTCTCATTTCAATGTTTACGGGAGCCCCTTGTGGCGGTCCTGCCGAGTTCTTGGCTACAGTAACCTTCACATCTGGAATAGAACCAATGGCTTCTCTAATGGCAGATTGCACATCTGTTGTAAAGATGCCAAAACGTTCTTGGTACTTCACAAAAGAAACTTGAATACGCGCTTTGTGAGGAGTATTCCCCGTACTTGGTCCTTCAACGGGGTCAGAGGTTCCTGCTCCTACTTGACCAATAACCGATTCTACAATGGCAGATGTTTTCACCTCTTCGCCTTTAAACAGCACAAGTTCGCCATCTGATTTGTAAGCAGGTTTATCGAGCTCATCAAGTACCAATCTCTCTACTTTTTTTGTGAGTTTATTGGTTTCTTCAATGTCAGTTCCAATGGGCAACTCAATGAAAATATTGAGGTACTGCGGTTCATTCTCTGGAAAGAATAAGACCTTTGGTGCAAAGGCTCCTATTAACCCAAAAGAGAAGAGTAGCATCATAAAGGTTCCCGCCAATAACCACTGTGGTCTGCGTTTTTTCAAAGCGCTGCGAATGAATTTATCATAGGCATTTTCTAACCAAGGCAAAAGTTTGTTTTGGAAATACACACTACTTGGGAACAAGATGTATGCGTTTAAGATCAAGAAAGTACCGGTAATGCCAATAAAGTTGGCAGATACTGTTTGACCCAAGACCATATACAAAAGCGAAACGCCTACCAATCCTAAACTTGGAAAGAGCACTGCCTTCTTAGGTGTTTGGCTGCTCATGAATGCAAACTTGCCCAACAAGAACAGTAGCACAGCACTCACAGAAACCGCTGCTAGTGTGTTTAATGCCGGAATTTGATCTCCGCCTAAATCCATTACTAAAGCCAAAAGCAAAGCTGCGAATACAAAGGCAAACTGCTTGCTCCCCAATGGCTCATATTCCTCTTTCAACTTCATGAAAAGAGAAGTCAATACCGGGTTGATGACAATGGCCACAAATAAAGATGAGCCCAATACAATCATCAAGGTAAGCGGCAGATAATACATGAACTTACCAATAAGTCCTGGCCAAATAGCCAAGGGCACAAAGGCCGCCAAAGTAGTTGCTGTAGATGCAATAATTGGCCAAGCCACTTCTCCTACACCCAACTTAGACGCTTCAATGGCGCTGTAACCTTCATCTCGCAAACGATAGATGTTTTCTACCACCACAATTCCATTATCTACCAGCATCCCCAATGCCAATACCAAAGAGAATAACACCATGGTATTTAGGGTAACGCCCAAAGCACTTAAGATTAAGAATGACAAGAACATAGACATTGGAATGGCTACTCCAACGAACAAGGCATTTCTTAAACCAAGGAAGTAGAGGAGTACACCAACAACGAGAATCATCCCGAAAATGATGGAGTTTTCCAATTCGCTTACTTGCGTTCTTGTTTGATCACTTTGATCTCCGGTAATCTTAACTTCTAAGTTTGAAGGGAAGTAATTGGCCCGTGCATCTTCAATGAGGTTATTGATGGTATCTGAAGCGATGAGGAGGTTTTCTCCCGCTCTTTTCATCACATCTACCATCACCACTGGCTTGGTATTTTGGCGTGCATAACTCTCTTTGTCTTCTTCGCCAAAGTATACGGTTGCTACATCGCGCAAATACACAATTACGCCTCTTTCTTGCTTTACGATAATGTCTAGCAAATCGGTGTAATGTTCAAATTCTCCAATTACGCGAACCGATCTTTTGTAGCGATCTACCAAAATGTCTCCACCACTAATGGTCACGTTTTCTTGTTGAATGGCCTGAGCAATGTCTCCAAAGCTCACTTTACGCGCTTCCATTTTTAAGAAGTCTACATCTACGCGTACTTCTTTATCCATTACCCCGCGAATTTCTACCTCAGATATTTGAGGGATCTCTTCGATGCGTTCTTTCAAATACTCACCATAATCTTTCAACTGATCCAGAGGGAAATCTCCTGATAAGTTGATGTTCATAATGGGCGTTAACTCAGAGATATTGAGTTCAAACACATTGGGATCTGCTGGCAAATCACTCGGAAAATCTGGATCTCCCATGGCCACATCTACCTTGTCTTTTACCTTTCTCAAGGCTTCTTCTGGGGAGATGCTGAAGTCAAATTCTACTTGAATGCTTGAATACCCTTGTACCGATGTTGAAGAAATTACATCCACATCACTAATGGTGTTGATCTCTTTCTCAATGGGTCTTGTAATCAGCTTTTCAATGTCTTCTGGGCTGTTTCCAGGGTATGCGGTTCCCACGTAAATTGTGGGAATGATGATTTCTGGAAAAGCCTCTTTGGGCATAGAGGTGTACGAACCAATACCTGCAAACAGGATAATAGCCGTTACCACCATGACCGTTGTTCTGTTGGTGAGAGACCAACTAGAAACGATAAATTCTTTAATTTTTGAATCTTTCATTGCTTATTCAAATTATAGATTCTGGCTTAGTCGGCCTTAGTCACTTCTACTTCTTGACCATTTTGGATGCTACGTGCGCCCTTGTTAATGATCATTTCTTGGGCGCTTAAACCATTGAGCACTTCTGTTTCTCCGCGGTACGATTGACCCACTTCCAAAATGCGCTTCTCAACGGTATTGTTCTCACCATTGCTGTCTAAAACAAACACATACGAATCGCCATTAGGGGTTTGTTGAATCATGTTTGAAGGAATCACCACAGCACTATCGCTCTCGTAATCTTTGATGCGAAGTTTTGCCAATAGGTTGGGCTTGATTTGACCATCGTAGCTATCAATATCTACACGCGCTACAAACGTTCTGTTCCCTGGGTTGATGAACTCACCAGTTCTAGAAACGGTGGTGTCAATTTCAATACCAATCGACTCAAAGTTTACGCTGGTTGGTGTTCCTTTACCTACAACGGCAACGTACTTTTCAGAAACTTCTGCCTTCACATAAATCTCGCTCAGGTTTACCAAACGCATCACGGGCATTTGTGGACCAGCCAACTGACCTTCTTTCATCATCAAGTCATCTACTACACCAGAAAAAGGAGCTTTAACACGCGTCATTGTTTTTTGCGCTTCAAGCGTTTCTAACTTTTCTTCTAAAGATTCTTTGTTGTTCTTGGCTTGTAAGTATTGCATTTGCGAACCAATGTTTTGGTCCCACAATCTTTTTTGACGTTCGTAAACATCTGCTGCCAATTCCAAAGATTTCTCAACCTCTTGAATGGTGTTTCTGATGATTTTGTCATCCAATTTCATCAAAAGCTCTCCTTTATTCACATAATCACCCTCTTGCACTTTTACCTGCAAAATTTCGCCAGAGGCTTCTGGGTAAAGCAACACGTTCTTGTCTGCTTCAACACTTCCGTACACATCAAAAAAGTGTTCAAAGCGCTTTTGCTCTGGCTGGTGAGTGGTTACTAAAGTCAACTTTACTGCATCATTTTCATCAATGATTTGCTTGTTGATTTTATCAATTTGCTTGTTCAAGTCTTGCACCACGGTGTGCAGACTGTCGCGTTGAGCAATCATTTTTTCTCTGCTGGTTTCTTCAGGTTTACCGCAAGAAATAGCAATAACTGCTAGTAATAAGGCTATTGTAGCTTGTTTCATTTTAGTAATTATTTAGAGCTTTATCAAGTTCAGATTTTGCATTGACCATGTTTAAGATGGACTGTATGTAGCCCCCTTGTAATTCGAAAAATTGGATTTGAACATTGGCTAAATCCAAACTGCTCGAAACCCCTTCGTTGTATTTGATTTGTTCTTTTGCTAGAATACGTTGAATCAATTCGTAATTCTCTTTGCTGTTTTTGTATTGATCTACGGCAAAGCTGTAGTTGCTTTTTGCGCTTAGAAAATCTACCATCAACTGCTGCTCTGTTTGGCGTGCATTCAATTCAGCTTTATCCAATTCTACGCGCGCTTGATCAACGGCAAATTTTCTTTGGAAAGAACTGAAAATAGGCACTTTCAAGTTTAAACCCCATAGTGATGTTGGAAACCACACATCTCCATTGCTTAAGTCAAAATCGTTGGCCTGGTATTGCTGCTGGTATTGGTAAAACCCGTACAAGTCTGGCAAATACTCTGCTTTTTCGTTTTTCAGGTCTAACTGCATCAACTGCTGTTGGGTCATGGCAATTTTGTAGTCAAAATGTTGGGCGTAGTCAAACTGCTGTTCCATTACCTCACCTTGGTTGGCATAAAGCAACACAGCGCTTAAACTGTCTGAAAGTAAAAGGCTGGTATCTACCGGAAGTCCCATTTGATACTTCAGCATATTTTCGGAGATGGCGCGTGCTCTCTCTCCATTCTTAAGCGCGTTATCCGCACTTTGGAATAAAAGCCTGATTTGATCTACATCTTGCTCTTCATTGAAACCTGCTTCATTGAGTGCTTGGGTTTCTTTTAAAAGCTTTTCGAGGTAGGTTTTATTCCCTTTAAGCGTGCGCATGTTTTCATCTGCAATGATCACATTGGCATACGATCGGGTCACCATGTCTTTGATATCTTGCTCTGTTTTGATCAAAATATCTTTAGAGAGCTGCTGGTAAGTATTCGAGGCTTCTAATCCCACAAAATAGCTCCCATCAAACAGCAATTGGTTCACAGACAAACCTGCATTTAGGCTGTACTCTGTACCAAACTGTGCTGGCAACAACTCTTCTGATCCTGGATTGGTAAAATCTGGAACCAAAACAGTAGGGATCTCCAGAAAATTCTGGAAAGAAACATCTCCGTTTATCTGAGGTAAACCGATGGAGTAAAGCTCGTTTACCCGTTTCTTGGCAATGTCTACATCATAGGCTGCAGACTTTGTAAAGTAGCTATTCTCTGCCGCGTACATTCGGGCAGATTCTAGCGTAAATATTGCCTGTGCTTGGGTGGTGGCAGAAATGCCAAACCACAAAAACAACAGCACAACAAGGCTCATTTGTTTGTTAGTCATTTGTATTAGAATTAAACTTTTCGAGATAGGTTTTTCCTTTTTCTGTAACAATGCCGTGCAAGTGATAGCTCAGCATTTGATCGTGAATGGTTAAGAATGGATACTCGCCCAAGGGGAAGCACTCAGGATCGAATTGCATATCAATCATACGCACGTAAAAACGGGCGATGATATCGGGCTTCAATTCTTCTCTGTACAGGCCTTCTTTGATTCCACGCTCTATATTGTCTTGCATGCAAGCCGAGATAAAGCCACGTTTGTATTCAGAAAAGGCCCTCCATGCCTCTGGATAGTATTTTTCCATATCAAAAAATAGAGAGGGATGTATTTCGCGCAGTTTGTTAGAAGCTTCGCGTGCCATCAAGAGCTGCTCTTCAATGGCATTGTGCGCTTTATCGCAAGTGGCTTCCATCAATTCTTTTTGGGCTTCTGTTTCTCTTATAACCGCTGCTGCCACAAGTTCTGTCTTGTCTTTCACATACTTGTAAATGGTCTTTTTAGAAACTTTCAGTTCGCGCGCCAAATCATCCATTGTAACACTTCGAATACCACAGCGCTTAAATACCGCTACAGTCTGTTCAAGAAGTTGGTTTCGCTTTTCATCCATTTTTCAAATGTAATTGAATTAGAACTATGGAAACGTTTAACAAGTGAAAATGTTTCCAAAGTTTTTTAGAAGCGGGATATTTTTATGACAAACGGAAGTATGGCTTCATAATCAATAAAGTGTTGGTATTTTTGCCGCCTTATAATTTGTGCACAAATGGAAAGCAAGACGATTAAGGCGCTATTAACAGAAAGTCATTTTGATATTACGGTTACCGTAAAAGGCTGGGTAAGAACCAAAAGAGGAAGCAAGAACGTTTCTTTTGTTGCCGTAAACGATGGGTCTACCATTGCCAACCTTCAGGTGGTGTTGGACAATAGCCAATACAGCGAGGATCAACTTAAAATGATTAGCACTGGTGCCAGCATTGTGGCCAGTGGTAAACTGGTTCAAAGCCAAGGTGGTGGGCAATCTGTAGAATTATTAGCAGATGCTTTCCACGTTCCAGGTCTTGCCGATCCTGATGAATATCCGCTTCAACCCAAACGCCATTCTCTTGAATTTTTAAGAGAAATTGCTCATTTAAGAATGCGCACAAACACTTTTGGAGCCGTGTTTAGAATCAGACACTTGCTTCAATTTGCAGTGCATGAGTTCTTTCACAAGCAGGGTTTTGTGCATATGGCAACACCCATTATTACAGGTTCTGATGCCGAAGGTGCAGGTGAAATGTTTCAAGTAAGTACGCTTGACTTAAAAAACACGCCAAAAACTGAAGAAGGTGAAGTTGACTTTAAAGAAGACTTTTTTGGCAAAGCCACTAATTTGACCGTAAGCGGCCAGCTAGAGGCAGAATTGGGTGCTATGGCATTCAGCAAAGTCTACACTTTTGGACCAACATTTAGAGCAGAAAACTCGAACACCACACGCCACTTGGCTGAATTTTGGATGATTGAACCGGAGGTAGCTTTCAATGAACTGGAAGGAAACATGGATTTGGCTGAAGAATTCATGAAGTACTGCATTCAATATGTGCTTGAACATGGTCAAGAAGATTTGGCCTTTTTAGAAAAGCGCTTGTTGGATGAAGAAAAATCAAAGCCTCAAGCAGAACGCAGCGATCTTGCTTTGGTAGACAAACTCAAATTTGTAGTGGAGAACCAATTTAAAAGAGTGAGCTATACCGAAGCCATTGACATTCTTAGAAACTGCAAGCCAAATAAGAAAAAGAAATTCCAATACCTCATCAATGAATGGGGAGCAGATCTGCAATCGGAACACGAACGTTTCTTGGTAGAAAAGCACTTTAAATCACCTGTAATTTTGTTTGATTACCCTGCATCCATCAAAGCCTTTTACATGCGTTTGAACGAGGATGAAAAAACGGTACGTGCCATGGATATCCTTTTCCCTGGTATTGGAGAAATTGTTGGAGGTTCTCAAAGAGAAGAACGCCACGATGTACTCATTGAAAAAATGAAAGCATTTGATATTCCAGCAGAAGAAATGAGTTGGTATTTAGACACTAGAAAATTCGGAACCGTGAAGCACAGCGGCTTCGGTTTAGGCTTTGAACGCTTGGTGCAATTTGTTACTGGAATGGGAAATATCAGAGATGTCATTCCTTTCCCAAGAACACCTCAAAATGCCGAATTTTAATTGAGCCATTGCCTTAAAAAGATCCTTACTTTCACACGCTAAGATTTATTGATATGCCAGTTATAGCAAGCAAAGGAAAATCAATGCCCGCCTCGCCAATTAGAAAATTGGTGCCATTCGCAGAAGCCGCTAAAAAAGCGGGAAATCATGTGATTCACCTCAACATTGGTCAGCCAGATATTAACTCCCCACAAGTGGCTTTAGATGCCATTAGAAATTACTCAAGTAAGGTGATTGAATACAGTCATTCGGCTGGCTTTGAAAGCTATCGCGAGGGACTATCCAGCTACTACAAGTCGGTAAATATCGATGTGAATAAAGATCAAATCATTGTCACCACTGGTGGTTCAGAAGCACTTCTTTTTGGCTTCATGAGCTGTTTCAATCCTGGAGATGAAGTGATTGTTCCTGAACCGTATTACGCCAACTATAATGGTTTTGCCATTGGTTCTGGCGTAAAAGTGGTTCCCGTAACGGCCAAAATAGAAAATGGATTTGCCTTGCCTCCAGTAAGTGAGATTGAACACCTAATTACAGACAAAACCAAAGGAATTCTTATTTGTAACCCGGGGAACCCTACGGGCTACTTGTATACTGAAGAAGAATTGGCGATCATCAGAAAAATTGTGCTCAAACACGATTTGTTCCTCTTTGCAGATGAGGTGTACAGAGAATTCACCTACGATGGTAAAATGCATTCAAGTGTGATGCACTTAGAAGGCTTAGAGCAACATGCCATTTTGGTTGATTCTGTCTCTAAACGCTACAGCATGTGTGGTGCACGTGTGGGTGCCTTGGTAACTAAAAACCAAGATGTGCTGGATACGGTAATGAAGTTTGCACAAGCGCGATTGAGCCCTCCCACATTGGCGCAAGTGGCTTCTGAAGCCGCATTGAAAACACCCCATTCTTATTTTGAGGAGGTGAACGCCAAGTACCTTAACCGAAGAGATCTTTTGGTAAGTGGTTTAAACGCCATTGAAGGCGTAAAATGCCCAAGACCAAGTGGTGCATTTTACTGTGTAGCGGAGCTGCCTGTAGACGATGCAGACCATTTTTGCCAATGGATGTTAGAGTCTTTTAGCTACAATGGAAATACGGTGATGATGGCTCCTTGCTCTGGTTTTTACAGCAACCCAGAAACGGGTAAAAAGCAAGTGCGCATTGCCTACGTCTTAGAATTGGATGAGCTGAAAAAAGCAATAAAATGCCTGGAAGAAGGATTAAAAATCTACAATTCGTAATTTTTTAACGGAAAAAGGGCAACCTGTTAAAAGTGCCTGCGTCTATGGTGTGATACCATTGAAAAGCAATCTCAAATTCCTTGCTCCTATAAGAATTCCTCAGCTTTTCAGTGGTATTTTTTATTGGAATAAACCGAAGGGATAATCGGGGTTCGCTTCAAAAGGAACACTGGGATCTAGCAGACGCCAAACTATAATTTTCAAAGTTTCCTCAAAATCTACAAAAAGTTCATTGCTTAAGTTTTGCTCGTTGGCATACTGAAAAGTAATCAACTTGCTTTTGATTTGTCGTAGAGAAATATTGCCACAACTCAATGCATTTAAATGTGGGTGCATGCCCTTATACATCCAAGCATAAAGCAACAACTGCAGGGCCTTTGGCTTGGGTTTATCAGATAAAAACTGATCCAAACTCGAGATTTTCACATCTTTCGCTTCCACCTTGCCTGACTTGTAATCAATCACTCGGGTCTCACCATCTAACTCATCTATTCGATCTACAATTCCCGAAAACCGCACCTGAACACCTTGCACTTCTACAATGCGTTCTACACGCTGTTCCAAAGCCAAAATTCTTAGCTTTTGCTTGTTTTTCTCTATCAACTCTTGGTCAATGGCAAGAAGTTTATGGATGTACTCTTTCGCTACATGAAAACTGATGATGGTGTTGCCAAAGAGTTCTTTCGATCGAAACTTTTTTTCATACGCAGCCTTCAGTGTCTCTTCAATTTTTCCTTTGCATTGATCAAGAAAGGCAATAGTCATTTCTTTTCCAACGCAATCGGTATAGAGGTCTTCCATCACCTCGTGAATAATACTCCCAAAAGTACTGGACTCAATATCCTCTTCTACCTGATCACTTTCTCTCAATTTAGCCACATGCTTGTAGTAACCGTCTAATGGCGATTCTAGAAAATCGTTCATGGCACTGGGAGAAAAACTAGATTCTAGCTTGGCTTTTAAATCGGCAATGAGCTCTGGTGTTTTCTCTAAACGTAGCGGATGGTGATCGCCAATTCGCGTTTCACTGCCAACAGAAGATTCATTGAGCTTGACCTTTTTATTGCTCTTTGGCCACTCCCACAATATCTGCTGCAAGTATCTGCTGGGAACCGCAGGCTTAAACGAATCGCCCTGAGTAGAATACATGAGGTGAATGTGATCTGCACGTTGCATCAAACGGTAAAAATGATAGGCAAACAGCGCCTCTCTATCGTGATGCGTTGGCAAACCATTTGAGATGCGCAAGTCATTGGGAATGAAATTGCCGTTGTGCTTTGATTTGGGTAAGACCCCTTCATTCACTGAGGTGTAAATGACCCGTTTGAAATCGAGCGTTCTGGTTTCCAGAATACCCATGATTTGCAAGCCCGATAAAGGTTCGCCATACAGAGCCAATTGCTCTTGGCGAATGGACTTATCTACAAAAGTGTAGGCAGTACTAAAGTTGACATGCACCTCATAATTCGCCTTTATTTGATCGAGTTGATTGATGGATTTATTGAGCTGAAATAACGCTTCATTCTCTAAGATAAACTTTGGGTCATCTTGCGAGAACAACTCCTCTTTCATCCATTGAATGACACGAGTGGTGTAGCCAGATAAGGATTGAAAGCTGTCATCGAGTTCCACAAAAAAGGGCATTTCCCTGTAGGGATCCAGCACCTTTCTCTTGGGCTCTAGATACACCATGTTTTGTTTAGAAATGGCTTTAGCCAAGACATGAGCAAGCTCTTGACACCGAGCCAAAGGCAACAAAATAGCGTGCTGCACAATTTGCAGTACATCTTTATGGTAAAACTTGAAGCGCTTGCCTTGTTTCTTTAAGCGAATGGCTTTTTGCTGCATGCGCAAACAGGCCAATAGAAAACCGCTGGCCAAGGTGTTTTTTAAAGGGAAGCCTAGGGTCACATTCAGTTTCTCTACATTGCTTGGCAAACTCTCTAACAAGAGTGGAAGATCGGTCTCTTCTCCTATTACTACCACCGTTTCTGACAAGTCATCTGTACTTAATCCTTGCAAGAGTTCTGCTACTTTCTGAAGCTGTAATATGCGCGAGCTGCAAGCATGCACCTCTACCTCGTAGGCCTTTTCAAGCAAGTTTTTGCTCACCCAGTTTTTGCGGCTTCCCGTTCTTTTAAACTCTTCGCGTAAAAACTTGCCGGCTTCTTGCTTGGGGTCTTCCAAATAGTAGGTGTCTGCATCCCAAAAAAGTTGGGCGTATTGTTCTCTTTCCAACCAATGCAACAGCTCTTTTTCTGAAGCGCTCAAGGCGTTGAACCCTGCAAAAACAATCGGTTCTTTATGTTCCGCAAAAATGGCCTCTTTATGTTCTACCAAATAGCGAAAAGCCATTCCGCGATAGGCCCACTTCTTCTCAAACAGTCGGGTGCGAAGGCCTTTATAAAGTTTCCCCATCAGTTTCCAAAAAGCCAAATAGTTGATTTGAATTTCTGTCAATGGTTCATCAGAAACATTCCATTGCTCCAATGCCCTAGCCTCATTCACCAACTGAAAAAAAGCTTCAGCATCTAGCAGGTAAGCATCTACTTCATTGATTTCACTGATAAATTGAGGTGCCCAATTCGAAAATTCTTCGAAGGGTTGGGGATTCGGTTCAATGCCCAAATACACTTCGTATACTTCAAATTGCAGGGTAATGGGATCCACCGATTTCAATGGAATGAGGTCAAAAACAAAAGATTCTAAGGTGGTGATAGACGGAGCCCACATGGTTTTTTTGGAGCTATTGACCAATGCTCTTCTTAAAAAAACACCCGAACGTTTGCCGGGCAATACCACCTTTACATCTTCAATGTTGGGGTAAGTTTCTAGGAGTTGAGTGGCGAGTTGTTGATGAAAGGTTGGTGTCATGATTTCTTAAATCCGCTTTGAACGAATGTAAGGAATTCTTTAAAGCTCTCTTTTGAGGTAAATACTTTCGCCACTTCTTTCCAAAGGGTGGTAGGTTCTTCTTCTATCAAGACTTCTCCCGGCTTTGGCAATTCTACGGTAGCGGTTGTTTCTTGCGCTTGTTCTTGTGCCTGCTCTTGGTCTTCTGGCGCTTTGTCAAAAGGCACAAAACCGTTTTGTTCTGCCAATTGATCGGCTGTGCTAAAATTGCTTTTTGCCTGTTTCATGTAGCCCAACTTCTCTTGCAACAAGCCCAAGTTGTTGAAAGAAATTGCATCTTCTGGATCTAAGTCAATTGCCTTTTCATAATCTGAAATAGCCCCATTGATGTCTTTAGCAGCACTGCGCATAAAGGCACGCGAAGCATACCTAAAAGGATTGTCTGGCTGGCCTTTGATGGCATTGTCTAGATCAAGCAAAGCCATGCTCAACTTTTTGAGGTGGTAATAGCACATGGCACGCTCGTAGTGGATGTACGCGTTTTGTGGAAGCACATCTAAAGCACGGTCGAAATGACCAATGGCTTTCTCATAGTTTTTCTGGTCGTAGGCCTTTTTACCCGCCAAAAAATGTGAATTGTTCTCATGTTGTGCCATACCGCAAAATTACCCCAATTTTGTACTATGAACACGCAAATCTCCTTTCCTGTTTACAGAAAGCTGCCAAATGGCAAATCGTTTTACAGAATTAACAGCACAGAACACTTTACAGAAAGGCAATTGATGGGAAGCGTTTATTTTGAGCACGCCATACAGGCCAAGATTTACCCCGATCGTTTGATGATTAGCGACATGATTGCCTGCAAAGACGAGGCATGGCTCATCGCGAGCGCTACCGAGTTTGAGGCCGTAGCACAATCTCACCGAAAATTTACTTGATCAAGGTCATGGCTTCTTGAATGGCCAAGAAAAGCTACTCTGGCCAATCTTCACTTGCTTCATAAATCAAATGGCGAACACGCTTTTGCTTGGCGGTTTGCTTGAGCAGCGGATGCCGCATCTGCTTGCCATCCATAAAACCCACAACAACCTTTTTTACCGTAACGTGGTAGGTGACGTAACACAGTCCCTTTCCCTTAAAATGATAAAAGGGAAGCCCGTATTTTAAGTGCTCTGTCAACTCTGGGAAGCCACTGCGAATAAGCGAAACCACGGCAATGGTATTTTCTTGTGTCTCTTTTCGTTTGATGGTATCTAGAAAGCGATCTACCTGCGGGTGTGTAATCATGAGCGAAACATTTGAATGTGCGGAATATCATCTTCCAGGTACTCCTCTCCTACTTTTTGAAAACCAAAGCTTTCGTAAAAGGGAATCAAATAACACTGAGCAGAAATACGACATCCCATGCCTGGGTATTTATCTTCTTGGCGCTCAATAGCCACCCGCATCAGTTCTTTCCCTAGACCCGTTCTTCTGCTTTCTATCTGCGTGGCTACCCGGCCAATAGAAGGCTCTGCATAAGACACGCCTGGCTCTACCAAACGCGCATAGGCCATGCAGTGCCCTTGCTCATCCAAGGCATAAATGTGTTCGCTCTGGAGGTCTTTTCCATCCAAATCTTGGTAGGGGCAATCTTGCTCCACCACAAAAACCGCAATGCGCAAGTGCTCAATTGCATGAAAATGAGCGAGACTGAGCGCGCTCCAATTTTTAAAATACCACCTCACGTGCATAAACCAAATGTGTATTGTGCTGTTCACAAAGGTAAGATGAAGATTTACCAATTGAAACGCACACAGGTTCTACCCATCAGCTTAGATGAAGCGTGGGACTTTTTTTCTACGCCATTGAACCTCAACGCCATTACACCAGATGATTTAGGCTTTGAAATTTTGACCGATTTAAAAGGGAAAAAGATGTTTCAAGGAATGATCATCAACTACAAAGTCTCGCCCTTTCCTTTTGTGAAATTGCGCTGGACCACAGAAATTACACATGTAGAAGACAAGAAATACTTTGTGGACGAGCAGCGTTTTGGGCCCTATGCCTTTTGGCACCACAAGCACTTTTTTGAAGAAACAGAAGGTGGTGTTTTAATGACCGACATTGTAGACTACGGCTTACCTCTTGGTCCCTTGGGGAGATTGGGGAACAGCATTTTAGTACACAGTAAACTCAAGCACATCTTCAACCACCGTTACACCGCCATTCAAAATCATTTCTCATGAACCTTGCACTGATGCTCATTTTCTCACTTCTCGGAAGCGCTACCAACAACGGCTGGAACATTGCCTTCAATGAAACTTTTGATTGGATGATTGTGAACGATGGCGTGATGGGTGGCCGCTCTTCCTCGCGCTTTAAAGTTAAAGATGACATCTTGCATTTCTCGGGAACCCTAAGCCTGGAGAACAATGGAGGCTTTGTGTCTTTGCGTTCTCCTTACGGCAGCACAGACCTTTCTGTTTATAAAAAGTTGGTAATTACCTACAAGTTAGATCATGGGGAAATGGGCTTTTCTATGAACCGCCATCAGCAATACTACTTGCCCAACTACAAGGTATACCTAGAACAAAGCGAAGAGTGGAAAACCGTAACCTTTAAGCTTAAGAACTTTGAAGAAGAAGTGATGGCCAAGAAAACGGGCAAGGCCATCCCAGCAGAAGCCTTGAAAGAAATCATTCGCATTGGCTTTATCAAAAGTGATAAAGACACCACGCCTTTTGAGTTGCAGGTGAAAGAACTGCGCTTTGAATAAGCCGCTAAAACCACAACTTTAGCACATACTTTTCAATTTTCAAATGCACCAACGGCATCCGCTCTGGGTAGTTATAATTTGATTCACTGAAAATAAATATGCCTTATGCAATCCCTGCGGGATACGCACCATACTAGGAAACTTTGTAAAAGTGTACTACTCTTTGCCGCGGTTTACATCCCTTCCAACACACTTTTTAGCAGCTCGGGTGTCATGCGTTTAGTGGCAGTTTTATAGTTTTAAAACAAATTACGTATAGCCTGAACGTTACGGCTCATTGACTCTCATTGATATGAAAATAACAACAATACAATTAACTCTATCCATCATTTTACTGTCCATCACGATTGAAAATGCTCAAGCTCAAGCTTTCACCGGCTTATCCGCATTTAAAACTCTAATCAAATATGAAGGGCAACGATATCTAATGGAGGAGGTATATCAAATAAAATCGGAAGATTACGACAAATTAAAAATTGTCAAAACCATCGAAGAAACAGACGCTAGCGAAGGTTTTTTATTTGTTCTCACCTCCTACAAATTCAATGACAAAAGAGGTGCAATAATTACATCCTTTAACAGTACTAGTTTATCAAATGCTCAGTACGGTTTTGTCAATATTCATTTGGGCCACAATGAATATTTGGATTTATACAATACATTCAAACACCTGGAAAAGATGAGTCCAGAAGATGACGAACATTTTTTGAGAAAATTCAACGATCGATTAATCGTAGATGTGAATAATCAGGCAGAGGTACTCTATTTTACGTTGTGGGTCGATTATCATAATCGCCACGCGTTCACAACTACCAAATGGGATAGAGCTTTTAAGAAATATCAAAAATTCGTTTAGCAAGAAGAATTTCCTGAATAAGTATAGTGTTTCGGTAATTCCTTTTCCCTGAAGGCAACAAAAGCAGTTTTCTTACTTTGTGTTCCCAAATAATTCGGTCTACAGTGCAACCTTTAGTCTCTATCATTACAGTAAACTACAATGGCGCTAAGCTCACAGAAGCTTTATTGCTGAGCTTGCAAAAAATCAGCTACTCCAATGTAGAGGTTATTGTGGTAGACAACAATTCAAGCGAGGGCATAGACAATCTCAAAGCAGCATTCAAAGAGGTTATTTTCATAGATGCTCCAGAGAACCTCGGTTTTGCAGGAGGAAACAACTTGGGCTTTAACAACGCCAGAGGCAAATACTTCTTGATGTTGAACAACGATACCGAGGTAGAACCCGACTTTTTAGAACCTTTGGTAGAAGTGATGGAAAGCGATGAGCGCATTGGCTGCACCTCTTCGAAACTCATCTATTTTGACGACAAAAAAACCATTCAATTTGCAGGACATTCAGGAATCAATCTTTACTCTGGCAGAGGGTTCGTGGTTACCACGAAATCAACAAAAGGCAATACGAAGACGTGATTGACATACAAATTGCTCATGGAGCCGCAATGATGGTAAGCAGAAAAATGGTGGAAGAGATAGGCCTTATGGCAGATCTCTACTTTTTGTACTACGAAGAGTTAGATTACTGCCACCGTATCATAGATGCAGGCTACACCATGAAATACGTGGGGCCATCTACGGTGTACCATAAAGAGTCGCAAACCGTAGGAAGAGAAAGCACATTGAAGGTGTATTATATGAGTAGAAACCGATGGATTTACATGCGCAGAAACGCCAAAGGCATGCAGGCATTGATTGGTTGGTTGTATTTTCTCCTAGTGGCTTTTCCAAAAAATCTACTCAAATACGTGCTTAAGAGAAAGCCCGAACTGCTCAAAGCCTATTGGACTGGATCTCTCTGGAATTTGACCCACAACAACATTTATGAAAACCCAACATTGGAACGTTCAAATGTTTAACATCCACTTTACAGAAAACTCAATTAGTAAACTACATTTGTTATAGAAAACTTCTTTAGATGCGCGAGCTAATAAGCAATTTAGGAATTCAATTAAGAGAGGCGTTAGAAATCGGTAGAAAGACCGAATTCACCCGCTCTACAAGACCCATAAAAAATATTGTCATTTGCGGAATGGGTGGTTCTGGAATCGGTGGAACCATCGTTTCTGAGCTGGTTCAACACGAGTTGAATGTGCCTGTTGTTGTGGTAAAAAACTACAACATGCCTTCTTTCGTGAACCAACACACCCTTGTTCTTGCCAATAGCTATTCTGGAAACACGGAAGAAACCCTGAATTTAATTCAGCAAGCTCGCGAAGTAGACAGCCAAATTTGCGTAATCACCTCTGGCGGTAACGCTCGCGAAATGGCGCAGCGCAACAATTGGAACCATTATGTGATTCCAGCAGGAAACCCACCTCGTAGCATGCTGGCTTACAGCATTACACTGCAACTGTTTGTACTGAAAAGATATGAGTTGCTCGACATTGAGTTTGAAGCATCCATCGAGCGCTTTGTTGACTATTGGAGTGAAAATGAAAGCACCATCCAAAACGAAGCAAAAGAAGTTGCCAATCAATTGGTCGGTAAAACACCGGTAATTTATTCTACAGCTCCGAATGAAGGTATTGCGGTTCGCATGAGACAACAGCTGAATGAAAACAGTAAAATGTTGTGTTGGCATGCCGTTATTCCAGAAATGAATCATAACGAATTGGTGGGATGGACTAGCGGAAACGAAGACATTGCTGTCTTGCTTCTTCGAAATCACTCAGATTTTGAGCGCAACCAAATCCGCATCGAAATCAACAAAGAGATCATTCAGCCATTTTCTCCAAACATTTACGAAATCTGGAGTCCAGAAAGTACGCGTGTAGAAGAAACCCTTTTCCATATTCACTTTGGAGATTGGATCAGCTACTTCTTAAGCGCACGCAACGGGGTTGACATCATGGCCATTGAAGCCATAGATCATTTGAAAAGCGAACTCGAAAAGATGTAGGCCTATAAGGCACTCATCAATAAATCTAAATCTTTATAGGGGATCCCATAGGTTTCTCCGAGAAACTCATTGGTAAGAATGCCTTGGTACATGTATACTCCTTGGCGCACTCCCCTGTTCTTTTTCAGCAGGTTTTCTAAACCTGCCTCTTCGCCCACACTGTTTAATATGGGTGCAAAAATATTGCTCAAAGCACGCGTAGCCGTTTTTGGAACACGCGATGCAATATTGGGCACACAGTAATGAATAACACCATGTTTGGTAAAGGTGGGGTAACTGTGGTTGGTGACTTCAGAAGTCTCGAAACAACCGCCTTGATCTATACTTACATCCACCAATACAGAACCTTCTTTCATAGCAGCTACCATCGGTTCGCTTACAACACAAGGCGTACGCCCATGGGGTGCACGAATGGCTCCAATAGCCACATCTGCATTTGACAAGGCTTTGAACAAAGCTTCTGGTTGTAAAATAGAAGTGAATAATCGTGTTCCTAAACTGTTTTGAAGTCTTCTGAGCTTGTAGGTGTTGTTATCAAACACCTTTACATTTGCTCCCAATCCCATAGCGGCACGAGTGGCATATTCTCCCACAGAACCGGCTCCAATAATGACCACTTCAGAGGGCTCAACGCCAGAAATTCCACCTAGCATAGCACCTACACCATCGTTGTACTTACTCATGTATTCGGCTGCAATCAGTACGCTGGTGTTCCCAGCAATTTCTCCCATGGCATTCACAACAGGCAAGTTGCCATCGGCATCTACAATGTAATCCCAAGCAATGGAGGTAATTTTCTTTTGAATGAGTCTTTTAAGAAAGCTCTCTGGCTGAATAGAGAGTTGCAAAGCAGAAATGAGCACTTGCTTGTGCTGCATCATGTCTATTTCTTCAATGTTTGGGGGCTCAACCTTGAGCAAGATTTTTGCTTTGTACACCTCTTCTTTGCTGTGCTTGATTTGAGCTCCTGCTTCGCTGTAGTCGCTATCTGTAAAGCTTGACTTATCCCCAGCGCCAGACTCTATCCAAATCTCATGGCCATTGCTTACTAAGAAGCCCACTGCCTCTGGTGCCAATGCCACCCGGTTCTCTTGAAAAGAAGATTCTTTCGGGATACCGATATATAGTTTTCGTTCAGAATTTTTTACCGCCAACAGTTGTTCTTTGGGTGCCAATGCCGCTTCTTGCGACAAGCTCTTCAAGGGGTCTTTCTCTTCCATTGCTAAAAAGTAATGATTCGTTCTTCTTGCTCTACACGTATGTTCAGCACATGGGCCTTTGGTGGCAGTAAACCTTCAATGCGTTCTGGCCACTCTACCAAACACCAATTTCCGCTATAAAAATAGTGTTCGTATCCCATATCAAGCGCCTCTTCTTCATCTTTAATTCGGTAAAAATCAAAATGGTATACGGCATCGCCTGTATTATCTTGGTATTCATTCACCAAAGAAAAAGTTGGGCTACTCACCTCATCGCTCACTCCCAGTGCTTTTACAATGGCTTTGGCAAAGGTGGTTTTACCCGCGCCCATCTCGCCATAAAACAAGACCACTCCTGGGGGAACACGCTTCACAAACTCGGCTGCAATGGCCGGCAGATCTGCTAAAGTTGATGCTCTAAACTCCATTATTTTGGGCGTAGGGTAATAAGAGGAACCACCATTTCTGGAAGAGAAATTCCTCCGTGTTGGAAGGTATCTCTGTAGTATTTCGCGTAGTGATTGTAGTTATTAGGATAAGCCAAGAAGTCATCCTCTCCTGCAAATATGATTGATTCGCTCACCGTGGTTTTCGGGATCCCAATATCTTCTGGATTTCCAGCAGCAAACACATCTTTTGCTTTGTAGTTCAGGTTCTTGCCCACTTTGTATCGCAAGTTGGTATTTGTATTTCTATCTCCTACCACCTTCACCGCATTTCTTACGCGCACTGTGCCATGGTCTGTTGTTAAGATGACTTTGCAATCGTGCTCGGCCATTTTCTTAAACATGCTGTAAAGCGGTGAGTTCTTGAACCAACTTACCGTTAATGAACGGTAGGCTTTTTCATCGCTTGCCAACTCTTTGATCATGTCCATTTCTGTGCGGGCATGCGAAAGCATATCTACAAAATTGTAGACAATCACGTTTAAATCGTTTTGCATTAGATCTTTGAATTGCTCGTCTACTTTTCTGCCATAGTTGAGGGTAAGCACCTTGTTATACTTCATTTTCAAAGGCAATTGCAGCCTTTTCAATTGGTGAGATAAAAAGTCTGCTTCGTGGTTGTTTTTGCTGCCTTCATCATTCTCATTTTTCCAAAGTTTAGGAAAATGCCTTTGAATATCTCGTGGCATCATGCCAGCGAACAAAGCGTTACGCGCATAATGGGTTGCCGTTGGCAGAATGCTCATATAGGTAGACTCATCTTCGAAATGAAATACGTTGCTGAGTTCTGGCATCAACACCCGCCACTGATCGTAGCGGAGGTTATCTATGACCACCAAAAAGGTCGATTTCCCTTTCTCGCATTGCGGAGCCACGTATTTTTCGAATACTTGATGAGAAAGCAGTGGAGCGTCTTCTTCTCCATCTATCCAATCGTGGTAATTCTGCCCTACAAATTTGGTAAACTGCTGGTTGGCTTCTTGACTTTGCATGGAGATGATCTCGCGCATGCTATCATCTTCAGACCCTGAGATTTGAAGCTCCCAATACACCATCTCTTTATACAGGTCCATCCATTCTTGCGCGTCCATACGGTCGCCAATGCGCATGCCTATTTCTCTAAATTTTTGCTGGTAGCTCGTGGTTGTCTTTTCACTCACCAAACGTTTGGTATCCAAGTTCTTTTTGATGGATAGCAAGATTTGCTTGGGGTTTACCGGCTTAATCAGGTAATCAGAAATGCGCGAGCCAATAGCGTCTTCCATAATCTGCTCTTCCTCACTTTTGGTGATCATCACCACTGGCATAGTGGGGTATTTATTTTTGATGCGGGTGAGGGTTTCTAATCCAGAAAGACCCGGCATATTTTCATCTAAAAAGACCAAATCTGCCGAAGCAGACTCGAGCAATTCCAATGCATCTTCTCCGTTAGTAGCCGTAACTACGGTGTAGCCTTTTGCCTCAAGAAACAATACGTGAGGTTTGAGCAAGTCTATTTCGTCATCAGCCCAGAGAATTTTGATTTCCATGTGTTTTTATTTGTGCACTCAAAAATGAGCATTTCAAGTGAAGAATGATTTAATTAAACCGATTTCTGCATCATTTGGTGCAGATTTCTTGTTTCTTTGAAGTACCGAACAAGTTAACCAAGTAAAGCACTCCATTTGTCAATTAACAAACGTAAAATCTTCAACGACCCGATCTATGGTTTTATTACCATTCCCAATGAATTGGTTTACGATATCATCGAGCACCCTTATTTTCAACGCTTAAGAAGAATCACGCAATTGGGCTTGACCAATGTGGTCTATTCGGGAGCCAACCACACACGCTTTCAACATACCTTGGGAGCCATGCACCTGATGGGGCAGGCAATACAGATCATCAGAAGCAAAGGGCACCAAATCAGTGAAGAAGAAGAAACGGGTGCACTCATTGCTATTTTGCTGCACGATATTGGTCACGGGCCTTTCAGCCACACCTTAGAATTTACATTGATCGAAGGCGTTCACCATGAGCACCTTTCCAAACGCTTTATGCACCAGTTGAACGATGAGTTCAATGGCGCTTTGGATTTAGCTATTCAAATTTTTGAGGGAAGCTATTCAAAGCCCTTTTTACACCATTTAGTCTCTAGTCAGCTAGATGTAGACCGCTTAGACTACCTCAAGCGCGACAGTTTTTTCACAGGAGTTTCTGAAGGCGTGGTAGGCTCTGAGCGCATCATAAAAATGATGAACGTTGCCAACAATGAATTGGTTATTGAGGCAAAGGGCATTTACAGCATTGAGAAATTCTTGATTGCCAGAAGACTAATGTATTGGCAGGTTTACCTGCACAAAACAGTGCTTGCAGCTGAATTCTTATTGGTACAAATTCTGATGCGTGCCAAAGAATTGGCAAAAAAAGAAATGTCCCTTCCATCTAGCAAGGCTTTACACACCTTCCTTTACCATACTTTGACCAAAGAAGATTTTGACTCGTCTCCCTCATACATAGAAACCTTTGCTCAGCTAGATGATTATGACATCCTTACTGCGGTGAAAGAATGGTGTGCACATCACGATCCTGTGCTCAGTAGACTTTCAAAAATGCTGATCAACCGAAGGCTATATAAAATAGAGATCAGTCAACGTCCGTTTTCTAAAGAGCGGATAGAGGCATTGAGGCAAGACGTGAGCAAAGCCTTTAGCATTGATGAAAACGAAGCTGCGTATTTCGTATTTTCAGATAAAGTGCAAAATGCTGCCTACAGCCAAAAGATGAGTAAAATAAACCTTTTGCAAAAAGACGGCTCAGTTACAGACTTGATGCATAATGTTGATTTATTGACCATTTCTGTACTCTCTGAACCGGTTACAAAGTATTTTATCTGTTACCCTAAAAACCTTTAATTTTGTTGCGTTTTACTAGAGTCCCTATAGAAAGTACGTATCGTTTAATACCAAGACATATTTAATGGAGTTTTCACTTGGACAAGTTGCAGAGATACTCGAAGGAGAATTGATAGGAAATGCAACCGATAAGGTTCACAATCTGGCAAAAATTGAAGAAGGTGTGCCAGGAACCATTTGCTTTTTAAGCAACCCAGACTACACCGAATACATTTATACCACAAAGGCTACAGCCGTTATTGTTGGAAAAGACTTTACTCCAGAAAAAGCCCTTGAACACAATCCAGCTCTTATAAAAGTAGAAGACCCTAGAATGGCTTTTACCAAGGTTTTGGGAGCTTACCAAGCCATGCGAGAAGCAAAGCTTCAGGGTATTCACCCTTCTGCGGTTATAGATGAATCTGCTATTATCGGTGAAAATGTATACATCGGCCCGTTAACAACAGTTGGTGCAAATGCAGTGATTGAAGACGGAGCAAAAATTCATTCGCAATGCTATATTGGACCTGATACTAAAATTGGTAAGGGCACATTACTGCACAACCGCGTTAGCATTCACGAATACTGTCAAATTGGTGCTAAATGTATCTTTCAGTCAGGAGCAATCATTGGAGGTGACGGTTTTGGTTTTCAACCCAATTCAGAGAACAACTACACCAAGGTGCCTCACATTGGAAATGTAATAGTAGAAGATCATGTAGAAATTGGCGCTAACACTACTGTTGATCGCGCAACAATGGGTTCTACCATCATTAAAAGAGGTGTGAAATTGGATAACTTAATCCAGATTGGTCACAATGTAGAAATTGGAGAGAACACAGTGATTGCAGCTCAAACAGGAATTGCGGGTTCTACTAAAATCGGCAAAAACTGCATGATGGGTGGTCAAGTTGGAATTGTAGGACACATTACCATAGCTGATGAAACAAAGATTGCTGCAAAATCAGGAATTGCTAAAAGCATTACTGATGTAAATACCATTGTACAAGGTGCCCCATCTATGTCCATTGGTGATTTCAAGAAATCGTACATCCTTTTCAAAAAACTCCCTGACATGAACAGAAAAATGGCACAGCTAGAAAAACAAATCAATTCAATAGATAACAATTAGCCCCATCCCTAATTTAGAGAGTTATGAATGAGATGCAGCGCACGCTCAACAATGAAGTTCAATTGGCCGGAATAGGCTTACACACTGGAGCTCAAACAACCATTACCATAAAGCCCTCAGAAGCCGATACCTGGTTTGTATTCAAACGAGTGGACCTAGAGGGATCTCCAGAAGTAAAAGCAGATGCAGATTTTGTTTCTCATACACAGCGAGGAACCTCTTTAAAGAAGGGAGAAACAGAAGTGCATACCACCGAGCATTTGCTCGCGGCTCTTTACGGAATGGGTTACGACAATGCCATTATAGAACTTGATGGCCCTGAAATTCCGATTCTAGACGGGAGTGCAATGCCATTTGTAGCTGCACTTAAAAAAGCTGGATACAAGGAGCAAGATTCACCAAGAAATTACTTTGTGTTAGAAGAAAACATGAAGTTTATCAATGAAGATAGACAAGCAGAATTTTTGGCTGTTCCAGATCCTGAACACCGCGTAACGGTTATGGTAGATTACCATTCGCCATTATTAGGAACCCAACATGCCAGCATGTACCAATTGGGTGAATTTGAGAAGGAGATAGCACCATGCAGAACCTTTGTGTTCTTGCGTGAATTGATGCAATTGGTGAACGCTGGTTTAATTAAGGGAGGCAGTGTGAACAACGCCATTGTAATGGTAGATACAGAGCTTTCTGATGCCGAAAAGCAAAAATTGGCAGACACTTTCAATAAACCTACCGACATGCTTGACGCTGTAGGAATTGGCATTCTCAACAACCTAGAATTGCACTATGAGAACGAACCCGCTCGTCACAAACTCCTAGACATTCTTGGAGACCTCGCTTTGATTGGACAGCCAATTAAAGGGCATATTTTGGCTGCTAGACCAGGTCACCAAACCAATATAGAATTTGCCAAAGAACTTAAGAAGCAAATCAAGCTGCAAAAAACAAGAGCACCGCGTTTTGACGTGAACGTTCCACCTATAAAAAGTATTTTAGACGTTAAGAAAACACTGCCTCACCGCTACCCTATGCTTTTGGTAGACAAGGTGGTAGATCTTGTGGTAAACGATTATGTGGTAGCTGTAAAGAATGTGACTTCGAATGAAGACATGTTCAATGGGCATTTTCCTGAAGAACCCATAATGCCAGGTGTTCTTATTGTAGAAGCCATGGCACAATCTGGCGGTTTCCTGGTACTTGCAGGCGTAGAAGATCCTGAAAACTATAGCACTTATTTCTTAAAAGTAGACAAGGTGAAGTTCAAGCAAAAAGTTGTTCCAGGAGATCAGCTTGTGATGCGCGTTCATTTAACCCAGCCTGTAAGACGTGGTGTTGGTTATATGAAAGGTGTAGCTTACGTTGGTGATAAAGTTGTTTGCGAAGGGGAACTCATCGCCCAGATAATAAAGAATAAGTCGTAATTTCCGTCCATGATTTCAGACAAGGCATCGGTTCACCCCAAAGCAAAAATTGGCCAAAATGTAACCATTGATCCATTTGCTACTATCTATGAAGATGTAGAAATTGGCGACAATACTTGGATTGGTCCCAATTCTGTGATTATGGATGGGGCGCGTATTGGAAGTAACTGTCAAATTTTTCCAGGGGCGGTGATTTCAGCTATTCCTCAAGATTTAAAATTCAAAGGCGAACGCTCCACCGCTGTTGTTGGTGATGGTTCAATTATACGCGAATGCGTAACCATTAATAGAGGCACTGCAGACCGCAACACCACTGCCATTGGCAAGAATTGCTTACTCATGGCCTATGTACACATTGCGCACGATGCAATTATTGGTGATGAAGTGATTATTGCGAATCAAGCGAGTATTGCCGGCCATGTAACCATTGGAGATCAAGTGGTAATTGAAGGTGGTGGAGTTGCCATTCAACAGTTTGTGGAAGTAGGAAAAAACGCTTTTATCGCAGGAGCTTCTTTGGTACGAAAAAATGTACCTCCATATATTAAAGTGGCAAGAGAGCCTCTTCAGTTTGTTGGTGTAAATGCTATTGGTTTGCGAAGAAAAAAAGCAAATGCAGATACCGTAAGAGAAATTGAAGACATCTATCGATTCATTTTTATTCACAATGCCAACCTTTCTGCAGGAGTTGAAAAGGTAAAAAAGGAATTTAAAGATTCTGAATATGCTGCCGAGATTGTTGAGTTCATCAACAAATCGCCAAACGGTATTGTAAAAGGCCTAGGCTAGCCATGCGTATTGAACTGAAGCGTATAGGAAAACGCTATCAACGCGAGTGGATTTACCGCAATGTAGATTTAGCGTTGGATTCCAGTAATGCCTATGTCATTACCGGTGGAAACGGTTCTGGGAAAAGCACCCTGCTCAAAACCATTGCGGGATTTCTAATTCCTACAGAAGGTGAAATCAACTATTTCTCTGGAGAAGCGCTCATTGATCAAGACAAAGTGTATGAATTGATGTCTTTAGCCACTCCGTATATTTCCACTTTTGAATCATTTACGCTCAAAGAAGCGCTCGATTTTCATCAAAAATTTAGACCATTTTCTGAGGGAATTGATACCCAAAAAGCCATTGCTCTGCTCGATCTTGAAAAAGCAAAAAACAAAGAAATTAAGGCCTTTTCTTCTGGAATGAAGCAAAGGGTGAAACTTGGGTTGGCCTTCTTCTCAGAATCGAAAATGCTTTTATTGGATGAACCCACCAGCAACTTAGACCACAATGCCATTGATTGGTACCAAGATCAAGTAAATACTTTCCGAAAGGATAAATTGACAATTGTTGCCAGTAACAAACAAAAAAACGAGTACTTCTTTTGCACAGAAGAAATTCAACTCCAAAAGTTCAAACCTTAGTCTAAGGTTCCCATTAATGCTTGAATGGCCTCTTTCGTCTCTGCTTTGAGTTCAGTTACTATTTGATGTATGGGTTGTATCTCCGAAATCATTTCAACGCTATGACCAGCACTCCATAAGGTATTGTAGTTGGCAGGAAGCACACTTTTTTCTAGCTTTTTCATGCCCGTGTATTGCACCCACATTTTAAAATACTTCCGCGTTTGCTTGTTGGTAGAAAGGTAGCGTTCTAACCAATTCTGTGAATACCCAATTTTTTTGGCATAAGGCGTATCAATAATGGCACAGGGAGTTCCACTCAACTTGGTAGTCATCACAATGTCCTTCATTTTGGCATCTACCACAGCGTTTTTATAGCCATCATTTACACCGGCCTCTTTTGACGCAATAAAACGTGTTCCAACAGAAACGCCTGAAGCACCTGCGGCCAACATACTCGCCAATGCCTCTCCATGGGCTATTCCACCGGCAGCAATGACTGGCATAGCAGGAAAAGCTCTTTTCAAAGAAGGCACCAATACGTGCAACGGGTTTGGCCCAGCGTGTCCTCCAGCTCCTTGACCAACAGCAACAAGGCCATCACAGCCTTGTTCAACAACTTTTTTCGCATGCTCTAAGTTGGTCACATCGCAATAGACCTTTCCTCCATAGCCATGTGCCGCATCGATCACATCTTTCGGATTTCCCAATGAGGTGATGTAAAATGGCACTTTGTGCTTGATGCATAGTGCCAAATGGTCTTTCATCTTCGGATTGGTTTTTTGAACAATAAGGTTTACACCCCAGTTACCTTTTACCTTCAATTCTGCTTTAGTGGCATTCATGGCAACCATAGCGGCTTCTAGCTCCTCATTTTTTCTATAATTCAAGGTTGGAAAAGTGCCCAAAATGCCAGACTCCATGGCAGAAACAACCATCTCTTGGTTAGAAACCAAAAACATGGGCGCCATGATAATCGGAAAATCGATTTCTAAATCTTTCGTAAACTTAGTATGCATGCCTTCAAATTTGGTCATAATTTTTCAGTTTCGGTGTTAAACATTACATTTATCCACTGATAAAATTAAATTACGCCCACACTAAGATATAGACGCTATGACGGTTTCAAGATTATTTGATGTTCCTCATTTACAACATGCGAGTTTTCCGCAAACAGATGCACTTGCTGCTAAAATCAACGGCAAGTGGGAGACCACTTCAACCGAATCGTTTATTCAACAGGCTGAACAAGCAAGTCACGGTTTATTGGCCATGGGTCTTCAACCTGGTGACAAGGTGGCTATGATTTCGAATAACAGACCCGAATGGGTGATTATGGATATGGCCATTCTTCAAATTGGAGCTGTAGACGTGCCCATTTACCCTACTATTTCAAAAGAAGAATACGCATATATATTTGACCATGCAGAGATTAAAATTTGCATTGTAAGCGATGAAGAGCTCTTTGATAAAGTACTGAAGGTAAAAGATCAAGTACCCACCTTGGAGCACGTTTTTACATTCGATTCCATCAATGGGGGGACACATTGGTCTGAAATCAAAGAACGTGGAAAAGGTGGAGATGCTGCCCATCTAGAAAGCTTGAAACAAGCTGTGAAACCAGACGATTTAGCCACACTTATTTATACTTCAGGAACCACAGGTACGCCAAAAGGAGTAATGCTTACACACAAGAACATTCTATCTAATGCATTGGCAAGTAAGGAGAGGCTTCCGGTTTTCGTTGGTGGTAAAGCGCTTTCTTTTTTACCCATTTGCCATATCTATGAGCGCATGCTCATTTATTTATACATGCTCACCGGATCTCGCATTTATTTTGCTGAAAGTCTGGAGACTATTGGAGAAAACCTCAAAGAAGTCAAACCAGAGGTATTTACTGCTGTGCCTCGTTTATTAGAGAAAATTTACGACAAGATTATTGACAAAGGATCTGAACTAACAGGAATCAAAAAAGCCCTCTTCTTTTGGGCAGTTAGCCTAGCAGAAGAATGGGAACCTTATGGTAAAAAAGGCGCTTTTTATGAAGCCAAAATGAAAATTGCCACAAAACTTATTTTCAGCAAATGGCAAGAAGCAACTGGTGGGAACACCTTGGCAGTAGCCTCTGGTAGTGCTGCTTTGCAACCTCGCTTAGCCAGGATATTCAACGCTGCTGGAATTCCCGTAATGGAAGGGTACGGACTTACAGAAACTTCTCCTGTCTGCTCGGTAAACGAAATGGACAATCGCGGTTTTATGATTGGTTCAGTTGGGCGTATTTTAAAAGATGTAACAGTAAAAATTGCTGATGATGGAGAGATCTTAGTAAAAGGCCCTAACGTAATGATTGGGTATTATAAAGACCCTGAAAAAACCGCAGAGGTATTGAAAGATGGTTGGTTCCATACCGGAGATATTGGTGAAATGTGTGGAGAAAACAATGAGTTTTTGCGCATTACAGATCGCAAAAAAGAAATTTTTAAAACCTCAGGCGGAAAATATGTGGCACCTCAACCTATTGAAAACGAACTGAAGGGATCACGTTTCATTGAACAATCTATGGTGATTGGAGAAAGTAAAAAACATCCTGCAGTATTGATTGTACCCATGTTTGAGTCTATCAAATACTGGTGCGAACACCACGAAATTCCTTACACTACTCCAGAAGAAATGATCAAGAACGACAAGGTTCACGATAGAATTTGGAAAGAAGTTGAAAAAGTGAATCAAAAATTAGGGAAGTGGGAACAGCCAAAGAAAATGGCTCTTTGCTCGCAAGTTTGGGGAGTTGACACAGGCGAATTGACACCAACACTCAAATTGAAACGAAGAAACATTCTTAAAACTTACGATCATTTGATTAAAGAAATCTATGGAGAATAAGCGCTTTCAGTCATTGGCAGCCTTTTATCCCTTTTACCTTAAAGAACACAGAAACGGCACATGTAGAAAACTGCATTTTGCAGGAACAAGTGGTTTTTTCTTGTTCTTATTTCTTTACGTTCTCACCCAAGAATGGCCCTTTCTTATTGCCATGCCTCTTTGCGGCTATGGCTTTGCTTGGGTAGGACATTTTTTCTATGAAAAGAACAAACCTGCCACTTTTCAATATCCGTTGTACAGTTTACTATCAGATTTTAAGCTTTATTTCGAAATATTAAGTGGCAAAGAATCGTTTAACCCTCACTATGAATAACACCATACTAGACGATTTCCTGGCAGAGGTCAATCAAAGCATTCCAGACGATCATCGCGCCACTGTCTCAACACGCTTTGTGAATTTTATCTTAGATACCCTTAGCATTGTGGTTATTCTCTACATCATCCACAATAATATTTTTCGCTTTAGAGAAGTATTTGACTTTTTAGCTTGGGCAATTGATGGTGCAGAAAACTACGTTTCTTGGTTCTCTTTCACCATAGAAATCATCTTCTTATTTTTTATCTACACCATGTACTACACACTATTCGAATCGTTGACTGGGCGCACACCAGGTAAAATGATGACCAAATCTTATGTAGTAGCTTCTAATGGAACCAAGCCAACGGTGGCTGCAATTTTTGGAAGAAGCAGTGCGCGCCTTGTTCCTCTAGAAGTGTTTTCTATATTTAATAAAGAGGTGTTGCCATGGCACGACCAATGGACAAAAACCATGATTGTTGACGCACGAAAAACCCCAATGCGCAGGAGTTAACTATTCTCTAGTACACTCTAAGCTTTGTTTACTACCCTAGTATAAATAACCGTATGCGGAAAAGAAATTGCAGAGCCAAGAACAACTAAAAGCGGTAATCCTATTTCGATGAAATTCTTTTCAAAAAAGAAAATAAAAATTACGGTAGCCACCACAGGAGCTGCACTTAAAATTACCATTTCTTGAATTAACTCTTTGTAATTAATGGGTTGAAGATGTTTGTTATCTATCGCTTTTAATTCAAAAGCAAGTGAAGGCAAACTATGAAAATAGAAAAAGAACACCGCGAAAGAAACGGCTAAATCGAATACATGAAAAATGAGACTCAGACATGCTACATTAACGATCTGAATTAGAAAATTCTTTTTGTCTGTCCATTTGAGCAAAATTGGAAGAGAAGAAATAAAAATCCAACCTACTGTGATACTGTAATAATACCCACTCGTTATTTCTGGAATCGACAAATCTAAAGTACTTGTGCTGTTAACAACCATTACCGTCTCTTCGGCATTCAATAAGAACATAGATCCGAAAAGGAATATTCCCCATACTGTGGTATAGACCTTTATGAGCCAAGATCTTTTACTGAAGATATGCGCCCACTCTACTTCACCAAAGTGCCAAGCACTGTATATAATGAAAAAAATCAAAGCTAATGACTCCGAGACCAGCCAAAGAATTACAATACATGCACTCACAATCAAATAGCTTCCGTAAAAGGTGGATTTCTTGATTCGAGCATCTGGATTTGCGATATTAAACATCCACCTATCCAATGCCCCATGAGCTATTCCTAAACTGAAAACATGAATGATAAAATATGGCAGTACTGCAGAGTTTCCAATACTGAGAAATACCGTCAACGATACAACAGCCATTACAAGTGCATAGGTCTTTATTTTTCTAAAAGAGGCTTCTAAAATGTATCGCAGCATGCTTTAAAAAGGGAGTTTTGGGTAGCGATAAAACTATGGGTAATACGGAGCTCAAAGTTATTCGATTAAACATAAATCTGAGAAATTGATCTCCAGAAGTTCCTTTAAACATCGCGAGAAATAATGTTTTCCCAGAACTTGGCTTGCTCTTCAGTACGCTTAGAAAAACAGTATCTAAGTATTCTTTAAATCTTGCTCTTTTGGTTATTGGCGGACTTGTAAGTGAACTTGCAAAATTTGACCATAATTCTAATTGATCATGCACCGTCTGCAGCAAATAGCCAGAACTTCTTCTTTGAAACCCCCCTGCAATGCCAATGTGCATTGTACGAAACGTATTTTTTGAGCTAAGACTTTCCATAGGCATTGGAATAGCTCCAGATTCTTCAAAAGAAACAGTTTTCACATTTTTCATTTTGGAAAGTAGCTGATTAAAGCGTTTATTCAGCTCATCCTTTGTAAGCGGGTTAGAGGTTATGATCGTATATTCAACTAGAGCTTTAGATTTAGAAAACGGTAGTTCATACTTAAACTCCACATCTGTGTTAGAATACTGCCCTTTAAAATCCATCAGGCTGGCCTCAGATGGGTTGTACTGTTCTTCTTCAAATTCTATTATTGCTCCTTTAAACTGCTGAATCAAATCACAACTAGAAGGTTTGTATTGCACACTATTGAAAACCTTGTCTCCAATAATTTTTTCGCCATTTACAAGAGATACGGAAACATGATCAGCGGCTTCAGCTAAACCATTCACACGCCCCCTAATTAGCTTCACCCTGCTATTATTCTCACAAAGAGCTAAGGTATCCTTATGAAGTTTTTTCCAGTCTAGTAGCTTATACCGTTCGAATTTTAACTCATGACTAGACCTGTTCCCGTCAGAATCCGTCATGGATATTCGATTCCATGTTCTTTGAATAAAATCCTCCGGAATTTTTTCGTTGCGCATGAAGCAAAGGTGTTTTTGACCTGCTTCAAAATGCTCATCAATAATAGTAATAGATAAAAAAGGATGCTCCTTTTCTAGGAGCATCCTTGTGAGTAGGCAACCGGACAAACCGAAGCCTGTAATGAGTATTGATATTGACTTTGTCAACGACCGTTAGGCTGTTGCGGTCTTATTACTAGAAATAGCCACACCATAAACCACTAAACCGAAACCGATTTTGTTAATTGCATCTGCGATATTGTAGAACAAGTCTACGTTTTCAGAACCCCATCCAAAACCAACATTTAGCCATCCACCGGGCATACACATGTAGCCTATCGGATAGATAGCCCAACCAACAAGCACGAACCATCCCATAATTCTTACGCCTTTCGCAACTTGAGGGTTGTCAGATTTGGCGGCCAATTGCTTAACTTCACCTGCCCAAGCAGAATAAAGAATGTACACATAACCAATAGTTGAGATTACACCCCAAACTACAGAGTGAGTTGTGCTTCCTCCTTCAGGGTTAAACGCCTCTCCTATGTAGCCAGCTACAAGCATAAGTACCGATGCTCCAATCAATTTCCATAACAAACCAATTTTAGCACCTGCTGCTTTCGTAAGTAAATAGAATTCTACACACATCAGTGGAACTGTTAGTGTCCAATCTATGTAACGGAAAAAAGTTGGTGATTCACCATGCGCCATGTAGTAGTCACGCATGTAGTAGTAGTGCACTGCTGCAATAAATGTAATTAACCCGGAGATAAGTAGGGATGTTTTCCATTTCTTGTCAACGTTTCCACGCTCGAAGAAGAAGAAAACAGAAGCAGCCATCATGGCCATGTAGCCAATAAAAAATGTGAAGCCAACGTAATCGTCTGGCGCCATCAACGGAATCTCTAATAGTAGATTATTCATACCTTTTTGTTTAAAGTTTTTGTATTTGCAATAAACAAAAAAACACTGAAACAGTTCAACTCTTCGTTCCGAATACCGCTAATTTAGAATCATACTAAATAACATTTTTTAATTATTATTAGCTTTATTTTTAGGAAAATAGGGCTATTCAGGATATTTATCCAAAAAGATAACGATTTCAACGAATTAAAAAAAAAGTGAAAAAAGTTACCCAAACCAACAAGGATTTCACACAGATTCGGTTCATAAAGCAAATAGGATTTCTTTTATTAAGATCTATCTTTTGTCAAAAAATTGACCAATAAAAAACCCAGATTATTGACGCAATAAAAACCCCAATGCGCAGGAGTTAACCATTACATTGGGGAAAAAAATTCTTTTATTCTATGCTTTAAACCACTGGTGCATCATTGGCACTTACCACCGTAATACCAGCTACATCTCTATCAAACATATACAAACCACTACCTGGAGTATCTCCTAGTATTTTCAGTTTGTCTAAGATTGTTCTTGCCAGTGCTTCCTCTTCTATTTGTTCGCTTACATACCACTGCAAAAAGTTCTGTGTGGTATAATCTTGCTCTTCCAAAGTGGCTTTCACCAACTCATTAATCTTTTGAGTAATCTCAATTTCGTGATCCAATAAATCTTGGAAAACAGAAAGTAAACGATCCCAGTTAGACGGAGGTGCATCCAATGGTGGAACTGCAGCTGTGCCGCCTCTCTCATTGATGAATTTTACCAATTTCAGCATGTGCGTGCGTTCTTCATCACTGTGTTTAAACATAAAACTCGCAACGCCTTCAAAGCCTTGTGTCTCTGCCCAAATGGCCATACTTAGGTACAATTGAGAAGAATACGCTTCGCTTAATACTTGCTTATTCAATTCAGATTCTATTCTAGGTGTAATCATAATCTTCTATTAACTTTAACATGCTTTACTTTGCTGCTACAAAAGTAGCAAATCACCAATCCTTAGCTACCAATTAAACTCATTAATCATTTTAAAGTTTATTGATGTCAAAAAGAAACAACAGCCGCGGTAAGCAAAAGGCTAAAAAGCTTACAAGAAATAAATTGCGCAGGTACATTATGCAGGCCTACCGCGAGAATCCTAACAAACCACTCAATTACAAGCAAATCGCTGCTCAGCTAGACGCTGATGATCCTCATAGCAAACAGCTCATCATAGAAACCTTGCACGCTTTGGCGGCAGAAGGAGTTCTTAAAACAGAAGGTCCAGGTAAATTTAAACTTGCCAAACAAGGTGGAGATTTAGAAGGCCGAGTAGACTTGACCTCGAGCGGTTCAGCATACGTTATTTCAGAAGATTCGAAAGAAGACATATATATCCCGCCTAAATTTGTTGGCCAAGCCTTACAAGGTGATATTGTAGAAGTGTTTTTACTTGCCAAACGCAGAGGCAAAGGGCTAGAAGGTCAAATTGTACGCATTGTAGATAGAGCTAAAACTGAGTTTGTGGGAACCCTCGAAATCAGCACACGCTTCGCCTTCTTAGTGCCAGATGATAGAAAGATGCACGTAGACATCTTTATTCCATTAGATGCACTCAATGGCGCCAAACACAATGAAAAAGCCATCGCTAAAATTACAGATTGGCCCAAAGATGCTAGTTCTCCCTTTGGTGAAATCACACAAGTTTTAGGAGAACGGGGCGACAATGAAGCCGAAATGAATTCCATTTTAGCGCAGTATGGTTTCCCCCTTCAGTTTCCTGAAGAAGTGGAACGCGCTGCCGATGAAATCAGTTTAGAAATTCCGCAATCAGAGATTGACAAACGGAGAGATTTTAGAGACATTACCACCTTTACCATTGATCCATTAGATGCCAAAGATTTTGATGATGCCCTATCTTTCAGAAAGCTTGAAAACGGCAATTACGAAATCGGTGTGCACATTGCGGATGTAACGCATTACGTAACAGAAGACTCTATTATTGATAAAGAGGCTGTTTCAAGAGCAACATCGGTCTACTTGGTAGATCGTGTAATTCCTATGCTTCCAGAAGTATTGAGTAACAAGGTATGTTCTCTTAGACCCAACGAAGACAAGTTGACCTTCTCTGCAGTATTTGAACTGGATGAAAACGCCAAAGTGTTGAACACATGGATTGGAAGAACCGCAATTCATTCTGATAAGCGATTCACTTACGAAGAAGCCCAACAGGTGCTGGAAAGCGGCATGGGAGATTTTGTAGATGAATTGACTACTTTAAATCGTTTTGCAAAAAACATAAGAACCGCACGTATGCATGCAGGAGCCATTGCCTTTGATAAGGTAGAAGTGAAGTTTTTACTAGACGATGAGAAAAAGCCAGACTCGGTCTATTTTAAAGTGCAAAAGGATGCCCACAAGCTCATTGAAGAGTTTATGCTTTTAGCAAACAGGAAAGTAGCTGAGCGCTGTGGAAAAGCCAAAAAAGAGCAGCAATCTAAAACCTTTGTGTACCGTATTCATGATAGGCCAAATCCCGATAAGCTCAGAGATTTTGCGCTGTTTATTAAAAAATTCGGATACAATTTCAATATCTCAAGCACGGCAGATGTTTCGAATAACTTGAATAGCCTGTTGGATGAGGTGCACGGAAAGAATGAAGAAAACCTGATTTCTACCCTCGCTATCAGAACCATGGCCAAAGCCGTATATAGCACAGAGAATATTGGCCATTACGGCTTATCATTCCCCTATTATACGCACTTTACTTCGCCCATTCGCAGGTATCCTGACGTAATGGTTCACCGCTTAATTCAACGTTATCTAGACCAAAAACCAAGCGCTTCAGAAGATTACACAGAACACCTGTGCGACCATTCAAGCGAAAAAGAACGGCAGGCAGCAGAAGCTGAAAGAGAAAGCACCAAATATTTCCAGGTCTTGTTTATGAAAGACCAAGTAGGGATGCCTTTTGAGGGAACCATTTCTGGAGTAACCCAGTGGGGAATTTACGTAGAAATCACTTCTAACAAATGTGAAGGGATGATACGTTTGAAAGAAATCTCTGGCGACTATTTCATGTTTGACGAGCCCAATCACCGCATTATAGGTCACAATACCAAACGCACCTACCAATTAGGCGACCCTGTAAAGATTGCAGTGAAACATGCTGATTTGGTCAATAGAAGACTCGATTTTGAATTGGTAGATCAAGAAGAAGACGAAGATTGAATCGAATTTTGAATGAAGGTACGTAGCTCGTTTTCGCGCTGCGTACCAACTACAAAAGTCTTTCTATTTTTCAAGTATACTTTTAGGCCTTTGCTGCCAGAAACGTTGTAGACCGTTCCATGCTTGGTAAACATCCGAATGCCCCATCCACCCACAAAACCGTAGTCAATCACTTCCAATCTGGCAATATCAGTCATGGCAATATCTTTCTTTACAAAAGGGTAATAACGCATCTGTAGCTGCTTTTCATCCAGAGATAGCTGTAATTTCAGGATCATCAACAAACTGGCTATCATAACAATTGCGCCAATTCCAATGAAGCTGGTCCAATGCAAAGTGTCACTAGCCTGAAATTCTTCCCAAAAGCCCCACATAACAAACAAAACAACCATGCTCATCACAACCCAAATAAGGGGCGATCGGAATTGTTGTTCTTCTCTAAATCCAGGTTTCATTTCTCTTCTTTTTTAAACATACGGTATGAGTAAAGAACAGGCAATAGACCAATGACCACAGTAATTCCTAGCACAAGATAAAGGCCATTTTCCGGAGAAACCAACAAGGCCCCTACTGCCATGATTGCCCCACCAAAAAACCAAAATTTAGAGGCGTATTGATGGGTCTTTCTCCATACTTCTTCACTCTCTAAGGTCCATGGGGTTCGAATACCAATAAAATAATTCGGCTTTACGGTTTGCATGTAATTACCCAAAACAGAAATAATCACTCCAACTAAAACAAATACCATAGATGGAGAAGCCAAACTTTGTTTGTGTGAGGAATAGATGATGTATACCGCCAATAAGCTCATTAACATAGTCATCAAGTGTTTCAAGTTCTGAAACTTGCTAGAATTTACATCTACCTTCTTTTTAGGATCTATTACAGGTGCAAAAAAGAGGATTGGGTAGACGAGTATCGGAAGAAAAAACGGCACCATCAAGAGTAGCATTTTACTGGAGTATCCATCAATCTCTCCACGAGCATTCCAATGCGAAGGCACAATGTCTGGTAATTCATTCCATATCAGTGCTAAATAGGTGAAGGGCAGCAAGATAAATAATAGGCTAGGCCATTCTTTCTTCAATTCAAATTTCATTGTTTCAAGTTTAGTATCCAGTTCATTAAATCTTCTAAAACGCTAGTGTTGAGGTTGTACTCTATAAATTGACCTTTCTTTTTCGCTTCAATAAGTTCTGCTTGTTTCAATAAGTCTAGATGGTGAGAAATACTGGGTTTTGAAATATTAAACTCCTCTGCAATTTCTCCGGCATTCATGTTCTTTTCCCTTAATAATTCAACAATCTTCCTTCGGGTAGGATCATTGAGGGCTTTAAAAACAGCATTTTGCATTCATTAGATATTTAGGCAAATATCTAAATAATAGTAGAGAATAAAAAATTGAAGCAAAACATTACATTAGCAAAAGCCCTGATACTCCTAAAAAACGCATTTGCTTTCCCGGATTAAACCCATTGCGTTTCATTGCATCAGCAATGGTTATTTTTCATCATTGCGAACAGTATATGTATTGGGCAGATCTGCCATCATCATGGGGAGAACAGAGCATTTTTTTCCATTTTATCGATGGTCTAGGGCACAGAGGCCTATCGCTCTTTTTTGTTTTGAGTGGCTTTTTGATTACCTACCTCCTATTGGCAGAAAAAGAGCGTACTGGCGACATTAAAGTCAAGCAGTTTTATGGCAGACGTATGTTGCGTATTTGGCCCGTATACTTCTTGGTAACAGCTATTGCCTTTTTTGTGTTACCCAGCTTTGCAGAACACAACGAACACTCACAGGCCTTTTTCGAAAATTTCTGGCCAGCCTTGTTGCTCTACCTTTTTGTTTTGCCCAATTTTATTCGAGCTACCCCAGTGCATGTAATGGGTGCCAATCAAGCTTGGTCTATTGGTGTTGAAGAGCAGTTTTACATCATTTGGCCATTTCTTGTGCGCAAGTTTGCCAAGAACCTCGCACGTTTTCTTGTAATATTTATTGTATTAAAATACGCCATTCAAATTGGAGCATATGCTAGTATAGAGCTTCTTCCTGGCAAACTTGGAATGGTAAGTGATAAATTCTATGTGGTATGGAAATACTTACAAATTGAACAAATGGCAATGGGTGCCTTTGCTGCTTGGTTCTACTTCAAATACTCAAGAAAAGTATTGGATATTCTTTACGCACCCGTTACGCAGGTATTGGCTTATGGCCTTTTTGTATTTTCCTTTTTTGTTTCTTTTGACTTTGCGGGACATACCTTAGTGGAAGGCTTCATGTTTGCAGTAATTATTCTTAATGTCTCAACAAACAAAAAGTCTCCCGTTAAAATGGCGAGCAAACGTTTTGATCTATTGGGGAACCTCTCTTACGGAATGTACATGTACCACACTATGGTAACCTTGCTTTTGATACAGGCATTTAAGCATTGGGGCCTTGAAGACAACATAACAACATTCAGCATATTATTGAACATAAGCACTCTGATTGTAACAATGGTTATTGCCTATTTAAGTTACACATACTTTGAGAGGTATTTCTTAAAACTCAAAAAGAAATTAATGGTGGTAAAGAGCACGACAAGTACTGATTAGCGCGCTTTGTACAACCAATAAGCAGGGTCAAGAGTTTGAACGTCTTTCCCTTTTCTCAATTCAAACTTGAGCTCGGTTACTCCGTTTTCTGTTCTTACTACGCCAATAGATTGTTTGGTTTTTACTTTGTCTCCTTTAGTAACAAACACTTCGCCCATGTTACTATATACAGTCATGTAATCTCCATGTCGAATAATCACTGCCTTACCCGCGCCTTGTATCAAGACTACACTACTCACTTCCCCGTCAAAAACAGAGCGAACAGGGCTTCCTGCATTGGTGCTGATGGTGATTCCGTTGTTTTGCACCTTGATAAGCTTTAAAACAGGGTGCGATTTTAAGCCATAGGTTTCTGTGATTACTCCTTTTTCTAATGGCCATGGAAGGGTTCCCTTATTTGAAGTAAATTCATTGGCAAGGGCTGCAGCCTCTGGAGTGATTTTCCATTCGGTTCCCACAGTGGCATCTGTATTTTTTGAAGCTAGCCTGATCTCATCTTCAATAGCTTTAGCAATAGCTCTTTCCAGTCTGTTTTGTTGATCTGCTTTTGCCTTGATTTCCTTCTTCAGTTCAGATTCTTTATCCTTCAAATCGGAATAGAGAACTTCAATCTGCTTCTTTTCACTGGTGATCTTAGATTTTTCTCCTTTTTGATCTGCAAGTAGGCCTTCAAACTCTTTCTTTTTGGCAGTGAGTTCAATTTGTTCTTCTTTCACGCGTTCTTCTACGCGTTTCATGTTCTCTACCTGTTGCGTTCTATAATCTGAATATTGCTGTAGATATCTGATTCTTTTGTAGGCCTGATTAAAGTCATCTGCTCCAAAAATGAACATGATCTTGTCATAATCATTTCTAGTTTTCCATGCATGGCGGACCATTGCCGCATACTCCACTTTTATGCGCTCAAGATCTTTCTCAAAACTTTCCAATTGCGTTTGATTCGTTGCAATTTGTTCCGAAACCAATTTTAGCTCCTTATTCATGGTATAGATGAGCTCGTTTCGTTCATCCATCTTTTTATCTAAGAGCACAAGTTTGTTAAGAGATGCTTTCTTACTTTTAGCTGTTTCTTGGAGCAATTGGTTGGTATACTCAATGTCTTTCTTAAGCTTACTTTTTTGCTTCTCTAAGGTTTTTCTGTTGCTCTGACCAAAAGCAAAAACCGCGAGCAACACCAACATAAAAGTGGCTGCACCTTTAAAGAATTTTGATAGGCTCATACTTGCTTGGTATTTTAAACGGAAAGTTCAATACTTCGTCTTCTACAGAAATTCGACTGTATTCATTCTTCAATAGAAAAGGTTTTGGCCCTTCTGCTTCTATCCTTACTTCGGTGGCTATCTGAAAATCTCCTTGCTCTTCAAAATCTTCGTAATAGATATTTGCCGATTTCATGGTTTCTAAATCTAAAAAGTTGATTCGTTCTACTCGGTATGTTGCCGGGTTCACCCAATGGGTAAACGCGATACCAAAGCCTTCTTTAATGGTTTTGTCTTTTTCAGTAACGCGCTTAAACTGGTTTTTATTCAATGAAGTGAGCACGAAATACTTTTCATCATTCAAGCGCTTGACCTTTTTCATTTCTTCAAAACCAACGCTATTTCCTAAAAAGATGGCTTGCATAATATCAAAATCAAGGTTTACGCCCATTTTGGTTGAAACCTCTTCAAAGGTTCCTGCATAGAACTCTTTTTTAGGTCTATTGAGTAAAAAAATAGAATCTGTTCTTGCTAAGACACGCATTACTTCATAACCGTAGGCGGTTACCGACATCCAAATAACACTGTCCTTCTTTAATCGAATAGATGCTTTAAAAGAGTTGGATTCTTCGCCTGCTTTGTATGAACTATTCGACTTTAAAGAAAGGTAAGCTGGGGCAAACTCGTTCTTATAGACCTGCTCAATAATTTCGGCTGTTTTCTTATTATCCGGCACTACTTCATCAATGAGATGTCTGCTAGTTGAGCAAGACATCCACAAAATGGAGATCAATAGAATTGGCCAACCTCTCTTCATGTTACTCGAGTCCTTGGTTAATTTTATGTTGAAGTTCTGTTGAAGGCTGCAACGCGTGAGCTTCTTCCCATTGCTTTTTAGCCTCTTCTTTTTGATTTGACCGGTATAAAGCATCACCCAAATGCTCTCTAATTTCAGCGCTGTTACCACCACCGTTGTCTACCGCTCTTTGCAATTGAATTGTTGCCACTTCGTATTCTTCCATTTGATACAAGACCCATCCATATGTATCTAGATAAGAAGGTTGATCTGGACGAAGACGAACACACTTTTCTATCATTGTTTTTGCCTTCTCTAACTCCTGTTTTTGTAGGCTTAGATAGAAGGCGTAGTTGTTCAATAGCAATGCATTGTTCTCATCAATTTTCAAGGCTCTTTCAAAACTGAGCCACGCATTTTGATAATCTTCTGTTCTGTAATAGCTCTCTCCTAAAGAAGCGTAAAACTCCATTTCAAGAGGCGGATTGGAAACCACCATGATTCTGCCTAAGTCCAGCACTTCAATGGCAATGTCGTACATTTTTTTGTCCATTAAGGCAATACCTTTCATATAGTAAACCATGGGTTGAGATGGAAACAAGCGCAGTGCGGCTGAGCTGTGCTTTAGTAAGTTATCGGTTTGATGCAGCTCTGCTTCTATAATGAGCAATTGGCTCCATACGGCAAACTTGCTGCTGTCTAAACTTACCGCTTTGATATATTTTTCTTGCGCCAATGACAACTCGTTGAAGCGTGACATGAAGTCTCCGTAGATGGCAAATGTCTTGGCCTCGTTAGGATGTGTTGCTTGCAATAAGTTCAATAGTTGAAGCGACTGCGTTTTCATACCCGGATGCTGATCAAGATTGGCATACATCTGCAACAAGATTTCAATCTTGGTATCGATATCAAGCTTTGGGTTCCCAAAAGCTTTCTCCAAATAAAACTTTGCTTTTTCTGTGTCCTCAGCATCTCTGTAATGCTCATACATGGCCATTTGCACCATGGCATCTTCAGGGCTTTGCTCTTCTAGTTTGAGCAAAGTTTGTTCTGCCAATTCTGTGTTGCCCTGTTGCTTGTAAATGGTTGCAAGCAAAATTCTATACCTAGTGTTGGCTGGGCTTATAGCAATGAGTTTATTCAGTTCGAGAATAGCTCCATCTGCATCGTCTATTTTGAGGTAGAGCTTTTCCTTTTCCAAAGAAATGTCTTCAACAACTCCGTATTTCTGCTCTAAACGATCGTAGGCTTCTATGGCTTCTTTGTACTTGCCTATTTTCACCAAAGCATTCCCGTAATCGAAGTAATAATCAATGGCGTCAGGTTCTACTTCAAGAAGCTGTTTATAAACCCCTGTGGCCATTTCAAACGACTGGTTGTATTCATACGCTTTTGCCAAAACGTGCAAATACCATTTGTTTTGAGGCTCTGCATCACTGGCTTTTTGCAGAAAAGAAATGGCGCCTGAAACATTCTGTTTTTGCAATTCCAATTGGCCAAGCTCGTACAAAGTGGGTGCATGATCAGCCTGCAAAATCAAACATTTTTTGAAAGCACTTTCTGCCTTTTGGCTGTTGCCTGTTACTTTATAGCGCAGCCCATCATAAAAGTATTGATCAAAAACATATTGCTCTTCAACATTTAAGGGAAGTCCCTCATCTTTTGAACTGCTCACTTTAGAGCTATTCTTGCACCCCGAAAACGAAACGAGTAAGACACACACCAAAAGAATCGCTAGAGGTTTATGCTTTATACTTCGAGAAATCTCCAATACTTAAATCTTTTCTGTTTTCAATCCACTCCGCTTTTTGGCCTACCATTGAGTGAATCATATTCGCGTTTTCTATTCGAGTGCTCTGCTGAATGATGCTATCTTCAACACGTGAGTTTGTGATATTTGTATCAGCGCCTACAGAAACAAAAGGTCCAATAACACTATTCTCAATCACCGCGTTTTCTCCAATAAAACAAGGAGGAATAATGACAGAGTTTGTGATTTTTGCTGATGAATTCACCAACTCTTCATCTTGTATAAGCTCTAGCATTCTGCGGTTACTTTCTACCGTTACAGCTTTATTTCCGCAGTCTAACCAATCGCTTACTTCACCCGGAGAAAATTTCAATCCCTTTTTGGTCATGTTTCTCAAAGCATCTGGCAATTGATATTCACCACCTTTGATGATGTTATTGTCTATCAGGTATTGCAATTCTGACTTTAAGTTGGCTCCATCTTTAAAGAAATAGATGCCAATCATTGCCAAATCACTCACAAAGGTTGTTGGTTTCTCTACGTAATCTGTAATGGTGTTATTTTCATCTAAAGCAATTACTCCAAAAGAACTCGGATCGTCAATTTGCTTTACCCAAAGCACTCCGTCTTTCGCTTCGTCCAATTCAAAATCTGCTCTCACCAAGGTATCTGCAAAGGCAACTAAAACTTCCCCCTCAAGGGCTTGTTCTGCGCATAAAATGGCATGTGCTGTTCCCAATGGTTCATTCTGGTAACAGATTGTTCCTTTTGCTCCTAAAGAATCTGCAATGCCTTTGAGTTGCTCTTCCACTTCTTTTCCAAAATCACCAATCACAAAAGCAATTTCATCTACTGGTTTCCCACTCATCTTTGTAAGGTCTTCTACCAAGCGTTGAACAATGGGTTTACCTGCAACAGAAACGAGTGGTTTTGGGGTTAACAGGGTGTGAGGTCTTAAGCGTGAACCTCTACCAGCCATAGGAACAATGATTTTCATGTGTAGTGCTTTCTTTTGAGTTAGGCATCAAAAATAGCCTTTCAGTTTGTTCTTCATGTGCGCTGATTGGATTAGTTTTCACATCGAATTAGTGATAACATCTATGAGCATAACAAGGATTAAACTTATTGGTAAAAACGAGTCTGGCAGCACCTTTGAATTGCATACCCGACCAAGCTCTGAATCTTTAATTGGATACAGAAAAAAAGGAAGTGTTTTTGGCAATCATTGGCATGAAGGAAAGTCTAAAAGCAAAAATCCAGAAGTATTGGTTTTAATCACCGGAGAAGCCTCTGTTGTGCTGGAACACATTGACACAAACGAACAACAAATACTTACCTTAAGTGCTCCAGAAAGCCTAGAGATTGAACCTTTTTGGAAACATACGTTTACAGCGTTGAGTGATGTGAGCTTTCTAGAACTCAACTCGCTTGAAGAGCACAAGGCTGATACTATCTATCCTGCGTCTTAGGTTCGCGACCGTAAATTTGCCACTGAAAACCAAGCCATAAATTGAGGGCTAAGATGTCTTTATCTGCGGTAAGCTCTGTGATGAGGTTTGATGAACCTATGGTGAAATAACGAGTTTGAAGGCCAAAACCTACATTGTAGTCTAAATAATTACTGTAGCCCAAAGGAATCATAGTGGTTATTCTTTTACCCTCATACCTAGGTGCTATATTTATATTTGAGAGCACCTTATTAGATGAATTTACCAACTGAAACAAATTGTACTTTCTATTATATTCAATGCCTAAATAAAACCGTTTATACACTTGAGCATCAGCATAAATGGAGAAACTTGTGGGCAACCTCATTTTGTAACTATTTCCGCCATTATCTTTAATCGAAATGGAGTTCTCTAATGTGTCTATCAATTCACCTACAGATTTAATTTGCTCAAATCTTTCTGCCTCAATACCTGTAAGAGCTATTTGGGCTTGTCTAGATCCTTCTTGGGCATTGTACTTAAGGGCCCCAACATCTACTATACCCACCCCAAATTTATATTTGTGGCCTACACCGTTTTCTGAATGAACCGTGTAACATGCACCAAAATCAAAGCCAACAGCGGGTGAACTTTTTACCGTTAAATTGGCTTCGTCTACCAAATCTTTTAGGCCTTGATCATAGGCATAAGAAATGTTCATGGTTATATCTGGTACATCGCGTCCTTCATAAAAAGTGAACGAAATATCACTGGCATCAAAATATCCTGAGCTAGAACCTTTCAAGTATTTTAGAGTTGCTCCTACTGCTAAATGAGAATTGGAATTCTCATACACTTTTCCAGCATATGAAGCTCCAAATTCTAACCAAGTATGACTGAGACCCTTTAAGAATTGTTGGTTGAAACTTGTATTGTCATCAAATGCAGAATACAATCCTTTAACTGCACTAAGGACACTAATATCAGAAACGCTTGCATAATTTGTGGTTCTAAAGCTGGAGCTAAAACCAACCGCATGATTTTCATTCAGTTTAAACATGAAGCTTGGGAGCTCAAAGGCTCCAATCACAATGAGTTCGCTGTTCTCTATTTGCAACATCTCCATCTCTTCCCACAAGTTTGGTTCTGAAACTTCATAGGTAACTCCATAATTTGGGAATAAACTGTTCGATGAAAACACTATTCCCGAAAAGCTAAAAATATTTACATCAACTTTACCGCCATAGTTCATCATTTCAGCCGGGTTCCATCCCAATACTCTATAACCTGCATTGTTTGAAAACCTAACAACTCCATTGCGTTGTGTAAACCCAGTAAAGCTTAGAAGTAAAAACAAGATAGCAACATTAATCTTCAGGCTCATCTTTGAGTATTTTCTTAGGTTCTATAGGAGCCAATACGGCTTCTGTCTCTCTTCTCTTGGCATCTTGAATAAGAGATACTGTCATTAATATGGCAGAGATAATGATTACATAGAGTAATACACCACTTTCAAAAGTTGGAATGGTATACGCATCTGGTATGGCAAAGAAGAGTAAAATAGTAATCAACCCTCTAGGAGCAATAAATGCCAAATGTTCAAACGATTTTTTCTTGATCAGCTTTAGCACAAGGTAGCGGATGAGGTAGATGATTCCGATGATGATCATGCTTTTCAAAAACACACCAATCTCAAGCAACGAAGCCAAATCTATGGTCATCCCAAAAACAATGAAAAACAAGGTGCGAACAATAAAAGCACTTTCTAATGTGATCAGGTGAAACGCTTCGCCCATTTCTACAACAGCGTCTGGTTTTATCCATTTCTTCATGCGGCCTCTAAAGAATAGTTTGTAGTTATTCAACACCAAACCGAACACTAAAATGATTAGTAGAGAAGAAAGGTGTTCTAACTTACCGATGGAATACAGCAAAATAAGTACAGCAATAAGTAAGAACAAACGCACTTGGGTTTTGATGTTTTGAAAGAGCAAAACCAAACCGTAACTGATAAGCAATGAAAACAATATGGTAATGGCTACTCTGCCTGTGAACCCGCCCAACAATTCTGCACCAGAGCTTACTTTAAAGCCCTCTTCGATGGCATAAAAAAGCATGATGCCGAGAATGTCAGAAAATGTGCTCTCATAGATCATAAATTCCTTGTCGTCATGACGCATGCCGTGGACACTAGGAATAATTATGGCACTGCTCAAAATAGCCATTGGCGTAGCATAAAGAAGCGCTCTACCAAAAGGAGCATCGTTAAAAAACTGAATAACGAATGTAATGGCAACTGCAGAAATAACCAAGCCAGCTAAACCGGTTAAGAATGACTTTAAAATGATGGGAGTCTTATCTTTTGTAAGCTTTAAATCTAAGGCCGCTTCAAGTACAATCATGATTAAACCTACCGTACCTAGCACCTCTAAAATTGGAAACAATTCTGGAACCCGAAACTCTGTTGCTTTTACCAATTCAGCTAAGCCTATACCTGTAAGAATTAACATTAAAACGGAAGGAATATTTGTTTTTTGGGCAAGCAGATTATAGAGGTAGGAAAGTATAATCAGCAGAGAAACGGTGATTAAAAAGACGTATGTTGAGTTCGGTTCCATTGATGGAAATGTACAACACCCTATTCGATTTCCAAAGAATCAACTATGCCTTGAGCAACTTGTTGAATTCCTTGTTCAATCAAGGTATTGATTTGGTAATTGCTCGTTTGCACTTCACGTTCTACAAAACCTTTTGAGAAACGTGCACCCTCTCCGTTAAAAGCATCGTAATGAATACGCACCACATAACGCACCGCATTTTCTGCATTAGAATAAGGGCTAATGGTTTTGGGGTACACCACTTCTATTTGATTTATTGAAAGAAGCACTTTTTGGTCATTGCTCATGAGCCACTGCTCTTTCCAAGCTTTATCTTTAAACACTATGGAGTAGTAAGATTGCCCCTCGTGATAAGTGGTAACAATCTGTCCATTTTCAAGTGATGTTGTGGTGTGGGTTTTCTCACTTGCACTTTTTTTCAGCTTGAACTTTAATTTTTTCTCGTCTTCATCTTTCTTGAAACTCTCCTTCTTGATAGAAACATTTCCATAAAACTCATCTAAAGATGAACTGTAGGTGTTGTTGTCCCAAACAAAAGAAGCATGCTGTACTTTCATAGCTTCTGCCAGAGCTCTCATGGTAGAAACGCGAATGGTGTCTCTAAAATCTCGGTAATCCAATTGATTGCCTTCGCAGAACTGTTGATCCAATTCTCCACGGTAATTACCCGGTTGGTAGGGAAAAATCAAGACTTCAGAAAGCGAATCATCGCCAATGATATGGGTCTGATCTGTGTAACTGCCTTGTGAATAGGTGAAATCTTGGGCTACTGCAATTTGAAACAAGGCGATAGCGCCAATGATTAAGCGTAAACTCATTATTTAAACAGCCTTAATAAGTCATTTCCGTTGGCAAACAAAAGCAAAGACAATAAGAGAATGATTCCAATCATTTGCGCTACTTCCATGAATTTTTCTGGTGGCTTTTTTCCTGTAATTACTTCATAGAGTAAGAACATGACATGCCCACCATCCAATGCAGGAATAGGAAGTACATTCATAAATGCAAGAACAAGAGATAGAAAAGCAGTAATGCTCCAGAAGCTTTGCCAATCCCAAGAAGAAGAATACAGGCTACCTAAGGTTCCAAATCCTCCAATTTGGGTAATTCCTTCTTTGGTGAACACCAGTTTAAACTGATCTATGTAGCTTCCTAAAATGCTAAACGCTTTGTTTACACCTCCAGGTATGGCTTCTAAAAAAGTGTATGATTTTATACTAATCTCGAAGAAACTGCTTGGCCCTTGATTGCCAAAACCGAGTTTACCCGTTTCGCTTACATGCGCTGTTAACAATAAAGTGTCAGAGTTTCTCACAACGCTAAGTGCAATGTCTTGGTCTTTTCGGTGCTGCAACGCACGCACAACATCTCCAAAAAACAGGGTAGCGGTATCATCTACAGCTACAATTTGATCGCCTTTTAAAACTCCTGCTGCTTCTGCCCCTTTACCTACAATTACAGAATCAACGACCACCGGAGTTCTAATGCTCATTAAACCGCCTCTTTTACCTTGCTGCAAAAATGATTTCGCAAATTCATTAGGCCTCTCAACAATGCGTTCAATGCCGTTATTCTCTACAGTAACTTGCTTGATTTCGCTATTGAGTAAGAATTCTTGCTGAAAGTCTCCGTAAGTAAAGTCTTTGTTTACAGGTACACCATCAATAGATTTAACTTGATCTCCTTCTTGAAAACCGATTTCTTGAGCCAATTCAGATACGTGAACACCATACTTTGCGTTTTCGATAGAGATGTAGTTTTCTCCCCAAATCCAAAGAGTCATCCCGTAGATGAACATCCCTAGGATAAGGTTCACCGTTACCCCACCAAGCATGATTATCAAACGCTGCCAAGCTGGTTTTGCTCTAAATTCCCATGGTTTTGCAGGTTCTTTAAGCGCCTCAGTATCCATAGATTCGTCAATCATACCCGACAGCTTTACGTAGCCGCCAAGTGGCAACCAGCCAATGCCATACTCGGTTTCACCAATCTTCTTTTTAATGAGTGATTTCTTAATATCGAAAAACAGATAAAATTTCTCTACCCGAACCCCAAATCTCTTTGCGGGTAAAAAGTGCCCCAGCTCATGAAGTACAATAAGTAGAGATAATCCAGTAAGCAGTTGAGCCGCTTGAATAAGGTATTCTGAAATCATAGTTCTGTTTTGAAAAGTGGCAAAAATAGCAATGACAATAAGATGCCAACTGCCAGAACGCTAAAAGATGCTAAAAGTTCTCCGCTGCAACAATGAAAGGCTTTCTTATAAGTGCTTCTCTAAAATTTGAGCAATGTTTCTATCGTTCGCCAAGCGCGGTACTTTATTTTGCCCACCCAGCTTGCCTCGTTCTTCCATCATTGCCCTAAAAGTTTGCGATCCACACTTCGTAATTCTCAAAGTTTGTAGAATCGAACCTTCTATGAGATCTAGGTAGTAAGGGTTCTTTGTTTGCAAGGCCTTGTCTAAATCCAATCTGAACTTATCCATGTTTGCAGGTTCTTCCTCAAAAGAAATGAACCACTCGTGGTAAGGAAGACTGCTATCCTTTGGGCTCACCTGAGGAGCCAAATGAAACTCGTTGATCGATGCAGCATGCAAGTCCAGTGTTTCAACTATTGCCTCTTCTACCTCCTCTGCAATTACATGTTCTCCAAAAGCCGATGTGAAGTGTTTAATTCTGCCGGTTACAACTACACGGAATGGCTTTAATGAAACGAACTTAACGGTATCTCCAATATTGTAGCCCCACAACCCAGCGTTGGTATGGAGTATAATGGCGTAATTGACATTAAGCTCCACCTCTGCAAGACTCAATCGCGTTGGGTTCTCATTAAAAATTTCACTGGCTGGCACAAACTCGAAATACATCCCTGCATTCGTGTTTAATAAAAGTCCTGGCTGTGTATAATCGTCTTGATAAGCAATAAAACCCTCACTCGCGGGGTAGGTTTCTACTGTAGGAATATCTCTACCAATCAACTGCTTAAACTTGCTGCGGTAGGGTTCAAAATTGACTCCACCGTAAACCAACAGTTCAAGGTTTGGGAACACTTCGCTCACATTTTTTCTTCCTGTTTTATCCAAGAGCCTTTCAAAATACATCTGAAGCCAAGAAGGTATCCCAGAGATCAAAGTCATGTTTTCTACTTTAGTCTCTTCTACCACTTTTTCCACTTTTTCTTCCCAATCCTCTATGCAATTGGTTTCCCAACTTGGCAGGCGGTTCTTCTGTAAATATTTCGGAATCCAATGTGCAGTAATGCCTGACAATCGCCCAATTGGAATATCTCCTTTGAGTTCTAAAATAGGTGAACCTTGCAAGAAAATCATCTTGCCTCCCACCCATGTCGCCTTACCACTCTTGGCAATAAAACATAGCAATGCATTCTTGGCCGCATTTACATGATGGCCAACGCTCTGTCTGCTAATGGGTATATACTTGGCTCCGGATGTTGTTCCAGATGTTTTTGCTAAATACACAGGTTTTCCGGGCCAAAGCACATTTTCTTCTCCAGCCACCACACGCTCAATATAGGGTTTCAATGCTTCGTAATCACGCAAAGGAACCCGATCAACAAGGTCTTGATGAGAATAAATAGATTTAAAATCATGGTCTTTCCCAAAGGAGGTATGCATGGCCTGAGCCGTAATTTTTCTCAGCACAGCATCTTGATCCTGAACAGCCCTCTTGGCCGCCATATGAACCCTTCTAAAAGTTCTTCGCGCAATTGGTTTACTTAAGAGCGACTTTAAACTCATTGCTTCTACTTTTAATCTGTGAGTTCTTTTACCAATTTATTGATCTCTTTGGGATAGTGCTCGTGTTCTAGTTTTAAAACTTTGGCAGCTATTTGTTCGGGAGAATCTTGCGGCCCCACTTTTACTCTTCCCTGAAAAATAATTGTGCCTTGATCGTATTCCGAAGTGACATAATGAATGGTCATTCCAGATTCTGAATCACCAGATTCGCTTACTGCTTGATGAACATGCATGCCATACATGCCTTTCCCTCCAAATTTAGGAAGTAACGAGGGGTGTATGTTCACAATTCTGTTTTGATAATGCACTATCAATTCATTTGGAATAAGTTTCAACCAACCCGCCAAAGCAATAAAAGTAACATTATATGTGGCAAGAAGCCGAAGTAAACCTTCGCCATCAAGGTACTTGTGCTTTTCAATTACGATTACAGGAACCGCTTTTTGTTCTGCTTTAGCAATAACACCTGCAGCTGGATTATTCGTAATCACTACTGCAACATCTGCTGATTTCTCCCCTTGGAAGAAATCCATAATTTTAGCCGCGTTCGAGCCACCACCTGAAGCAAAAATTGCAATTTGAACTTTTTGGTTCATCGAATAACTTTGAAACAAATGTAACTTACTGCCACGCTAGTTTATAATGAATGAAGCAAACTTTTTAGCAAATGCACACAGAACAAACAATTCCCTATTCTCAAGCTATTTACAGTAACCAAAAGAGCCTAGAAAAAAGTCTAGAGTGGTTTGAACACATCAACCATCGCAGAACCGTTCGCACATACAACAGCGAACCTTTTCCTGTAGAAATTATTGAAAACTGCATTAGAGCAGCCTCAACAGCCCCTTCTGGAGCACATAAACAACCTTGGACGTTTTGTATTATCCAAAGCCCAGAAATGAAAAAGAAAATACGCAAAGCTGCTGAAGAAGAGGAGCATGCCAACTACCACAAACGAATGAGCGAAGAATGGCTGAAAGACTTAAAGCCACTAGGAACCAATGAGTTCAAACCCTTTCTTGAAAGTGCACCCTATTTGATTGTGGTAATGAAAAAGTCCTACGATTTAGACGATGAAGAAAACAAAACCACCAACTATTATGTAAACGAAAGTGTAGGCATTGCTTCAGGCTTTCTTCTTACCGCTTTATTTCAGGCAGGTTTGGTTGCCCTTACGCACACTCCTAGTCCAATGATGTTTTTAAAAAGGCTCCTAAATAGGCCAAAAAACGAACAACCCTTTTTATTGATTCCCGTCTCAAAACCCTCTGTAAACATGGAAGTTCCGAATCTAAAACGCAAAGAACTCAAGGAGATTACGGCCTATTATTAAGATGGTTTCTCAAATGTTGTTGGATTTTACGGATTTACCTTTCTTTGCACCACTTAAAACTTAAACGAAGAAGAAATGTCTGATATTAAAGGAAAAGTAGTTGCGATTATCGTTGACAAGCTTGGTGTAGATGAAAGTGAAGTAACTTTAGAATCATCATTCACAAATGATTTAGGTGCAGATTCACTAGACACTGTGGAGTTGATCATGGAATTCGAAAAAGAATTCAATATCGCTATTCCAGATGATCAAGCGGAAAACATCGGAACCGTTGGTGACGCTGTTAATTATATTACTGAGAACGCGAGCTAGTATATCTTTACCAAATTCTATATTAGATTCTAGGTAAATATTTATTTATGAACGTACAATTGAAACGTGTTGTGGTTACAGGCTTAGGTGCCGTAACTCCTCTTGGGAATAACGTAAGTGATTTTTGGTCAAACCTTATTGCCGGAAAAAGCGGTGGTGCACCCATTACTGCTTTTGACACTACACATTTCAAAACAAAATTCGCCTGTGAAGTCAAAGATTTTGACTTCACAGGTTTTTTTGACCGCAAAGAGATGCGCAAACAGGATCGGTTTTCCCAGTTTGCCATGATTGTAGCTGATGAGGCTGTGAAAGATGCCAACATTAGTACAGATAGTATTGACCCTGATAGAATTGGGGTGATTTGGGGTTCTGGAATTGGGGGTTTAATCACCTTCCATCAAGAAGTTGCCAAATTTGTTGGAAACGAAGGCGAACCAAAGTACAATCCTTTCTTTATCCCTAAAATGATTAGTGATATTGCCTCAGGCCATATCAGTATCAAGTATGGTTTTAGAGGACCGAATTACAATACAGTTTCCGCTTGCGCTACTTCAACACATGCTCTTATCGATGCGTTCAATCTAATACGCTTAGGTAAATCTGATATTATTGTCTCAGGTGGTTCTGAAGCGACTATTGGTGAGAGTGGTATTGGCGGTTTTAATGCCATGCAAGCACTCTCTAAAAGAAACGATTCTCCTGCAACAGCTTCTCGTCCATTTGATGCCACAAGAGATGGTTTTGTAATGGGTGAAGGCGGTGGATGCATCGTGTTAGAAGAATACGAACATGCCGTTGCTAGAGGAGCTAAAATCTATGCAGAACTTGTTGGTGGAGGTATGTCTGCCGATGCACATCACATTACTGCACCACATCCTGAAGGAATAGGGGCTACGAAAGTGATGGAATATGCCATGAATGATTTTGCAAGCATCAAACCAACAGATATTGACTATGTTAATGTGCATGGTACATCTACCCCATTAGGTGATGTAGCTGAGCTGAAAGCCATAGCAAATGTTTTTGGAGACCATGCCTACAATATGAACATTAGCTCTACAAAATCAGCAACAGGCCATTTGCTCGGTGCAGCTGGAGCAGTAGAAGCAATTGCTTGTATAATGGCTATTCGCAATAACATTATTCCTCCTACCATTAACCACGAAGTGGCTGATGAAAATATTGACCCAAAACTGAACCTGACTCTCAACAAGGCGCAAAAAAGAGAAGTGAAATACGCTCTTTCAAACACCTTTGGTTTTGGTGGACACAATGCAAGTGTGATCTTCAAAGAATTTGATGCTTAAATTCTTCTACTTTCAGCGTAGGACTCTTACCTCTGAACAACGTAAGCTTCACAAACGCTTGGAAGAAATGTTGGGCTTCAAGCCTAAGAACATAAAAATCTACGCAAAAGCTTTTCAGCATAAATCTCAATTTGAAAAAATTGAAGAGAATAACGAACGCTTAGAGTATTTAGGAGATGCCATTTTAGATGCTGTTATAAGCGATTGCTTGTACCATAGATACCCCAAAAAACGCGAGGGCTTTTTAACCAAGATGCGTTCAAAAATGGTATCAAGAAAAACTCTAAATGAAATAGGTCTTGCTATGGGGATTGATGAACTCATCCTTTCTCAAATTCAGCAAGAAACCCATCAAACTTCTTTGTGTGGAAACGCATTTGAAGCTCTTATTGGTGCCATCTACTTAGATCAAGGTTACACATTTACCACACGCTTCATTCAAGAACAGATACTCAACAAGTATATTTCCTTTAAGGAATTTGAATCACTAGAGTCGGACTACAAAAGCAAGCTCATCGAATGGTCTCAGAAAAATAAGGTAAAAGTCTCTTTTGAAACAGAAGAAATCACTCAAGAGCCCAACGATGCGCGCTTTGTAGGAAAAGTTGTGGCCAACGGTCATACTTTAGGAACTGGCAAAGGACCCTCTAAAAAGAAAGCTGAACAAAACGCTTCTAAAGCGGCATATGAAAGAAATGTAAAGAATGCAGGAATTGCAACTTAGAAATTGTACTTTTTACCATAACTTACCCTAACTTTGGCTGCAATGCCTAAAATTAGACTCTCATTAGACATACTACCCGAGTATTTTTTACTTGGTATTAGCAGTCACCAGAAAGACTATAGATTGGCTTGGCAATTGAACCAAAGTTTGCATTGCGATTTTGAAAGAATCAATAGCGATAAAAAAGAATTAGACCCACGACTGAGTGAAACGGTTCTTTTCAATCACAATGTGAACGAACAGTACAATTATTATCTATTGAGCAATCAAACGGATCAAGGGCTTTTCGCACCTGATTTCAAACATGCTCATTATTTTTTTATCATCTCTGGAATGCACGAGCTGTTGCCACTAGATGACATAATTTCAAAAATAAACGGGACCATTGGGGTGCTCACTTCTTTTAGAATTGACCCTTGTTCTTCAAAAACATTCACAAAACTTATTTCGATATGAATATTGCAAATAGCAAAACCAAAATAGTAGCTACTCTAGGACCTGCAAGCAGCAGTGTTGAAGTCTTGGAAAAAATGATTGTTGAAGGAATGAATGTGGCACGCATTAATTTCTCTCATGGCGATCATGAGTTCCACAAACAAACTATTGAAAATGTGCGTAAGGTTGACGAAAAACTCGGCACCTTTACAGCCATCTTAGGCGACTTACAAGGCCCAAAGATTCGAATTGGAGATGTTGAGAATAATGGCGTTGAATTGATAAATGGCGAAAAACTTGTCATCACTACATCACCGATGATAGGAACCAGTAAAAAAGTGTACCTCACCTACGAACAGTTTCCAAGAGACGTAACCGTAGGAGACCGTATTCTCATAGATGATGGTAAGCTCATGCTGGAAGTGTTGAAAACCGACCTCATTCAAGAAGTTGAATGTAAAGTACTTCATGGTGGTATTCTCAGTTCTAAAAAAGGAGTTAACCTCCCCAACACAAAAATCTCTTTACCCTGCTTGACAGATAAAGATTTGGTAGATTTAAAATTCGCCTTAGAACAAGAAATTCATTGGATAGGCCTTTCTTTTGTGCGCCATGCAGATGACATACATGAGCTGAGAGGAATAATCAAAGAAAGTTGGCATGATGCACGAATCATTGCAAAAATTGAAAAGCCAGAAGCGGTAAGTAATCTAAATGCCATTATCAGAGCTTCAGATGCCATTATGGTGGCTAGAGGAGATTTGGGTGTTGAAATTCCTATGCAAGAGGTTCCGACTGTTCAAAAGCAGATTGTTAAGAAGTGTCAGAAGGCAGCCAAACCAGTCATTATTGCTACACAAATGATGGAGTCGATGATTAAAAACATCTCTCCAACCAGAGCAGAAGTAAACGATGTGGCCAATGCTGTAATGGACGGAGCAGATTGCGTGATGCTTAGTGGCGAAACCTCAGTAGGTGATCACCCACAAGAGGTAATTAAAACAATGACCAAGATTGTTTTGGAAATTGAACAATATAAAGGCATTTACTACAAAGAATTTGAGCCAGAGGTAAAACAAGAAAGGTTTGTAACAGACTCAATCTGTTTCCAAGCAGCACGTTTAGCAAAAAATAGCAAAGCCAGAGCTATTCTTACGATGACCTTTTCTGGATACACTGGTTTTAAAATTTCGAGTTTTAGACCTAAAGCAGGTGTATTCGTGTTTACAGGGAATAAGCAAATTTTAGCTATGATGAGCTTAGTGTGGGGAACACGCGCATTCTTCTATGATCAGTTTGATAGCACAGATGGTTCTTTAGAAGACATTAGAGATATTTTGGTTGAAAAAGGACACGTTAAAAGAGGTGATTTAGTAGTGCACACTGCAGCGACTCCAATCAAGCAAAAAGGAATGACCAACATGCTACTTTTAGCAGAAGCTTAACCAATCATTTAGCTCATCAAGAAAAAGATAGCTGCGTTTATTGATTTTTAGCCCTCTGCCATCTTATATTGTATCTTTTTTAACCACCACTTTCAAATTAAGACTATGCGAATTGCTTTTTGGAAAACACTCTTACTTGTAGTGGGATTACTTGTATTGGCTCAATACGGATTTACACAAGTAAAGATTAGCGGGAAAGTTTCAGATCCAATATCTGGGGAAACACTTATTGGTGCCACAGTTCTAGAAAAAGGAACAACCAATGGTACAATTACGGATTTTGATGGAAAGTTTGAACTAACAGTTGATAATATTCCAGTAACCATTCAAGTGAAGTTCATTGGCTTTAGCACACAAGAGCTAGAAGTAACAGACAATTCTAAGCCCCTGAATATTCAACTCAAAGCCGACAATGTCATGCTCGATGCAGTTGAAGTTGTTGATTCTAGAGTAACTGACAAGCAAAAGCAAAACCCCCTTACGGTTGAAAGCTTTGATGTAATTGCTATTAAAGAAGCAGCATCAGGGAATTTTTACGAGAGCTTAGGAAACCTCAAAGGCGTAGATATGACCTCTGCATCTCTGGGCTTTAAAGTCATCAATACAAGAGGGTTCAACTCAACATCACCAGTACGCACATTGCAGCTGATTGATGGTGTAGACAACCAAAGCCCTGGTCTAAACTTTTCTCTAGGAAACTTTCTTGGGGCATCTGATTTAGATGTGATGAAGGTAGACATCATTGCCGGAGCAAGTTCTGCGTTCTACGGGCCTGGAGCTTTCAATGGAGTCATCAACATGACTACCAAAGATCCTTTTCTCTTTCCAGGTTTAAGTGCCCAGGTAAAAGTGGGAGAAAGAAACATGCAAGAGTACGCAGTGCGATGGGCAGATTATTTCACAAATAAAGAAGGTGAAGCCAAATTTGGATATAAATTGAATGTCTTTTACCTCACAGCAAACGATTGGGAGGCAGAAAATATGTCTCAAACAGACGAATCTGATTTGCCTGAAACTAACCCTGGAAGCTATGATGCTGTAAATAGGTATGGAGATGAAGGTGATGGTGCTTCTAACAATGATTTTACAAATCCAGGAGGGCAATTGAGCTACTCAGGAGTAGGAGCTTACAGACCAACAGGGTACTTAGAAACTGACTTAGCAGACTACAACACCGAAAACCTTAAGCTGAATGCATCGCTTCATTACATGATTACAGACAGTATTCAAGCCATTCTTTCTTCTAGTTACAGTAATGGAACTACGATTTACCAAGGAGACAATCGTTTTAGCTTGAAAGACATCCAATTCTATCAGAATCGAATAGAATTAAAAAAGGAAAATAAATGGTTTTTTAGGGCGTATGCCACGAATGAGGATGCTGGAAACTCATACGACATTGTTTCCACGGCATTAACCTTACAAGAGAACCAAATTGATGAAGCCACTTGGAACTCTCTTTATTCTTCGTACTTCCGTGCTGTATATACCCCAAAAGTGAAAGCACTGCCAGGATACCCTCAATTGGAAGACTATGAAGATTTAAACGACTGGTCAGTAAACGGTTATGAACCTTGGATCGCCATGCAAACCGATAGCTTAACGGCATGGCACAATGCAACGCGAGAAGTTGTAGACAGCGACCCCAGAAGAGGGGATGAAAGACTTGAACCAGGAACTGCTGCTTTTGATTCGGCATTTTCTAAAGTAACGAGTGAACCTTTAGGAAATGGAGGATCTAGACTTTATGACCGCTCCGCTCTTTACCATGCCCAAGGAGAATATCTATTCGAACCAAAGGGTCTAGACATTCGCGTAGGAGGAAACTTTAGGTTGTATAGACCGGATACGCGTGGTACAATTTTCTCAGACACTTTAACCTACACCTATGGAGATTCTGTTGTATTCTCTCCAAACGACCCAACATTGCCCATTGACACTGTTCAAGTGCCAATTGACTCATCCTACACACGAATCACCAACTACCAATATGGCATGTATGTAGGATTGGAAAAAAAGGTTCTTAATGACCAGATGGTGCTTTCTTTCACAGTTAGAGCTGACAAAAACGAGAATTTTGATTGGTTAATTTCTCCTGCACTTTCTGCGGTATACACCACCGAGAAAAATCATGTTCTGCGCGCAACCTTCACATCAGGATCTCGAAATCCAACATTAGCAGATCAATTCTTGTTTTACGATGTAGGCCGTGCTACTTTACTCGGGAACATCAATGGTTATGACTCTTTATTGACTGTTGAAAGCGTAGGAAATTATTTAAGAGAATTTAATTCAGATACGCTAGAGTATTTTAATGTAGATCCTATAAAGCCAGAGCAGGTACGAACCATAGAAGTAGGATACCGTGCCGTTGTGAAGGAAAAAATGTATGTAGATGCCAGTGCCTATTACAGTTGGTACACCAATTTTATTGGTTACGAAATTGGCGTAGATGCGGAATTCGACTTTCTTGGAAACATCCGAGATCCTGAAGTATATCGCATAGCTTCTAACTCAAAAAGTTTAGTAACAACGCAGGGGGTTTCTGTTGGAATGAATTATTATCTGACTAAAAAACTCACAGCAAACGCAAATTACAGCTACAACCAACTTACCAGCGGAGAAGATGACCCGCTTATTCCTGCCTTTAATACGCCTAAAAATAAATTTAATTTGGGCCTTGGGGGTAGAGAAATAAGAGCACCTTTTATTACCATAGGCTCGTTCGGCTTTAATGTGAATTACAAATGGGTAGAAGGCTTTGTATTTGAAGGCTCTCCCCAATTCACTGGTTTTATTGATAGTTATGGGCTTCTAGATGCTCAAGTAAATTTCGTGATGCCTAAGTATTACACCACAATTAAAGTTGGAGCATCTAATGTTTTAAACAATGAAGTTTATCAAGTTTATGGTGGCCCTTTAGTAGGAAGACTCGGTTACATCTCCTTTATGTTTGATTTGAAGAAGTAGCCAATAATTTTTTTTAAATTTACACAAATTCTATTTGATTATGAAAAAACAATTATTCTGTGCTTTAGCTTTTACTATTGGCTTAACAAATGTCACTAGCGTAACAGCCCAAGAGCGTTATTTAGATGAGATCTTTACAGATGCAGAAATCGTAAAAGCTCAATCCAACGAACTTTACGGTATTAACGTAGATTACTTAGGAAACCAACAGTTACTATCTGATGCTTATGTAAATGCCAATATCGCGCAAATTCAAACTGAACATGATGAGATTAGAGATTCTCTTATAGCGGGTATTCAAGGTGGTTACACACCAGATATTCCGGTGAAGTACTATACGCCTTACTCTTTAGATCCTTCAACAGAAATTAAATTAATTAACCCACTTCCAGACAATCCACCTGCAAATCCAAATCCGTTTCAGCAAGGAATGATGGACATGTACATGCCAAATCCTTCAATAGATCCGGAAACAGAACGACCAGTGATTGTATTTATTCACACAGGTAACTTTTTACCAAAAGGGGTTAACGTTGCCGTTTCTGGTAATAAAGACGACTCTGTATCAGTTGAGCTATGCAAGCAATGGGCTAGAAGAGGTTACATTGCGGTAGCAGCTAACTACAGATTGGGATGGAATCCAAATCCTGGTGTTCCTCAATCTGAAAAAACAAAATCATTGTTAAATGCTGTTTATAGGGCTATCATAGACATAAAGCAAGTTGTTCGTGGAGTTCGCGTAAATGCTGCAAGCATTAATGCAGATGCTGACAACATCATGCTTTACGGACAAGGTTCTGGAGGTTACGTAGCATTGGCTTACAACTTTTTAGACCGCTGGGAAGAAACAAATCTTCCAAAGTTTGATCCAGATGCAACAGGAAATGTAGTAATTGACACCAATCTTGTTGGTCAACCTAGTGGTTTCGGAGGTGTATTGAACTTCTACCAGTACCAAATGCTTCCACAAGTTCCTGCTACTGTATCTTTAGTCGCTAATGCGGGTGGTGCTCTAGGGGATAAATCTTGGATTGAAGGAAAAGCGGAAGAAGCTCCTGTGGTAACTTTCCATAGCTTTAGAGATGAATTCGCTCCTTTTGAAACAGGAACTGTAATTGTGCCAACAACGCAAGAACCAGTGGTTGACGCAGATGGTCCAAATGTTTTCATGCCAATAGTGAATAGTTTTGGTTTGAATGATGCCTTTGCTACTCTTCCCGGGGTCGATGCTTACACCGGAAGAGCAAGAAGTTTATATGGAGCGACTTTCACTTCTGATTTACCAGCAGGTTTCTTTCCAGGTGGATCAGTAACGGTATCAAACGATGCTGAAGGACTTTTTACCATTGAATCCCCATTAGGATATAGCGCACCATGGGAATGGTGGAGTGAAGCAGATTTCACTGCATATTACAACTACCTAGATCAACTTGGTATTGCATTGCAACCATTGAATTCGATTTTAACAAGTGCAGCAGATGGGAATGTAAACCAAAAAGCTTCTTCTTTAATGTACTTAGATTCCATTCAAGGTTATTTAAATCCAAGAATCATGCGTGCAGCGCAAATTGGAAATTGGGAAGCCCTTTCTACAGAAGAGTTAGGTGAAAACACAGCTTCTTTGAAGTTCTACCCGAATCCAACATCTGGTATCATTAACTTCACAGGTGCTACTGTAAACAACTTAGAAATAATTAACCTCAACGGTCAAGTAGTAAAAATGGCTCAGCCTAATGTAGCTACAGGTTATGTTGATGTGTCTGATCTTCCAAGTGGCTTATACATAGTAAAATCGACTACCGAAAGCGGTACAGAAACAAGCAGAATTGTTATTGAGTAAAGCTCATTAGTACTATTCTAAAAAGGCTGTGATTCTATGGAATCACAGCCTTTTTTAGTTCTGCACCATTCTGTTTGAAAAAGTTATTCTGAGTGTCTTTTGTAGTCAAAGAATATTCAAGACCTTTGGCTATATACCTTCAACATATGAAGTTTTACTTTTTGATTCTTAGTATTGTTTGTGGATTTACTGCTCACGCTCTTCCAACTGAAAAGCCACAGCCTCTTGCCGGTCTTAAATATAAATTGCTTCGATTAAGAGAAAAGCAAAATAGACAGTATTCTTCAAACACGACAAATCACAAGCTTACCGCCTCGGCATTGGCTGTTACTTTAGGTGTCTTTGGCGTTCACAGGCTTTATTTAGAAACAGAATATACGGTTCCCATTGCCTACACTTTAACGCTAGGCGGAGGTTTTGGGATTTTACCTCTTTCAGACATCGCTGCCATTTGGATCAATCCAGATTTGGAGCCTTATCTCAAGAATCCCAATTTTGTGATGTGGATAGAATGATTACTCTACCGTAACAGAATGTTTTAAAATGGTTTCCTAATACAACAGCTGTTGTTTTGATTTATCTCTCCAACCTGATTGATTCTTATACTTCACAAAAAATATCTTCAAATCACTTTGGTTGGGATAATCAACGAAGTATATCTTCTTATCTGATTGATTAGGGTAATCTACAAAATACCACAACCCCTTGTTCCCATCCACTTGATTTGGATAATCTACTTTGAACACCTTTAAATCACATTGATTTTCATACTCTACCACATATACCTTAACATCAGATTGATTAGGGTAATCAACTGAGAATACCTTTTGAGAAAATGAAAGAAAAGGTACTAAAAGAACAAGGGATATGAAAAACCATTTTCTCATGATTTAGTTATTTTGTATTCAAAATACCTTTTGTCATCTTGATTTCTTAACCTCTCAACGATTAATATGTTTCTTTCATTAATTTGGTTTATCAGTAAACTTCTCCTTTTTTTTATGGTTTCATAGGAATAGTGTGATATCCCAAGTAGATCATCTAATTCCTCTCGTGAGATTCTCTTGTTTATATACTCTTGAAGTTTACCTTCGATTTCTAGAATTTCTACATTTTTCTGAATTTCTTTTTCAGACTCACTTTTTCTATAACGGAAATATAACATCGAAAAAACAAAAATTATCACAATTAAACTCATTAATAAATACTTGGAATTCAATTTTTTCTTCGAGTTGTAATGTTGTAGGAAGTTTATCTTTTTTGTTACATTCAATGAATTAATATCATTTGAATCGACTATTCCCAAATTGTTTTGATAATAAATTATTGACTCATCAATGTATATACATGTGTTTCCGTCAGGAAAATGAAGGTTTTCAAAAAGGGGTGTTTTTAATAATTCTCCAGATTTTTTGTCAAATATGTCAATTTGAATCTTCTCAGAATCCTTTTTATGTCCAATTAATAAATATCTATCTGATTCGTAAATGTAGTCACCTCTAGGAAAACTTAACCCTGAATCATCACTTTCAAACTCAAAATTAGTTTTGTACTTAAAATTAGCTAAATCGATTTCACCAAAGGAATATTGAATGTATTTATAAGTCGAACGACTATTA
>CBFHSD010000012.1:0-60590 GCA_965658375.1 Salibacteraceae bacterium
TATAGATTCTTTCGATAAAGCCAAAGACTTTTTTAGACCGGATTTAAATCGGCTGCATTCGCCTTTTCTAATGAAGGATATGGATTTGGCGGTTGCAAGGATTTTAAAAGCCATTGAAAAAAATGAGAAGATTGCGATTTATGGCGATTACGATGTAGATGGCACCACTTCAGTGAGTTTTATGTACTTGTTTTTAAGCCAGTTTACAACTAATCTCATCACCTATATTCCTGACAGATATTCAGAAGGCTATGGGATTTCTAAAAAAGGAGTTGCCTATTTGGCCGAAGAAGAATGCGGATTGATGATTGCCTTAGATTGTGGTATTCAGGCTATTGATCAAGCAACCTATGCGAAGCAATTGGGTATGGACCTCATTATTTGCGATCACCATTTACCCAGTGATACCATGCCGGATGTTTTGGCCGTTTTGGATCCCAAAAGATCTGATTGCACTTATCCGTTTAAAGAACTTTCTGGCTGTGGGATAGGTTTTAAATTGGCGTGTGGATTGTTAGAAAGCGAGGGAGAAAGTTTAGATAAAGCACTTCAATTCATCGATTTGGTAGCCATCAGTTTGGCTTGTGATATTGTACCCTTAGTCGGTGAAAATCGAATCTTGGTTAAAAAAGGTTTAGAGGCGATTAATACGAAACCTAGAAAGGCAATAGCATTATTGCTTGGACAAAAGAAAAACAGGGTTGTTGTCAGTGATTTGGTCTTTCAAGTTGGTCCTAAAATCAATGCCGCAGGCAGGCTCAAGCACGGTAGCTTAGCGGTAGATTTACTTATTTCAAAAGACGAAAAATTCATTGAAAGTAAGGCTTCTGAAGTTATTCAACACAATGAAGATCGCAAAGAAACAGATAAGGAAACTACAAAGGAAGCCTTACAGCTTATAAAAGATAGTAATGAACAAAATGCTGCTGCTACAGTAGTTTTAAAAGAGGGGTGGCACAAAGGTGTAATTGGGATTGTAGCTTCTCGATTACAAGATCAATACTATAGGCCAACCATTGTACTTACAAAGGTAGACGGTAAAATTACAGGCTCTGCTAGAAGTGTAAAAGGGTTTGATATACATCATGCACTCCAAGAATGTGCTATTTATCTTGAGCAGTTTGGAGGCCATAAATATGCTGCTGGAATGAGTATTCTACCGGAGAAATTTGAAGCTTTTAAGAAGAAGTTCAATGAGGTGATTGGAGAAACCTTACCCTTTGATCATAGTGAAAGGCCACTTGAAATTGACTCTACGATAGAAATGGAAGATTTTCAATTTGATGGGAATCCAATGCCAAAACTGTATAGAATAGTAAAACAAATGGAGCCTTTTGGACCTGCCAATATGAAACCCACATTCATGATGAAAGATGTGTTGGATTCTGGTCACAGCAAGATTATTGGCTCTGACCAAAGCCATTTACGCTTATCTATCTACAATGAGTTCTTAAACGAGTCTATTGCTGGGGTAGCTTTTAATATGGCGCACTGCTTTGAATATATCAGTTCTGGTAAACCATTTGATGTGGTGTTTACTCTAGAAGAAAATGTTTGGAATGGTAAAAGCTCTTTTCAATTGATGGTAAAAGACATCAGCTATTCAGCCGAGTAGGCAAAAGCGAAAACACCATCGGACACCACAACCAATTTGGTATCAAAGAAGTTATCACCGAAGAGTGTACAGAAAAATTGCAAGTTTACTTTTCTTGTTGCTTGGCTTGCGTTATTGTTTTTATACTCCACATGGTCGAGAATAGTAAAGTAGCTCTCTTTTGGTTGATTGAATTTTTGTGAAGAGTACACTTTTCCATTCTCATCGGTATATTGGATATGCACAGTTCCCAATTGCAAGCTATCTTTTGTGTACAAAGCTTCAGCGGTGTAATCAAAATTAACAACACAATTGGCGTAAGCAGAATCTAATACCACTTGTTTGCAATGTGCAGCAACACAGCCTTCGTTATCAGTAACTCTTACGCATATTTTGCGCGACCCTTCAGTGGGGTTAAAATTGAATGCTGGGGGGTTGGCACTTGGAATAAACCCATTTCCATCTCCCAAATCCCATTCATATGAAAATGGAGGAGTACCACTGGGGTATGGCGTAAATGAAACCAAGGGCGTATTGATGGAGTAATCGAAAGTGACATGACAATCTCCTGTAATGGTGATTGGGTAACAAAGAGAAGTGCTGCATTGGCCTCCTGAGCTAAAGCAAACGTCATCAAATGGCGCATCGTTTATGCTGTAGGTTTGAGAAAAGCTCCCTCCACTTTTTGCTCCATACATGGTTGACATGTCGTAGTTTGTGACAATAGGATTCAATGAGCTCTGTGTAAATGAAACAGAATACCCAGTGACTGCACTATCTGCAATACCAGTAAAATCGAGGTTAACTTGATCTAAAGTTTCAAGAAAGTTAGGTGTGTTTTGAGAAATGTCTTTGATTGAAATGGAGAAACTTTCTGGGCATTCAATAGGGGTCGAGCAACTATTCTTTCCTAGAATACCAAAATATTCTAATGTTGAGTTTTCATTTGGGCCAAAATCTGTAAAGAGATACTGATCTCCTTTTCCTGCCTCTATAGTTAGCGGAACATTTTCAAATTCTCCTTGAAGAAAAAACGTTATTTCTCCTTCTCCACTTGGTGGTTCGGAGTCTTTATTACATGAAAAAAAAGTGAGAGCTCCCAAAAATATGGTGAGAAGAGCCCTAGGCATTAAAAGCTAAATAAGGAGTAATTCAAATAGATTCTGAATTGGACATTGCGGTTAAATGCATTTTCTTGGTAGTAGCCATTTTTAGCTACATCAAGCAGTCCGTAATTCACACGTGCACCTAAAGATAATTTGGGAAGTACATTAAAGCTGTACCCAGCTAATGCTGCTATATCCACGTTATTGAGTCCCTGTTTGTGCCCCCATTCTTCTTCAGAAGAGTGAGTAGTTTCAAAATCTGATACGGTTGTAGTTTCTACTTGGTTTTTGCATGCTAGAAGATAAGAAGCACTGAATCCCGAATAAACAGCGTGTCTTGAACCAATTTGATAATGAACAGCTATTGGTAATTCTAAGTAATGGGCATTCAGTGCAGTTACTTCTGTCGTAGTTTTCTGGTAGCCGAAATCATAAGTAATGTCTTCAAAGTTTTTGGACAAACCATCCATTGGTCTGTATTGGTAGAGCAAGTTGGAATAAATAGACCAGTTTCCTTTTAATCTTTGGGTATATGAGATACCGAAAAATTCATTCCCAGATAAGTTTGATTGTTCGTCCGTAGGAGTAATATCATTGGAAATGTTTCCGCCTACTATTATTCCAAAAGTACGTTGGTTAAAACGTGGGTTTTCGTTTGGAAGAACGATGATGTCTGGAGAAGCAGGATCTGCATATTCTGCGGTTAGCGCACTTTCCATCGGAGTTATATATGCCAATTGAGCATCCAGAACTTCATTATTGTTTTTGTTAGTAGCAGATTGTATTTGGTTTGAAACTCCAATACTTGCTGAAATTTGAGGTTGATTGTCTTGGTTTTCAGTTTCGCTTATCCCCTTAGATTGGGCATTGCTTTGAGGGGTTTTAGAGGAGCTTAGATTAGAATTGAAATAAGCATTTTCATTGTGGTTTTTAACGGTTTTAGCTTTGTTTGAGGTGTTGATTGAAGCTGTAGTGGAAGTGTTTGTATTCTTCACAGCTTCGCTTTGAACCTCTTCTGTGCCTGTTTGAACATTTGAGGCAGTGCTCGTTTTTTCTTCTTTGGAACCGATAGATTCTTTGTTAGCTTCTATGTTTTGAGGAGTTTCGCTTGTAAACCAAGTGCTATTAACAAAAAAGAAAATTCCAGTGAAAACTGCAGCAGCCGCCAGCGATCTCCAAAGAACCATTCTTCGTTTTCTGCGCATTGCACTTTTATTGTGCGCGTCTAGCATAGCTCCCATACTTTCCAAGGTGTTTGCGCTAGGAGTATGGTTCAAGTTTGAATTCAAACCTGATTTAAATAATTCATCTATGTCTATTCGGTTGCTCATTCCGATTTGTTACTCCTCTGTTTTTCTTTCTCAGCATGATCTTCAATCATACCTTTTAATAATTTCCTAGCGTTGTTCACATGCCATTTACTGGTGCCAGTAGACATCTCTAACATTTCAGATACTTCCTTGTGACTGTAGCCATCCAGTACGTGTAAATTAAACACTTTTTGCGTTACGGTAGGTAATTTTTGTATCATCAGCTGCAACTCTTCAGCTTCAAACTGAAGTTGGGCTGAATTCAACTCAACATGCCTATTGTAATGCTGATCTTCAAAGTCCGTAGACTCCATGAGTTCCTTCTCTTTTTTGTTTTTTCGGAACTCATCAATGATGGCATTCATCATAATGCGTCTAATCCATGCTTCGAATGGTACATGAGATGCGTACTTATCTAAATTGGTAATGATTTTTAAAAATCCCAAATTCAATAAAGCTTCTGCATCTTCTTTGTTTTTTTCATACCTCAAACAAATACTTAGAAGCAAACTGTAGCAAGTATTGTAGAGCGCCAGTTGGGCTCTTCTATCTTGCTTCTTGCATTTCTCAAGTATTTGGGGGTCTATCTGCACTGATCAAATGTATCAAATTGAAAAGCTCCCAAAGTACAATTCTGTATCTTAATTTGTGAATGAACATGCTGGCCGTATCACTACCACCACTCTCGAATACGAAAGAAGTTAACATAGGGTTGGGTAAAACTTTCTTTTTTTATCAGGAAAAATGAAAAACATTTTGGGCTCACTTAATGATTGTAATTCCTTGTGCGGAAGCGAGTTGAGTTTTAATCTGATCAAGCATGATTTGCTTTTGTAAATGATCGGTTATGTCTTCCTTTTCGAGGTGAGCTTCTTGCATCTCTTTTTGGTTAGACTCTATAAGGTGAGAGAGCAGCCTTGTTTTGTAAGCGTAAAGCGCTCCTCGAGCTGCTTTAGTCAGTTTTTCAATTTCAGGTATGACATAAATTTTTTGTCCTTCCCAGTTATGCAATTGATAGGGTTGAGCCAATAAATCTGCGGTTGAGAGCCTAATGTCTTCGTCTTTATGGTTGATGAAATAGTGCGCTGAAATAGTCCCGCTGTCTTGAATAGATTTCAAGTATTCAGTAACAATGCGTTGAAAAATTGGGTGTTTAAAAGAAATACTATCGGCAACAATTTCTGCAAGTAAATAATGAGAAAGTGGTGTTTGAATTTCTTCAATGTCGCCATTTTCATTTTCAGCTTCAATGAGCATAGCCTCTTCACCGTAATTAAGCAATAAGCGAATAATGTCTTTCTCTTGAAAATAAAGTGGATAGTCTGTTATTTTGGGGCTAGCATCAAGTATTTCTTGTTGCTGAGTTGAAAGGGGAACAATAGAAGAAGATGGGGGAGTGTAAGCGGCTTCATCTCTTTTCTTGTTTTTAAGCTGTTCTTTGTAATTCTTTCTTTTTGTCTTATTCAGTTCATCTAAAAGGGCTTGCTCATCTATATCAAGTAAGGAGCTACACTCTTTAATGTAAATAGACTGGCTAATGTGATCTGGAATTACGGCAATAGAGTCAACAATCTGATGAACAAGAGCCGCTTTTTTAATGGGGTCACCTTCTGTTTCTCCGAGCAGTAAATTGGTTTTAAAGGTCATGAAATCAGAGGACTGCTCTTTTAAGAAGGCTTGAAGTTCTTCTGTAGAAACTTTTTTAGCGTAGCTGTCTGGATCTTCATTTTCAGGAAATAGTACAACACGAACTTGAAGCCCTTCCTTCAATAGCATGTCAATACCACGAAACGATGCCTTGATACCTGCGGGGTCTCCATCGTACAACAAAGTAACATTGGATGTATACCTTTTAATAAGGCGAATTTGGCCCTCTGTAAGAGATGTACCCGAGCTGGAAACTACATTTTCAACACCACTCTGCGAGAGCTGCACAACATCTGTATAACCTTCTACCAAAAAGCAGTTGTCGTTCTTGACTATACTGCCTTTTGCTTGATATAAGCCATACAAAACGTTGCTTTTGTGGTAGATCGGACTTTCTGGAGAATTCACATACTTCGGGATGTTTTTGTCACTACGCAAGGTTCGCCCTCCAAAGCCTATGGACTTACCAGATAAATTATGGATGGGGAAAATTACTCTACCTCGGTAGCCATCATAGAAGGTTCCTTTAGAAGATTTTTTAATCAGCCCGGTTAGCTCTAGGTATTCTTCTTTGTAACCTTTTTCTAAAGCCTTGTTGTAAAATGTGTCCCATGAATCTGGTGAGTAACCCAATTTGAATTTTTCTATGCTTTCATCTGTGAATCCTCTTTCTCTGAAATAACCTAAACCAATGGATTTTCCTTCATCGCTATCCCACATGGTTTCTTTGAAGAATGTTTCTGCAAATTGAGCAACAATCATCAAACTCTCTCTTTCGCTGCGCTCTTCAAGAATCTCATCAGTTAGGCCTTCTTCTTCAATTTCTATGTTATACTTTTTAGCTAAAAAGCGCAATGCTTCTGGGTAGGTATACTGTTCATGATCCATTAAGAAGCTAATGGCATTTCCCCCTTTACCAGAACTGAAATCTTTAAATATCTGCTTTGACGGTGAAACGAAAAAAGAAGGGGTTTTTTCATTCACAAAAGGACTGAGTCCCTTGAAATTTGACCCTGCTCTTTTTAAGTGCACAAACTCACCAATTACCTCTTCGATAACGGCAGTATCCATGATTTGATCTATGGTAGATTGTTTTATCACCTATTATTACACTTTAAAAATTACAGATCTTCGGTTTTTAGAGTTTCACCACTTTTATTATAGTAAACCCATTTACCCGCTCTTTCTCCTTCTAAATATTCTCCTTCAGCTCTTAGCTCACCAGTTTCGTAATACATTACAATCTTTCCAGTGCTTAAGCCATGTTCAAATGAACCTTCACTCCATAGTTGGCCAGTTTTGTAATAAGCTTTCCAACTGCCATGCCTATCTGCATTAGAGTCTAATGGGCCAGCCATATTGATGCTCCCATTCTCGTAATACATGGTGCGAAATGTTGGAAGCTCCTTATCATCTACTATTTGATAGGTGGTTTCTTCTTTTGGATTCCCATTATCAAAAGTAGCGTCTATTTTTTTGACTTCAATGCTGCATGAAGAAAGAAGAACGATGAAGAAAGTGATGGATATGATGAAAATTCTACTCATAACAGCAAAGAAAATCTGATTCATGAATAATTCAAACTTTGAGAGACGAATATTCAATCTATTTTTATTTGCTCTTATTTAATATGAACTGCGCCTGTTTATTGTAAAAGCTAGTTGATTGAGAAATAGAGTCTAAGAGATGAGTTCCTTGCTCTTTTCCTTGTTCGAAATAGATTTGTGCGATGTTCCAATCAATGATTTCTTTAAAACTAGGACTTGGCTCTTGAATGCTTAGGAATCTTTGTAATGCCTGATCTGCATTCCCTATTTCTGCAAAGGCAAGTCCTGAATACATCAGGGCATTTTTGTCATCGGGGTAGCTTTTCAAAATTAAATCGAAAGTTGTTAAACTTTCTCTAAATTGATTTTTTCTGAAGGCATAAATCCCTTCTTGAAGCACATCATTATAAGAGCGTGTGATTTTGTATCCTTCTATTTGTTTTGACTTTACGTTGTTTTCACTTTCAAACATAGGGTCTAAACCGGTGGGAGGAGTGAGTGATTTATTTTTTTCGGACCAAGACTTAGGTTCGCGATTTACAGAATCGTAATTCACGACTAGGTAACCATCTACACATTTCATCCCGGGCTCGTTGCAAAGGCTTAAAGGATCGGTTTTGGAACTTTCTTCTGAGATATTCCCCACAGGTTCTTCTATGCTTTCGGTAATTAATTCGTAATCAGTACTTGAAGTTTTGCTTGTCCAGGCGGCAGTTGTTGGGCTAGAGTTGTTATTGAAGGTTGTTTGAGTTTCTTGAATATCAATGCTCTGATTGGATGCTCGAACTGAACCACCGTCAACAGATGATTGTTCTTCAGACTTCACTGCAGATTCTTTAGCCGGTTTGTTCTCTTCTCGCCTTTTTTGTTTGGGCAAATTTTGTTGTTCTCTTAATTTACCTAGTTGCTCTTCCTTTTGAGGCTTAGGGTTGATGTTTTCAGCTAAAAGTGCGGTGTCTGTTAGTTCGTTCGATTTGTCTAGAGTGCTTTCAATTATTGGCTCTGAAGGTGCAGTTGTTTGTTCAGCAATTGATGGGTTGGAAACTTGAGTTTGAAAATTAGTTTGAAGAATAAAAAAGACGCCTGCTAAAGAGGCGGCAATGGCCGGAACTATAACTTTCCAATTGAAAGAAGAAGCTTTTGAAACAGGGGTTTGAAACGCTAATTTTTTTAATAAGTGCGATGATTCTTGTGTGTCTTCAAACCCTTCTAAAGCTTCAGCTTCAAAATCTGAAGAAGCTGCAATGCGCTCAACTTCATTACGCTCTGAATCACTCAAAGTATTGTTGAGGTAAGCTTCGATTTGTTTTTGAGACAAACCCTCTGGTTCACCAAATATGTCTTTATACAGCTTGTCCATGTGATTGACTTAAAACAATTTTCAGATTTCGCTTTCCATTTTGAATGTGGCTTTTAATCTGTTTAAGGGTATAGTTGGTGAGTTCTTCTATTTCTCGGTACGATTTCTTTTCTATATAAAAGAGTTGGATGCACGCCTTTTGATCATCTTTCAATTCTTCTATAGCATCTTCTAGTGCATTTAAGGCAGACTCTTTTGCAATTTTTTCTTTGAGCTCTTTTTCGCCATCATCTGAGAGAATGTGAAGATTGTCTGAAGAAGCGTATTTCATCTTTTGAGCGCGCAAATACATGAAGCAATGGTTTTTAGACACCATGTAAAGCCAAGACTTAAATTTCTCGACATTGTGTTTTTTCAAGTCAATCATCAGTTTTTCAAATATCATACTCACGGCATCTTCAGCAAGTTCGGGTTCTTTGAGATATTTTAAGCAAACCCCTAAAACTAAGACTGCGTACCTTTCATAGAGTTCACCAATAACAGCATTGTTGCCGCTTTTTTTAAAACGTGCAACAAGCTGCTCATCAGAGAGTTTTTTGATATTTTTAAAACTTAGAATCAATCTATTGTGTTAATTTCCAAAGAGTTCTAATTGCTCTTGTCTTACCTTATATTGGTTGTAAAGGCTAAAGTAGCTTTTTGTTTCTATTATCACCACTCCACCAGTCAAGTCTCCGTATCTAGCGGGAACACCTCCTGTGTAAACTGTGATTTCACCTATTGAACTTGGAGGAACATTTAGTCCGTCTAAATCTGCCTTCATACCATCTACATAACTTCCAGAGGCGTCATTTCTTGAACCTTTTACATAAGCCCCTTTAACACCGTCTGGTTTATAGAATTGAGGAACCATTTTTCCAATCATTCCAAGAATGTCTTGAGATCCTGGAACTTTTGCAATTTCAGCAGCTTTAATTGGAATAGCCAAAGGATCTTCCGGATTGATTAAAGGTTCTGTATATTCTGCAATAGTTACCATTCCTAAATCTACACCTGCACTTACTTGAATTTTATTTAAAAAGGTAATTTTATTGTTTGATACGTTTACTTCTGGAATCACTTGGTCGTTAAATTCAATAGATGTAACGTGTACATTGTAAATTCCGGGCTGCAGAGGTTTCAGAACAAATCTTCCATCAAGGTCTGTTTGACTTCCTATTATTCGTGATCCAACTTTTACATAAACATTGGCAAAGGCGTAAGGTATTTTAGATTCCTGATCTACCACCTTACCTTGGATTTCTCCTTGAGCGAACAAAGATGTTACTGCAACAGATATTCCGATGAATATCAAGAGGTGTTTTAAATATTTCATAAGCTTTGTTTAGGGGTAAGATGCCATTGCTTATGATTTTGCATAAAAAAAGGATACATTTTTTTAATGTACCCTTTTTGTCAATTCTATTTCTGATTAAGAAGTTGTTACACTTCTTCGGCATTTACTGTTTTCACTTCTGGCATCATTCTGTTAAATAAGTTCTGAATACCGCCTTTTAATGTTGCTGTACTTGAAGGGCACCCACTGCATGCCCCACTTAACTTAACGGTTAATTCTCCAGACTCTTTATTGAAACTCTTAAAGTGAATAGCTCCTCCATCTCCCTCAACAGCAGGGCGAACATATTCTTCTAAAAGATTAATGATGCTCTCTTCAACTTCGTCTTGAGGTTCGCTCATCATTTTGATGAATTCTTGAGCTCCTTCCTCATTGGTTCTTTGATGTTGAGTAGCAGTTGGAGGTTTTGTGAATACTTCGTGACCGGTTTGAAGGTAATTTTGGATGTACTCTCGTAATTCTAAAACTACATCGTCCCATTCAACAAGGTCGTTCCTTGTTACGGTAACAAAGTTACTTGCCAGGAATAAACTTTTCACAAAAGGGAAACTGAATAAACGCTGACTTAAAGGGCTGTTTTCAGCTTCAGATTCTTCAAAATACTCAACGGTTAATCCAGAGGTGATGAAAGGTGTTGAGGCAACAAATTTCATTGTACTAGGATTCGGAGTGCTTTCTGCGTAAACAGTTATTAATTCTTTCATTGTAGTGCAAAATTACGCACAGCTTGACGGATAGTTCGCACCTTTGACGAAATGTTTTGTTATGGCACTTATAAAAAAATGTAATGGCGTTTCTCCTGAATGGGGTGAGGATTGTTTTATCGCAGAGAATGCAACGATTATTGGTGATGTGAAAATGGGTAATCAATGCAGTGTTTGGTTCAATGCCGTTGTTCGTGGTGATGTAAACTCCATTCGAATGGGCAATAAAGTGAATATTCAAGATGGTGCTGTAGTCCATTGCACTTTTGAGAAGACTGTGGTAGAACTTGGTAATAATGTTTCTATTGGCCACAATGCCATTGTTCACGGTTGTGATGTTCATGACAACGTATTGATAGGTATGGGAGCCATTGTAATGGATAATTGTGTGATAGAATCCAATTCTATTATTGCAGCAGGTTCTGTTGTTTTAGAGGGAACCCGAGTTGAATCAGGTAGCATATATGCTGGTGTTCCGGCTAAGAAGGTGAAAGAGATTGGTAAAGATAAGTTTGAAGGAGAAGTGATGAGGATAGCTAACAATTACGTAAAATACTCAGGCTGGTTTAAAAAGTGATTTTTTTACTGTTCCGGTGCTTCGGAAGTTCGAGCAACTCGATAAAAGCGTCCATTTTCTTTGGGTTCCCAGTTGTGAAATAGTGTATTTGACGCGCATTTTTTGATGAGGATTGCATCTTTTCTAGGGAAACAAGGTGTTCTACTCGCTTTGCCACGGCATAACTAGAATCTATTATTGAAACTGGAAAAGGATAAAGCTTACTAATCTGAGTTTTAATAAGTGGATAATGTGTGCAACCTAAAACAATAAAATCTGCGTTGCTTTCAATCATTGGTTGGAGCAATTTTTGAAGTAATTCTGTCATTTCACGAGAATCCACTTGATTATTCTCAATCATTGGAACCAGTCCCGTTCCAACCTGCATGGTCACATTCACATGGCTTCCAAAACGTTCCTTTGTTTCGTTGAATAGAGCACTGTGTATGGTTCCATGAGTGGCAAGTACGCCTACAGATTTTGTTTTAGACTGAAGGGCTGCTGGTTTTATAGCTGGTTCAATACCAACAAAAAGTAGAGAGTACTTGCTCCGTAAGAATTCAATTACTTGAGTTGTAGCAGTGTTACAAGCTACAACAATCAGCTTGCATTCTTTCTCAAGTAAGAAGTCTACATTTCTGGTAGAAAGGTTTTGGATTTCTCTTTTCGTTTTTGTGCCATAGGGTGCGTTTTGGCCATCTCCCAAGTAAATGAAAGACTCATCTGGCATCAATTTCTGAATTTCCCTTAATACGGTAAGTCCACCAACACCAGAGTCGAATATGCCAATTGGCTGATTGTTCATAGAGCAAAAAAAAGCATCTCTTCCGAGATGCTTTATGATTTTTTCTAGTTTGAATTATTCAATGGTAATTCCAAGGTGTTTTTTTACCAAAGGCATTAGGTCTTCAGATTCAGGGAAAGTGATTAGTGAACCTCCTGGTGAAGAATCAAAAACATATTTGTATCCATTTGCTCCTGCTACCTCGTCAACGGCTGTTTTTGCTTTGTCTAAAAGAGGTTGGTAAAGAGCTTGCTGTTTTGCAGCCATATCTTCTTCTGCTTTTTGTTGGAAGCTTTGCATTCTTTGTTCAAGTTGTGCAATTTCTTCCATTTTCAGTTGGCGAATGCTCTCTTCCCAAGTTTCACCGTATTGTTGATACTCTTGAGTTTTTGTCATGTACTCCTGTTGCATCAGCTGAACTTGATTTTGGAGTTGCTGATAGAATTTTTCCAATTGTTCTTGAACCGCTGTTCTTTCCGGCAAAGCAGAAAGAAGTTCTTGAGAGTTGATATGTCCAATTTTGTCTTGGGCATTTATTTGGCTTGTAGACAAAACTACCACCACTAGTGCAAATACTGCTTTAATTATGTTCTTCATACAGTTGTTATTGAAAGTCGTCAAATTTATTCTTTTACCTTAATTGGGCCTTATTAGTTCACGCCTAATTCTCTAAGTACTTCTTCACTTTTATCGTACCTCGGGTCAGAGTACAAAATGTTTGCCGTTCCGCCCGCTTTGTCAAAAATAATTGCGTAACTCCTCGATTTAGCTACGTCTTGAATGGCAGTGTAAACGTTATCCTGCAAGGGTTTCACGAGTTCTTGCTGCTTTTTAAAAAGATCTCCATCAACACCAAATTTTGATCTTTGATAATCTAGTGCGTCCTTTTCTTTTTTTGTGATTTCCTCTTCTCTTTTCTTACGCATGTCTGGTGTAAGTAGAATTTTTTCTGCTTCGTATGCTCTTTGTAGTTTGTCCAATGCTGCGTATTTGGCCTCTACAGTTTCTTGCCATTGTTTCGAAAGTGCATTAAGTTCATCCATCGCTAGAGTATACTCAGGCATACTTTCCAGAATATATTTGGAATCAACGTAGGCAAAACGTTGAGATAAACCAGAAAAGAAGGATAGTAGAATTAAAGAAAGAATGATTGTGTGTTTCATAGTATTATAACTGTCCTAGATTAGCACCTATTGTGAAGTGCAGTTGCCCCTTTTGCATGTTAGGGTTATATGGTGAATCATCTAATCTCCAACCATAGTCTAAGCCTAATAATCCGAACATAGGTAAGAATACTCGAACCCCAACACCGGCAGCTCTATTGAGCTCGAAAGGATCATATTCGCTAATGCTTTCCCATGTGTTTCCAGCTTCTACAAAACCAAGCATATAAATCATAGCAGATTGGCTTAAGCTTAGTGGATATCTTAACTCAACAGTTGATTTTGTAATAATAGGCGAACCTTGGGGCGATGAAAGAGAGTTGTCATCATAACCTCTTAAAGCAATTATTTCTCTACCATCAATTTGGAACCCGGACAGGCCTGAACCTCCAAGGGTAAAGCGCTCAAAGGGAGAAGTTCCTACATCTTGGTTGTACATGGCCAAGATCCCTACACCAAATTTAGCATAAAGTACAAGAGGTTTTTCACTTCTGGTCAATGAGGTATACCAAGCAGAAGTGAATTTCCACTTGTGGTATTCTATCCATTCGTATTTTTCTTCTGGGTCAATATTCCCGTAGTTTTTATTGTTGAACCAAGAATACGGCAATGTAAACTGAGTTGATAGTGTTGTTTGATTCCCACTTCTTGGGAAGTTTAGATCACTAATTGAACTCCTTGAAAGTACAAATTTCAAGTATGCGTTATTTGCTGAACCATTAGAAAGTCCTTGAATATAACCGCTAGCATTAACAACGTTGAACTTCTGGAATGTAACTTCTTGGTAAAGTGAGAAATTGTCATCTGGCCACTTTAATCTTTTCCCCAGACCAATGGAAGCCCCGATAGTTGTAGTCCCAGAATAATTAGGATTTCTAACTTTTATATCACCCTCTGTTATGTATTTTCTCTGCCCACCATTGGCAAATTGTTGATAGTTGATAGATACACTGAACGCATTTGGCTTTTTACCACCAAGCCAGGGTTCTGTAAATGAGAAGCTGTAGGCAGAGTAGAAAGACCCGTTGGTTTGGGCTCTTAAAGAAAGCCTTTGACCATCTCCAGAAGGAAGTGGGGTGTAGGCTTCACCATTGAAGAGGTTTCTTAATGAGAAATTATTGAATGAAAGTCCTAAGGTACCAATAATGGTTCCTGCTCCCCAGCCACCAGAAAGCTCAATTTGATCAGAAGGTCTTTCAGCAACCGTATATTCAATGTCAACGGTCCCATCTGAAGGGTTAGGTTTTGGAACCACATTCATTTGCTCAGGATCAAAATACCCCAAAACGGATAGTTCACGCTGCGTTCGAATAATTTCTGAACGACTGAACAAATCTCCAGGTCGCGTTCGGATTTCACGCATCACAACATGATCATTGGTTTTGGAATTTCCAACAACAAAGATTCTGTTGATACGCGCCTGTTCCCCTTCAAAGATTCTTAACTCTAAATCTACTGAATCGTTAGAAACACTAGTTTCTATAGGATTTACTTGAAAAAATAAGTATCCATCGTCCATATATAAAGAGCTAATGTCACCACCATTAGGATTCATGAAGAGGCGTTGTTCCAGCATTTCAGAATTATAAACATCGCCAGAATTAATTCCGAATACATTATTCAATACTTCTGTAGAGTACTTGCTGTTTCCGATCCAGTTGATATCCCGAAAGTGGTATATACTCCCTTCATCTAAACTGAAGTAGATGTCAATATTTTCATTGTCGATCTGAACAATAGAATCTTTTCGAATTTGTGCATCTCTATACCCTTTAGAATTGTAACGTTGAACCACTGCTGATTCATCCATTTTTAGGTTTTCGGGAAGATATTTGGAGGTCTTGAACAAGGTTAATTTAATCCGGTCATCATTGTATCCAGTTAATACATTCAAAAGTGAATCAGAACTATTGCTCCAAAGCGCTTTCCAAGAAGAAACCAAAAAATCATCCAATTCATAGAAGGGTCTGAACTTTGACCTTTCCTTCGTTTCTTTCATAATAGCCTTCACTTGGCGGTTTTTCAACTCTGTGTTGCCCGCAATATGTATTTTATTGATCTTCACTTTCTTTTGTCGATCAACCTTTATGTTTAGGATGACATGGTTGGGGTAAAGGGTGTCATTTTTTTGGATCACATTAACGGTAGTATTCAGATAACCCTTGTCAACGAAATGTTTTTTTATGGTTTTTTCTGTGGTAAGAAGAAGGTTTGTTGTGACAATTTTTTCTCGGTATAAATTAATTTCCTCTCTTAAGTCATCTGCCTCACCTTTTGAGACCCCTTTAAATGAGAATCGAGAAAGTCTGGGCTGTTCAGCAATATGTATTTCTAAAAAAATCCTGTCACCTTCTATACGGGTATAGTTTAACTTAACATCTGAAAAAAGTCCTTGCTTCCAAAGATTTTTAATCACTTCTGAAGTTTTGCTTCCAGGTATTTTAATTTGGTCTCCAACCGAAAGACCAGAGAGTAATTTGATGGCATTTCCATCTAGATTTTCTGTGCCGGTAACTGCTATACTTGCGATTTCGTAAACACGTGGCTTGAGTTTGTTAATAGACTGACTATTTCCCTGGCCAGAACCATTTGAGATCTGAGCTGAAGAGTATTGAACCAGTAGGATGGAGAAAATGAAGAGGAGTATCTTTTGCATAAAAGTTATGTAACTATCTGTTCACTGGTTTTTCCAAAGCGTCTTTCTCTGTTTTGAAAATCGATAATGGCTTGATTCAGATCATTTTTCCTGAAATCTGGCCAGTATTTATCAATAAAAATCAGTTCAGTATAAGCCAATTGCCACAAAAGAAAATTACTTATCCTAAATTCTCCACTTGTGCGAATCATCAATTCTGGATCTGGAAAACCAGCGGTGGCAAGGTATTGCGAAAATTGATTTTCCGAAATGTCTTCCTCCGAAATTTTGCCAGTTTTAACATCTTTTGATATTGCTTTAACAGCATTTAAAATCTCCCATCTCGCGCTGTAACTAAGAGCGAGAATAAGGGTCATTCTTTTATTGTCTCTTGTAGCTTCTATGGCTGAATTTAATTCTCGTCTGGTGCTATTTGGGAGTGATTCTGTATCTCCAATAGTGAGTAGTCGGATATCATTTTTTTGTAGTGTAGCGAGTTCTTTATGAATAGTAGAAACCAATAGTTCCATCAGAGCTCTTACTTCAAGCTTCGGTCTGTTCCAATTTTCAGTAGAAAATGCATAAAGGGTAAGGTATTCTACTCCAATTTCGGCAGAGCCTTCTATGGTTTCTCTTACGGCAGTAAGTGCACTTTTATGTCCAAAAATTCGTGCTTTCCCCTGACTTTTAGCCCAGCGACCATTCCCATCCATTATGATGGCAATGTGCTTTGGAATATGCTTTTGTTCTGCCATTGTTTTTGTTGTAGCTATAAATTGGCGCAAAGGGGGCAAATATAGACTTATCGTTTCTTATCTATTTGATCGAAGTGGCAGCGTGCAGGGTTTTTTTGAAGAATGTAAGAGAAGTTAACAAACACTCCTGCGAACCAGTCGTTATTCACTGAGTTTCCTCTTTGCGTTCCCCAATTTGTGCCATCATTTCCAATTTGCTCAATGCTTCGATCAGATAATCGTCTGGAAAGAACACTCATTTCTGTGGGATCGTTTGGATATCGAGTGCTAACATCATCGATGTAGTCTGTACTTGTCATATTCCAAGTCCAATGAATGGAGCTTAACAGTCTTTCTGAAAGTTTATACTTGAAACCGAAACCAAAGGGGATATGAATAGCATATTTGCTGTAAGATTCTCCTTCTGTTTCTAGAGGTCTTAATTCATATTCGTTGCCTTCAAAAACTGTTTTTGGGTTATGATAAAAACCACCTAATCCCAAATGAAGATATGGAGTAAACCTTTTTGGTTCGTAAAATATACTGTAGTTGTAGAATGGCTCAAAGGGCATGAAGTTAAACTCGATATTCGCGGAAAGGGAAACAATTTCGTTAAAGAAAGATAAGTTCCTCTGCAGTTGGAATGAGTTTTCACTGTTTAAGTCGTTGGCACTAAACTGTGAGTATTTACCAACCAATGTGTATGACCACCTTTGCGTAGGACTTGTTCTTAGAATTGCTTGAAAAGAAAGCTTTTCGTTTTCGTTGTAGAAGACTGAGCTTGGATTGATATCACCTAAATAGTAACTGTACCCAATACCAACGCCCAAGTCAGTATATGCTTGGGCGTTTGCTATTGAAATTAATATTGTTAATGCTGAGAGTATTCTTTTCACTAACTGTTAACGAAAAACGATTCGAAAAAGTATGGGTTCAGATTAGAATCGTGAACGACCTCTATAAACGGTTCTGATTCTGTATGACATGTATATGAAACCTGACATGTAAGCATCGTTTTTATGTGGAAGCGCTCTAGTCCCGTTGTCACTAAAACGTGAGTTGCCGAGCCTTTTGTCTGCCATTAAAGCAGCTGTTTCACCATAATTTTCTAATATTAAATCGTTATTGTAGTAAGCAGGTCCACTTGCATCGTCTAAATAATCAGTTGTTGTGAATCTAAAACCGTATTCAGCTCCGATAGTTAATTGAGGATTTAAGCTGTATTTTAATCCAATTCCAATAGGTATAACAGCTGTTACGGGCGAATAAGAAGATGGACCTCCTGGAATTCCTTGGCCTTCAGTATTCAATTTTCTAAGATTCACCCATTCTCCGGTCATTTCTCCGTTCGCGTCCATGATTTCCCCTTTTGAGCTAAAAAAACCTACGCCAACTCCAGCAAACATATAACCCGATAATTGATCTAGGTTATTGCCTCCAACTTTTCTATACCCGTAACGAGAACCAATGTTCTCTTGAAGGAAGTAAAATTCCCCTTGAACGGATAATTCTGAAACAAAGCCTTTAAAGTTCAAGTTTCTGTTCAATCTTCCTTCATTACCTGAAAAAGCGTCATCCCCTTCAATAAAATTCAATGAAAGATTTGTTCTAACCGCAAACCTTTCTGCTAAACGATATTTATAGGCAAACATGAACGAAGGTCTAGTCCCGTTGAATTGAAAGTCAGAAAAAGTTCCGCTGGCTCCATCTGCTACGGATGCACCTCCCAAGTCTCCTTGGTATAGGGAAGCTCCTAATCCAAAATAAACTTCTGCTCTGTAACTTCTCCAGCGCTGTGCATTTGCTTCTGTAGCAAATAAGATTGTCAATAAGGCCAATCCGGTTAGGTATAATGATCTTCTCATAAGAGGTAGGATTTGGTGCAAATATAGCTTTATATATTTTTTTCACAATGAATGCAATTGTTTTAAAAATTAATTCATTTGGTTGAATTTGAATTATATAACTAGCTTGTAAATTAATTTCTTTTGTCCAAACCCCAATGGAGCTTTTGTCTGAGTGTTGTTAGAAAACTATCATCATCAAATCTAATGATTTTCGTGGTTTGAAAGTGCTTAGAGATTTTAAGTTCGTACTCCGTGTGTATTGATTCAGTCTTAGAATCTAAGGTTGCTAAAAACTCATTGTTTCTTCCTTCCACCTTAAGTTTGATAATGGAAGAATCTGGAATCACAAAAGGGCGAATGTTTAGATTGTGAGGGGCAATAGGAGTTATCACTAAATTGTTCGAACCTGGCGCTATAATAGGTCCTCCGCAGCTTAAAGAGTAAGCTGTAGAGCCTGTTGGTGTGCTGATGATCAATCCATCTGCCCAATAAGATGCTAAATACTCATCATCCACATATGTGTGAATAATAATCATGCTTGAACTGTCATTTTTGTGAATGGTGAAATCATTAAGCCCGAAATTTCCAACTTCAAATAGTTGAGGCTTAGATGCAACAGTTAGGCCAATGCGATCTTCTAGGAAGTATTTTCCTTTAAGAATATTTTCAACTGCGCTTAACACTTCACTGATGGTTAAGCGAGCTAAAAAACCAAGCCTTCCTATATTTACGGGGAGAATTGGGATCCCACTGTTTAAACCGAGCCTTGCTGTTGCTAGAAAGGTTCCATCTCCACCTAAGCTCACCAAATAGTCAACATGTTCCAAATCATCTCCCGATTTGAATGGGGTGACGCTTTTTGGGATGGTGATGAAATTGGTAAGATTCGAATAAAATTCGGTTTCAATGAAAATAGCGATTGGCAACTCGGAAAGAGAGTTGAGCATTTCTCCAATTTCGGTAACAAAGGAAGAATTGTAGCTTTTTGAATAAATCAGAAAAGTCTTCATGCTTAAATTGCTTTTGTAAAATGAAGATAGACTCCATTTTCTCCTTCAAAATTACGTGTTGTTTCTATGCGAAACACCAAGTCATAGGTCGAAATAAAATCAAGTCCAATACCGTAACCACCTATGAGTTTGTTTGAAAGAGGATTCAACTCTGCATACAACGCATCATCAGCTCTTCCCAGATCTAGAAAAACGTTCATGTAACTAGCCAAGAAGAATTTCTGTAAACCAGCATGGTTCACTAGGTTAATGTTGATGTTCTTCTTTTTGAGGATGTTAAATTTTAAGTTGCTTTGGAAAAGGTAATAACTCTGAGCATCCATCACGTAATACTCGTATCCACGGGTGAAAAAGGTGTAACCCAAACCTTCTTGCAAAGCATAGGGGGGATAGTCAAGGAAATTCCACTTTGCTTTAATACCGCTGCTCCAATAAAACCGGTGTTTAAGTGGTATATGAATGTCTGCTCTAAGACTTGATTCTAATAAGTTCAAGTTTTCATTTTGTAGAAGACCTAAACCCGTTTTTTTCAAACCTACTTGAATCGTGTGTCCTTTCAATGGATAGGCAACGTTGTCTCTCCGTTCATGTTTAAATTGATAGCTCATATAGAAGAAATTCGTGCTTGTTTGATTGTTTTTAAGGTAATCTTCTGAATAATAGGCGATAGAATCTTCGATAGTGATGTTGTTGTATTCAGTCCTTAAAATGTGAGTGTTATTCAGTGAGCTTCGGTGGTGAATACCGAAATGTGCCTCAATCCATTCTCTACCATTCTTTCCAATTTCTGAACTGTAGAATAGCTGTTTGTTGTCAATACTGCCGTAAACTACTTCTCTATTCGTCTTGTAACCTGCTCCAATGCTTGCTCCAGTTCGACCATTCTTAGAGAGGTAAGGTGTGAAATAGGAGAACCCAAGCTCTTGCTCAAAGCCTACTTGGCCTTTGAACCTAATGGTTTCATTACGACCTCTAAAATTTTTGAGCTCTAGGAAAACCCCGAAACTAAGGTGATTGAAGTTTTTGTCTTTCCACCAATTGTTGAAGTTTCTATCGGCATTTTCTAGAGTAAAAGTGGGCCAAAAATACCAGCGCTCAATGACGCTGATGATTATTACTGAAGCAGAATCTTTTATTTCTATAAAATTGAAGAGCCTTGTGTTCTGGAGGTTTGCAATTGACTTGGGTTTGTGTGTTTTTTCAAAGTCAGTTCTGCTTATGCGATCTCCAATTTTAAAAGTGAGTTCTTTTTCAATAATGAAATTTTTTGTCTTCAGATTTCCATTGATCTGAATAGAACTGATAGCCATAGAATCCTGGCCATTGGCAAAGGTTCCCAAGCACAGCGCGAACACGAAAAAAAGGGTTTTAAGGCTATTCAAGTGCTAGATATTCATGAAATTCATGAGGTTATCAAAGTTGCTTTTCAATTGATCTGAACTGTCTTCTTGATGATAGCTCGCAACGATGGTATATTGGTAGCGTTCGAATGAGCTAATGATATGACTCAAATTTGAACGGTTTATCTTTATTGTGACCCTCACTTTTTTTGAATCTGGCGCACCTGTTAGGTACATACCCGTAATTCTGCCGTTATCACTTTCTACAATTTGGGCAATTTGAGCAAGGGAGTAATCAAGAATACTCATTTCTAGTTCAAGCAATCCACCTTTGTCATTTGACATTGGTAAGGCTCCAGTAATTGAAACCAATTTTTCACTGGAGGTAGATCCTAGATAAAAACCTTTTTCATCAATTACGGCTAATGCAGAACGATTCCATTCATTCATTTTCTTAAATACCTCAAGGAGGTGAATGGTTTCAGTAACATGAAATTGATTGAGTTTGGTAGTGCAAGCCTTTATTTCTTGCTCCCAGTCAGATTCATCAAAAAGCAATTCTTCTGTAAGTACACCAAGGTATTTCCCATTTTCATTTACAATTGGGAGTTCACTCACTTTAAACTCATCCATTAACAGGCTGGCTTGATGCAATGAATCTGTAAACTCAATACTGGGCATGTCACTTACTATGGCTTCTCGTGCTATCATGAGGGTTTAAACATTTAACTTTGCAATTCATGCCAAATGTAAACGGAATGACTCGATTAAGTGTAAATATCAACAAGGTAGCAACCATTAGAAATGCTAGAGGTGGAAATGTTCCAAATCTCGTGAATGTAGCAACAGATTGTGAGCGATTTGGAGCGCAGGGAATTACGGTGCATCCAAGACCAGATGAGCGTCATATTCGCTATCAAGATGTACGTGATTTGAAACGGGTGGTAACCACCGAATTCAATATAGAAGGCTATCCCAATCAATCGTTTCTCGATTTGGTTTTGGAAGTGATGCCTGAGCAAGTAACCCTGGTTCCAGATCCTCCTAATGTACTGACTTCAAATGCAGGGTGGGATACGGTAACGAATCATGATTTACTCCAAGAAGTGATCTCGGTTTTCAGTGAAAAAGGGATTCGAACGTCAATTTTTATTGAAAATGATAGAGCTCTTATTGAAGGTGCAAAGAAGGTTGGAGCAGATAGAGTAGAATTGTACACAGAGGCATTCGCTTCTAACTACAATTCAAATAAGGCTTCGGCCGTTGAGCCTTACAGTAAATCAGCTGAATTTGCAGCTCAAATAGGTTTAGGAGTGAATGCAGGACATGATTTGAACCTCGATAACTTAGCTTTCTTCGCTGATAAAGTAAAGCCACTGCAAGAGGTTTCTATTGGTCATGCATTGATTTCTGACGCGCTGTATTTAGGCCTCGAAAAAACGATTTCTGAATACCTCAAAAGGCTTCAAGCATGATTTTGAATCACAAACGAATGGGCGAGGGGAATCCTTTAATCATTCTTCATGGTCTTTTTGGAATGCTAGACAATTGGCAAGCCTTGGCGAACCGCTTTAGCGAAAACTTTGAAGTGATTCTCGTTGATCAAAGAAATCACGGTCGTTCACCACATCATGCAGTTCACACCTATGAAGCCATGTCTGATGATTTAGAAGAACTGATTCATGAACTGGACCTGGAAGATCCGATTTTGCTTGGACATAGCATGGGAGGGAAAACTGTAATGATGTTTGCGCAGCGCTTTCCAGAAATTTCTTCTAAAATTATCGTTGCGGATATTGCTCCAAGAGCCTATGAAATTCATCATGACTTAATTGTGAAAGGATTAAAATCGGTTCCTGTAGGAAAATTGGGAAAACGCACAGATGCTGCCCCTTATTTGCGCGAGTATATTGGTGAAGAAGGAGTTATTCAGTTTTTAATGAAGAGTCTTTATTGGAAAGAACCGAAAAACTTGCAATTCAGGTTCAATCTTGAAGCTTTAAGCGCAAGTTTATCAGAAATTGGCGAAGCTATTTATAGAGGACCTTATAATGGTAGTGCTTTGTTTATTGATGGTGAGAAATCCAATTATGTTTCTCAAGAAGATAGAGAAGACATCGCTTTGTACTTTCCCAATGCTTCGTTCAAAACCATTCCCAATGCTGGTCATTGGCTGCATGCTGAACAACCAGAATTGTTTTACCAAGCCATCATGGAATTCGCTGGTGACAAAGACTAATTAGTCAAAGTCACGAGTGAGTTTGAAACGCAAAATCCTGCCGTTGCCCGCATCGGCAACGAAAACTATTTCTTCTGCATATGCCACACCCATAGGTTGGTTGAACTGAGAAACATCTTGACCGGTTCCACCAAAAGAAACATTGATGTATTTCGGGTCTGGAGAAGAAGGTGGAGGTTGAATTCCCTCAATACCGGAAAAAGTGAATTGATACAAAGAGTCTTTTTCACTATCCACCACAAAAATATTGTTACTTCCATCTCCAGTAATTGCAATATCTGCTGGGTTTAAAAATTTATTAGGATCTGAAATGTAACTATCTGCTTTTTCTGGATCCTGTTCTGCAGGAGGTGATGGTTCGTAGCTAACACCAAAATCAGTTTCAAGATTGAGTATTTGCCTTAATCTAAAAGGGTTGTCTGCATCAGTATCAAAAGACCCATAAAGAAAATTTTTAGAATTAGAAGCGGAGATTTGTGGCGGTTGAGCGTAACTTGTAATGGCTACTGGGGTTCTGAAGAAATTGTTCACGTTTCCACCAGAAGTGGTAATGGTAATTGGTGTGGTGTATTCGTCTGTGTCAGAGAATAAAAGAACAGCATTGTCTGGTCCGCCAAATTGATTGGTAGCATTGCTTATTCCGGTTCTAGATACATAATACTGGTTGTCTGCAAGCACAGCTATGTTGTGAAACCTCACTTCAGCATCTTTTGACGAAAAACTATTTTTAAAATAAAAGGGATGAACTATTGTGTTGGTAATTTTACCATACTGCAACCCAAATAGGCCAATAGGGCTTACTTGAGATATTCTGTAAATACAAGTCAATTCATAATTGAATCCTGCAACAATGGTGTCTTTAGTGCCAACTGCCAAAAGATCTAAATCGCGTGTTTGAGATACGCTTGTTACACCGGGAACAGACATTCGAGCAAGCTCTCTTCCCGAGTAATCGAGGGAAATGATTTCTTCGGTTCCGTTGTCAACCACATAGATCAACTCATCAAAACCAGCGCTTACATCTGTAGGGAAAACAAATTGGTCTAGCACTGGTGCTATGGGTACGTAGGCCGTTAGTCGATCGGAATATTCTGGAATTTCGATGAAGTCCAAATCTGTTTTTTCTCCAAAAAAGTTTTCGCAAGAACTAAGAGCTAGCGCAGCAAAAACAATGGATATATAAAGTGTGATTTTATTCACGGCTTTCCTTTTTTGTAAATGTAAATGAGAGTCCAACGCTATGTACAAAGCCCATGTAGTTGGTTGGAACAGCAGCATAATCTAACATGAGTGGGTGGGCTCCAGCCATCATTCTAAAGCCAAAACCGAAGGTGGGTAAGCTTTGCCCCTCTACGTTGAGCTTGTATCCTGCTCTACCAAAGAAAATTTCTTTGTAGCGGTATTCCATTCCTAAGCGGAAATTCTCTGCGTTGTCACTTGGGTGTTGCAATTCAAATGCGAAGATCAATCTGTGTGGATCTGTGTTCAATACATCAAGTGTGGTTCCTAATCTAAAAATAGTTGGAGCACCATAATTCTCTAATGCTTGTCCTGAAGAGGTTCTGTTAAATGGAGATTCTACATAGTCTCCATTGAGACTGCTGTTGCCTCCAAAGTTTTGAACCATTGCAGCAAATGCTAGATTTTTCCAATCTGTTTGATAGAAGAAAGCTAAATCGGCAACCACTGCATTTGCATGGTATTCAGCCAAGTCTTCTCGGATGTACTTAAGGTTCACGCCAAGCTTAAACATGTCGCTGAGTTCTTTGGAGTACCCTAAGCCAATGGCGTAGTTGGTAGCTTGTATGGTTTGGCCAGTTCCTAAGGGCTGAAATTCTGTTCTTACATCCATTTCACCGCTACTGAAATAATCTAAGCTTACACCAAAGGCACCTACATTTTTGGTGGGTATAATACCAGAAAGCCATGCCTGTTGGGTGCCCGTTCCATTTTGTTGGGTAGATAGAGATACATTCCAAGTATCCATATGAGCCATTAGAGCAGGGTTTACATATTGTGCGTAACCATCTCCTGGCATAGCTACACTTGCCCCACCAAGAGCATTTGAGCTCGGGCTCACGTCAATCTTCAAAAATGAAAGCGCTGCATTTCCTGCTCTTTGGCCTCCTAAATTAGGGAGCACTTGAGCAAAGCCACTGTGGCAAAATGCAATGAATATAATGCTATGTACTATTCTTTTCATTCTTAAAACTTAAAGGCTAATCCATAAAGAAGTTGTCTTGGAGCTAGGTATCTGGCAGGATTCATTGGTTGTGCTCCATTTTCTTCTGGACCTATATATCTAGGGTCTCTATACTGTTCAGTTAAATCATCACCTTCTTCATAGGCGCGGCCTGTAATAGGGTTAATGATTTGTGCATTTTGTCTATTCAACATGTTGCGGATCTCAAACGTGAGAATGAGGCCTGTGCGTTTTTCTTTGCTTACAAAAATGGTTTGGCTAAGTTTTAAATCAAGATTGATCCAAGGAGCTGCCGTCTCTTGTAAATACTTATCATTTTGAATTTCGTAGAGTGGTCTCCCCAATTCATTGGTGCCAACATACTCGTAAGGCGTGTATCTAAACCCAGAGGTATAGCTGAAATTGATGAAGGCAGAGAAACCATTCATTGATTTTCCAAAGGCTCTGAAGTTGGTATCTGGATTGAACATGATTCCGGCATTCATATCCCATGGTCTATCCCATGCCAAGTAATTTTCTGTGGTGAGAGAAACTTCACCATTTTGTTCAATTTGAAGTCCTGACTCTCTTGCAGAATTTGATTTACCTCTTGCAACTTGGTAGGCTACACTAAAGAAACCAGTCAAGTTTTTACCGAACCTGCTTTTGTTTCCAACCTCTATTCCGTAAATGTTGGCGTAATCTTGATTGATGTACATTCTTTTAGAAACAGGTCTCCCAGTGTTATCTTCAACAATAACGCTGCGACTCACAATGTAATCGAAGCGGTTGTTGTTAAATGCGGAAACCGTAAAAGCCATGTTTTTATTGACTTGTGTTTTGAGCCCCAATTCGTAGTTAACGCTCACCTCTGGGTTCAAATTGGGGTTCCCTAAGTCATCCAAGAATGAGTTGTTTAGGTATTCGGGATTTAAACCTTGATATACAAAGCGCGGATGTGGGAGCCTCATATAATGTCCGTAATTAAAGAAAAGTACATTGTTCTCAGTTACAGGGAAGCTTACGTTTATTTTAGGCATAAGGCGTGCTTTCCAGCGCAAACCACCAAAGCCAAAAGTATCGTCAATATAATCTTCTCTAATTTGATCTATAACGGGAGATTCTGGATTGGCTACTGCATCATCGGCATATTTGCCAGGCGCCCAATAGTTCAGGCGCATACCAATGGTAGCTATAATGCCTTTGTAGGTAATTACATCTTGTGCGTAGAAACCACCTTGTTGCGGATTGGCAGTCCAAATGTCATTAGATGCTCCAATTCGCGTACTTGGCGAGGTTGTTTCTTCATCAATTTCAATTGGTGCTCCAACCCAAGGTTTAAATACATCTGCCCATTGGTATTCAATAAACATGTGTTCATGCCCAAAACTGATTTTATGCACCTTGTTGTTTGGATAAAATTTGAATCTGTATTTGATGGTGTATTGGTCGACATAATGGTCGTGCCAAACTCCTGCAATACCACCGTTGTTGTAGAACCAAGGGTCTGGTAAGGTGTAGACAACATTGTCATCTGGGTTGAAAAGCTCAACAGGATCTGTGATTACAGATTGTTCATCCAAAATTTGATCTACTGTTTCTGTTCTAAATGGTCTGCCATTGGCATCTGCTCTTAGGTTCACAAATAAACGACCTACAGTAACATCCATGTTCCAACGGTCGTTGAGAAAGTGGTTGAGATTTGCTGCAATCAAATTGGATTGGTGAGTGTAAGTAGTAGCGTTGTCTAGTTGGAGCGACCTCCTATATTGATATCCCGGTTGTAACACGGCATCAAAACCAATAATTTGAAGTGTACGTGAGTTTTGGTTAACCTTTAAACTGTACTGATTGGTGAGGGTAATTTTGGTTCCCGGTTTAAGCATGTAAGAGAACTTGGCTGTAGTAGAGTAGTCGTTCGAATAGCGTGGGGCCATAATCGAATCGTTACCGGTAAACAAAGAGCTATGTAATTGATTGGCAGTTTCGCCAAAATATTCGTTGGACAAACGCACGTGACCGGCAAAGAAATAGCGGAATTTTTTCTTCTTTCCAATTGCCCCGCCAAGAGATAGATCGCCAAAATCTGTATCCCAAGAGTGGGCTGCATCTTGATCAAACCAAAGGTTGTCTCTGGTCCAAGAACCAGCAATCTGAAAGGTCTCGCCACCTTCTTTGATTTGCGTTGAAATAACTCCAGCGGTACCATCACCAAATTCGGCCCCTGCACCACCTGTAATCAATTGAAGATCGTTTATCGAGTTTGCTGCAACTTCAACACCAAATCCGCTTCCCGCTAATGGATCTTGGGCAGATATTCCGTCAATCATGTATTGCGTTTCATAAACACGTCCACCACGCACTTGCAGTCCATCTGGACTTTGACTCACACCCGCTTGCATCGATAATACCTCGGTAACGTTACGCGCATTCATTTGCTCAATGGTTTCGGAAGTCACTGTAACTTCAGAGGCTGCTGATTCTAAATCAACCAAGCTTTTCTGACCAACAATGGTGACAGCTTCTAGCGTTTCAGATCGCAAAGTGAGCGAAGTATTTAGAGAGGTAGTTTTGTTTTTAGAAATCGTTATTCCATTGAATACTTTGTCAGCATAGCCAATGAAAGAAACCTTGATGGAATAATCTCCTGGTTTAATATCACCCAAGGTGTAATTGCCATCAAAATCTGTAGAAACTCCCTTGTAGGTTCCTATAATAAATACTGTTGCACCTACCAATGGATCTCCCGTAACGGCATCTTTGATATGGCCAGTTAGCTTGCCTTGTTGCGCCATTCCCAAAAGAGAACCGAACAGGCAAAAGCCTAAAAGAATATGTTTACCAATTAAAGTCATTGTTGAGAATTTGGTCGAACAAATCATATAAATCTTGTGGTTCTGAATTGAACTCGTGCAGTTGAACAGAGAAGAAGTACTGGTTGATGTTTCCGTTATTGCTTCTGTAAGCTCCAACAACATCAGGGCCTACCCATGGGGCTTGAACCGCCAATTGGGCTCTGTATACTGGTGTGGCATCAACCGAATGGTAAAAAGGATCTGTACCTAAGATAATAAGTGTAGGTTTTAAGTCTGGGTATAAAGCCGATCCGGAATAGATGGAGCTGTCTGGCAGAACATAGGCTTGACCAGAAGCAGAACTCAAACTATCTATAGGTAGAGTAGAGGTTATTGATGAGATGTTTTGGTCATTGGCGAAGGCGGTAGTGATCAATGATTTTCCGCCTAGGTTAGAAAATGTTTGAATGCTTGGCGAGGCCATTTCTAAAAGCAGCTCTTTTTGACCGCTTACGGGGTTGGTAAAGATAGAGGCATCTGAAAAGAATACCAGTTTGTCATACATAGAAAGCAAAGCTGTAAAGGTAGGCGTCCAAAATTTCGGCTGGTATTTGCTGCCTTCTCTTCCGTAATCTTCTAAATCATAGCTTCCGTATACTTGGTTGATAAAAGAACTGTATTCAGCCGTAGTAAGTAAATCTAAGCCCCCAACAAGCAGAAGGTCTGATGTTTTATTTTTTACAAAAACCACATTAGAAGTGTCTACTTCACTTTCTGTACCGGCTAAGTCAACTACTTTGAGATATACTTTATTGGTATCGTTCAAAACCAAACCTTCTACATCGGCAACTCCAATACTTTCTTCGTTGTTGTAATACACCTGAGAAGTAACTGGTCCAGTTGCTTCTGGAGTGGATGGCACAATGCTAATGAGGTTTTTTCTGGTGTCTATGTATTCCCAGTCTCCCTCATTAATTTTTAAATAAGCTCCGGTGATTGTTTCGTCTCCATCAGGATCAGAAGCATTCCATCTAAAAGTGATGATGAGACGCGTAGAGTCTTCTGGAAAAGAAACATCGTCAATAGTGGCTGTAGGAGGGGTGTTTTTAATAGGAATTCTTAAATATGCGGGATCTGGATCTCTCAAGCTATCATCATCAATAGCGCGAACCCAAAAGTCAATATCTACGGTATCAGAACCGGCATCAATTTCAAATTGAAAAACAGAGTCATACTGTTCGGTGTATGTCCAAGATATTCCATCTAAAGAGATTTCGAAAGCTGAAACATAACCATCCTCATCGCTACCCCACCAACTCAAATCAACCGTACTTTTTAGGCGGTCATCGCCTGTAAGGTTCATTTCAGTTACCGCTATATAGGTCAAAGGAGCTTTATTGTTAAGCTCATCTCCTTTGCGTTTACAAGCCGTAATAAGGGACAATGCTAAAAGTACAAGTATTGCGTTTTTCATAGAAAAAAGGCTAGGAGCCCTAAGGCTCCTAGCACTTTACATTAATGTTGAATAATCAATTTCTCAGTTCCTAAAACGGCACCGTTCATTCTGGTTTGAACCATGTACAAGCCGTTGCTCCAGTTGTTGGTTGCAACCACTTGACGGGTGTTGATCATTTGGTGGAACACTTCAGTTCCTTTCATGTCAAAAATCACCAATTCTACGTTTGAACCATTGCTAGTTTCAACTACCAATTGCGTGTTTGCTGGGTTAGGGAAGAAACGCATTTGAGCAGCTTCTACTTCTATTACTGAGTTTGTTGTATCCCAAGGATCATACTGCGCTGAATCAACAGGAACAGCAACACCATTTTCCATTAGTCCAACAAGATCGTCATTGTTTCTAGGCATCATTTTATAGTTGCTGAAACCGTAATACATAATTCCTGTAAGAGATTCCATGCTCATGTCTGCAGTAGTTTCAATGGCATCTACTTCCATCTCGCCATCTTGCGATGTGTAAGAAGTGTCAGCTACTAGAGAGAACCACAATGAGGAGTAGGAACTTGAAGATTTTCTACCTGCCAAAATGCGTGTTCCATTGTTGCTACCTTCGTTACCAATAATGTATTCACCAAACCCGATGTTTTCATCGATGATTTCCATCATTCCCGTTCCAGGATTTTCAATTTTGATCAACATCCCTTCGTACTTCTCAACAGCTCTATCATCATAAAGCGTAGTGTCTGAAGGATCTATAGAAATCGGCTCAATAACAGCTCCGTTTCCAGAGTAAACTACAGAACTAGCAACAATTCGGGTCATTCCAAAATCTTCTTCAACAATACCCGTTACAGTCACTTCTTGATCTCTGTAAGCCAATAGCAAATCAGATGATTGAATCACCCAAATACCACCCCATTCTGTAGCGCCTTCTTCTTGAATGTATACTTCACCCAAATCATAGTTTCTCAAAGAAGAAGTTACAATACCAGTAACGGTTACTTCTTGACCAGCATAAGGAGAAACATCACCCATTCCAGGATAAGCAACACGTTGCACATCAGAAATTGTCAATCCATTATCTCTCACTGTATACAAGTCTACATTGGTGTTTGCAGATGAAGCAGGGGTAATAGGATAGAGCGTTGTGTTGTTATCGTTGTCTTCAGCTTCAATGTAGTAATACACTGTTGTACCATCTGCGTTTGCAGGAATGTCAGCTTCAAACTCATCTGTTGTACCAGAAATCAAAGTCATTGGTACAGCCGTAAACGGTGTTCCTAAAGTTGTGGTGTAGTGTAAAGTTTGGTTGGTAACTGTACCATCAAAATCTTGAATGGTGGCAGATATAGTCACAACATCACTGCTTGTTGGTACACCTGGGTTTCTGTTTACGCTAGAAACAATAGGAGGAGTAACACCAATCGTATAATGAGAAGGATCAAAAGGATTCAATTCATATCCTCTACCGTTGTTTCCTGTACATCCGTTTTCGCTATGTATCACAATCCCTTTAAGAGAAGAGTATTGCAAACCGACTACGGGAGCTACAAAAGCACCACTTCCTGAAGGAGAAGCAGGATTTACCGTACTGTGAGAGGGAAGTTTTTGAGCTAAGAAACGGTCAGAAACATTGATTACATTTCCGTTGGCATCTGCAACATCAAAACTTACTCTTGAGTTTCCGCTAAAGTAATTTACAGCTGTAACTGTTACGTTTTGGATCTCTACAAAAGCACCCTCAAGTGTTTCGCCAGTTGGCAATTGGTTCACGCGCGTATCATCATTCAAATCTCCAACATTGATTTGAAGAGCTGTTGGAGCAGCAGCAAAGTTCAATGCTTGAACTGCGTTCCCATCATTGATTGGCTGCAACTGCGTTTCGCCATCAAAGCGACTTACTATACCAGTCACCTTTACAATTGTTCCAGCAATGATGTTGTCCAATTGAGTAACAGCTTGGTTGCTACCTTGACTATCTGTGTATACACCGTGTACTTGAACGGTAGAGAAATCACCCATTGGGTAAAGATTGTTGGTATCTGTAATCCATAAACCTGGGCGATACCCTTGAGAAACGCTACCAGAAGCAAGTTCTACAAGGTTTCCATCATGCAATGCGATACCTACTACGGTTACCGTATCTCCAAAATAAATGGATGTGTCATTGCAATTCTGTAAATCTTGTTGAGTTACAAATTGCAAATCATGGATGCTAATTTCTGGGATCTGCGCCATGGCAACTCCAGAAATCATCGAAAGCAAAAAGAGTAATTGTTTTTTCATGTTTTTCTATTTGATAATTATAAATCTTCCTTTAAAAAGTTCTCCTGAATCTAAATCTTCTACCGAGAAAAGGTAGATGCCTCTAGATATGATTTGATTGTCTTTTGATAATAGATCCCAAGCGTGTTCGCCACCTGAGAATACATTGTTTTCTGAATTTTCTGAGCCAAAGCTTCTGAACCAACGAATGTCAGAACCATCGTAATACGAGTCGTGCTCAAAGGAGTCTATAAGATCTCCACCAGAGGTGAACACTCTTATTTTGCAACGTTCTGGAAGGTTGGCGAAAATGATTTTTCTACTTTCTTCTTGAAAATTACTTACCCCTTCCCAGCTTGCTGTGGCATAATATGGATTTGGATAAACAAATGGTTCGTCTTCTTTCATGTCTGTTGAAGGAGGAGTTCCCGCAAAAACACGAATCTCGTTAGCGCTTGGGCTACTTTCTAGAATTTCTAAATTGATTTCAGATTCACCTTGATCAAATGCGGTTACAGCAATGGCATATTGCCAACCATTTTGAATATTTTCTAAAGTGAATTTATAACGGTAAGCATTGGTGTCTCCATCAAAATAAGCTGGCGTTTCAAGTTGAACGGTTTCAAAGCCCGTTTCGTAATGGATGCCATTCCCTTTTGTGTCTGTTTCTGAAACCTTTACCCATTCTACTGTTGGAGGAACATTGACAACATCAAAGCCCAATTTTGTTACATACACTTTGTAGCCTTCAAAATCTCTTTTTTGAGTAATCGGGTCAATAGAAAATTCTGAATTGTCTGACCAGTAAATATCAATATTGTTGTTAGAAGCTACTGCTTTTATGATTGGGGCATCTGGTGGAGTAGGTAAGATGAAACGTGTAATTTCACCATCACCGTCTTTGTCTTCACCTTCATCCAATACTCCGTTAAAGTTGGTGTCTTCGCCATTGTATGCGGTTTGGGCCCATTCTGCATGGCTAATCAACTCTCCTTGTTGGGTTGGATTGTTTTCAGAGTTGGGTAAGCCATCTTCAATCTTTTTTGCCATGACATAAGCATATGCTAAAGTAATGGTATCGCCAGGAGCAAAATCTTTAAAAGGACCTACTGAAACAAGGTCAGCTCTGTTTCCATCCTCGCTCAACACATCAGAAATGGTTTCTGTGTCAAAACTCACACACTTTGGGTTGGTAGATCCAAGGGTGTTCCAACAAGGAAGGTCGTTTAAGCCTGAAGTCATTTTGATGTAGCGGTCATTGTCTGTGCCTGGAAGAAAGAAAATGGGGTCTGTACTGTTGTTGAATTGCCATGCATTGTAATGGTCTTCAAAAGTCAAGTCTTTTACCCATCTCCCTAAAAGGGGGCTGTAAGTAGAATCTAAAGCTGGGTGCTGAAAGCCATTTTTGTCTTCGGCTCCTAAGAATTTTTGACCTACGTAAGAATCAGTAAATCCAACATCTCCACTATGGTCAAAGCAATAAGCCATGTACAAAGAATCGAGGTATCCGTTTCCACCTTTGTTATAAAAAGCAGAACCTCCCGAACCGGCAGGAGTAACATTCACGTTTCTTACAACTGTGTTCGCCCAAAGCGCGAAGTAGGCAGAGTCTATGGTAGAGTTGCTGTTGTTTACGATGTAGTAATTCTGAATGACCATGAAATCACTGAAAGTATAATTCCAGTTGTAGGTTTCTTGATACACATCTACAAACAAAGGGTTGAGGTGGCTTTGAATAGGAATGTTGGTTCCCGGAACCAAGATGTTCTTATCTGTATAGGCAACTAGAATATCTTCGTGAGAAACCGCTTCGTTGCTAAAGTCTGGACTATTAAAAAGACTGCTACGCGTATTCATGAATGCACCATCTACTGGTGTAAATTCAAAACCGGCTCTTCCCGTAGCATATCCTTGAGATGCGTCATAGGCACTTGTGCTCACAAATACCTGACCGTTCACATATCCGCCCACCCAAATGCCCGATTCAAAAAGGTGCTCTACGCCACTACCTGCAGGGTACTCGCAGCTTTGTGCTCCACTACCGTCTCGGTATCCTCTAAAGGCATTTCCGTAAGTTCCAACATTGGTTACATTCAATCTTACTTGACTGGCGTTGGTTACTTTTTCTTCAAACGATTGGGCAAACCCGATGCTTGAAGAGATCACTAAACAAAAAACAATGAAGTAGTTTATTGAAATTTTCATCCCTTAATGAGCGCTTGTTTTAATTGTTTTTAATGTGATCGTTTGACCATTGTCTAATGTCACATTTACTAGGTACAAGGCATCGGGTAAATGGCCCACATTCAACTGTACGTTTTGAGTTTTCAAAGAAGATTGACGCATAACTTCTTGACCTGAAATGGAATAAATAGCTACAGAAGAAATTTGGTGCTTGCTGTAGTTTTGAAGATCTACGGTGCCTCTTGTCATTGGGTTTGGGAGTAACAGTTGATTTGTGTTGGCTAACTCTCCAACTGAGCTGGCCACCGTGTAAGTGAGTTTTAAGTCCATACGAACGGGCAAATGATCGCTCATCTCGTACAATGCCTGAATAACATCTTGAGGAGCCGAGTTATTTGCAGGATTAATGAGGTTGCCATTAAAACGGTTTCCATCTTGACCAATGGCGCGGTAAGAGTTGTTGATGTACTCTACTTGGTCTATATCATCTTTCACCGCTTTGTTCATGAAGATAATATCAAAGCGATCGTCAGAACCACCCGTGCTAAAGCAGCCGCCATTGCTGTTTGATACTCTCGTGCTTTGGGTGTGGAGGTAGGCGTAGCTAGAGTTGTTGTACCAAGAACCCAAGTCATTTAATGGGTCGTAAAAATTATATGTAGAATTGCTGTAATCAGTTAGATTCTCAATAGAACTGATGTTCGCTGTTTTTTCGTTAAAGTCTCCAGCAAAAAGAATATTAGTGGTTAAAGTGTTGTCTTCTATATAAGCCATTACCGCTTCGGTTGCTTCCGCACGATCTGCTTTGTCGCTTGATGAGCTTCCGGCTTTTAGGTGACCCACAAAAACCACAATTTCTGTAGTGTCAAAAGATTGCGCTAACATGGGGTCGTTCCAGTGCAAATAGTATACATCAATGAGGCGAACCAATGGTGCACCATCCAATGCTTTAGAAACAGATTCTTGGTGTTTGAGTGTAAATAACTCTGTGTTGTAGAAAAGCATATTGGTTAAACTGCTTCCAGAGCTTACAGAGTAATCTGCCTGCGCATATTTACTTTCTCCATCAACATTTAAGCAACGGTCTAAAATACGGCTTGCGTTTACGAGATTGGCTCCAATCTCATTTGCCGTAAAAATATCCGGTTGCTCATAGGTAAGTATAGTCTTTAGGTAGTATTCTTTATCTAATGCGCTGTTGTTCGCTCCATCGCAAAAAGAGGTGGTATTTCTGTAGTTTAGAAGGTTGTAGTGCATGACTGATGCAATTTCAAAGTCTTGCGCCAAGGTGAGCATGCACCCGTTGAAGGCAAGCAGTAGAGTTAGAATTCTTAACATCAGCTTCTCAATTTGAGTGCAAAAATACCTAAACTTTCTTTTTTTAATGTTAAAAGCGAGTGTCTTTAAATTTAATAAACCCGATAATTGCAAACGGCAACGAACAAAACTATCTTCGTTCGCTTTTTGTGCCTTATGTCAAACGCCTTAGTAATAGTTCCAACATACAACGAGAAAGAGAACGTTGAGAAGATGATTCTCAAAGTCATGTCGCTCGATCCGCAATTTGATTTGCTCATTATTGATGATGGTTCGCCCGATGGTACGGCCAGTATTGTAAAGCGCATGATGCAAGAATATGAAGGGCGCTTGTTTATTGAAGAACGCCAAGGAAAACTAGGTTTAGGCACAGCATACATTCATGCTTTCAAGTGGGCACTTGAAAGAGATTACGCTTTCATTTGTGAAATGGATTGCGATTTCTCTCATAACCCAGACGATTTAAAAATCTTGAAAACAGCTTGCGAGAATGGTGGAGATTTAGCAATTGGTTCGCGCTACATTAAAGGTGTAAATGTGGTAAACTGGCCAATGGGACGTGTGTTGATGTCTTACTTCGCAAGCAAGTATGTGAAGGTGGTTACAGGCATGCCAATAAACGATGCTACTGCCGGCTTTAAGTGCTACACTAGAAAAGTGCTTGAAGCCATAGATTTTGATCAAATTCATTTCAAAGGTTATGCTTTTCAAATTGAAATGAAGTTTACCGCTTGGATGATGAAATTCAAATTGGTAGAAGAGCCTATCATTTTTACAGATAGGCAAGAAGGAACTTCAAAAATGGACACCAGTATTTTTAGAGAAGCTTTTTTTGGAGTGATTCAAATGAAATTTTGGTCATGGTTCAAAAAGTATCCTAAAATAGGGAAGGCGTCATAATCTCCTTATTTACCTTTGCAGTCAAATTCTTTTGAATATGTCTATTCTTATTAAAAACGCACAGCTTGTCAATGAAGACAAGACCTACTTTGCTTCTGTTTTAGTTAATAATAAACGTATAGAATCTATCATTACTGGAGATGATTTACCCGCAGCTGATAAAGTGATAGATGCCCACGGAAAGCTTCTTATTCCAGGCTTAATAGATGATCAAGTTCATTTTCGCGAACCCGGATTAACCGAGAAAGCAGAAATTGCCACAGAATCGCGCGCAGCTGTAGCAGGTGGAATCACCAGTTACATGGAAATGCCCAACACAGTGCCACAAGCGGTAACTGTTGAGCTACTGGAAGAAAAATACAATCGTGCGGCTGAAGTATCTGCGGCTAATTATTCCTTTTTCTTGGGAACCACCAACTATAATTTAGAAGAGCTCTTAAAGCTTGACGAAAAAAAAGTATGCGGTGTTAAGATTTTTATGGGATCCTCTACAGGAGATATGGTAGTGGACGATGCCAAAGCTTTGGAAGAGGTTTTTGCCAATGTAAAAACGCTAATAGCTACACATTGCGAAGACGATCCAATGATCAAAGCCAACACTAAAAAGGCGATTGAGAAATATGGTGATGCTATTCCAATGAGCGAACACCCTCATATTCGCAGCCGAGAAGCATGTTACAAATCATCAAGCTTTGCTGTTGGTTTGGCTAAAAAGCACGGAACGCGCCTTCATATTTTGCACATCAGCTCAAAAGAAGAGTTAGACCTGTTTGAGAACGATAAACCTTTGGAAGATAAGCACATCACAAGTGAGGCTTGCGTGCACCACATGTGGTTTGGAGGGAAAGAAGATTACGAAAAGTTTGGCAGTAGAATAAAATGGAATCCAGCAGTAAAAGAGAGATCTGATGCTGAGGCCATTTTACAAGCGGTAATTGATAACCGAATTGATGTCATTGCTACAGATCACGCTCCACATACCAAAGAAGAAAAGTCAGGAGCATATTTAAAGGCCCCTTCTGGTGGGCCGTTGGTACAACATGCTTTATTGGCCATGTTGGAGTTTTGGAAAGATCAAAAAATCACCCTTACTAAAATAGTAGAGAAAATGTGCCACAACCCCGCGAAGATGTTTGCCATTGAAGAGCGCGGATTTATTAGAGAAGGCTATTATGCAGATTTGGTGTTGGTAGATCCAAACGCGAAAACCAAAGTAGAAGAGAAAGACCTTCTTTATAAATGCGGATGGAGCCCATTCGAAGGATACGAATTCAACAATGCGGTTGCCATGACCATGGTGAACGGAGAAGTGATGTGGGATGGTGAAAAAGTAACTGACAAGAATGCAGGCATGCGCTTAACTTTTGACCGATGAAAATGTGGTTCTTGGCACTCTGTGTTATTCTAGCATCTTGTACTTCTGAGTTTGAAATTCCCAGGAGGCCAAGCGATGTACTGGAGTCGAAAAAGTTAGAGGCCGTTATGGTAGATGTGTATTTGATTGAGGGGCGTTACCAAAGGCGGTTGCGCCTTAAAGATGATGCACTCAAAAAAATGAGACCAGAAGAATTGGCTTTGACCCAGTACAAGCAAATGTTTGAAAAACATGGGATAAGCAAAGAGCAATTTGAAAAAAGCTATGATTGGTATGCCTCTTATCCTTCAGAATTAGAAGATATAGAAAGTCGCGTATTGGAGAAATTGCAACAAATGCAGGCCAATATTGATGCAGGAGTTGAAGATCTTGATGCAGCGGCAGATGAAAAACGGAAAGAGGATTAGCGTTTAACCCTTCTTAAAACAGTTGGCAGTATGTGCAATGGCTTCGTCAATAGAAGTCATTTTCAAGGAGAAAGTATCGTGAAACTTAGCCGCACTGTAAAGTGTGTCTTTATTTACTGCATGAACCGTTTCTCGAGAAATCAAAGGTTCTTTGCCCGTAATGAGTGATCTCAGATATTCTAAGCGCCAAGCAATGGCTCCCATCCAAGGTTTAGCCTCTGTTGTTGGAGCTTTTGTTCCAAGCGCAGCAGCTATTTTTTCGAATAAGACTTTAAATGGGAGGTGTTCCCTCACAAAGGTGTAGCGTTGTTGGCTCAATGCACTTTCTTCAAGTAGAAGCAGTGCTTTCGCGACATCTCTTGCATCTACAAAACCAGAAGAACCTCGCCCATAAAAAGAAAGTCCTTCATTCACTTTTTGAAAAATATGGGCAGAACTTTTATTCCAATAACCTGGGCCTACAACAATGCTTGGGTTTAATATTAATCCCTTCAGTCCTTCTTGAAATCCGCGCCATACTTCGCGTTCAGAAAAATGTTTGGAAATTGCGTAGCCGCTCGTGTTTTTATCGTTGATCCATTTTGATTGTTCGTCAACTCTACCATCTGCATGTGGTGCGCCCAAGGCAGCAACAGAACTCACATGAACAAAACGTTGAATGCCTTCATTAATGGCAGCGTTCACCACATTGGCAGTCCCCTCTACATTGCTCAGAATCATTTCTTTTTTTCTTCGTGGGTGGTAAGAAACCACAGCGGCACAATGGAAAACACTTTCGCAGCCTTTCATACCATCGGCAATGGCCCACACATCATCTAAATCGCCCATGCACCATTCAATTTGATTGAATAGGTGAGGCACTTGATAAAAAGCGAATATTTTTTTGAGCGGTTCAATGTCACTACTTTTTCTTCGCAAAGCGTGAATCGTAGTGCCGCGTTGAAGCAATTCAATGGCCAGGTGCGAACCTACCAATCCTGTAATTCCAGTGATGAAAACTGCTTTAGCCATTCAGAATCAAAAGTACATTTTTAGATCAGGTGCTTCCAATGAAAAAGTGGTGTGTGTACGGACTATTTCCATCTTAGGCTTTCAATTCAGAAAAGTCCCAAACGGGCACTTCAATGCGTTTGGCAATGGCTTCTGCTTCAAGCTTCATAATATTGAAATTGCCATGATCTACAACGTTCACTCTGCTGCCATTTTTAAGCACCAAATTCATCTCGTAACTGTCATAAACTTTAGGCGAGTTGTTAAAGTTAGAGTCATTGTTAGATACTGTGCGTGTTACAACTGTTTCTGCCAAAAGTTGAATTCCGGTAATTTCTTTAAAAGGTACCAAGTCATCCAGCATTGCTGTATTCACATTGTTGGTATCAAGTTTTTTATCTCCTTTCCAAAATGCCTTCTTATCAAAGTCGAAAATGATCACCTTTTTTTGACGTCTCCTCCAAATGATGCCGATAACCACTAAGGCAATGCCAATAAAGAAACCAATGATGGTAATGAGTAAGATGATGGCCATAAAAGCCCCAGACCAGATGAAAATAAGAGGGAAAGCTTTGTGCATGCCCGTTGGTTCATAGCTCCATTGAGATGGGCTTGCCTGCATCAATTTGAGCGTTCTGTAACTGGAACCACCAATTACAAGAGGTGACCAATTTAAATTTTCGGGCATTTGCTGTTCCATAGCTCTATTATTAGAGTCCAATAATAGCCATATATTTTCAGCGAGCACTGCGAAAGAGTGCTCAGTGTTTAGATGATTTTTTTCGTTGCTTCGTTTGGTTTTGCATATTCAAAGCGTGTTGCTTCTCCCACAGGGTGGTAACCATCTAGCGAAGAAAGTGCTGCCGTATTTGCCGCACTCAGATTAGGGTAGCCATCGGCAGAAACATCTACATTATTCAATTGTAAGAGCTCAATGTTTCCCACAATCAATCGTGTTCCGTTTGTTTTTATTTCAATTTCTTCTTGAATTTTACAGCCAATGCCCACAGGTGCACCTTTTACAAAAGGAGCTGGAAAATCTTTGATATAAGTAGATTCAAAACCACACTCTTCAAATTCAGACACTCCCTTTAGGTGCTTAGCAGAAGTTGCATGAGCCTGAGCCGCTTGATCAACAGTAAATGCATTGATGGTGTAATGGCCATTTTGCATGATATTTTCATACGTATGGCGCATCAACAAACCAATAAGAGGAGGATTGGAACCCACATGAACAATGGAAGAAAAAATCGCGAGATTCTCTTCTTTCTCATCGCTCACCGTTCCAATGAGATTGGCCGGTTTAAACCCTGTAATGCCATTGATGAGTTTTACACGAAAGCGTTTTTCTAACTGGTTGAGGTCTTCTCTTGCGTAAATCATGATGTACTCGCTAATCCTTTCTTATTTGCTTGTTTCCAAAACTTCAATCTGCTTCAGTACATCGTTTGCCTCGGCAGTAATCGCATCTGCTTTCGAACGGTTGGTATGAGAAAGCTTGTAGGCTTCTTCCGTGAGTTTTTTATACTTCTTCAAAAGTTTGTCCTTTGGGGAAGTTCTAGAAAATAAACCCATTAGTTGATGTATTTTAAAAATTCAGTTTTTGATTGGTCTTCTTTGAATTTACCATGGTAAGACGCTGTAACTGTGCTGCTTGTTTCATCTTCAATGCCTCTTAAAGAAACACACATGTGTTTAGCATCAATCAATACAGCAACATCTTCTGTTTCCAAAATCTTTTTCAGTTCATTGGCAATTTGTACCGTAAGGCGCTCTTGCACTTGAGGGCGCTTAGCAAAGTACTGAACAATACGGTTAATTTTTGAGAGGCCAATCACTTTTCCGTTTGAGATGTACGCCACATGCGCTTGACCGATAATGGGAACAAAATGGTGCTCGCAAAATGATTTGAGCGTAATGTTTTTCTCTACCAGCATCTCATTGTAACGGTACTTGTTTTCAAAGAGCGCTACTTTTGGTTTGTTCTCTGGATTCAACCCGCTAAATACTTCTTTGATGTACATTTTGGCTACACGTTTGGGAGTGCCGCTCAAAGAATCATCTGTAAGATCTAGGCCCATCGTGTGCATGATTTTCTCAAAATAGAAGGCAATCTCTTCCATCTTTTCGTTGTCATTCATGTCAAAGGCTCCATCGCGCATTGGAGTTTCTAAAGAGGTTCCCACATGGTCATCTCCAATTGCTTCACTTAAATCTATATTATTTGGTACTTTTAAACCTGTTCCGTTCAGTTTCATACAATCGCCTTTATTTATTTGGTTAAGCGAGTAACTTTTTAGAAACACGAAGGCAATGGTTTTGTTGAGAATCATATTTTTTACGTGTCCTACTTTACCTTTCACGCAGATTTTGCATCTTGAGGCCTTTGAAACAAATAACTATGAAAGTGAAATACCTATTTTTACTAGGACTTGCGGCTGCTTTTTCGCTCTTGCAAACCGCATGTGAGAAAGAGGTGAACGGTTGCACCAACAGTTTGGCAGAGAACTATGATTCTGATGCTACAGATGATGATGGCTCGTGCCAATTTGCGCGAGATCAATTTTTAGGAACTTACGCTGCATCGCAAACCTGTGTGTATGAAGATGACACCACTTTTACACTGGTCGTTTCTCAAGGACCAACTGAAAATGAGGTGATTTTAGAAAATTTTTACGGTTGGGATATTGACCTTTTGGCTACAGTAAATGGTAATAATATCAGCTATAGCGACACCAAACAGGGAGTTGTTTTTGAGGGAGACGGTTACTTGGTGAATGGTGAGTTGACCTTAGATTTTGAGGTGTGCGAAGCGTTTTACTATCCCTGTTCAGATCCTGATTATTGCGCCATAAAAGGCATGAAACAATAGCCGATTCAAACCTAATTCACATTTTTGCTGTTACAGTGTTTGGCCATTTATAAGGCCGATCAAAAACTTGGAAAAACATTATTTTTCTTTTTAACATTAATAGGGAATTTCGAAAACTATAGATAATGAAAACTACAATTCTATTCACTTTTAGCCTTGCGGTAGCGCTGTTCTTCCAAAGCTGTACGTCAACCACTGCGCACAATGCAGAGCTAGCACCCATCTCATTAACAGGTGAGTTTTTATTTGAAGGGCCCAACACCCTGCAAGTAGAAAACAACTTAACCCTCAGCGACATCATGGCCAAAGCCGGATTGAAAGGAGTGCCGGCATCTGTAGAAGTGAAAAAGGCTTCTTTGGATCTAAGCGGTGTTGATGCTGATTGGGTAGAAAGCGCCACCTTACAGGTAAGCAGTAAGAATTTGGATATGATTACCATCGGAACCATTTCGATATTGAATGGCGAAGCTACTGGCATTACTCTTGCTGAGGAAACCAACATTCAACCGTATGTAGAAGATGAAGAAATGTACTGGGTACTAGACGTTAATTTGACGAGCGATTTAGACGATCTTAGTATTCCATTGGAACTTCAATTAACAATCAATCAATAAAAAAACCAGATATGAAATCAATTGTTTTTTCCTTTGTTCTAGCCCTTTTTAGTCTTGGTTTCGCGCAAGCCCAGCAAGATAAATTAGTTGGTGTTTGGCAACCGAGCGATGGCCGCTCCATGATTAAAATTGATAAAATAGGAAGTAAGTATTTCGGTAGAGTAGTGTGGTTAAAAGAACCCAATGACGAAAACGGAAAGCCGAGAACAGATATTAATAATCCTGATGAAAAGCTGAGAGAAACCCCTTTGAAAGGATACAGAATGCTCAAAGATTTTGTGTGGAACGAAGAGGAGAAACTTTGGGAAGATGGAACCATCTACGATCCGAAAAACGGAACCACTTACAGCTGTAAAATAGAATTGAAAAGCGACAATAAAATAGAAGTCCGCGGTTTTGTAGGAACCGAAATGTTTGGTAGAACAGATGTATGGACCCGCTTAGAAAAAAAGAAGAAGTAGCAACATAACTGCACACATAGAAAGCTCCAGTTTTTTTGACTGGGGCTTTTTTTATGGACTTACAAAGCTGATGTAAAGTCTTACAAACAATGGAGTAGACAATTCATTTTCCATGTAGTAGCCTTCACTATCAAAGCCTCGAAAGAAATCGCCTTCGTCTGTATTGTAAGACCAATTCAATCGGGCTCCTGCTTGTAGGTTCATCCAAATAAAATCAGAAAGAGCGCGTTGCATGCCCACACCTACGCGCAGTTCGCTTCGTCTCAATTCTACATTATCTTCTAAAGTATCATCATACTCCTGTCCATTTTCAGCGTAGTATTCCGCTTCAAAATCTCTAAACCTGCTCAGGTGGTAAGAGGCTCCCGTAAGAGTGAAACCCCCATTCAATATGGTTTTTGAATTGGCACGGTAACGCACCGCAACGCGAGAAGGCACCACTGCTTCTACTCCCCACTTGGGGTTCTTAAAGGTGTGGTAGTAATAAACTACCGGCAAATAATTGAGGGCTCCGCCCAAATAGGTGCGTACGCCTCCAATACCCCACATTAAATTGTCTGAGGGTTTAAAGCCATAAATAGCGGCAATGGGCACACGCGTCTTCGAAAAATCATACTGCCCAAAATCGTAGTCGCCATTGAGAGATCCACCTACAAAACCCAATAAAAAACGCTTCTCGTTTAAGGGTTTAAAAACAGTTGCGGTAACTGCAGTTCTGCGTAGGGGTGAAGTTTGTAAATTTCGAGTAAGTGGGTTGCTGTATGCCCCGTCATCAAAGGCATAATACTGTTCGCTGTACTCTACACCTATATTGATTAATATGTTGTTTCTGGAGAGCACCGGGAAATTACCCAAAATCCCAAAACCATGATTGGCATTGATGGTAGCCTCTTCTTCTGGAAAGGCTGGGTTTTGATTGATAGGGCCAGAAGACAAGGTGTTTTGCGATTGAAAATCATAATACACAGAGATCAAAGCCGTAGGCGATTGCCCGAGCACTTTGTTGTTGCAAAAAGATTTGGCGGGGGCCTCTGTGAGCACGAAGTCAGAAAAATCAAATTCTTCTTCTACTTGCGTGCTGTCTTCTTGGGTAAAGCCTAGGTGGAAAAGCCCCAAGGCCAATGTGAGTAGAGCTGTGTACTTCATCGTCTTATCTCGTTTGTTCAAATATAAGTTTACAAGCTTTATGTATAACAGCAGTTCTGAGAAGTGGTTTTGCGAGTTCTTATGCACCTCTTTGGTACAAAAAAACCAGCAGATTTATCTGCTGGTTTGTATGATAAAAAGTTTCTGTCAATTTACAGGCCAATGAATTCTTGAAGTTCTTCAATACTACTGTCGAATTGAAAGGCTTCGTTCACTAGAAAGTAATTGTTTTGGTCTGTAGTGTACGGGTATGCATACTTGGCGAACTCTAAGCGTGAATCTTCAAATTCTAGGAGCGTCATTATACTTTTTACTTGATTTGAGTTCAAGCAATTTGCTTTTGTAATTTGCTTGGCTGTAGACAGCTTGGTGTCATCAAAAGATGCCGAAGAAATGCTATTTAGCGCAGATTGAAAATCAAGAGAAGACATGCTGCAGTCATCTTCTTCAGCAGGCAGCTCTACATCTTGGCCAGCTGCTTCCGAAGTGCTGTTTGTTGTGCTACTTGTTGTGCTGGTAGTGGTGGTAACTGTTGAACTGCTTGAATACGATGAGGAACTATTCATGCTCGTGTTTCCATTGATATTCATATTTACATTGATGTTTTCTTCGTTGCCTCCTTCATTCATATTCATAGATACATTCATTCCATTTTCTCCAACGTTGAAGCCAACATTCACATTTTCACTGTTTCCAGGTTCTACCTGTGTGGTAGAAATGGTAGTCGTTTCGCTAATGGTTGTGGTGGTTTCTACCATTTCAGGTGGCTCAGGGCTAGCGTAATTTACCACTTCAGTTTCTTCCATATAAGGAGGCGCTTCATCAAGAGGTACACTGCCAAACATGCGCAGAACGAGAGTACCTTTCTTGTTTCTTTTAATCACATAGGTGTCTTCTGTGCCCGGGTCTAAAAAAGACGTGTTTTTGCTCAAAGTGCCATAGGCAGCATCTTCAAAAGTGATGTTCAATCGGTAGCTCGTAGTTTTTAAATCAGTTGCTCGAACATTGCTTTTAAAATTGTCGTTTTGTTTTACCCCATTCAATGAAAGGGTGAATTTTTCTCCATTTTCGCTAAAAACAATCAAATTGTTTTGGGCAAACAGAAAGCTGCCTAAAAAGGCGCTCATGAATAATAAAAGAGTCTTTTTCATCTATTTTAGAATTTATCGGTAAAACTAGGAAATTACACTATTTAAAAAGTTGCCTTTAAAGGCAACTTTTTAAATAGTGTAATTGGGCCTTTTTCTAAAGAGTTAAAAAAACAAGCGTGCAGCTAAATGCCTTAGATTCAGTTGGAAGCTTAAAGTATTTGATATCTTTAAATACGCAATAGTGAAATTAAGTTGGACAAAATAGAAGGGCACGTTGTGATTTGCTTTGAAACCCGAAGGGTTCACAAGTACCTTTTAGAAACAGATTAGAAACAGAGTAGCATGGGTATTCTTTGATATCTTTATATGTATAATAACTATAGTGAAAACATTACGCTCTTTTATAACTATTCTTCTTCCATCTCAAAATATGTGCTATTTTATATGTCCTCATTTTGACAATTAAAATAACATACTATGTTGCTTCGTACCAAAGAACCCGGAAAATACAGCCGCAGCGCTGGTGGAGCACACCGCTCTGTGCTACATATGGATCTAGACTCTTTTTTTGTATCGGTAGAGCGTTTGCACAATCCAGAGCTCAACAACAAACCCGTACTTATTGGCGGCACCAGCGATAGGGGAGTGGTGGCCTCTTGCAGTTACGAGGCGCGCGCCTTTGGCATACACAGTGCCATGCCCATGCGCCAAGCACGCATGTTGTGCCCAGATGCCATTGTAATTAGAGGCAATAGCATGAGCTACTCCAAACATTCAGAAATGGTAACCGACATTATTAAAGAGCAGGTGCCCGTATTTGAAAAATCATCGGTAGATGAGTTCTACCTAGAGCTTACAGGTATGGATCGCTTTTTTGGCTGCCACCAATTAGCCAGCGAAATACGCCAGAAAGTAATCAAAGAAACAGGCTTGCCCATTTCCTTTGGCCTTTCGGTCAATAAAACGGTGAGTAAAATTGCCACGGGAGAAGCCAAACCCAACAACCAAATAAAGATTGATTTTGGCAATGAAAAGCCCTTTATGGCTCCCCTCTCTGTGCGCAAAATTCCTATGGTGGGCGAGAAGACCTACCAGAGCTTGCGCAACCTGGGGGTTCAGAAAATAAGAACCTTGCAAGAAATGCCACAAGAGGTGATGCACCGTGTGTTTGGCAAACATGGAGATACTTTGTGGCGCAAGGCCAATGGCATAGACAATAGCCCGGTGCAGCCCTACAGCGAGCGTAAATCTATTAGTACAGAGCGCACCTTTGAGCGCGATACCATTGATGTGAAAAAGCTGCGCAGCATACTCATTGCCATGGCAGAAAATTTGGCCTTTCAGTTGCGCAGAGGCAAAAAGCTAACGGCCTGCGTAACGGTAAAGCTGCGCTATTCAGATTTTAATACCCATACCTTGCAAGCGCGTATTCCCTACACCTCTGCAGATCATATACTTATTAAACAGGTTTTAGAACTTTTTCAGCGTTTGTATAGCAAGCGTTTGTTAGTGCGTTTGATTGGTATTCGCTTTAGTCATTTGGTGGGGGGAGGCTACCAAATCAATTTATTCGAAGATTCTGAAGAACTCATTAGCCTCTACCAAGCTATGGATCGCATAAGAGAACGCTACGGAGACCGCGCGGTGCTTCGCGCAGCAGGTAAGCAAGCAAGAACCATTGGCCGCATGGGTAACCCTTTTGATGGCAGCGCACCTTTATTATTGGCCAACCGCAAGCAATGATGCACCAGAATTATTTTCTTTGAAGTATGTGTGGAAGGTATACCGTCATTACCAAATTGCAAGAAATAGAGAAGCGTTTTAACGTGAGCGCACCTCCAGAAGCTACTGATGCTCCTGTGGCCAATGTGGTTCCCGGAAGCAGGGCTCCCGTAATAGCTAGCAATAAGCCAGATGCCTTGCAGTATTTTCAGTTTGGCTTATGTCCTGAGTGGTCTAAAAAGCGCATGCTCTTGATCAATGCCCGCAGTGAGGGTGATTTGAACAAAAGCAATGACAGGGCCTACCGCGGAGCCAAAGGCATTATTCAAAAACCGAGTTTTAGAAACCCCATACGCTCGCAGCGCTGCCTGGTGGTGGCAGATGCTTTTATAGAGGGTCCCGAAAAAGAAAAGCTCAACAAACCCTACCTCATTTACCACAAAGCACAAGAACGGCCATTTGCCTTTGCTGGCATTTGGGATGAGTGGGCCGATCCTGCAACAGGTGAGCTGATTCCTGGCTTTTCTATCATTACCACGGTGGCCAATAGCATTACTGCTGCTGTGGGGCACCACCGTTCTCCAGTTATTCTTTCTAGAGATGATGAACAACGTTGGTTAGACCCTCAGTTGGCTTTGGATGAAGTTACAGAGTTGTTGGAACCTTTTGATGGAAGGGCATACAATGCGTATCCCATTTCATCGGCCATTAAAAGTCCGAGCATGCAAGATTTGGCTATTCTAAGTCCTGTGGGCGAACGCGTTTTTCCCGAGTATAAATATTCCTTTTCTCAAGAATTGGGACTTACGGGAATGGGAGAATCTAGGGCACGCACCCGAAAAATGAATGAAGGCGAGCAGGGTTCGCTCTTTTAGTTTTTACGCTCCCCAAAGAATTTGGCAAAGCCAATCATAAAGGTGTAAGAGTCATAAGCCTCTTTAAAGTCGTAGGCGGCACCAAAACTCACTTCCCAGTCGTTTTTAAGTTCAAAACCGCGATCTGCTCCCAGTCTGAATACGCTAAAATTTTCATGCTTCTCAAATTCCATTCCTGCACCGAGGTAGATAGAGTAATGCTCTAGAGCTGTATAGTACACGTTTATGGTGCTAATAAATACACGTTCGCGCGCTACTGTATTTCCATCAGGTTTTTCAATTACATAGCTCAGCAGCTCCATATCGTTCATAGAGCCAATGGCCCAATTGTCTGCCAATAGATACACATAGTCTAGGCCGTAAGAAGGCGAAACAACTATAGATTCTTCGCTTGTGTTTGCTTTGGGGATGTAGCTGTTTCCTGTGGTAAGGGCAATAACGTGTCTAAAATTTTTCTCTTCGTGTGCGGATTCTTGTGCAAAGGTGTTCCCCAATGTGAGTATGAATAAGGCGAGTAAAAAGAGCTTCTGCATGTGTCTTTGTTTATTGAGCTCAAATTTAGTCAATGTATTTCCTAAAAAAGTAGAGAGAGGGTATTGAATGATTGATTCTTTATGCTAATTTAAAAATCATCATTTAGACAATATTATTATCAAGTGCTCAATACGCATTCTTACTACAGTTATAAATTCGGTACAGTGGCTCCCAAAGATTTGGTAGAGCTCTTGATTGACTTGGGTTACGAGCAAGCCGTTTTGACCGATGTAAATGCTACCTCTGCCTGTTTAGACTTTGTGCGTTTGAGTCAGCAAAAAGGCTTGCGGCCTTTGTTGGGAGTAGATTTTAGAAACTCGGCCCGCCAACAGTTTGTAGCCATTGCGCAAAGCAATAAGGGTTTTAAAGAAATCAATACTTACCTGAGTTACCTCAAGCATGAGCAGCAACCTGTTCCAGAAAGAGCGCCTGAGTTTCAAGAAGTTTTTGTGGTTTACCCCTTTGCTACCTTTACGGCAGACTACGGCACTTTACGCCCCAATGAGTTTGTAGGTGTTTCGCCCAAAGAGGTGAGGCGCTTGAAATTTTCTAAAGCCAAGTACGCAGCAGAAAAGCTGGTGTTGTTTCATAGCATGACCTTTCGCAATAAGCGCGATTTTAATACCCACCGCTTGCTGCGGGCAGTAGATAAGAACCTGCTCTTAAGTAAATTGCCCAAAACAGAAGAGGCGCCAGAGCAAAATACCTTTGTCTCTTACCAAAGCTTATTGGCCCAGTACATAGATTATCCAGAGATTGTACAAAACACAGAGCGCCTTTTAGAGCAATGTTCCATTCATTTTGATTTTGGAGATGACATTCCCCACCAAAACAAGAAAACCTACACCGGCAATGAGCAAGCCGATTGTGAGTTGGTGCATCGTTTGTGTGAGGAAGGGCTCCCGTACCGCTACCCAAAGCCGAGCAAGCAAATCAAAGAGCGTTTGGTAATGGAGCTGAAAATCATTCGTCAAAAAGGCTTCTTGGCTTACTTTCTCATGAGCTGGGACATTTGCAAGTACGCACGTTCTAAGAACTATTTTTATGTGGGTCGGGGAAGCGGAGCCAACAGCATGGTGGCTTACATTCTGCGCATTACAGATGTAGACCCCATTGAGCTAGACCTTTACTTTGAGCGCTTCATCAACCTTTTTAGAAGAAATCCCCCAGACTTTGATATTGATTTTTCGTGGAAGGACCGCCAAGATGTAACCGCCTACATTTTTAAGCGTTTTGGGTACGAACATACCGCCTTGTTGGGTGCCTACGTTACCTTTCAGTACCGTGCTGTGGTGCGTGAGCTGGGTAAGGTGTTTGGTCTACCTAAATTAGAGATTGATAAACTGGCCGATGCACGGGTAAACCCCAATAAACTCGATCAAATGAGCATGTTGGTACTCAAATATGGGCAGTACATTCAAGAGATGCCCAATTACCTGAGCATTCACTCTGCTGGAATCATTATTTCAGAGCATCCCATCCATTGGTTCACCGCCACAGATTTGCCTCCCAAAGGTTTTGCTACCACGCATTTTGATATGGTAGTGGCCGAAGATGTGGGCTTGTATAAGTACGATATTTTGGGGCAGCGGGGCTTGGGTAAAATAAAAGATGCACTCACCATTATTGAGCACAATAAGCCCAGTGAACCCCCCATAGACATTCATGACATCAAGCGCTTTAAAGAAGATGAAGCAGTAAAAGATATGCTGAGCAACGGAAAGGCCATTGGTTGTTTTTACGTAGAATCTCCAGCCATGCGCATGCTCTTAACCAAACTGCATGTACGCGATTATTTAAGCTTGGTGGCAGCCAGTTCCGTTATTCGGCCTGGGGTATCGCAAAGTGGTATGATGCGCACTTACATAGAGCGTTTCAGAGATCCCAAAAAACGCAAAGATGCCCACCCGGTAATGCTGGAAATTATGCCAGACACCTTTGGGGTAATGGTGTATCAAGAAGATGTGATCAAGGTGGCGCATTACTTTGCCGGTCTTTCTCTAGGCGAAGCCGATGTTTTGCGCAGGGGAATGAGTGGCAAGTACCGTTCTAGAGAAGAGTTTCAGCAAGTGCGCGAAAAGTTTTTCTCCAACTGCAAGGCAAAAGGCTATGGAGAGGAGATGGCGGCAGAGATATGGCGGCAAATAGAAAGCTTTGCAGGCTATGCCTTTGCCAAAGGGCACTCTGCCAGTTATGCGGTAGAAAGCTACCAAAGCCTTTTTCTAAAGGCACATTATCCACTAGAATACATGGTGGCTACGCTCAATAACGGAGGCGGTTTTTATAGGCCAGAGTTTTATGTGCATGAGGCGCGTATGTATGGGGCTCAAATTTGCGCTCCTTGCGTGAACCATAGTCGTGTATTGTGCACCATTGAGGGAAAGGATGTTTACCTTGGCTTAGGGTTTATTCACGGTATGGAAGGGCACCTTGCCGGTAGAATTGTGCAAGAGCGAGAGGCCAATGGTGCCTATGCCAGCCTAGAAGATTTTATAGATCGTTTGGGGGTTACCGTAGAAGATATTGCACATTTAATACGGATAGATGGTTTTCGTTTTACCACCAAATCAAGACGCGAATTGTTATGGAAAGCCCATTTGTTATTGGGAACCAAACCACGTAAAGAACCAGAAATGGCACTTTTTCAACCAGCACCCAAGAATTACGATATTCCCACTTTGCAATGCGATAAAGAAGAAGACCTGTTTGATCAATTGGAACTCTTGGGTTTTCCTCTGCAAGATCCTTGGTTGCTCATCAAAGACAAAACACCTTATCCTTTGCGGGCTCAAGATCTCCCCGCCTATTTAGGAAAAGTAATTACCATACAAGGCTATTTGGTTACTGCCAAGAATACCAAAACCGTTGGGGGTAAATCCATGTATTTTGGGACCTTTATAGACAGAGATGGCCATTGGATAGACAGCACTCATTTTCCACAAGTAGCGCAGAAGTTTCCTTTTAGAGGCAGGGGAGTGTATACCCTTACGGGAACCGTAGTGAAAGACTTTGATGTACTCAGTATTGAGGTGATTCGCATGGAGAAAGAAGCCTATATCTCAGACCCTAGGTATGCAGAAGATGGAAAATCAAATGCACCGAGCACACAATTGGAAACCCTCAATATTTCTAGGCAGCCAAGGAGAAAGAAAGTGCGATAAATAAACAAGGAGGCGGAAAGGCGAGGGCAATTTAAAATCTCCAAGCAAGAATGCGAGAAACTTTGTGTCCTTGTTGCATTTCAAGTACCTTCACTTCTGCGGCCTGCTCGTTCTCAATCCACTTTGTAAGGAGAGGGATATTCTTTTTGTTTGAGACCAAGGTGGTGAACCATTTGATTTGCTCTTTGTACTTGGTACTTTCCTTAATCATGTAACCGATAAAGCGTTTTTCTCCGCCAGCGGTCCATAGCTCATGGCTTTGGCCTCTAAAGTTTTTTCCTTTTTGGATGCCGTGTAACTGGAAGTTTTTTTGTCTGTTGGCTTGTGAGGCACTGTCAGCAGATTCAAAAAAGGGTGGGTTACACATTGTAGCGTCAAACTTGTCTTTGCGGTAAATAATGCCGTCAAAAATTAATTTTCTCTGAGGCTGCTTGCGTATTTGAATGCCCTTACTCACATCTGTATTTTGACGTGCTGCTTTTAGTGCTTCAGGGTCAACATCGGTTCCAACAAAGGTCCACTTGAATAGTGAGCTCCCAATAATAGGGTAGATCGCGTTGGCGCCTGTTCCAATGTCAAGAATGTGTGCTTTTTCGGTTCCTACCAATTCTGTAAGGTGGCAGAGGTAATCGGTTCTACCCGGTATTGGCGGACATAAAAAGCCCTTTGGTAAATTCCATTTTTTCCAATTAAACTTTTCTAACAACAGAGCTTTGTTCAAATCTAAGACTGATTGTGGATCTGAGAAATCAATGCTTTCTTCACCTTTCTTAGAAGTGATGAGGTGCTTTTTCAATTTGGGATGCGCTGCAGAAAGCGCTTCAAAATTGTAAGCTCCAGAAAAGGGATTGAGTTGATGCATTGAAATGTTCTTTTGGAAATTTGCTCTGAATGAGTTGCAAAGGAAAGAGAAAAAATGGAAGGTTGTATGGCAATTGTTCCCTTGTTGAAATCAAGCTGTTCTAGCGCCACTTACTCCCACAGCTCAATTATATTTGCACAAACTTTTTTTGGCCATGAGTTTAGTAGAAGAATTGCGTTGGAGAGGGATGATTCAAGACATCACCCCAGGAACTGAAGAACAGTTAAACAAGGAGAAAACCTTAGGGTATGTAGGCTTTGATCCAACCGCAGATTCCTTACATATTGGCAACTTGGTGCCTATTATGTTGTTGGTTCACCTACAAAGAGCAGGGCATCAGCCTATTGCTTTAGTGGGCGGTGCTACGGGCTTGGTGGGTGATCCTTCTGGGAAAACTGCAGAGCGTCAGTTGCTTTCAAAAGAACTGATAGAGCACAACTTAGAAGCGCAGAAAAAACAATTGAAACGCTTCTTAGATTTCAATGCAGATGAGAACCCTGCTCAAGTGGTAAACAATTACGATTGGTTTAAAGAATTTGGCTTCTTGGAGTTTATTAGGGATGTTGGGAAGCACATTTCTGTAAATTATATGATGGCCAAAGAATCTGTGAAGAATAGACTGGAAAATGGAATGTCGTTCACAGAATTCTCTTACCAACTGATTCAAGGTTACGATTTCTATCATTTGAACAAACACAACAATGTGAAAATTCAAATGGGTGGATCTGATCAGTGGGGAAACATCACTACTGGTACAGAGCTTATTAGAAGAATAGGTGGAGGCGAAGCATTTGCACTTACTGCACCCCTGATTAAAAAGGCCGATGGAACCAAGTTTGGTAAAAGCGAAGGCGGCAACGTGTGGCTGGATGCAGAGCGAACATCTCCCTACAAGTTTTACCAATATTGGTTAAATAGTTCTGATGAAGATACTGAGAAGTACATTAAGATATTTACGCTTTTAGACAAAACAACTATTGATACTTTGCTCGCTGAACACAGTGAGAATCCTGGTGCAAGAGCCCTTCAAAAAAGATTGGCAGAAGAGGTAACTCTTACTGTTCATGGCGAAGAAGCATTGCAAACAGCTATTGCCGCAACTAACATTTTGTTTGGCAAAGGCGCAACCAGAGAAATGCTTGAGTCTTTGAGCGATAGTGACTTTCTCTCTGTTTTTGAAGGTGTTGGCCAAGCCGATATCAATAAAAGCAAAGTAGAAGGAATGGGGATTATTGATTTGCTTGTTTCTGAAACTGGCTTCTTAAAAAGCAACGGAGAAGCGAGAAGAGCATTGAAAGAAAACTCGGTTGCTGTGAATCAAAGTAAAGTAAATGAAGAATTTTTTATCACTTCTTCAGAATTGATCAATGGTAAGTATATCCTACTACAGAGGGGTAAAAAGAATAAGTTTTTAGTAAGGTTTGTTTAATCTTTTTTAATTAAAGTTAAACAAAATGTTAAGGCTTGAGTTTGATGTATTGTAACAAATACAAAAAATATGAAATTTTTAAATCAAACTCTAGCTCTTTTTGCTATCACAGCACTTGGATTTACATCATGCAACAATGACGATGATGATGACACAACTGTAACGCCAGCAGCTCCAATGAGCATAACGGCTACTGCAGCGAGTGCTAGCCAATTTTCTATTCTTGTTGATGCTTTAACAAGAACTGGTCTAGATGGTGTTTTAGATGACGATGGAGATTACACTGTTTTTGCACCAACGGATAAAGCTTTTGGAGAACTATTGGACCAATTGCAGTTAGCTGATTTAGATGCATTAGAATCAACTTTAGGAAACGATGGCTTGAAAAACGTTCTTCTTTACCACGTAGTTGGTGCTAAAGTAATGGCTGCTGATGTAACTACAGGGTTTGTGAACTCTTTAGGAACTCGTGTACCAGGTATGGACAAAGAATACTTAGATATGTACCTAGATGCTACAAGTGGTGTGGTAATCAATGGTGTTGCTACTGTTTCAGCGGCAGATATCGAAGCGAGCAACGGTGTAATTCACCAGATCAACTCGGTGATTTTACCACTTAACTTGGTTGAGTTGACACAGTTGAGTCCAGACCATACAAAGTTAGTAGATGCGCTAATTGCTGCAGATGGAAACGGAGACGGAAATACTGGAGATTTAGTAACTGCGCTTTCTTCTACAACAGCAACTATGACAGTGTTTGCGCCAGTAAACTCTGCTTTTGATGATGTTGCTACTGTAACTGCAGGATTGACAGAAGCTCAATTGGGTTCAGTATTGTTGTATCACGTTGTAGGTGGCGGAAACGTAACAGGTGCTGATGTAACACCAGGACCAGTAACAACTTTAAGTGGTCAGTCAATCACTTTAGACAATGCTAGTGGAGTTACAGTAACTGACTCTAACAACGACATGGCTAAAGTAGTAGCAGCTGATGTTCAAGGAACAAACGGAGTGATTCACGTAATTGACAGAGTGTTGATTCCTGTATTATAAGACGTAGTTGATTTTAGGTTTAAATTTGATTGACCCTGCTGTGAAAACAGCAGGGTTTTTTATTGTACCAATAAATTGCATCCTCTTAAATCACTGTGGTCAAACCTGCCCAATATTTCAAAAGAATCGTCACTGTGCATTTTTCCTAAATCTTGGGTTGCAATAAAACTGCACGAGTGGTAATTGGCTAAGTCAATTACATTTAGACCTCCGGTTTGTCCGTGGGGAACATATGAAAATGGATCGTTGGGTTCTCGCAGCAATACCTTCATCCATGGCGGAGTTGCAAAGCGTTGATGTTTTTTAGAATAAGCTTGAGAAAGCAATTCGGTCATGCCGTATTCACTATGAATGTGTTCCACGCCAAAACCTTTCCTGAGTATGGCATGAAGTTGAGGTTTGAGCAATTCTTTTCTTCTGCCTTTCATGCCACCGGTCTCTAGAATTGTGGTGTTTTTTAAAGAAAATGTTTGATTTTCAGTCAAATCGAGCAAGGCATAGCTTACACCTATCAAGAGTACTTTCTTTCCAGAATTGTCTAAATGCTTCAGCTTTTTACTCAGCTCATCAAGCTGGTTGAGGTAAAAGCCACTTTCGGTAGAACCACTTTCTTTAATTAGTCCATCAACCATGTAAACCAAAGAAGATGCTCCCTGTTCTAAATAATTAGGGAGCAAAGCGATGATGTGGTAATCTTTTGGTGAACCATAAAAACGTTCAAACCCATGCAGAAAAGAGGCTTCGTAAAGGCCTGCATCTGCTACATAATGCCTACTCTTTTGCGAACCGGTTGTTCCGCTAGAGGCAAAAGTGAGCTCAGGCTTTTGATTGTTGCAAATGATAGATTCGCTTTTGAAAAATGAAATGGGTAGAAAAGGAATCTCATCAATACGTATTACATCTTTTGCATCAACACCAATGTGTTGGATATAAGAGCGGTAAACGCTGCAATGCTCAGCTTGGTGTAGAAAGGTTTTTAAGGCGCAAGACTTAAAATCTTCTAAACTTTGAATGGAGAATACAGAGGAAGGCAACATTATTTTTTACCCACGTTTTATTAATGCTATTTTTGAACGGAATGAAGGCAAAGGTAAAGGTTATAGCTTGGTGTGTGTTTGCTTTAATTGCAATGAGTACTTCGTGCAGTAGAGAGGTCTGTGATGGTGAAATCCCTGAGCTAGGCTACAGCACTGCTACTCTTATTGTACAATCTGACACTACGCTTTTTGATACACTTTTACTCACTTTTACATTTAAAGATTGCGATGGTGACATTGGTCTTGCAGACAGTGATACCACCGGAGACTTTAGTCCAGATAGCTATTACCACTACAATTTCTACTTGGATTATTACGAGTTTAGAGATACTGGCTTTGTAAAGGTTTATTTTCCTGGGGGAGGTTACCGTTACCGTATACCTGTGCTCTCATCAGAAGGAAGATACCCGGATATTGAGGGAGAAATTGACGTGAAAGTTGCAATGGAGCCCATAATCGGAGATACGTTTAGATTTGAGGCTGTACTCTTTGATCGCGCGTTGAACTCTAGCAATAGCGTAACAACCCCAGATTACTTAAAGCCTTAAGTTTTGGACTTGCAACGCTGCAGAAATTTGATTTAATGCATCTACTGACTTTTCTAAGTTGGTAATGATGTCAGAATAAATCAGGCCGTTTAAAACACCAGACTCGCCATCTTCAATGCTTTGAAGCAGTTCTTCTTTCAAACTCGTTTTTTTCAGGTTCACAGTAGCTACAATTTCATCTATTGCACTGGTATCTACCTTTAAAAGGTCTCCTTCTAGTATTTTAGGAACTTGATTAAAGCCTAATTCTACTTTTCCAAGTAAGTCTAAAACAGTATTGCGCTGTTGTGGAGAGAACCAAATGCGCTGGTCTATTTTTCGTTTTACTTCATTGGTCAGGACATAAAAAGAGTTGGAAACTGATTTGAGTGCATGTAAAATTTCCAACATGCTTCTGATTCTTTGATTGCTAGATGCACTCAATTTATCTTGACTTATCTGAAAAAGGTATTCCGCTATTTCTCCATCTATCCGTTGGGTCATCTCATGATACTTATTGATTTGAGAAATGCTCTTTCCAGCATCTCTAGGATCGCGAAGCACCATGAGTTCTTTAAACAATTTGATCGTTCTTACGATGAGTTTACTCATGCGGTTCAACTCTTTGGCAGCTTCAAGAATAGAGAGTTCTGGGCTCCCCATTAAGCCATTGTGGATGTATTCTAAATGGTAGCGCTCAACTTTTTTGTTAAGCACCAGTGCCTTGCTAATCCGCTCAATAAAATCGGTAAAGCCAATAAAAAGGAGTGCATTAATGATATTGAAGAGCACATGAAAAATGGTGAGGCCCCAGTTGGCAGCATTGCGGTATTCAGGTGTGTTGTTTACATCATTCAGCGGACTGATTTCAGTAAGTTGAACGGTAAGTGTATCTACCAAAGAAGTGAATAATCCGAAAATAGCAATGGCCCAAATGAGTCCCAGAGCGTTAAACACTAAATGAGAACGTGCTGCTGTTTTACCATTGGCATTGGCTACGAATGCTGCAATGTTTGCTGTTAAAGTGGTTCCTACATTAGCGCCCAACACAACGGCAGCTGCATTTTCAAAACCAATTAATCCTTTGGCTGTAAGGGTAAGCACAAACGCAATACTCACCGAAGAGCTTTGCAAAGCAGCCGTGAGCACAATGCCCACCACTACAAAAAGGATTTGTGAAGCAAATCCCAGCTCGTTAATGCTTGCTAGCATTTCTTCTAGCTTCGGAAAGTCGTTAATATCTGGCATGAGGCCCTGCATGAGCTCTAAACCGAGAAACAGAAGAGCGAAGCCAATAAAAAACTCCGAGAAAAAGCGGAAGTTGCTTTTAGAACTGAACAAGAAAGGGAGGGAAATAGCAATGATGGGAAGGATAAAATTGTTGAGTTGAAAGCCATTGAAACCAATCATGGTTACGAAAATGGCCGTGATTGTTGTTCCAACATTTGCTCCGAGAATAATTGGGATAGATTGCTTTACGGTAAATAGTCCAGCGTGTACCAAGCTCACAATCATTACAGTGGTAACAGAAGAACTTTGAATAAGGCCAGTAGAGGTGAACCCAGTTAAAAACCCAGCAAGTTTATTTTTGGCAAAGAAAGAGAGCGCACTTCTCAACCTTGGGCCAGTTAAGCGCTGAATGCTCTCACTCATCACTTTCATGCCGTAGATGAAAAGGCTTAAAGCCCCCAAAATTTTCAATATACCGAGTATGCTACTTACCATCTTTTAAAAGGAACGCGAAAATAAGTTTCAAAAAGTGAGGCAAAGGCGATCTCAAGTTATCTATTGATTAACAATAGATTTGTCTGCAGTATGTTAATTCACCGTTAATCAATTGACTAAGGTCTTGAAGCAAGCGTAATTTGAGGATAAGATTCAGGTTGTATTTCAGGTTTAATTTTCCTCGAAATTAACTGCAAGATGCAACCATCCTTAAACGTATTTCTTATTGATTCAGATGAGCGACAAATGGCTGCTTTAAAGAAGTCTTTGGTAAGTGATTACCAGGTGCAAACGTTCAATTCTATTGATAAAGCAATGCAAAAGGCCAAAGAGTCAAAACCTGAAATGATCATTTCAGAATTGGAGTTTGACAAGGCGGATGCCTTAGAATATATCATGGATTTACGGTCTTTCAGCCAATCACACACATACAAGCCTCTTATTGCTATTTATACCGAAGTGAGCGATCATTTTGCGCAAGTAGCAGTGTACAATGCGGGTGCAGATGCCTATTGGGTAAAGCACCAAACGAGCAGCTTAATCAAGAAAAAACTAGATGCCTTAAAGAGAAGGTTGCATGCCGTACGTTCAGAAGAAATTATTCGGGTAGGAAACCTTGAGATCAATAAAGGAAGTCATCTTGTGACCTTGAATGGGGTAAGACACACTCTGGCTAAAAAGGAGTTTGAAATGTTGGAGTTCTTAGCTAAGAATCCGAAGCGCGTAGTTTCTAGAGAAGAGCTTCGTCAAGTATTATGGAATTCTGCTGAAGAAGAGGTGAAATTAAGAACAATAGATGTTCATATTAGAAAGATTAGAATAAGATTGGGAGAAGGTGTGATTTCCACTATTGTAGGAGAAGGTTACAAGATTCAAAGCTAGAAATTGTATTAAAAAACGAAAAAAGGCGATTCAATTGAATCGCCTTTTTTTATGAGGAAAGCTTTGTTTCTTAGAAAGTGTATTGGTAACCAATGGTCAATTGAATACCCGGAGAGAAAGCAGAGAATACTTGGTTCTGTGCTTCGTATGACTTGTACAACTGTTCCATGTCGTCATTCAAAATGTTATTGATTCTGAAGCTGATTTTTTGACGGTATTCATCACCAAAGAACCTTTGTGCGTTGAAATTCAAACTGTGAAAGGCTTGAAGGTATACATCAGGTACACGTCCAGAACCTACAATTGCCAGTTGCTCACCTTGAACATTGTAAGCCAATGTCAAAGAAGTTTTACTTTCATCTGGCAATTGGTAGGTAAAGTTAGCATTAATCATGTATGGAGATTGGCCAGCCATGGCTCTAGTATCTTCCAATGTTTCTCCCGTTCTTAAGTTTCTTTCTCTTAGTTCATATTCGGTTAAGCCGTTGTTGTCTACAATAACCTCTTTCATATCAACGGCAGACTGAATTAAACTTACGTTACCTGCAAAGAAGAATCTGCTTAAGAAAGTGTCATCAGTTACCTTACCAAGTGCCTTTCTAAATTCTACCTCTATACCTGCAACCGTGCTCGTACCAGAGTTTCTAGGAGTTAACTGCTCAGGACCAGTAGCAAACGGAGTAATTTCAATGTGACCATCAAATTGTTTGTAGAAAACAGAAGCTGCTATGAGCTCTTTTGGCGACATGAAATATTCATAACGGAAATCAAAGTTATTGATGCTCGTTTGATCCAAGTCAACATTACCAATGAAGGTTCTGTTAGAAATAGGGTCAACTATTTGCGAAGGAGACTTTTCTCTAAATGAAGGACGTGCGATAGATCTGTTTGCAGACACGCGAATATTCATGTCTTCATTCAAACTGTACACAGCATTAACAGAAGGCAAGAAATCTGTTGACTGAAGAGTTAAACTGTCATCAAACACTGTTCTACCATCACTATTTTGTCCAGTAAAGTATAAACCAGTGGTCTCTATTCTTGCTCCGTAAATCAACTTCAATAAGCCTCCAACAGGGTGCTCTGCCATAACATAACCGCCACCAATGTATTGTCTTGCGCTGTACTGATTTGCTGGTTGAATATCACCTATTACATAGGTTCCTTCCTCGTTATCTGGTGTTGTCCAAATGTTTTCGTCTTGTAGATACCAATTTGGGTCGCCACTATTATTTTCGGTGTCAAAATTTCTAAATTGGTAGTTATTAAAAGTAAAGTCTCTGAATTTATATGTTCCGGCTAAACCGGTAGATAAAGTTGCTTTTTTGCTTCCTAGCAAAGGGAAGTGAAAGTCTAGGCGATTACTCTGATTGATTTCATTCAAATCTCTGTAAAACCTTTCCATTCCGCCTACTGTTGGATTCAATAAGGTTCCGTTAGGTATTTCTTCTAAACCAGTAGTTCTAAAGTCAGGATCATATACACGGGAGTATGACGTTGCATTCTTCCATTCCCATTTGAATTTTTCTGGTTGGTATTGTCCAGAAAGAATGAGTGAACCTAAAGATCTTTGAGTGAAGGTGAGTACATCTTCATAAACAGTTGAAGGATTTTGCTCCACATCAGTTTTCACTCGTTTGGCCGCACTTGATTCTCCACTTTGTGTCCAAAGTAGCGTTGCAGTGTGCGTACTTTTATCTGTTTTGACAGATCCGCTAGTTAATGCACTCCACATAGTAGTGTACTTACCTACTTCTCCTACACGAGAAATTTGTTGGTCCATTTCATAATTGTCTGCATTCGTACTTTTTAAG
>CBFHSD010000013.1:0-52820 GCA_965658375.1 Salibacteraceae bacterium
CACGACCGTTGGTTCTTAGATCGTGTTTGTACACACATTCTTGCGTTTGAAGGAGAATCTCAAGTATACTACTACGAAGGAGGTTTTACAGACTATGAAGCCAACAAACAGAAACGTTTGGGTAACACTGAACCAAAACGGTTCAAGTACAAGAAACTTGTGAAAACAGATTAATAAAAAAGGGCAATGAAAATTTCATCGCCCTTTTTGTAACTTCTTTATCGTTTAATACAGCTTGGTATTGTCTCTGTATCCTGGTAAATCTTGGTAGATGATACCACCCGATTGACTCCAGTCATCAAAGTACTCATAGCACTCAATAATTTCTATCTTCTCTTGTGGGTAAGGAATGCTTTCTATTGAATAAGATCTAAACTTCTCTTCACAAAAGAGCTTAAGTCTTCCCCTTTCAACATATTCTGGCTCAACATAGCCAAATCAATTCCCTGCTTTGTCAGACTCACTTTTTTATCCGTATCCGTCTCTACAAGAATTTTACTCACCAAAGGATGATTCTCATTAACGGTGAGGTTGTACATTTCAAAATTACCTCCCATACCAAATGGCGATCCGCCACCAACTTCTTGCTGCTCCATCATTCTTCTCATGAACTCAGGACGTGTAATAACAAAAGGCTCTGTGGTTTCATCAAGAGACTCAAACTGCACCGTGTATTTACTCTTATCAACAACGGTTTCAACGGTTTCAGTAAGTTCTTTTTGTTGATCCTCGGTTAGGGTTACCTCAGGCCTGTCAGATTTCTCAATCAATTTCTCCAAAGTATCGGCATCTACTCTTGCAAACTTCACCTTCTCAATCTTAGTCTCTAAGTTTTGAATCAAATGAGACGTTAAAGGAGAATCCATCACAATTACATCATACCCTTTGGTATTTGCTTTTTCAATGAAGCTATGCTGACCAACTGCATCGTTGGTATAAAGAATAACTGTGTCGCCATCCTTATTGGTCTGATTTTCAGTAATCTTCTCTTTGTACTCTTCTATGGTAGCGTATTTGGCCTGTGTATTCTTAAACAAGAAAGACTTTTGAATTCTGTCAAAGAACTTCTCATCAGTAAGCATTCCATATTCTAGAAACACCTTAATATCATCCCATTTATTCTCAAAATCCTCTCTATCTTTTTTGAACATCCCAGCAAGCTTGTCAGCAACCTTTTTGGTAATGTGAGCAGAAATTTTCTTCACATTTCCATCTTCTTGCAAGTAAGATCTAGAAACGTTCAATGGAATATCTGGAGAATCAATCACCCCATGTAGTAAGGTTAAAAACTCAGGAACTATGTTCTCTACAGAATCTGTGATAAACACCTGATTGCTATAAAGCTGAATTTTATTTCGCTGCATTTGAATATTGTTCTGCAGCTTTGGGAAGTAAAGAATACCAGTTAGCTTAAAAGGATAATCTACATTCAAATGAATGTGGAATAAAGGTTCCTCAAAAGTCATTGGGTACAACTCACGGTAAAAGTTGTTGTAATCTTCTCCGCTAAGATCTGCAGGTTTTTTCGTCCATGCTGGTTCGGGATTATTGATGATGTTGTCAACTGTGCGTTGCAATTGTTTCACATTCCCATTCTCGTCTTTATCGCCAAAGGGATCATCATAAGACTCTTGTTTTGTTCCAAATTTGATAGGAACCGGTAAGAACTTACAGTATTTATCTAAGATGCCTCCTATTCTACTGTCTTCTAAAAACTCTTTAGAGTCTTCATCTAGGTGAAGAACAATGTCCGTTCCTCGCTCTTCTTTCTTGCCTTTGACTATCTTATAATTAGGAGACCCATCACATGACCAAACAATTGCAGGCTCATCTGTATGAGATTTGGATTTAACCTCAACTTCTTTAGCCACCATAAAAGCGGAATAGAATCCTAAACCGAAGTTTCCTATGATTCCGGTATCTTCTGTTTTTCCTTCGTATTGCTCCAAAAATTCTTGTGCTCCAGAAAATGCTACTTGATTCAAGTATTTTTTTGCTTCTGCTTCACTTAAGCCAATACCCTTATCTGTTATGGTAAGTGTGCCCGCTTCTTTATCAATTTCAACGCTAACTTGTAAATCTCCAAGTTCTCCTTTGTATTCGCCCATTTTTGAAAGAGCGCGCATTTTAAGTGATGCATCTACAGCGTTAGAGACCAATTCTCTCAAAAATATTTCATGATCACTGTAAAGAAACTTCTTGATGATCGGAAAGATATTTTCCGACTCAACTTTAATCTTGCCTTGTGCCATTGTTTTAACTTTTTTATTTGCACACAGCGTTTCAAACGCTATGCCAGTAGAAAAAGAATGACAGCTTGTCCTTTTCTTTGAAAAATTGACCGATTGAACCTATACTTTTCGACAGTTAAAGCATGTTTTCGGCAGTGAAGACCGCGTTCCCACTATCCATTTTGTATTGTTTTGGCAGAATGCCAAATTGCTTTCTAAAAGCATCTGAAAAATGGCTTAGATTGGAATAACCAATTTCATAACCCACTTCTGAAACATTGAGATCTTTTGTGCTTAATAGGTTTCGCGCTTTTTCCATTCGGTACTCTTGAAAGTACTTATAAATCGTCTTACCAAAAACCTGTTTAATCAAGTCTTTTAATTTTGAAGCACTTAGGCCAAATTCATCTACCAAAAATTGAATGGTAGGCGCATTTGTTAAATCTAAGATTAAATAATCTTTTACCTGAAAGGCTTTCTCATAATCTTGCCCTCTTACGCTAGAAGTCAACATCTGTTTTCTTCTTTGCTCTAAACGTTCAAAGAAAAAATTTGCCAACGCCAAAGCATAGGTTCTCACTTTTTGAGTTCTAAATGTACTTGCAGAAGATGCACTTATAAGCCTTTGTAGCATAAAATCCATATCCATGTTGATGTGCTCGTGTGAGCAATGGTTTCTTAGATTTTATCGCTTTAATCAGGTAAGAAGAGTGATCACTCACATAATGATTTAAATAACCATTAAAAAAACGCATGACAATCCAATTGAACTCTACATCTACCGGAAAACAATATGAAGTATCTGTTTTGGCATTTGAAAAAATAGCTGATTTGTTTGCGTTTGATCCAAAAAATTGGAGTTGATTTTGATTACTAACTTGCTAAAAAGTTGGTGCATCGCAAAAAATCAAATCAAAAAAAACCATCAGGCTCAAAAGCTAGTTTCTTGAAGGTTACTAGCTTGTTAATTGTTCCTTTTAGCAAGGAAACCTCAAAATCAGGATCTACAATAAAGGGTTTCCAACTTCCCTCTCCAAAAGTTTTGTTGAAGATGTACTTTTTTGTCTTAGCTTCATGGATCTCTTCAGATTGAAAAAGTTTATCGGTATTGTTGAATACCTGATCCAATGGTCCAGCGCTAAAGGTGATTTCGTTCATAGTGAAGTGTGAATTATCAGACTTTTTTATTTAATCAATTGAGAAGGTAGAATAAAATTTGCCTTTACGCAAAAAGGGGAAGACTTTTTAGCCTCCCCCTTTAACCTGCAGTGCGTTATACCTAACCAAAAAACAAACCATGAAAAATTAAAAAGCTACACTGCTGTTTTGAAGACTCATTAAGCTGCTCGTATTCGAGTTTCTTAAGCGTCTTTCACTCCCTTGCGCAACAAAGATATTTTTCCTTCGTTTAATTTTAACATTATGTTAATTTTACGGCAAATGAGTTCTTTTTGCGTTACTTTTCTTCTTCATTCATTTGAGCACTCTCTTTCTCAGTTTCATTTTTAGCAAAATCAAGTTCATCTATAAGATGTTGAGCACCGGCAAATTTTTCGACAATAAAAAGCACATATCTAATATCTACCATAATGTTTCTGCAACGGTCTGGGTCAAACATTATATCACTCATGGTGCTTTCCCAAGTGCGGTCAAAATTTAAACCAATCAACTGCCCTTTGCTATTTAGTGCGGGAGAACCAGAGTTACCGCCTGTAGTATGATTAGAAGCGATAAAACACACGCGCATATCTCCATTTTCATCTGCCCAGTTACCAAAATCTTTTGCTTCCCATAGCTCTACCAACTTGGGTGAAACTGAGAATTCTTTTGTAGAATTATCCATTTTCTGAATGATACCATCTACTGTTGTGTAGTAGCTATAACTCACTCCATCTTTGGGCTCATAACCTTCTACTTGACCATATGCGAGTCTCAAAGTAAAGTTGGCATTCGGGTAATACACTTTCTCGTTTGGTAGTGCTACCATAATCAATTGCATATAGTCTTTTGCAAAACTCTGTAACTTGCTGTCAATAGCACCCAATTCTGGGCGAACCTCAAGACTGTAGGTATCAATTAACCCTTTACCCATCAAGTAGAAAGGATCTGATTCGATTGTCTTCTTCATTTTCTTTGGGCTCATTGCAAGTAGCTTTTCTACTTCGATTGCACTCGAGAAGTAAGAATTCTCTAGTTCTTCGCTCGCATTAAACTTTGACTCTGCTCCAAAATTGTCTGCAATGCTTTGCGGAACTTTTTTCCCCTCCATCAATTCAAGATAAAGCGGCATCATTTCCACCAAGAGTTCTGCATCAATAGCTTGATGGTAATTCTTAAAGTGCCCTTTGCTCGAGGCTTTTAACTTCTCTACTGCTTTTGTCCGTTGCTCTTCGCTTAACTCTTCATTTGTTAAAGCCGCAAAGCCATGTGCATAGCGCAACACTTCTGGACCGTAGTAGTATAGCTCAATCAACATTTCTCTAGAAAAACTGAGTGCTTGTTTCTGTTCATATAAGTGACCGTATTCTACTGGAATATGCATCGCAGAACCATACTTATCTTGGTCAGAATGCATCACTTCTTCCAACTTACGCTCAAAGTCTAACTTCTTATTAACCGCATCTAAACGGTACAAGCCATTGTTTTGGCCAATCCATTTTTTCCATGCATTAGAAATACGCGATTGTTTGGCAGCATATTGAATGTTAACTTTCTTATCCGCATCCATATACTTCGCCATGACTTCTAGAGAAGTATCGCGCATTTTAATACGTGCAGGATTCAATGTTTCCATGATGTATTGTACCTGTACAGCAGGCAAATACTCCTCTGTGGTTCCTGGAAAACCATACACCATTGTAAAATCACCTTTCTCGTAACCATCTAGCGAAATCTGAAGGTGATATGCCTCACTCATTGGCACATTCGCTTCATCGTATTTTGCAGGGGAACCATCTGGCGATGTATAAATTCTGAACATGCTAAAATCTCCGGTATGGCGCGGCCACATCCAATTGTCCGTATCAAAACCGAATTTACCTATAGATGATGGTGGAGCACCTACCAAGCGAATATCTGCAAACTCTTCTGTAATGAACATGTAATAGTAGTTTCCTTTAAAGAAGGGCTTGATCACCACTTTAATAAACTCATTGGTCTCTTTTTCTTTCTTAAGTGCCGCAATATTTTCTTGCATCAAGTTTTGCTGCTGCTCCAAAGTCAATTCATCAGTAATACCTTCAAACACTGCTTTGGTTACATCTTCCATACTTCTTATAAAAGTGACGGATAAACCTTTGTTCGGCACTTCCTCTTCTTCGCTCATTGCCCAAAAACCCTCTGTGAGGTAATCGTTTTCTACAGAAGAATGCGATTGAATAGCTCCATACCCACAATGGTGATTGGTCAATACAAGACCATTTGAACTTATGACTTCTCCAGTACATCCACCACCAAAAATGACAACAGCATCTTTTAAACTACTTTTATTGGTACTGTAGATGTCTTCTGGCGAAATCTCAAGCCCCATGGAATACATATCGTCTTGATTCAAGGACTCTAATAACATTGGAAGCCACATCCCTTCTTTTGCTCGAAGCGCTCCAGTAAAGCACATAAAAATCAATACTAAAAGACCTGTTTTTTTCATCATTTAATAGTTTGACGCTAAACTAATCTATCTGCTCAATTGTTCGAAATTTACATTGCCATGAATTCTACAATAACACCGAAAATTATTCAAACAAAGCCTTTAGTTTTGCCACATGCATAGCATAGAACCCTATTGGAATTGGAGAAATCTTTACACAGCAGAATCTGATCCTGACTCTCCTTTTTATGGAAGAATTTACAGTGAATTTGAATTTCAAGATGCTGTTTATGACCATGTGATTCATCCTCAGTGGGATTCATTTGAGTCCAACACCCTATTCATCAAAATCTTGTTCACCGACTATGAGGACGGATTTACCATTATTGAAATGATTGGAGAATGGAACGACTGTTTGTACAATGACATCATGTACCTTAAAAGAGAAGTTATTGATCTATTGAGTGACCTTGGAATCAATAAATTTATTCTGATTGGAGAAAATGTCATGAACTTTCACAGTTCAGATGATAGTTATTATGAAGAATGGTTTGAAGAAGTAGAAGACGGCTGGATTGCTCTTCTCAATTTTCGGGAACACGTTCTGAGCGATTTTGCCCAAATAAACATCGATCAATATTTCTTATCTGGAGGAAACTTGCAAGAAGTTGCTTGGAGGACATACCGACCGTTGCAATTGTTCCAAAAAATTGAAGAACAGGTAAGTAAGCGAATTGGTGTTTAGAAAAACTCACCAATACCAATGTAAACTCCAAAGTTTGAATCTGTAGTGTAGGCAGCATCTACCCTCAAATGCATTTTGTTTTCCAAGTCGAGTTTTAATCTCAGACCACCACCAAAACTGGCTCTCCAATAGCTGGTTAAATCCTCCCAAGAAGAACCAACTGCTCCTAGCTCAGCAAAAGCGGCAACACCTATTCCATAAGCATTGAAGCCACTTCTCCATTCTGCTTGATTGAACCAAGCAAAGCGATCTCTATACTCGCCCCACACATAACCTCTCATGCGCTGTTGATTGCCTAAAGAAACCAATTGATAAAACGGCACATTACCATACTGGAGAGCGCTAGAAGATCTTAATGCGAGCACCTGCTCATCTAAATCAAAAAACTTTCTCAGGTCCATTTCAATAGCGCTAAAACCAAATTCATCTCCCACAAAGGATAAAGGAGCTAGTGATTTCACCTCTACAAAAGTCCCGCTACTAGTGGCAAAAAGATGGTCTCTGTTATCAAAAGAATAGGCAGCTCCAAGTTGATGAGTAAAACCTCCTTGAGAGCCGTAAATCTGACCTGTAACAAGCTCTCCCCGAATATCTAGATCATTTATTTGTGCTGTACTTAGCCTCCAATGTACCCCTACTCTATGCTTACTCTTTCCAATTCTTCTTAAGAAAAGTTGCTGTGTAGAAAACTCAAAACTGGTGTAGTCTTCTTCTGTTTCATCCTCATTTCCAATCCCATAATAGGAATAAGGAAAATAAAGAAGAGCACTTCTTCCTGGAATAAACCATGTGTTGCTTTTGGTATATGCCCTGTTTCCAAAACCAACAATAAATTGGTTTTTAAGCGTGTAAATGGCACTCAGGTTCCCAAACGAAGACCTTGTGATACTATCTCCCTTTAAAGGACGATGTTCAAAAAGAACATTTCCACCAAAAGCTAAACTTGTTTCTGGCGTATATGTGATTAAAGGATAAAACTTGCCAACTGTTCTTTTATTGGCTTGCCTTTCCATACGCTCAATGCGTTTCATTTCACGTTCAATTTTACGCATAGTTTTCTCTGCAGACTGGGTAAGACCAAGCATTGGAAAAAGCATGAAAATGAAAATGAACCTATTCATTGAGTGTATCTAACAAAACTTTAAGTGCTTGTTTATCTGATTCAAAGGTTAACATTTCAGGTTTGATATCACGCAAATGAACCCATTTGAACACTTCGTACTCTTCTAACTGATCGGCATTTTCGGGTACAGAACCATCTACCACATAATCTATATCACTTGAATTTGCCAAATAGTAAACAGCTATCACTTGCTCACTTGGTCTTAGCTTTGATTGTATAAATGATTCTGTGATGTGCACTAAATCTCCCACCTCGAAACTTAAGTCCAACTCTTCTTGCAACTCTCTTTCAAGACCTTCTTTCAAACCTTCTTCTAACTCCAAACCACCGCCTGGAAACTTGGTAAAGTAGTGGCCAGAGCCTTTCTCATCTGAGATTAAAATTGATTGACCCTTAATGATAAAGGCATATACACGGATATTGAACTTATTTACTTTCATGATTTATTTGCTCTTAACATTTCTTTCTTTCTAGGTGGTCCAGGCAATCTTTCAACTTCAAAACCAGCTGTTATCATATTTCTTCTCACTTGCCCTTTAGCACAATAGGTGACTAACATCCCGCCAGGTTGCATAGCACCGTAAAGTTTCTGGAAGAGTGCTACTGTCCAAAGATCAGGCTGTGTTGGTGGACCAAAAGCATCAAAGTAGACTAAATTGAAGGCTTCTTGAGGCAGCTCCATAGTGAGGAGATTCTCTTGGATTTTAAGATGACTGAACTGTTCGGAAAAAGATGTTCTTCGTCCGTAAGGAGTATCTAAGAAAGATTGAAACGCCTCTTTTACCTTGGTATTTGAAGCATATTTTTCTAACTCTAATTCTTGTTGATGTGCAGCATTAATCGGGAATAATTCAATTCCTGTATAATCCAATAGATAATCAGACTCTATCAGATGGTTTAAACTCAACAATACATTAAGTCCTGTGCCAATACCCATTTCTAGCAGATCAACATGACCAAACTTGGTGTAAGCCGCCTTTAAACCATTTTGTACATAGACATGCTGAGACTCTGAAAGCGCCCCAAGCCTGCTGTGGTAAGGTTCATCTAAATGAGGATTGAACAATGAGGGTGAGCCATCTTTGGTAATGATTTTCTTAAGCTGCATCATCGAACTCATCTTTGATAAATTGGTCACAAGCTTTTATTAACTCAGGAAAAAAAGCATTGAACGACAAACGAATTTTATCATAGTTTTTCTCCAATTCCAATCCACCTAATTCCATTTGAGAATTGAACTTTGTTCTTCCAGACATTTGGCTCAAAACACGAGAAATTCCTTCTTGTGACCTGTAAGATTCAAACGCATCTGTTGTAAGCATGTAATGGGTAAAACCCTTTGCTCTTTCATTCATCAAATGATTATTGGTCTTTATCAAATGATAAAAATTAAGCTTGAAAGATTCAAATTCTTGAGAAGTCCATTCTTGCCAATAATGAGCAAGAAAAAAGTCGAACCAAACGTCTACCACCACTCCTGAGTACTTTTTGAATGGATCACGAAAATGCTGTATTAATTCTTCCACTGCGGGATGATGATCTGTAAACTCATCAATAAAGCGATGGAGTTGAATCCCTTTTTGAATAGAGGGATCCATTGCACCAATTTCTTTACCCCGAAGAAAGTCGGCTAAGAAATTGCCAAGAACCAAATGTTCTCGATTCTTTGAAAGAAAAGCATGTGCTAGAAAATTCATTGTGCTACAAAGGTAAACGTCATGCTGCCTTTTTGAAGACTTGGAGCCTTTGAGTTTGCATTGAAGCGCGCATTATTGGCACCTCTCAATGCTGCTTTTCTCAAACACTCATGCCTGGCAGATTGTCGCTCATCTACTTGAGCAGCTACAACCCTTCCTTGTTGATCTACAGCAATGTTAACACTAACTGCACCAGCTTTGGCGCACAAGTAAACGGTTACATCAATGCGTTGATCATAGCGGTTATCTAGTTTATACGTGATGTTGGTTTCGCCTTCGAATTTACTTGATTCTACAGATTGAACTTGTTTTTCTTCTACCTGATTGAGTTCTTCAGATTTCATTGATTCAATCAATGCCTCGGCCTCTTCTTCTGTATATCCATAACCAGAAGCGCGTTGTTCTGCAATTACCTCCTCTTCCAATTGTTTCAATTCTTCATCTATCTCTTGCTGAATGCGCTCTTCTACAGATTGATTGATCTGCTGCTGTTCTTGCTCATAAATGCGCGAAGCTTCTCTAGGATCGTATGCAGTGTTATTGGCTCTGTTAGATGAGGGATTCTTAGCAGTTTGTTCATCTGCTCTTTGTTCATTTTCATCTGGTAAGATTTCTTGCTCGGTGAAATCCATGGTTATTTCTGCCTGCCTTGTATCTGAGTAATCTCTTACGGTTGCCAAAGAAAAAATCATCAGTACCAAAAAATGGAAGGCAATGGTTCCTGCTATTCCAGCGCGATGTTTGATGAGCCACCTCATTCTTCTAAGGAACCAATTTGTTTGGTCTCAACACCTTTTAATTGATTAAAAATAAATTTCTGTCCCTTCAAATCATAAATCAGTCGATTTGTTTTGTTCAGGATAACAAGGTATTGGTCTTCAATGACTAAATGGTCGGTTCCAACGAAAGGAATAAGTGTATCTCCTGATATGTTCAACAGTCCTAATTTGCCTTGTTCTTCCAATAGAAATAAATCTGGCTTAAGCCGCTCTGCTTTCTCAAATAAAACAGGTATTATCTCTGTTCCTGTTGCATCAATAAAACCCATTTTACCATCGCGCTCTACCTTAGCTAAACCTTTATCAAAACCTTCGGCATAGGTGTATTGGTATTTGATTTCCAATTTCACTTGTGCATTTGCGAACCCCCATTTTCCATATCTTCTAATAGGGGTTAAGGTGCTGTCAAAAGAACCAATGGCATCAAACAATGCAGGATAGATTTTAGCTCCAGCGGTATCAATTAGTCCAAAAACTCCTTTCTTCTTAAAACGTGCAACACCATTCTCAAAATTGGCATAGATAGGCGTAGTTTCGTCCACATCCCAATCGCCATCCAAGGCTTTTTCTCCTTGCTTATTTACGTATGAATATTGAGTTGAATCTGAATGAATAACGAGTATGAGTTCATCACTTAAAGATCCAATGTAGCTGTATTCAAAAGGAATAATCGTATCAGCATTGAATGTAAAAGCCGCCCATTTACCCTCTTTTTTCAAACGAACAATACTGTCATTTCCAAGCTCAATCGCTTCAAAATCAAAATTGAGAAACTCTTCACCGTTCTGATCAATTAAACCGTAAAGTCCTTCTCTTTCTACAATGGCTACTCCATTCTTAAAATCATAGGCATTGTCGTACAAAAGAGGAATTACTTCTTGACCACCTTCCACTTCTATAAAACCATAAAAACCTTTTGCCACATAACATCTATTTTCACTTGGAACACCCAAGTCATTGTACCAAGTATTGGTTAAAAAGTCCCCTTTATAATCAATCAATTGATACTGCTCGTTCATCTCAACACGAGCAATGCCATTCACGAATTTTTCTCCCTCATCAAACAAAGGCTTAATCAAGGTATCGTTTTGCTTGGTAATGTATCCGGTAAGGTTATTCATACCAACTGCTGCTTTTCCCTCATTAAAAGAGCTAACCCAATTGTATTGTGCTTCAATTCTCACTTGACCTTCTTGATTCACAAACCCCCATTTTTCGCCTTCTTGAAAAGGGAAGAAATACTCTTTTGCCAGAGCCAAAGCTTCGGTAGCTTCTGGAACCAATGGCGATTGTGGATGGGTATTTATGAATGCCTCATACTCTTGAACAGTTCCATATTTTACTGAATAGTGGTAATAGTTTTCCCATGCTTGGCCTAGGTACGGACTTTCAGGATTCTCAACAATAAATAAATAGAAAGACTCAGGATTCTGAGCGTCTACTCCTTTGCTAAACACTTCTATCTCTGCCTGGGCTCTCTGCGGGCTATCAGGGTATTCGAATAAAAACCTTTGGTAAGCATCTAGTGTCTTTTCTTTTGTGAAATCTAGATAGAACAAACTGTCGTATTTGGCTTGGGCCAATTCAATTTGACTAGCTTTTGGAAAGCCTTCGATAAACCATTGAAATGACTGAAAAGTATTGGTATCTGAAGCTCTTGAATACGCACTTTCATCTCTTAACGCAATTGCAGTATCAAGCAAGGTAGACCATTGGTTACTGTCAATAAAATCTTGATACCGTTCCCAACGTCCTTCTTTTAGCACTCGTTCAAAAAGCATCTTGCTGACCGTATTCTTCTGCTTCTTAATGGTTACTCCATTTATGTCTAAACCATTGAGCTCGATGCGCTCTTTTTCATTTACATATCGGTAAGATGAATCACTGAGTAAAACATAATTATATGCGCTATCTATTTGTTGAAAAGGAGATTTCTCCTGGCCATAAACCAAACTTAAGCCAAAGGTAGAAGCACAATATTCTTTATCGATTGTCTTTTGAAAAACCTCACGAGCTTTGAAATAATCATACATCCAAAGTGCTTCAAATGCCTTCTCTACCTTTCTGCTTTGTGCAGAAGAAAACTGCGTAAAAGCCATAAAGCAGATGAATAAACCCCAACTCAATCTCATGTGGCAAAAGTAAGTCGAGCTTTGCACATCACGCAACGTTAAACGCTTTGATTATTAAGATGCCGTTATTGACTAAGATAAAAGGCTATTTTAAACCGAATGAGAAGACTACTTTTGCATTTTTAATTCAGTGGTATGTCAAATAGAGAAGAGGCTCAAGATAAGGTGCGAATCCAAAAGAGGAATCAGGTTCTTAGTGATCTACAAAGTACGGAAGATGTAGTTGTAAGTAACGCGCTAGAGCAAGTACAAGAGGTAGGTGATGTCGTTTTAATTCCTGCATTGATTCAGATTGTAACAGATTTTGAAAATGAGAATATACAGCAAAAAGCTTTTAAGCTTTTAGCCTCAAATAAGCATGAAGACACGCCAAAGTATACTCTTCAAGCTTTAAAAAAGAAGCCAAACAATGCTGTTTTGTTATTGCAAAGTATTTGGGAAGCTGGACACCCAATGGAGAGCTATATCCATGACCTTTGCGAAATTGCTAAGGATGCTGATTATACAATGGCGATTGAAATCATGAGCATATTTGATACGTTTGAAACAGTGAATGATGAAGACATAAAAAAGGCGGCATTGCTCTTACAGCAAGCAGCTGATCACGGCAACCAAGAAACGAGACCATTGCTGCAAAGCATGATTGAAATATTAACTGAAAAGTTAATCTCTTAAAACAACTGAACCAGCATAACGCCTGTAATGGCCAACATCCAAAGTGCTAAAACTGCTACTGCAATATTTATTGATTTCATAAGACTAAACTCTAAATTCAAAAATGAAAAGTATTCAGAGTAGGTTATCGTAAGTGATTCTTATTTATAACAAGTAAAATGTTAATAAAGAAGGAGTTAAAAGTAGTCCTCTTCTTTTAACCAGTCAAGCACAGATTTTTCTATTGCCTCGTTGATGTGTTCTAGCTCTGAAGGTTGAAATGCTTTACCCGTAATAGCATCATGAAGCTGAATGTATCTTTCACTCACTTGCTGTACAAAGTCACTTGACATTTCTGGCATTTGATCGCCATCTCCTCCTTGAAATCCATTATCCATAAGCCATTCTCGTACAAACTCTTTAGACAACTGCTTCTGTTTCTCGCCATTGCTTTGGCGCTCTTCGTAACCTTCTTTATAAAAATAACGGCTAGAGTCGGGTGTGTGAATTTCGTCTATTAAAGTGATTTCTCCTTTATAATTTCCAAATTCATACTTTGTATCCACCAGGATCAAACCTCTTTCAGCTGCCATCTCCGTCCCTCTTTGAAATAGAGCTTGGGTACACTTCTCCAATTGAATGTATTCACTTTCTGGCACAATTCCCTGAGCTATTATTTCTTCTCTGCTAATATCCTCATCATGGCCTTCAACAGCTTTTGTAGCAGGGGTGATAATAGGTTTTGGCAATTTGTCATTCTCTTTTAATCCTTCTGGAAGATCTACTCCACACAAAGTTCTTTTTCCTGCTTTATACTCTCTCCAAGCATGCCCTGCCAAATACCCTCTTATTACCATTTCTACCATGTAAGGTTCGCAGCGTTTACCTGCTGTAACATTGGCATGAGGCACTGCCAATTTCCAATTGGGAACAATGTCACTGGTAGCATCTAAAAAATGAGATGCAATAGCATTTAACACCTGACCTTTAAAAGGAATGCCTTTGGGAAGAATAACATCAAAAGCCGAAATACGGTCTGAAGCCACCATAACAAGCACATCATTCTTTAAGGTGTATACATCTCTTACTTTACCGTGATACTCGGCAGTTTGATTTGGGAATTTAAATGTAGACTCTGTCAATGCTTTCATTTCGTTTCTTTTTCGGGTTTGTCGTAAGCTTCAATAATCTTTCTCACCAACTTATGGCGTATCACGTCTTGGCCGTCTAATTCTATAAACGAAATGCCTTTAACTCTTTGAAGCAGGTATTTAGAATGAATTAAACCAGAGCGTTGATTTCTAGGTAAATCTACCTGAGACTCATCACCTGTTATAATGAATTTGGCATTCATCCCCATACGGGTTAAGAACATCTTCATTTGACTTTCTGTTGCGTTCTGAGCTTCATCTAGAATAACAAAAGCATCATCTAAAGTTCTACCACGCATAAAAGCCAAAGGTGCTATTTGAACAATTCCTTTTTCAACAAAGGCATCCAGTTTTTCATTTGGTATCATATCCCAAAGCGCATCATATAAAGGTTGCAAGTAAGGATCCAACTTCTCTTTCATATCACCTGGTAAAAAACCCAGGTTTTCTCCAGCTTCTACAGCTGGCCTACAAAGAACTATCCTGCGCACCTCTTTATTTTTCAAAGCTCTAACAGCTAAGGCTACCGCAGTGTATGTTTTTCCCGTACCCGCTGGGCCTATTGCAAAAACCATATCGTTCTTCTCAATGGCTTTTACCATTGCTACTTGATTTTTGGTTTTAGGCCTAATCAGTTTTCCGTGAACACCGTAAACTAGAACATCTGCCATATTCACACCTGCAGATTGTGCCAATTCCGGATCTTCTCTTAAGAGCACCTCAACATTGCTTTCTGTAAGCTGATTGTACTTTTCGAAATGCGTGATTAAACGTTGCAGTTTGGACTGGAAACGTTCCAACTCTTCTTCTTCGCCAACTGCATGGATTTGTCTGCCTCTGGAAAAGACTTTCAGCTTTGGAAAAAAGGATTTTATCAAGTTTAAATTGGCGTTATTTACACCTAAAACCTCAACGGGATTTTCTATGTCTAATACGAATTGAGCTTCTTGCAAGTTCTTATTTTTTGCCGTGAATAAGGTAAAATGTTTGCTAATTTAGCACTGCAAAAATAGGGAATTCCGCGTTCGACACTTTCAATGAAAATCCTGACTTTAACGACAGATTTAGGCACTAAAGATCATTACGCTTCAACCATAAACGGATCCGTATGGTTACAAAACCCTCATGTTCATATTTCACCCATTAGTCATGAGGTAAAGCCACATAATATAAACCAAGGATCTTTTCTTCTAAAGCAGGCGTGGAGCTTCTTTCCTAAAGGAACAGTGCATATTTTTAATGTAAATAATCAGGCTATACTAAACAAAGAAAACCTGCTGATAGATTGTAAAGGACACTATTTTCTGTTACCTGATAATGGAGCTATTTCTTTGATCTTGGGAGAACAAGAAAAGAAGGTTTACTCCTTACCTGCCATTCAACCAGGAATGAACCTGATTCGCGATTTATTTGTTCTTCTCGCATGTCAGCTTTTTGAAGGCGTTGAACCCAGTGAATTAGGAGAATTAACAGATGGCTATAGAACGTTGGCACAGTTAGTTCCTACGGTTCACGAAAACAGCTTAAGAGCTTATGTAGAACACGTTGACGCCTACGGTAATCTAATTACTAATGTTTCAAAAAAGTTGTTTCAACAGCACATTAAGAACGGTGAGATGAATATTGTTTTACGTGAAGCGCGAGAGCGTTTAAGAACCATTCATGAACACTATCAAGACGTACCACAAGGCAACCTCATGGCCTTTTTCAATGAAGCCAACCTACTGGAGCTTGCAATTAATCAAGGTAATGCAAGCAAACTATTGAATATGCATGTGAACGACATGGTAGTTATTGAATTTAAAAGCGATGATTAGAATTGTGAAAATGACTTTTGAGTTAGAAGCTATTCCAACCTTTTTGGAAACTTTTGAGCACTACAAAGACAAAATCAGGAACCAGCCCGGGTGCCAGTATTTAGAACTTATTCAAGGAATTGATTCTCCTCATATTATTATGACTTACTCTCACTGGAACACCCCAGAAGACTTGGAAAACTATAGACAAAGTGACTTATTCAAGGAAGTTTGGAAACTGACGAAAATGCATTTTTCGGATCGGCCAGAAGCTTGGAGTCTAGATTCGAAATACAGCATTAAATAAAACCATAGGGTTTAGTTCAAATCTTCTTACACCAGTGATTCAAGATTTTATTATTTTTAGCTACAACAAAAACAAAACAGCATGAATAAAGAAGAACTCAAGAAAAAGACCAATCATTTGATTGATGAAGTAGCCGATAAAATGAATGAGGTTCATGACCGTAAGGAAGAGTTAAGTGACGACCTGAAAGAAAAGTACGACCAGGCTTTGGAGACTTTTGAAGACAATAAGAAGAAGCTCATTGAAAAATGGGAAGAACTGAGCGAGTCTAAAGAAGAAAACTGGGAAGAAGTAAAAACAGGTGTTTCAGAAGCATCAGAATCTTTTAAAGAGGGTTTTTTGCGTCTTAAAGCCATTATTAAAAAATAAGATATCTCATGCCTTAGACGAAGTCAAAAACAAGGCATTTTTTTCGATTTACTCTTGAACCTAATACTCTAGTTATGCATCCTATATTGAAAGGTATTCTCGCTTTTATTGCTGGCGCTGTAGTTGGCAACGTTGTTAACCTATCTCTTATTTACCTTGGCATGGAAGTCATTCCTTTACCTGAGGGAACCTCAATTATTGACCTCAAAAGTGCTATACCTCTTTTCGAGACAAAGCATTTCATTTCACCATTTGTTGCTCATGCAGCTGGTACATTTTTAGGCGCATTCACAACTGCTAAAATTTCTAAGACCTTTTGGCTCACCATGAGTATGGGAGCATTCTTCTTAGTTGGAGGCATTGTAATGGTGTTAGATGTTGGTGGCCCCACATGGTTCATTCTACTCGACCTCTTTGGAGCGTACTTACCCATGGCTTACCTTGCTTTTAGAATTGCTAAATAGTGAATACATGCGGTTTTTACTCTTTTTTTTATTTCTCAGTCTTCGTTTTTTAGCAACTGCTCAAGACCCTCCAACTTTATCCAACGACACCTCACGCTATATTCTTTATGCAGATGGCATGTATCCAGAATTGCAAGCTCTAGTGAAAGGCAAATGGAGAGCTTACACCTTATTCGATTTTGAACCGAATGGTGATTTTTCTTTTGAAATAAAGGATGTTGACCTCGGAGAAAATGGAAGTTTAGAACTCATGATCATTTGGGAAGATAGGTTGTACGGATCAGGAGGAGGAATGGTTACGAAAGGTCTTCAAATATGGGATTTAGAAATGGGTAAGCGTGTCTTTAGTGAAGTTATTCTGGTAATGGAAGAAGCCTTTGGAAAACAAGATGTAAATCCTTATATCATTAGCTGCCAAATAGATATTGAAGTGATTAAAGGCAATCTTGACATTAGCAAAAAGCACTGCCAAGGACAATGGGGTCTCTCTTCTCCATTAGAAGCTATTGCATCAGTCGGACAACAAACTTTCTTTTCTGCTGGAAGATATTCCTATCAAAACGGACAATTTGATATACTAAAAGAATAGCTAAATCAATCCTGCTTCTATTTGCAAAACAATCATCTCAATTTCTCTATCAGCCCCTTCCGGATCGTACTGCGATTTTAAATCTTGGCCAAATACACGGGCTAAGCCTTGCCAAAAGAAAGCGGTAAACTTGCTTCTTAACTCTTGAATGAGTTCGTAAGAAGTATCGCTGGTTTCTCTATCTATGAGCTTAATTAGAATCCGGCCTTCACTCATTGTCATGTCTTTAATATCATCTTGATACTCTGCCACCAGTTCTTTTTCAACCATCTTGTAAAACTTCTTTTCTTGTTTGCGGGTCTCCACAGAATCTATTTGGGTAGCGTATTCATTGAGTAAGGCTTTGGCTGTTTTTGCCATGGGATAAACCTTCTTCACCTTTTTAACGAGACGTTCATACTGTTTCCGTTCTCTTTTTGAGGTAAAGGTTTTTGGAGGAATTACGTATACCGAGCGCAACATGACATATGGAATGGTATCTCCTTCATGCACTGTTCCATACGAAACGGTTCCTTGCCCATAGGACAAACGCCCACCTAGCAGTAACGCAAAAAGAAGGATTGTTTTACTCAGATTCATAGGAATATAAAAACAAAAAAAATGCCGCAATCAATTGCGGCATGAAGTTCAACATTTTAAAGCAGTTTGTCAACGGCTTCTTCAACTTCTTTATAATCTGGTTCTTGCAAAATATCTGGAACAAGTTGGGAATACACAACTTTGTTTTCACTATTCGCTACGATTACTGCTCTAGCGAGTAATCCCTTCAACGGACCAGTGCTCATTACTACACCTAGCTCGTTTCCGAAATCGTGGTAACGGTAGTCTGAAACTGCTTCTACATTTTCAATTCCATTTGTTTCGCAAAACCTTTTTAATGCAAAAGGTAAATCCTTTGAAACCACAATGGTTTTAACTCCTTTTTTTGAAGACATGAGCTCGTTGAACATGCGCGTTTCGTTGGCGCAAACTCCTGTATCTAAACTTGAAACAGTAAGAATTACTTTTACGTCAGCCTCAATGTCGTAAATGCTTTCTTCGTTCAAGTTTTGTTTGATATAGTACATTTCTTCTAGTGAAGCGCCCGCTTGCGGAAAGTCTTCTTTGAGTAGTACTTCAACTCCTTTTATTTTTACTGTATCCATGCTTCTAATTTTAATTGCAAAAGTGCATTACTTAGGCAAAATAAGCCACACTTTTCCGTAATGATGAAGGGCCTTAGATTGATTTTCACCTTCTTTTCCTTTGCCGAAATACATATCAATATGTCCCGGTCCTTTAATAGCCCCTCCGACATCTTGTACAATAGCCCATTGCTTTTGTTTTCCAATGAGTAGACCATTTTTATCTAGGACCGGACGTTCAAGAACCAATAGACTTCCTAATGGGAAAAACTTGGGATCTGCAGCTACAGAAATCATAACTTGTAAACGGGTTCCCTCTGCTCCAACTACATCAAGGTTATTTCCTTTTTCAAAGAACACATAAGAAGGATTAATTGCCAAAAGACTGTTCACACTATCTGGATGCTCCACCATCCATTCTTTCAGTCGAGAAAGCGACAATTCCGAAGCATTAATTTCTCCTGATTCTACCAAATGCCTGCCAATACTTTTGTATTTGTAACCATTGTTCCCAGCATATCGAAACATTGATTGTTCTCCATCAGGATATTCAACTATTCCAGAACCCTGTACTTGCATGGTATACACTTCAAAAGCATCTTTCGCAAATGCCAATTCTAGATCTCTATTGCTTAAGGCTCCATCAATATCTATTTGCTTTCGAGTAGGCAGAGGCCTTTGATCTCCTTTTGGATAGGCATAAAATGGATATTGAAAAATGGAATCTAACGATGCCTTTACCTGTAATACAGGAGTGAAATAGCCAGTGAAATGAACATTCCCTTTTGCATCTTCTCCTTTGATTTGATGCGCCTCTAATTCGCTAAACAATTCACTGCTTAACAAGGCATAAGCCTTGCTCACATCGCTGCCAGAAAATTGCAAGCCATCAATAGTGTACTGGTTCGCTGTAGTTCTTCTTTGTGTAAGTTCTTTTCTTAAAAGCGATGAAACAGGAATACTTCGAAAGTCAAAACTACTATCCGTTATAAAGGTAGTAGAGAATACTTGAACATTGGTATCCTTACCGTTCCTTTCAAAATCAAATCCATGACCAATAATTAGAGAGGTATCTGGTGTTTTCTCTTTTTCACTTGAGTCTAAGCCACTAATCACCCCGACATTCTTCTTTTGATTTTGACTATTGCAGGCTACTAAAAAGAACATTTGAACTAAAAAAAACAAACTCGTACTTCTCACTTGGCAAATATCCGAAAATGTTTCATAGCACTCTCACACTCGGCATTGACATAATAATCAATCCATTTGTAATGAGTTTTTTTGTTTAAAACACACCTCTATGTCAAGCTCTTTTGCTTTAATCTGTTGAGCATACATGCTAATAATGGACTGAATAGGCTCACCTATTTCAAAACGAGTGACTTTTATTGATTTTATCCCTTCTTGTCTTTTAGCCCACTCCAGAATCTGATCTTGAAGCTTTAAGACATTGTCAACATCCTCAGTTAACTTTTGCCCCATTCTTTCCAATTCATGATCCTCTAAAATCCCTAAAAACATTAATTCCATTGCAGATTTTACAGAACTCAAAGGGCTGCGTAAATCATGCGTGAGGGCAGAAAGAAGTTTTCTATTGGTGGTATACAAAGCCTCCATGTTTCTACTATACTCTTTAATTTTCCTCACATACCTTCTAATAAAAAGAGCACATATTGGAGCAACAATAGCAGGAATTACAACTGAAGGGATGATTCCCTCTTGATAGTTTTCTTCTTCAGCGATTAAATAGTATGCAGTATAAAGGAATGCAGAAACAACGACCGAAAACAAACCAAGCCACAAAGGCTTTGTCCATATTTCATCATAGAAATTCTGTTTATCGTTAAGGATTTGAGTCATTCCTGGTTAAGGTTTCATTTGGATTGAGCGAAAGGATTTAGAATGGTTTAATAAAAAAAATCATTCTTCACTCATTCGAACAAGTTAAGGCTTTAATCTGTTTAAAGGAGTCATGATAATTACTGGAAATTCGGAATCTCAGGAAATTGAGTTTGGAAAAACTTTGGGTTTTTATTCTCACAAAAGTGATTATGAAACAGGGGAAGTTCCAGTTTTTTGGATGAGCGATCCGTTAGACAGCCATTTCAAAAATAGAGATGAAACAAGGCAAGTATCTTTACAAATATGGGAAAAAGGCTTGTTAGTAACCCTCATAAACGCCAACAGCCTAAACGCTTATTGGCTTATTCCCTTTCACCAACTGAGTGTTTATCAAAGTACTTTTCTAAGCATTCATGCACAAGGCAAACGCATACAATTAAACCGCGATTATTTAAAACTCCTCTACCCTAATTTTATTCATTTATTGCTTGAAAGAAAAAACGAGTATCTGTCTCCTACGGATTATTACGGCTAAAGGACGCTAACGTACAAACCAAGCCCTAACAATCATTCCTTCTTTTACTTCGTATATCGCCACAATCTGAAAAGCTCCATTTCTCCCGGTAATGTGTTCATGATCAAACACAAAATTACCTTGAATCATTCTTCCTTTCAGTGTGGGTTCCTTATCGCCTATATTCATGAAGATTTCTGCATTCTCTGAATAGACTGCGGCAAATGCATCAATATCTGTAGCATTGCAGGTGTCTAACTGTTAGTGATAAGGTGATGGTTGGCACCATCATTTCAAACCTTCTTTGCAATGCTATTAAGTTCACCTCTAAAGGAGGAAAAATTCAACTTTTTGCTGAACCTCGAGATGGTTTTATAAAAATCTCGATAAAAGACAGTGGAGTTGGTATACCCAAAGAAAAGATCAATGATTTATTCAAAAATGAAAGCAACAACTCTACTTATTGCACTGAGAACCAAAAAGGAACGGGTATTGGACTCATTTTATGCAGAGAGTTATGGGGGTAAGATTAGTGTAAAAAGTGAAGTAAACGTTGGCTCTACCTTTAGTTTCACTATTAAAAACTAAGCTAGCCAACACTTGTTGATGCTGTATGAATCGAGATCTTTTTCATCAAGAGCAATACACTCAAAAGAATGTTTTACCCAAAGATGGGTCTGTTGAATTGATACAAAACGTGCTTTCGTTAGAGCAAGAATCTAGATTCTTCTACTCTCTTCGTAGTCAAATACATTGGCAATCAGATGAAATTCAACTATTTGGAAAAAAAATCATTACCAAACGAAAAGTAGCTTGGTATGGAGATGAAGCATACAATTACACCTACTCCCATTCTACAAAAGTGGCCTTAGCTTGGAGTTCTTCTTTGAAAGAATTAAAACTTCTGGTAGAAAACATTAGTAAAGAATCTTTCAATTCGTGTTTGCTAAACCTATACCAATCAGGTGAAGAGGGAATGTCTTGGCATGCAGACAATGAAAAAGAACTTCAAAAGCATGGAGCCATTGCTTCTTTGAGTTTGGGAGCAGAAAGAAAATTCAGTTTTAAACACAAAACAACAGGAGAAAAAGTAAACCTCAACTTAGCCGGTGGAAGCCTACTTATTATGAGAGGCAATACCCAAGAACATTGGTTGCATCAACTGCCAAAAAGTAAAAAAGTGACGAGCCCTAGAATAAACCTTACATTTAGAACAATCGAGAACCATTCATAGCAATAACATTAAGCCATTCGAACTTATGTTTGCCTCATGACAACACTTGACGATGCCTACAGAGCAAACCAAAGGCTCTGGGACACATATACCAAACTACACATGGATAGTGATTTTTATGACCTAGAGGGTTTTAAGAAAAATTCAAATTCCTTGCGTATCCCAGAACAAGAAGCACTAAGTAATGTGCAAGGAAAAAGTCTTTGTCATTTGCAATGTCACTTTGGACAAGACACGATAAGTTGGGCAAAAAAAGGCGCACAGATTACAGGAATTGACCTCTCTCAAGAAGCTATTCATCAAGCAAATGAGCTCGCGAAACAGATGAATGTGGAAGCCAATTTTGTACAGGGCAATGCGCTTGAGGCTAGTACATTGGTTAAAGTGCAATTTGATATTGTTTTTACGAGTTATGGCTCTGTGCTTTGGTTGAATGACATTGACCTATGGGCAGAACAAGTAATTGCATTGCTTAAGCCAGGAGGAACCTTTTATATGGTTGATTTCCACCCAGTGTTTTGGATTTTCGACCCCACCACGGGGAACATCAGAGAACCGTATTTTTTTCCTGGTATACAAAAAGAAATTGCCAAAGAAAGTTACACAGGCACTGAACTTGAAACCCCTATGCCAGAGTATTACTGGAACCATCCACTATCTTCCATTATTACAGCATTGGCTAAGGCGGGATTAAGAATTAGAGATGTTCAAGAGTTTAATTACTCGAGCTATAAAATTGGAGATGACTTTACCGAAATAGGCATGCATAAATACCAGCTCAAAAGTTTGAAAAATAACATTCCATACATGTATTCGATTGAAGCTACAAAATGATTGGACACCAGGTAAAATGTTCAAATTGTAACGAATATACTTCTGGAAAAAAGAAGCATTGCGAAAGCTGTGGCAGCTTAACCAAACAACCAGAAGAAAAGAATAGCAAAAGACTTGAAGACCCTTTGAAACTTCAGTTTATCAAAATCAATAAGGATGATGGAAGCCTCGTGATTTTGGGAAAGCGAATTGTTCAATTTGGACAGCTCATTCTATATGCCATAATTTCATTTTTAGTGTGGATAAGTTCGGTAACGGTAGGTTAAAAAAATTTATTCCGTTGTTCTTTTTCCTCGCCATTCTATCATTCAACGAATGGGGAAATCCTTTGCGAATTACCCAGAGACTTTACGCTATTATTTGAATGATTTGATTGCCATACCCACCATGCTCTTCATGCTACAATGCATCATTTCATATTTACCCAACTTTATTCCTAAACATATCAGCATTTCTAATGTATTCTACACTTTTCTGATTACCTCTATTTATTTCGAATGGATACTGCCAATAAAAAGTCAATCTTACACTGCAGATTTTGTTGACATACTCTGCTATGCCATGGGAGCGTTCGTATTTTTATTTATTCAAAACAAAATGGAAGCATTTACTGTTAATCCTTCGTGGCTTTTTCAGAAAAAATAATGGGTTTCTTCCCCCTTAGCATGGTTGTTCTACCAGGAGAGGTGAAGGAACTACACATCTTTGAAAAAAGATACATACAGCTGTTCACAGAACTTGAAGTAAGCAGTGGCCAGTTTGCTGTTATACCAGCTTTTAACCAAGAAAAGGCACAATTGGGAACCGTTTGTCGATTAAGATCTATTAAACAACGTTTTGATGGGGGTAGAATGAATGTGAAGATTGAAGGACTGCAACTGGTTCAAGTAAATTCTTTCAATGAGCAATTCTCAGACAGACTCTATCCGGGTGGATCTATCAAACCTTTTTCCATTCCAAGCTTTACCACAAGCAATCAAAAAGTAATCAGATTATTAGCGCAAATGGCTATGAAGTTGAAAATAGACCTTGTTGGTTTTAATGCCCCTTCAATAGACCTTTTGCACATGATTTCACAATTTGATTTAGATGATATAGAAAAACTAAGTCTTCTTCAATCCAAATCACTAGAGCAATTTGAAATTAGATTGATCAATTTTACGCGCTTGCAGCTTAATATGGCAGGTCAAGAAATGAAGTTGGGCAACCGGATCATGTGGAATTAAAAAAAGCCCTCCGTCTTATGACGAAAGGCTTCCTTCTAGCAATTCTTTATTTCCTATTCGCTTATTGGATAGTAGATATAAGTCAACCATTTTGAAGTATCTGTTTCAGTTCCTGGATCTGTTTCGTAAACTTCCATAGGGTTTCCAATCACTTCAATGCCATTTTCAGCAATAAGTGCCTCCATTTCATTCCATAAATCACCCATTTCTTCGTAAGGTCCATAATGGGTTCCTCTTAAATAAAGGCGTTCCTCAACAGCATTCTTGCTTATCTCATCAGTACCTTCCATTGCAGCATCTACAGGAATAGCGGCTTCAAAAACAGAGAAGAGCGTAGCCTCATCAAAACTGTAATAAATAGCCATTGGTGCACCAGAAGATTGTCCTTTAGTATGCATCATAATCATACCATAATCTTTGGCAATGTGTGCACCAAAATCTTCCATTGAACATGAATCCATAACAGAGAGGTAGGAGAACGCTGGCAACACTACCTTTTGAATATCACTGGTATTTACTGGAACGGCTGAAGCTACAGAGTCTAAGCTATTCACTCCTTGTTGAAAAATAGCTGTCATAAAAGGTTTTTGCATTGACATCAACAAACGCATAAAAGGGTTAGATCCCAAATCATTTGACATTGTCCATGTAATCTTTGTGCCGTCTTCAACTGGTTCAAAAATAAACGCCCCTACTCCGGGAGCACCGGATTCATTAAAATAAAGGTTCCCTATAACGTGTTTATTCGGTTCACAATCTACATACTCGAGTCTTCCATTCCCCATTATCTCACTTGTCCAAGAGTAAGAAGCACCAACTCCCATAGTTGTTTCGCCTAGTGTAATGGTCATATTTGAGTCCATACCTTCCCATGGAGACCATTGTATGCGCTTTTCAATATCATTAACTTGATCATACAATACACTTACGGGAGCTTTAGAAATGGTTGAAGCCTCAACTTTAAGTTCTGATGGTTGCATGAAGCCTATCACCACTACAATTACTAGCAGTGAAAGAAGGATAATACCAAGAATTTTCAAAAATCTCATATCAACAAAGGTTTAGATTAATAATGTTACAAATAAAAACATTGTTTCAATACACCAAAGTGAATATATAAGTGCGAGCTCCTGAGAGATGCCATTAAAAATCAACTTATTTTTGGCTCGTGATTAAAGCCATTTTCATCTTTTTAGCATGCCTCGTTTTTTCCATTGACCTAACAGCCCAACAAGCCAAGGACACTGCAAGCGCAGTGGTAATGTACGGAGAGGTTAGCTTGTTGGATGAAGTAGATGATTTAGATTCAGTCAGTATTGCCCACTACCGCGATTCTTTGCTCCAAATGGAGCACCCTCCAGTACAAACCATTCGAGAAATCAATACATACCTCGAAATCCCACATATGAGCTTTGATCAAGTATTTCATGTGGTTGACTCTCTCTTTGAATTAGATACTATCCCCTACCCTTTGATAACACAGATCAATATTTACATTGCTCAAAACGAAGAAACCACACCTACTCAATCTATTGACACCAGCCAATACCCCGCAGACTTTTATTACCATAGTTGGATTACAGATCGACCAAACCCCTATAAATCTGATGAACTATTGGCAGGCGATTCTACCCTTGTATTGCCATTGGTTGGCGAAAACATGGGCAACTTTGAACCACCCATTATAGGCACTGTAACCAGTGGATTTGGATGGAGAGATGGAAGAAACCACAATGGAATGGATATTGACCTTGAGGTTTGGGATACTGTTAAAACCAGTTTTTCAGGAATGGTTCGTGTGGCAAGGTACTATGGTGGGTACGGCAGAGTGGTAGTTGTTAGACACCACAATGGCTTAGAAACGCTCTATGCACATTTGCATCGCATAAAAGTGGAGCCAGGGCAGTTGGTAAAAGCTGGAGAGCTTATTGGTCTTGGCGGGAGCTCTGGGCACAGCACAGGAAGTCATTTACACTGGGAAATTCGTTTTAAAGGAGTTCCACTTAATCCAGCTCATTTTATTGATTTTGAAGAGTTTGCTTTAGAGTCTGACTCACTAACTTTGAAAAAAACAAAATACGGATACGCTGCTTTCCCTTCAGATGCAGCTTTTCACACAGTTGAAAAAGGAGACTTTTTATATAAAATTGCAGAGCAATACGGTACAAGTATTCAGAAACTTTGCAAACTCAATGGCATTCGCAGAAATAGCATTTTAGTGGTAGGCCAGCATATTAGGATTATATGAACTTAGAAGAAACATTTGATTTTACCAATTGGCGAGAACACCCGAGTAACAGGAAGTACACGGTATTCTTTTTTGCTGATGTAAAGCAAGGGAACTTCTTTGTAAACCTTTTGATCGAACACAAAATCCCTTACGAAAAGCATATAGAGTCTGATGATCACAAGCGCAAATTCATGGTGGGAATTCATAACAAGCATTTGAAAGAGGCGCGACACTTGAATAATTTGACAATTGGTAATTTTAGGAATAAATTCATGCCTGAAAAAGCAATGCGCTGGGTGGTAATGACCATTTCTTTTATTGCTCTTGGCTTAGCCTTTCTAGGTTACTTTTTAAACAACTAAACTCATATGAGAAACAGTCTTACAACGCTACTGGTATTTTTTCTAGTTCTCACCGCCTTCGCTCAAAAAGGCGGGAATAATATGGGGTTTCAAGTAAAGTCATTTTTACCTTCATCATTGATAGGGCAAGGTTATGAAGAGCTTATTCTTGATACATCAAGCTACTCATTGCAATTGAACGGTGGAATCTCTTTTGGTTTTATGGCACGCCACAACATCACCAATACTATTGCTTTAGAATCTGGTATCCGCTACACAAAGAGAAATTACACCTCTACCATTTCAAAAACCGACCCTTCTTTCACGAGTGAAATGCCGTTTTCAATTGTTTCATATGAAATACCCATAAACGCCCTATTTTATGTTCAAACGGGAAGCCAAAGCTATATCAACGCGGCATTGGGAGTATGTATTGAATTTTTTCCAAGCGATGTTTCCTCCTTCAATGAAGAATACGGAACTGTGCAGGAATCTGCTCGTAATAGCTGGATTCAAGCTGGAACAAATGCCAATTTAGGATGGGAGTACCGTTCTAAAGAATCTGGCACCTTTTACTTTGGCCTGTCTTATCATTTGCCTTACACAGACATTTATCTGAATAAACTAGGAATGAATGGCCAAGTTCAAGTAGAACAAACTTTACCTATTACAGGAACCTACTTGTCTTTGGATCTACGCTACTACATACATAGAGTAGAGGAAGATGAATAAGTAACTTGAAACTGCTTTGTTCTCTAGGAAGCTAGTTTCATGGAAACATAAAACAAAGTCAACGTTCCAAGAATAAAAACGAGCATTTTCCAAACGTTTTTCCCCATTACTTTAGCCATTTTAAGATCCTTTCTATAGGCTAGACCAAAGAGCAAAAAACTACCTACCAATACCAATGCTGCAAAAACTAACTGACCATCACTAAACGCCATCTCTATAAATATTCTTCTATGTTACCTAATCCTTCACGCACCACATTCATCTCTCCTTTCGTAGCATCAACCACCGTACTTGCAATATTGTTCCCATAGCCTCCATCAATAATAATATCTGCTTGATCTTGCATCATCTCATAAATCTGAGCAGGGTCTGAAGGGTACTCGATACACTCATCATCATCGTGTATAGAAGTAGTGATAATTGGTTTTTCTAAAACACGTACAATTTCTCTTGGAATAAGGTGGTCTGGAACACGAATACCAATCTCCTTTTTCTTTTTAAATACGCCTGTTAACTTGTTGTTCGCTTCAAGAATAAAAGTAAAAGGGCCAGGCAAGGCTTTCTTCATTAATCGAAAAGTAGAATTATCTAAAGGTTTAGTGTAATCTGCCAAATGTCTCAAATCATGGAAAATCAAAGCAAAGTTTGCTTTCTCGGCTTTCAACCCTTTCAATCGAGCTACCTTTTCAATGGCCTTAACATGGCTAGAAGAGCAGCCAATGGCATATACCGTATCTGTTGGATACACTACCAACGCCCCTTTTTCCATGGCCTCAGCAACATGCTGTATGCTTTTTAAATCGGGGTTCTCGGAATGAATTCGAATCAATTCTGCCATCACCAAATACTTTTCGCAAAGCTACAAAAAGCTCCTTCTAAACGTGCGAGTGCGGGAGCAAAAAAAAAAGCGTGTTTCTGATGAAACACGCTTTTTAAACTTATCCATTTGATTTAGCGTGATCCGCTAAGAATTTTTCCAAGCCTATGTCCGTTAATGGGTGTTTTAACAAACCTTCAATGGCAGACAAGGGTCCAGTCATTACATCTGCCCCAAGTCTGGCACAATCAACAATGTGCATTGTGTGACGCACAGAAGCTGCAAGAATTTGAGTCTCGAACATGTAATTGTCATAAATCGCTCTAATGTCTGCAATGAGGTCCATTCCATCTGTAGAAATATCATCCAATCTTCCAATAAATGGAGAAAGGTAAGTAGCTCCAGCTTTAGCTGCCAAAATAGCCTGCCCTACAGAGAATACTAAAGTACAGTTGGTTGGTATTGCTTTATCAGAGAAATATTTAATGGCTTTTAAGCCCTCTTTAATCATTGGAATTTTAACCACAATGTTTGGGTGCAGAGCAGCAAGCTCTTCGCCTTCTCTAATCATTCCTTCAAAATCAGTTGAAATAACCTCCGCACTTACAGGTCCATCTACAATGTCGCAAATATCAAGGTAATGCTTGGTTACGTTCTGGGCACCAGAAATGCCTTCTTTTGCCATTAAAGATGGGTTTGTTGTCACACCATCTAAAATTCCCAATGCATGGGCTTCTTTAATCTGCTCTAGATTAGCTGTATCAATAAAAAATTTCATCCTGATTCTAAATTTGTTGCAAATGTACGCTACCGAGGTGTGCTGACAAATCAAAAAGAAGGCCTTCAAGCTTTATCTCCCTCTTGAGGTGAGATTCAATGTTTATATTGCGGCTTGCAATCCAAATACATGTCTATATGAAATTGTTTATCTCCTTATTTACAGCATGCACTGTGCTTTTTGCATTTGGTCAAGAAACTGAGAAATTCACCTTGGAAGACATCCATGCAAGTGCCAAATACAGACCCGAGTCTGTATGGGGTTTACGTTCAATGAATGATGGCATACATTATACCTCACTGGCCAGAACCAAGAAAGGAGTAGCTCTAGTAAAGTACCAATACAAAAGTGGTAAAGCATTAGATACTCTTATGCAAACCACTAACGAAGAGCAACTGAAACGTATTTCGGGATATTCATTTTCTGCTGATGAACAAAAAATTCTAGTAAAAACGGATGTTGAGAAAATCTACAGAAGATCTACACGAGAGCACAACTTTGTTTACGACAGAGCATCTCAATCTTTCACCAAAATCTCAAAAGGAGGGAAACAAAGACTTGCCACTTTTTCACCAGCGGGTGACAAAGTCGCTTTTGTGAGACAAAACAACCTTTTCTTCATCGACTTATCTACAGGAGAAGAAACTCAAATCTCTAAAGATGGAAGGTCAAACGAAGTGATTTTTGGCGCTACAGATTGGGTATATGAAGAGGAGTTTGCATTTAGCAAAGCGTTTTTCTGGAGCCCAGATGGAAAGAAAATAGCCTATTACAGGTTTGATGAGACCGAGGTAAAAGAATTCTTCATGAGCACATATGGCACACTATATCCAGAGGAGTACAAATTCAAATACCCTAAAGCCGGAGAAAACAATTCTAACGTTTCCATTTATGTATATAATCTGGAAGAAAAAGCATCTATGGACCTCATACATACTTCAGCAAATGAAAAGGAGTATATCCCTAGAATAAAGTGGACTGCGAATGCTGATGAGTTAGCAGTTATGCTCATGAATAGGCACCAAAGTGATCTTGCTTATATGATTGCAAACGCAACAACTGGAAGCGTAAAAGAGGTTTACAGAGAAATAAGCGAAACATACATTGATGTGAACGATAGCTGGACATTTACTCCAAACAATGAGAGTATGATATTCACTTCAGAAATTTCAATGTTTAATCACATACACGAGTTAAACCTAAACACTGGTGAAATGGCCAGTATTACTGAGGGCAACTTTGATGTGACAGATTTTTACGGCTATGACCATGATAGCAGAACCTTCTATTACGCTGCAGCCGCTAACTCACCCACTCAAAGAGAGGTTTACAAATTGAAACGTGGAAAGAAGCCAACAGCAATAACGACATCACCAGGTTGGAATTCTGCTGAGTTTAGCAAAGGGATGAAGTACTTCATCAATACCCATAGCAGTGCCAATCAACCTCCATACATCAGTTTACATGATGCAAACGGCAAGCAAATAAGAGTATTAAAAGACAACACAGAACTCAAAGAACGTTTGGCTGCTGTAGGCTTATCACCAAAAGAGTTTTTCTCGTTTAAAACAGAATCTGGCACTGAGTTAAATGCTTGGGCTATAAAGCCTCTTAATTTTGATAAAGACAAAAAATATCCCGTTTTAGTAACTATCTATGGCGGCCCAGGTTCGCAAACAGTAAAAGACCAATGGGCAGGAACAAACTATTTATGGCACCAATATTTAGCACAAGAAGGCTATATCGTAGTATCTGTTGACAATAGAGGTACAGGTGCTCGTGGAGTTCAATTTAAGAAATCTACGCACCTGCAATTAGGTAGACTAGAAACCGAAGATTACATCTCTTTTGCCAAGTATTTAGGCAGTCAATCTTATATAGATGCAGAAAGAATAGGTATTTGGGGTTGGAGTTACGGTGGCTATATGAGCTCATTAGCCATTACAAAAGGGGCCGATCATTATAAAACGGCCATTGCGGTGGCACCGGTAACAACTTGGAGGTATTATGATAGCATCTACACAGAACGTTACATGCATACACCAGAAGAGAATCCGAATGGCTATGATGACAATTCACCTATCAACCATGTAGAAAAAATGAAAGGAAATTACCTCTTGATTCATGGCAATAGTGATGACAATGTGCATTTCCAAAATTCTGCAGATATGGTTAGTGCTTTAGTAGAAGCCAACAAACAATTTGATTTCATGATGTATCCGAATAAAAATCATGGAATTTACGGTGGGAACACACGTTTGCATTTGTACACTAAAATGACCGACTACTTGAAAGAGAACTTGTAAGTGATATTTTTCTATTTTGGCGCACTGTAATTTTTAAACTCAAAAAATCTATATATGTCTAAAAGTCATCCTAAAGGGCTCTACGTACTTTTTGTTACTGAAATGTGGGAACGTTTCAGCTACTACGGTATGCGTGCCATCTTTATTCTGTTTATGACCAAAGCTCTGTTAATGGATAAAGTTTTGGCTTCTACCATTTACGGAAACTATACCGGTTTGGTTTATCTAACACCACTCATTGGTGGTTATGTGGCCGATAGGTATTGGGGGAATAGGAAATCTATTTTCTGGGGTGGAATTATGATGGCCATCGGGCAATTCATGCTTTTTGGTTCGGCATTGCTTTACCAACAATTTTCAGCTGCCGATGGTGTTTCTATCTCGCACATTCTATTCTATGGTGGTTTAGGCCTCTTGATTTTTGGTAATGGTTTCTTTAAACCCAACATTTCAACCATGGTTGGGCAGTTGTATCCAGAAGGCGATAACCGAATGGATTCCGCAATGACCATTTTCTACATGGGTATTAACCTCGGTGCTTTTATTGCGCCATTGGTAACCGGTTTCTTAGGAGATACAGGAGATCCAGCAGACTTTAAATGGGGCTTCTTTGCCGCAGGTATGGGCATGGTTTTGTCTACCATCATATTTGAATTCTTAAAGAACAAATATGTAGTTACTGCTAAGGGTGAGCCTGTTGGATTACCCCCAGTGAAAGAAATAGTGAAACCAGAAGACAAAAAAGCGATCAATTGGGTTGAAATGATTCAATACCTAGGACTTGCTTTGACCTTAGGATTTACGCTCTTCAAGTTTGCAGGCTTAGATGAAATTGCAGCAACCATGTTAAGTATCACAATTACTGCAATGCTGAGTATCATTCGAGATAAAAGCCTTACGAAAATTGAAAAACAAAGAATTGGTGTTATTTATATATGTGCCCTCTTCGTTATCTTTTTCTGGTCGGCTTTTGAACAAGCTGGAGCTTCGCTTACATTCTTTGCAGATGAACAAACAGATAGGCATATTGGTGCATGGGAAATGCCTGCATCCTATTTCCAATCATTCAACGCCTTATTTATTGTTGCCCTTGCCCCTATTATGGCGTGGTTATGGACCAAATTGGGTGAAAAGAAAATGGAACCTGCATCTCCTTACAAACAATCTATTGGTTTATTCATGTTGGCTCTTGGTTACTTAGTAATCGCCTTTGGAGTTAAAGATGTAGATCCAAACATTAAAGTAAGTATGATGTGGTTGGTTGGCCTATACTTTATCCATACCATTGGTGAATTGGCACTCTCTCCCATTGGCTTATCAATGGTTGTAAAACTATCTCCAGTTAAATTCACCTCCTTATTAATGGGAGTTTGGTTTTTAGCAATGGCGAACGCAAACAAATTTGCAGGGGTACTGAGTGGTTTCTATCCAGATCCATCTAAACCTACTCCTAGTATTATTGGCTTTCAGATTGAAACCCTTTACGACTTCTTTATGATCTTCGTATTTATGGCGGGAGGTGCTTCCATCATACTATTCTTGCTCTCTAAGCTTTTGCTTAAGATGATGCACGATATCAGATAGAAATTCTAATTCATTTTAAAAGCGGAATCAATTGATTCCGCTTTTTTTTGCCTTTAACCTTTGTATACAACCAACTGGCACCGTTTCTGTGGTTGAAATAAATAAGGCTCGATGTCAGCTAATCATCGAGTAAAGAATCAGAATAACATATTTTAATGAAAAAGGCAGGTTTTGACTTCGCCTTTTATACATTATTAAGGTAAATTTGGCCCTTATGCATAAAAATTTGAAAATCGTTTTACTGAGCTTTCTAAGCATTTTCCTATTCTCTAATGTTGGTTTGGCACAAGAGAAAATACAGTGGTTAACCATTGAAGAGGCAGAAGCAGCAACCAAAAGCGAACCGAAGAAAATCTATGTTGATTTTTACACCTCTTGGTGTGGTCCTTGTAAAATGATGTCTTCCAAAACCTTTAAAAACCCTGAGGTAATTGCTTATATGAAAGCGCATTTCTACGCGGTTAAGTTCAATGCTGAAGGAAAGGATCCCGTGAAATTTTCTGGATATGATTTCACAAATCCAAACTACGTAGAAGGCAAATCAGGCAGAAATGCACAACATCAGTTTGCAGGCGCTCTTAAGGTGAATGCATACCCAACATCAACATTTTTCAGTAGTGAGATTCAGCATTTAGGAAACGCTCCAGGATACTATGATGCTCCAAAGTTTCTTCAACTGTTGAAATACATTAATGAAGAAGCCTACATTGGAGGACTTTCTTTTGACGAATATGCGGCAGGAAAAACTGCACCTTCAACACCAGAAACTCCCGCGACACCATCAAACAAGTAATTCAGCATGAAACAATTCACCATAGCACTCTTGCTCAGTATTCCGTTCTTTCTGCAGGCTCAAAGCGAAGCCAAAATCAATTGGTTAAGCTGGGATGAAGCCGTTGAACTTCAAAAACAAGAACCTAAAATGGTGTTTATTGATGTGTATACCGATTGGTGCGGATGGTGCAAAAAAATGGACCAATCTACCTTCAAGGACCCCAAGATCATTGAAGCCATGAACAAATACTACTATGCAGTGAAATTAGATGCTGAAATGGCAGAAGAAATCACCTTTAACGGGCACACCTTTGTAAATCCTGCTCCCGCAGTTACAGATCCAAAAACAGGAAGAGTAAGAAAGGGCACACATACGCTTGCTGCATCTCTATTAGACAATCAAATGTCTTACCCGAGTTTTGTAGTGTTGGATCAAAACATGACTCGAACACACATTATTAAGGGCTACCAAAAAGTGAATCCATTAAATGGTATTCTGTACTTTTTCGGAACTGGGCAATACCAAAATTACCGTCAATACATTTTGTACGAGCAATCTCAAATACAAATGAGACAACAAAATGCACAAGCCCCTGCGGGATCACAATAACGAGGCTTATTCCTTAGTTTTTAAGCTCTCTACAACGGCACGGCAATTATCAAGAACCAATTGCTCCGCTTCTACATCACCAAGTTCGGCAGCAATCATCCAACATTCACATGCGGCTTTAGGATTCTTTAATTGAGTATGAACAATCCCTAAATTGTACCAAGCATCTGTATAATTTGGCACCAACTGAGTAGCAAAAGTGAGCTGTTGTTCTGCGCCTTTCCATTGTTTTTCTGTAATTAAATAGGTTCCTGATTCAAAAAACAACAAGGCATGATTCTTTGCGTAATCAGGCATAAGCTGTCCGTATTTCACTTGTTCCTCTCTATGATTCAGTACATATTGAGGAGATTCGAAGTAAATAGTTACCATTTGTTTGGCCGCAATCTCTTTACCTAGCTGTTCAGCAGGTTTCCATTTGTTCATGCTCAACCACATCAACCTAGAGGCTTCTGCTCCGAACCATTCATTCAGAGGAATAAGCCCGTTGGTTAAAGCTTCCTTGGGAACCTTATCCGCATCGATTTCTACTTTTTTTATACCTACATCGCGAATGCGTCCTGCCGTATCAAAAACAATTTCTACATCCACAAATGCATTCACCCCAAAGTACTCTGCCGGTTTTGGCAATCGCATTTGGGTTTCTAAGTAATCTTTAAAAGCCTCTCTCCCACCAGCAAAAAGCGCATTGACTTTTGATTCTTTGATGTTCCCCTTCACAATCGCTTTCTCCTTCTGTTGTTCGCAGGAGAACAATAAGCTTGCAATCAGCAGCAATCCAATAGTAAATCTCATTTTATTATACTTCAGTTTGGTTAATGATAGTCAATATAGCTTGCATGTCTTCTTCCCTTACATTCAGGTGAGTCACTAACCTGATTTTATCTCCGCCCATAGAAACTCCAAGTAATCCTTTTTGCTTCCATTGCCCTAAAATGCTCTGAGCCTTTTCTGGCGATCCTGCTTTGCAAATAACCAAATTGGTTTCGGCAGGAAGTACATTCTCTCTCCCAAACAAGCTGACAAAGGCAGTTTCTACAGCCTGTGCTTTCCCATGATCTTCTTGAAGTCTGTCAATGTTTTTTTCTAACGCATAAAGACCTGCAGCGGCAATTATACCTGCCTGTCGCATTCCTCCACCAAAAGATTTGCGCACTCTTCTTGCCTCTTTGATAAAAGACCTTGAGCCTAACAATACTGAACCTACCGGAGCGCCCAAGCCTTTGCTCAAGCAGATAGATATGCTATGAAACATTTTTCCCCAAGCCAAAGGAGAAGAGTTACTCGCTACCAAAGCATTAAATATTCGAGCTCCATCAAGGTGCAATGGTAATTGATGCGTTTGGCATACAGCTGCAATAGCTTTTACATCGGCTTCTTTCCAAATGGCTCCACCACCTTTATTACTTGTATTTTCAAGTGCTACCAAAGAGGTTCTCGCTGCATGAACATCATCTGGATTGATACAAGCACTTACTTCATTTGCGCTAAACATACCTCTTTCATCTCCTATTAAGCGCGCTTGAGATTGGCTGTTTTTCGCCATTCCTCCTCCCTCATACCAATAGATATGCGCTAAAGAAGAGCAAATTACCTCGCTACCAGGAGTAGTATGTACATTAATGGCTATTTGATTGGTCATGGTGCCGCTTGGGCAAAACAAGCCTGCCTCCATCCCAAATAATTCGGCTGCATGAGCTTCTAATTTGTTGATTGTAGGATCTTCACCAAAAACGTCATCGCCAGTAGGTGCAATCATCATTGCATTCAGCATTTCCTTACTGGGTTGTGTAACCGTATCGCTCCTTAGGTCAAATTGCTTCATTTCATTGTATTTTAGCCCACAAATTACTTTTCATGAGAAAACTACTTCTAGGTTTTGCACTAATGCTTGTTTCCATTACAAGCACAATGGCTCAACAAAAGTATTGGGCGTATTTTACTGATAAAGCGAATGTAGACTATAGCGCATTAAATTACCTCACAGCCGAAGCAATTTGGCGCAGAAGTATGAATGGTTTCCCCATAGAACATGAAGAAGACAAGCCAGTAAATCTGTTTTATATTCAATCTGTGTCTCATTTGGCAGATAGCCTAGGATGGTCTAGTCGATGGTTAAATGCGCAGGCATTTTATGGAGATGAAAATCAAGCAGAATTGATTCGATCGTTGCCTTTTGTGAAAAGAGTGAGTGCAATGCAAAGTCATGGCGTATTGGCCGAAAGTAAAAACCAAAATGCTTTTGCTGGAGAAGATGAATTTGAGCGCTTACAAAGAAGACAAATTCAAGTAATGCAAGGAGACACCTTCATAGCGCGATCCATCAATGGAGAAGGCGTGAAAGTGGCCATCTTCGATGCTGGTTTCCCTTCGGTAGATTACCATGAGGCATTTGAGCATATTCGATCTAACGAAAGAATCATCAAGACATTTGACTTCGTAAAAAATAGACCCTATGTGTACGCAAAACATAGCCATGGCACAATGGTATTGAGCAATGTGGCTGGCATGCACAATGACTATCCGCTGGGAGTAGCAACGGGCGCAACTTTTCTTTTGGCTAGAACAGAAGGTCCGGGTGAGGTGAAAAGCGAAGAAGACCGATGGATTGCAGCACTAGAATGGGCAGAAGCCTTAGGTGTTAAAGTGGTGAATTCTTCTCTTGGGTATGGATATCACAGGTACATGGAAGAAGACATGGATGGAAAAACATCTCCCATAGCTAGAGCGGCCAACAAGGGTGCAAAAAGAGGTGTTCTTATTGTTAATTCTGCGGGAAATGAAGGAACCGATTTCTGGGAGACCATTGTAACCCCAGCAGATGCTGACAGTGTTTTGGCCGTGGGTGGAGTGGATCCCAACATCAATATTCACATCGACTTTGGTTCTTACGGACCCACAGCAGACAAAAGAATGAAACCAAATGTGAGCCACTATGCTGAAGCTGTAGTTGCAGACCCTAAAGGAACAATCACTACTGCCTATGGCACATCGTTCTCATCTCCACTTACAACGGGTTTTGCCGCATGTGTGGCACAAATGCACCCAGATTGGAGCGCCATGGAGCTTTTCAAAGAAATTGAAAAGAGTGCGCACCTTTATCCCTATTACGATTACGCTCATGGTTTTGGCATTCCCCAAGCTACTTATTTTACAAATGAAGCGGAAGAACCAGTGGTAACATTTGAAGCAATATTGGAGACTGATAGCATAACAATTACAGCATACGATTACAGAGACCTCAACCTCAAGGCAAATAGCTTTATAGGGCTCAACCATATGTATGTACATGTAGAAAATGAAAACGGATTTCTCAATAAATATTGGGTAGTTAGAATGGAACCCCTACAATCCTTTACCCTTACACTAGAAGAGATGGATACGAGAATAGAAGATCCTACTCGAATTCGCATTTACCTGAATGGTTACACCCAAGAAATTGATCTATAATGAAGTACATCTATCTCTTACTTTTCATGGCAATGAGCTCCAGTACAATTTGGGCTCAAAATGTGGTATTTAGTCATGAACCGGTTGACAAATCGGAAGAAACCTTTGGCCCAAACCGATTTAAATTTGCGCACAGTACTTTTTCTTTTGGTGGCTTTATGCCTGGAGCAGAATCGGACCGTGTTACGATAGCACCAGAATACAACTGGGGAAAATCGTACTACGTTCAATTTGGCGCGAGATACAAGACGAAATTGGCTAAAGCTTTGGCCATTTGCTTTGATTGGGGATACACCTTCAATAGGGTTTATTTCGATGACTATGAAGGCGCCATGTCTCCAGAAGATTTGAACTACAACTTTAACTCAAGAGCAGAAAACACCCGTATTCTGATGCACGAATTGTACGCTGAGTTTAACATTCGTGTTGTTGCCAATAACAGAGGCAATGTAATTGGGAACTACCTAGACGTGGGTGCCTATGTCGCCTGGCAATTTGCCAATTCTAGCAGAAGCGAATACGAAGGTCTTGATGTCAAAGAATTTACTCCAGATTTTGACAACAGACTTTACTATGGCTTTCAAGCGCGTTTGGGCTGGAATCATATCGCCATTCCAGTTCGGTACAGAGCTATGAATATCATTTATGATGATTTGGGTTGGTCTATTCCTCCCTACTCTATCGGTATAGAATTCAGCTTTTACTAGGATTGTGTAAGGGATGATAAAGAAGACGAGAGCGTTCGTTATTTTCTTACTGTTTCTTTCGGCGGTAACGCTGTGTTGGCAAAAAGTGATTGAGCTAAGAGCAGAAGAACCCAGAAGAGCTATTGTTACTTCAGAAATGGTGATTAGCGGGGAGTACATCGTTCCGCACATCTGCGCTTGGCCATATTACAATAAACCGCCTCTTTTTAATTGGGTTCAGGCTTCATTTGTTCATCTCTCTGGTTCCATGGATGAATGGATTATGCGCCTACCTGGGGTTCTCTCATATCTTATCACTGGGCTTTTGGTATTTTTCTTTACAAGAAAGCATTTAGGTGTACATTCTGCTATTGCAGCCGCATTGGTGTATTACACAGGACTTGATTTACTCATGTATGGCACTGTGAATAGTGGAGAAATAGACCTCTTCTATTCTCTAGTTGTGAGTTTACAAATATTCGTACTCTTTCACTTTAGAAGTACAAAAAACTGGACTGGATTTTATTTGGTTTCTTATTTCTTAGTAGCTGTAGGTTTTTTAACCAAAGGCCTCCCTTCTCTTCCTTTTCAAGCGTTTACGATTCTGGCCATATCTATATGGGACAAAAACTGGAAAATGCTTTTCCAATGGCAACACTTTGTCGGTATAGCGATGCTATTCATCTTGGTTGGCTCATACTTATTTGCTTTTGAGCAAAGTGATGACGTCATGGCTTTTTTAGCAAGACAATTCAAAGAGGCATCTCAAAGAACAGGATTGGAACACTCTGTGTGGGAAACCACGTTACAAGCCATCTCTTTTCCGTTTAAAGTGCTCGGTTTGTTAGCCCCTTGGAGCCTAATTGCTCTTCTATGGTATAAAAAAAGTATTCGTTTGGTGGTTTTCTCTAGCAAACTGGTTCAATTCTCGGCTGTATTTGTTGTAGCCAATATCTGGCTCTATTGGTTTTCTGCCGACTTTAAACAGCGTTACCTCTATATGTTCCTTCCCTTTCTAAGCATCATTATTGGGCAAACTATAATTGTTTTTCAGTCTAGGTTAAAACGAGCAACATCTTGGGATAAAGCACTTGGTATTTGGATCATAAGTTTGGCTTGTCTTGTATGGGGTTTACTTCTTGTTCCGCAAACAGCTGAATTGCCATCAGCAATGCTGAAAGTGGTTGCACTTTCTTTGCTTTTTCTCGGCATTTTAATCCTTCGAACAAAGGTTCCTGCCGTGATTATTTTTGCGTTGACACTAGTAAGCATACGTCTTATATCCAACCTCTTTTTCTTACCTGCCTCTCAAAATGCAAGTGGATTGTACTACAGAGAAACCGTAAAAGAGATGGTAGAACTTACTGATAGCAACTCGATTCATATGGTTGGGAGGCCCTATCAATTTACCACCGAAATGGCGATAGGCCCATTAAATTTTGGCGATGTAACAATGACAACTGCATCGCAGTTTGCCTTTCAAATCCCTTACTATACCACATTGTATACTGGAAAACGGATGGAGTTTACCACCGAAGTAAAACCTGAGCAATACTATATTGCTCGAAAAGTATTCCATAAATCTATTGGTGCACCTGGTGAAGTGATCTACACGTACCGCGACCGATGGACTTCTCACAAATTTGTGCTGTTTATACAGCATTAGTATCAATCAATGAAAGTATGCCAATATATTTAGATTTAGCCAACCTAATCTTTGATAAAAAACATTTGGACCGAAAGTATGCAGGCGGCTGCGAACAGTTTCGAATTGATTGGAATATGATAAATAGTAAAGTTAATCAATAAGATGATGAACTTATAAGTCTAGCAACCATGAATATGGATGAATTTGAAATGGAAAAACTAATCAATCGAGGGTTAGAATTTGATGCTGAATTGCAGTTTTCTAATGATTTTGTAACTATTTCAAGGTATGGTGGAGAACGTTGGACAACGAATTGGCTAGCGAGCAATGGGACCTTTGCATGGCATGTTAACTGCCAGCCTCTGCAAAAAGAACGAGCTGTTCATATTGGAGAAGTGATGACCATGGATAAAATTCAAGAATTATTTGATAAAGGAATAAATGTTTTTAAAACAATAAAAACACACCCCAACAAAACCTAAACTGCATTAAAACGCAGTTTATCCGGAACGTAAACTACTCCAATTCTTTGCCTTGAATTTTACTCGGAAACACCATGAAGAATATACCCGGTAGAGAGGTTCCTGTTTGAGCAAGGTAAAAGAGAATTCCAATCGCAAAAGAAATGTCTTTATCTAATCCTAAGTACTCTGCTCCAAAAACGAAAGCCATTTCTCGCGCACCAATAAATGGAAGCACGTATGCTAATGTAGCGAGCATGAAGACAAAGACATAGTCAACTTGATTCTCTTCAATATGTAAAGATCTGATCACCAGATATACTGTTGTCATTTGGAATATTTGAACCAGCAAAGACAAGCCACTATTGGTAACATTAGCCGATAAAAATCCAGGAAAAGCATACTTCATTACCGTATACTGAATAAGGTAAACCGCTGGAAGAATAAGCAGTGCCGCATATTTAAACTCAATTTGAATGGTAGACACCTGAAACAGGAGACTAATTAGAACAAAAAGAGCTACTAAGCCACTGGCTCTATCTAAAAGCGCAGCAACCGAAGCTGTTTTTAAATCAATGTTTTTATTCTTCTTCAGCCAAAAAATCTTGTAGCCTTCTCCTCCAATAATGGGTATAAATAAGTTGTAAAAAAAGCCCGCCAATGACAGTCTGAAATTCACCAAGTCACTCAATAAAAATCCTTTAGCCTTGTAAAATCTATTGATTCTTAAGGTACTAACTGCTTTAGAAATAAAGAACGTGACGAATGCTCCAAATAGAAAAAGGTAATTCACCCCTTTGATGTAATCTAGTGCCTGCTTTTCATCAACGTTTTTTAGAATGATATAGATGGCGGCAACACTCAATAAGAGCTTCACTACATTCTGCAGTACCTTTTTAAGATCTAGTTTGTTTTCCACTGTGCGAAATTAGGAGAAGATTTTGTCTACCATACAATTGCCTAAAGCTTTCTAGAAATCATGATGCCGTCTCTTACTGGAAACAAAACAGTTTGTACCCTCTCATCTTCTTGTGTATACTTATTATAAGCATCTAAGGCTTTGGTATCTTCATCAAAAGTGGTAGGGTCTTCTATCACTTTTCCACTCCACAGTACATTATCAGCAATGATATAACCTCCAGGCCTAACTTGATCAATAACCATATTGTAATAATTGAGGTAATTGGACTTATCCGCATCTAAAAACACGATGTCCCATTCTTGCTTCATAGTAGGAATAAGATCCATGGCGTTTCCGTAATAACGCTTCACCAAATGATTCACACCTGCTTTTTCAAAAAAGCGTGTCACCAAAGGTTCCAACTCTTCATTGATATCAATACTATGGACTTTGCCATTTTCAGCGAGCCCTTCTGCCCAGCAAATAGCAGAATATCCGGTGTAGGTTCCCACCTCTAAAATACTTTTGGGCTGAATCATATGGCTAAGCATGCTTATAATTCTACCTTGAATATTTCCGGCTAACATTCTGGGGTTGATCACTTTTTGCCACGTTTCTCTATAAAGCTGATACAGAATATCAGATTCCTTTTCTGTGTGATCGCTTACGTATTGTTCAATTTTGGGATCTAAAAACTCCATTTCTTATTCTTTAGGGGTAAATGTAAGAGAACTGAGTAGCGTAGGATCAAAAACCTCATTCGCCACTTCCAATAATTGCTCTGCCGTTAATGCATCAATTTCACTAAAAATTGTATCCAAAGAACTAATGTATCCAAAAGCATTTAAACTTTTTCCTAGAGACATCATTTGGCTTGATCCACTTTCTTGAGATAAGGCAACTTGGCCTTTTAGCTGTTCTTTTGCCTGGTGAAGCTGTAAGGTTCCTAATTTCTTTAACCTTAACTTGTCTAGTTCTTTTAATACAAGCGCGTTCGCTTTATCTAAATGCTTTGCATCGGTTCCCATATATACCGAGAAGATGCCTGCATCGCTAAAAGCTGTGTAGTTTGATTCTATTTGATAGGCAAAACCGTATTTCTCGCTGATATTCAAATTCAAGCGGTTGTTCAAGCTAGGACCGCCAAGTATGTTGTTAAGGAGAACAAAAGCCCTTCTTTTTTTATCTGTATAATGAAACGCCTGGCTGCCAATCATAACATGGGCTTGATGCACATTTTTCTCTAGCTTCAAATTTGTTAACCGCATTTGCGGAACTCGTTGAACTCTCTCTTGATTGGCCTGTGAGGTAAAGCCCTCTAGGTGCTTTTCTAGTAATTTCTTTAGTCTCTTAACAGAAATATCCCCTACAGAACTAAACACCATGTTAGAAGGATGATAATAGTTTTTGTGAAACTCCTTTAGATCGTCTACGCTCGTAGCTTTCAAACTTTCACTGGTTCCCAACACGTTTCTTCCAAGAGGATGTTCTTTAAACAGTTCATCTTCAAAATCATCATAGATTTGATCAGAAGGGCTATCTAAATAGCTCGCAATTTCATCAGTAACTACATCCTTTTCTCGCTTTACCTCCTTCTTTGGAAAAGAGGGTCGAAAAGTGATATCAACCAATATATCAATTGCTCTATTGTAATGTTTGGGTAAGAAAGAAGCGTGAATGAAGGTGTCTTCTTTTGTTGTAAACGCATTGATTTCCCCTCCCACCGCATCTAGACGATTTAAAATGTGGAAGCTCTTTCTTTTCCAGGTTCCTTTAAATAAACAATGTTCTAAATAGTGAGCAAGCCCCTCTCGTTCTTTAGGCTCATCTCGTGTGCCAGCATTGATCAAAAAGCCAGCATGAGCCGCCCAACCTTTTCTTTGTTGGTGAACCACTTGAAGGCCATTAGAAAGCGTAAAGATTTCAAAGTCCATTGAATACACCTCTATTTTCTGCATACCTCATACACGTATTGTATGAGCGCGCTGAATGTCTAATCTCTCCTTTTTGGTTTACTGCCTCCATCATTGCGCTTGCCGTAAAACTTACGTTTTCCATTGAAGCGTGAATTATTCCCTTGTCGACCTCCAGATCGACCTCCAGACCTGTGGCCTGATCTTCCACTAGAGTTTTTACCCGGTTTCTTTGGATCATAAGTTGGACTATCGCCAATGTCTTCTGGAGTATTTTCTTTGTCTAAGGTTCGCTCTATGAGCTGTTCAATATTCCAAAAATTAAATTGGTCTTTCGGGTCTATAAAAGAGATGGCAGCACCCGATTTTCCTGCTCGAGCTGTTCTACCAATACGATGAACATAGTCTGCAGCATCGTTGGGAATGTTGTAGTTTAATACGTGGCTGATATCATCTATATCAATTCCACGAGATAAAATATCTGTTGCGGCTAGGATATTGAATTTACCTTGCTTGAAAGCCAGAAGGGTTGCCTCTCTGTCTTTTTGATCCATGCCACTGTGTAGCTTTTCTGCCTTGTAACCAGATCTTTTCAACTCTTGCTGAATGCTATCTACAGTAGATTTTTGAGCTGCAAAAATGATCATCATCTTAATTTCTGCACCATCAATCAAATGCTTGAGCGTTGGAATCTTATTACCATCATATACATTAATGGCTCTTTGATTGATTCCAGCTGCTGGTTTAGCTATGGCCAAGTTGATCTGTTGGGGATCTTTTAAAATGTCATAACTCAACTTTCTTATTCCGGCTGCCATTGTTGCCGAGAACAATAAGGTTTGTCTGTTTTTAGGAAGCTTACTCTCAACAAATTTGATATCACCTATAAAGCCCATATCCATCATACGGTCAGCTTCATCTAAAATAAAATGAGTGAGGGTGTCTAATTTCATATACCCTAACCCTAGGTGTTGTTTGAATCTTCCCGGGGTAGCCACTATTACATCAGCGCCTGATTGAATGGCCCTTTTTTGTGTGGTGAAATCATCTGAATTGCTACCCCCATAAACTGCCACCGCAGAAATATCTGTGAAATAGCTAAAACCTTGTAAAGCTTGATCTATTTGAATAGCAAGTTCTCTTGTTGGAACAAGAATAACCGCTTGGGTTCCCTCTCTTTTAGAACCATTAATTTGGTTCAATAATGGGATAAGAAATGCTCCTGTTTTTCCGGTTCCTGTTTGTGCACAGCCAATTAAATCACTTCCCTTTAGAATGATGGGAATGGCTGTTTCTTGGATGGGAGTAGGTTGGTCAAAACCCATTGCTTCTAGTCCTTCTAGCAACTCTCCTTGTAATCCTAATTCTTTAAAAGTCATTGGTACAATATATAACTCTAGTAGTTATTGAAATGAAGATGAATATTTAGCTTTAAACAAAAAAAGGCATCAAATGATTGATGCCTTCTTCGCTATTTTATTTCTGTTTATCTCAGGTCAATTACGTCAATGACTGGATTCTCACTTGCCACCCATTGAAAAGTAGACTTTGGAAAAGAAGCGTTTGTTTCAAAGCTTTTTATGGCATACGCATAGTTGTTTCCATCTTTTCCTTTCAATTCTATACTCAAAATTTCTAGTTTCTCGTGGTCTATATACAAAACAGCTGTATGAAAAAACTTATCTGCCTTTTCTGGAAAAAGTTTGATTACGTCTGCTTCTTTGCCTGCCTTTTTCATTTGCCCAACATATTGGTATTTAAACCCACTCTCGTACATCGTAAAAATATTGGTAGGAGACATCATAGCATCTTCTCCTTCTGGCTCGTAGTCTTCTACTGTAACCTCTTCATCATCTTCAATGAAATTCCATTGCGTGGTTCCATTACAGCGAATGTCTTGCCCTACAAGCTTTACTCTAAACTTATTGCCTTCCAACCAAAGTTCGCCTTCGTTTACTTCGTCAAGCCCTTCACTTTCATTTTTTAAACTGTGATCAAATGTGGCGTGTATTGAAGTGTAGGCATTTGTTTTTTTACTCAATTGATCTAAAATCCCCTTTGCTTTTGGGTCTTTCACATCTGCTTGTCCAAAGCTGGCTATACTTGTTAAAAGTGCTAGGCACCCCGTTACTATTCTTTTCATATCAGTTGTTTGAATGTCGTAAAGTTATAATTAGCTGATAGATTCCAATAATTGTTCCAAAGCCATTTCATCTGGCACAAGAACTTGTCTGGCCTTTGAACCTTCGAATGGACCAATGATGCCTGCAGCCTCCAATTGATCAACTATTCTACCCGCTCTGTTATAGCCCAATTTAAGTCTTCTTTGTAATAATGAAGCTGAGCCTTGTTGGTGTTGTACCACAAGTCTTGCGGCTTCTTCAAACAGGGCATCGCGATCCATATCAACCAAACTCTCACCAGATCCAACTCCGCTTTCATCAACATATTCTGGAAGCTGGAAAGCTTCGGGATAACCTTGTTGACCGCCAATGTATTCGCAAATTGCTTCTACCTCAGGAGTATCTACAAAGCCGCACTGCAATCTGATTAACTCATTTCCTGTACTTAAAAGCATATCTCCTCTACCAATCAATTGGTCGGCACCACCAGCATCTAGAATGGTTCTGGAATCAATTTTAGAAGTTACTCTAAACGAAATACGCGAGGGGAAGTTTGCTTTGATGATACCTGTAATCACATTCACCGAAGGTCTTTGCGTGGCAATGATGAGGTGTATTCCAACTGCCCTCGCTAACTGAGCTAAACGAGCAATTGGCGTTTCTACCTCTTTACCTGCAGTCATTATCAAGTCGGCAAATTCATCTACTACCAACACAATGTAAGGTAAGTACTTGAACCCTTTTTCTGGGTTCAATTTGCGTTCAACAAATTTCTTATTGAACTCCTTAATATTTCTACACATGGCATTCTTCAGCATCTCATAACGCTGATCCATTTCAATACATAAAGAATTCAAGGTATGAACCACTTTAGTGGTGTCAGTGATAATTGCTTCTTCTGAATCTGGAAGCTTTGCCAAGTAATGACGTTCAATTTTATTGAAGAGGGTAAGTTCAACTTTCTTAGGATCTACTAAAACGAACTTGATTTGGGAAGGGTGTTTTCTGTAAAGAAGTGATACCAAAATGGCATTTAACCCTACAGACTTACCCTGTCCTGTGGCACCGGCCATTAACAAGTGAGGCATCTTGGCAAGATCTGTCACAAAAGACTCGTTACTAATGGTTTTACCTATAGCAATTGGAAGCTCATACTTGTTAGACTGGAATTTTTCACTCGCAATTAAGCTGCGCATAGAAACCACATCTGCATTTTGATTTGGCACTTCAATACCAATGGTTCCTTTACCAGGAATAGGAGCAATGATACGTATACCCAAAGCCGCTAAACTCAAAGCAATATCATCTTCAAGGTTTTTAATCTTAGATATCCTCACACCAGCAGCAGGAACTATTTCATAAAGCGTAACCGTTGGTCCTACTGTAGCCTTAATCTTGTCTATCTCTATTTTATAGTTTCCTAAGGTCTCTACAATTCTGTTTTTATTTGTCTCCAGCTCTTCTCTGTTGATACTGATATTACCAGTACCGTGGTCTTCTAAGAGTTCTAAAACAGGCATTTGATACCTCCCCAAATCTAGGGTTGGATCGAACTCACCCGTATCTTGAAGTTTTTTATCCACTTCCTTTTCCGAAAGGATTTCCTCTTTGGCAGACTCTTCAATCTCCAATTCATTGTTTTGATCTGGCTCTGAAGCACCAGTTTCCGAAACCGGTGGATGAGTTGCGGATAACTCAATTGAAGCTTGTACCTCTATAGGTAATTCTTCTTCTACTGTTTCCAGAGGAGCAGTTTCGTTTTTCACTTCTACTTCCTCATCGCTCTCACTAAATTCATTGTCAAACTCTACAATTGGAGGTACTTCTAGTCGAGGTTCATATTCTTCTGGCAGCTCTTCATCATTAGTAATGTCTTGTGGAGTCTCGTTAAACTCATCACCCAATTGCCCTTCAGTGGGCTGGGCAACATCTTTCAAGTCTTCTTCTTGCGTTTTATTGGGCAAGAATTGAATATCAAACTTGACCATTGCCCATGCCGTAGCTGTAAAAATTAGTAGTGCCGCGGTTCCCGCAAAACCAATGGCTTTTTCAAGCCACCCTACCATGCTGTGGCCAAAACCTCCTCCCAAGAAAAGTAAATCTGGAACCCGAACTATAAAAGCCAATGCTGGCGGTAACCACCATAAAATAAGCACAGACTGTTTCAAGGTTGATTGAAAAGGCATTAAAGAGATGCGGGTGAGAAGATTGAAGCCTGCGATGAAAAATAACAGCACAAAAATGTATGCCGCCAAGCCGAACCATTCTCCCATAAACGCTTGAGAAATTCTAGCTCCAAACTTACCGAGCCAATTTTGAATCTCATCCTTCTCAATTGACTCAATAGGAAGTTCTAAAATAGATTGATCTGCATTTCCGGTAAAGAAATAGCTAGTAAAAGCCAATAAAAAAGCAAATGATGTGGTCATTAATAATAGCCCCATCAATTGTCTAAACTTCGGATCCTTCAAAAATTTTGGCGCTTTTACTCCCTTTCCACGAGTTTGCACAGCCTTTTTCTTAGCTTTAGCCACCGTCTCTTTGGTATCAGCTGCTTCTTTCTTTTTAAACGTATTTCTTGCCATTCTTTTCTTTCGGATTCTAAGCCTTTTTCAAAAGTAAGGCTGCATAGAAGTCTTTCATTTTATTCTATAAAGAGTTATCAAACGTGTTTTAAACATCAATAACTAGCCATACCTTTGTTTTATGAGATTACTAGGCCTTTCGTTTATCTGTTTCATGGTGATTGCTTGTAGCGAAAATCATCCAGAAAAAACCATTGAGAAAAGCAAAGAATTAGCCCAAGAAAAAGCAATTCGAATTGTGGGAGAAGCCCAGGGCACCACCTATTCTATCAAATATTTTGGAGACTCGGTGGTTTCTAAAAATCATATAGATAGCATCTTTAGTCAAATAGACTTATCTCTTTCTACTTGGGAACCCTCTTCTTTAATATCTGCCTTAAATTCAAGCGACACCGTTTACACCGTATTTGACGATTATAATCACTTTTTCAGCGACAATTTTAAAATCGCCAGAGAAGTTTACAGAGAAACTGATGGCGCATTGGATCCCACAGTTGCTCCGCTGGTAAATGCCTGGGGATTTGGCTTTAAAAATAAAGAAGAGATTACTCCAGAACTTATTGACTCTCTATTGACCTTGGTAGGCTTTGATTATGAAGATGTGCGTTTGAGCGTTTTTGATGATCGTATCTCTACCAATCCAGAACGTGTTTTGGTGAAAAGAGATACGCGCATAGCACTTGACTTCAATGCTTTTGCTCAAGGCTATTCTGCAGATGTGATTGGCGAGTATTTAAGAACCAAAAACATCAACAGCTATATGATTGAAGTAGGTGGCGAAATACTTGCTGGAGATCAAAAACCTGATGGCTCAACATGGAAGTTAGGAATTGACAAACCTACAGAACAAGGAGAGTCTAGAGCACTTATTGCTACCATTCAACTGAAGAATAAGAGTGTTGTGACTAGCGGGAATTACAGAAAGTTTTATGTAGAAAATGGTGTAAAGTATGCGCACACGATAAATCCTAAGACGGGTTACCCTGTAAAACACAATTTATTGAGCGCAACTGTAGTACATGCCAATTGCGGAAAGGCTGATGCTTACGCTACGGCATTTATGGTAATGGGACTGAAAGAAACAATGAAATTCTTACAGTCGCATGCAGATATAGATGCTTATCTGATTTACGATGATAAAGGAGATTTAAAAACTTGGAGTACTGATGGAATAAAAGAGATGATCGAGGAAAAAGACCTTTAGGCCTTCACATCATCGCTTTTGCATTTTTCTTCGGGAGAGGCACCGCAAAAACTACATGCTTCACCTTCTTTGTTTAAAAATGGACTCTGACTGGCGCATGTGCCCGCAAACTCACCATCTTTCTTTACTAGAATTTTAATTGCAATTCCTGCAAATGCCAACGCCAATAAACTTACTGCTAATACAACTGCTTCCCAATTCATAGGGCAAAGATAATTCCAGAAATGTGATGCACAGAATAGTAGGTGTCAATATTTCTTAAATCTATTTTGCCGCAGACAATACACTGTATAAGTATGGATTCCCCTCATATTTAGAGATCTCAGACTTTTTTTCATCAGCACTTAGTGCAATAGGCTCTAAACTTTCAGACAGTTGAGTGAGACTCATAGTTTGATCAAGCTTTAAATATCCTTTCTCTGAAGGTAATAAAAGACAAGAGTTTGGCTTAATTAACCATTCGTTCGTTTCTACGCAGTATACACCGCTATTCAATTTTCCATCTTTTGAATGACTAAAAACAACCATGTTTTCCCCTTTCAGCATAACACCGTTCACCGCATGAAACTGAGACTCTGAAATAATATTTTCATCTATCCTTTTCCCTTCGGGACGATCAGAAAACTTCGTAATTCTCTCAGAAATATTATTGACTAACATCCTGTATTCATTGCCATTGTATTCGCCATATACCCACATGCTTTTATCGCTTCCAAATCTTTTCACGCTTCCATCTTCATCTAAGCCAAATACACCCATATAATTTGTTGCCATAACAGAAGGTTCTTCTTCTGTACCCACATTTAAAACAACATCAAAACGATCGCTAATCTTTTTGTAATTCAACACATTGCCTTGATCTTTATCTACACCAGCAAAGGTGATGGCGTATTGATACTTACCAGACTGCATGGCATAAATGGAAGGCGAAACTTTTCTTACTTGATCCACGCTAAAGACTTTCTCGAAAAAAGGGCTGAAATCATTGTTCTCTTCTGCCTGGGCGTAAAAAACATTGCCATTTACATCTACCATTTTAGACTCTGAATTCGATTTGCAAAACCACATTTTATTCTGTGGAATAAACCTCACATAAGTGTATTCACCTGATAGTATTTGCCAAGAGTTCGTTGTTAAATTATACACAGAAGCCGACCCCTCATTGCTTTCTTTGTGATAGTCATTCACCAAGATATAGTCTTGAAAAATCACGAAGCCTCCTTCATACACATCTCCTTTTAATTGCTTCGCACTGACTTCAGATTCAGACAGTTCACCATTGTGAAGTGTTTGAACGTATCCGTCATCCATTGTAACCATGAAAAAATCTGACGGATATTTTGAGCTTTGAGTGAGGCGTACATCAATCAATTGCTCTTTAATCAATTCTCCGTTTCCATTGAATAAGTTACACTCTCCAGAAAGACACCCTAAAAAAACATTCTCTTGTGAGTATGCATAGGTGAAATCATACTTTGCCTCTACTTTAATAGATGGTTCTGTCAAAGATTCTTTCATGTTCCATATTCCCTTCTTACCATTTGCCGTAAACAAATAGTTGTCTGAGCCTTTATGTGTTGCATCAACCTTGCAAAAACCAAATTCAGAATAATCTCCTGTTACTCCGCCCACTAGCATAACAGATTCACCACTATTTATATTTAATAATTCGTGTGTTCCATTTACTTCAATGATGTAAAACCCAGAAACTGGCGTGCAATAAACTACATCGGCATTCTGACCAAACCATTTGTTTTGAGCAGCATGAAAGAGCCTTGCCTCTGTAGAACCAGAAACTCCATCTGAAAGCATACTTAAGTTCCCATTGTTTGATTTACAAACCAATTTTCCATCTTTTTTTAGAGGTACTTCTAAAGTCTGAGTTAGTGGACCCGATGCTAAATTGCCCCCTTTGAGATCGAATGCCAAAAAGTTTTCTTGATCTACTGCAATAAACACCTCATTTTCAACAAAAAACTGAAGCTGGAGATATTTTGGCTCTATCAACACCTCGTGCTTGGAATTGTCTTGTTCAAAGCCTTTATGCAAGGCAATTACCCCTATTCCCTTTTTTGCACTAACAATTGCAACATCTTGACTTTCAAACTGTTGTATAACTTTGAATTTCTTCAAAGTGGATTGTGAAAAGCTTAACGTAAAGCATAGAAGAATGCTCCAAATAGATAGAAAGAGTCTCTTAGAAGTCATGTTTTCAACGGTTTAGTGCATCCAAGATAGTCAATCTGAGTTATTTAGAGGATAAAACGATTAAAATCATGACCTTTATGGCTCCTTAAAAAGTGGATATGGATCGTATTGAAGAGAAAAAAGCAGCTTTTGAAAGACTCTTAAAAATCATGGAAGATTTAAGGGAAAAATGTCCTTGGGATAAGAAGCAAACCTTAGAGAGTTTGCGCTACTTAACCATAGAGGAAACCTATGAATTGAGTGATGCCATTATTGAAAATGATCTGGGTGAATTGAAAGGAGAGATTGGAGATCTCATGCTTCACATGGTGTTCTATTCCAAAATTGCAAGTGAAAAAGGTGCCTTTGATATTGCAGATGTGCTCCATGGCATATGCGACAAACTCGTGCATCGGCATCCGCATATTTACGGAGATGTTACTGCCACCACTGAAGAAGAAGTGAAATCTAATTGGGAGAAACTGAAACTAAAGGAAGGCAAAACAAGTGTTTTACAAGGAGTTCCCAAAAGTTTGCCTGCTATGGTTAAAGCAAGTCGCATACAAGAAAAAGCGCGAGGAGTAGGATTTGATTGGGATGAACAGTCACAAGTTTGGGACAAAGTGAACGAAGAACTACAGGAGCTCCAAGATGAAATTGAAGGTAAGGGCTCAAAAGAACACATTGAGAGTGAATTTGGTGATGTGCTGTTTTCTATGATCAATTATGCACGTTTTATAGGAGTGAACCCAGAAGATGCATTAGAGCGAACGAATAAAAAATTTATTCAGCGTTTTCAATACTTAGAAAAAGGTGCGAAAGCAGACAATAAAGACTTATCAGAAATGAGCTTAGCCGAAATGGACAAATATTGGAACGAAGCAAAAAAAATATAAGTTAGCGGTTTAAATGAAGAAGGTCATCTCTAGATTCTTTGCTATCGTGCTATTGCTGGCTTTTTCGAGATCGGTATTTTCTCAAGAAACACCTTCTTTAGATAGCATTCAAAATGAAATCAAACTCTTTAATAGTGAAGATAGCGATTCGCTCAGCTACATCGCATTATTGCTAGATTTTCACTCAGCTCTTC
>CBFHSD010000014.1:0-49239 GCA_965658375.1 Salibacteraceae bacterium
TCCAATTACAAGAATGTTAAATCATTCGTTATTCATCAAGGAGACACCATAGCAGGAACATTAAGTGGCCTTTACATTAACAAGCTCAACAATGAAAAGGTAGAGCCAAAAGAGTTTGAATTCAATAGAGTAGTCTCTCTTAAATCAATTGACGACAGATTGTTTGTTTATTCGCAAAATGGCAAGATCAGTATTTTAAAAAAGGTTGAAAACAAGTATAAAACTGTCGAAAACTTCACCATTGATGCATTGATAAACGATGTACACTTCAACCATCAAACGCACTGGATTGGCACTAATAAAGGCCTTTATGAAATCAACTTAATTGGTAAAGAGCTCAGTTTTAAACAGTACAATACTTCAAACTCAATAGCCGTATCTGACATTGACATTGTTTATGAATCAAATGACACTTTGTATTTAGTTGAAGAGAATGTATTAAATATTGTTCCGGTTGCTAGCCTGTATAGTCCAAATTCGGTAACACCTGTAATCAGTTCTATACAAGTTAATAATACGATAGTAGACTCTATTCAAACCTTACCGAATACCAAGAACGATATTCGCTTTGAGTTCAACGCACCAGAACTCTTTGCTCAGAACAGCATGGCTTTTCGATATAAACTGAAACCCTTCGATAACGAATGGATTGAAACAAAAAACAAGGATGTAGTTTTCTTGAACCTTCCTCCAAATGATTATACTTTTCAATTGCAAAGCTCTCTTTCTGAAAACGAATGGTCAGATTCTGAATACGCAACTTTTTCAATAGCTGCGCCATGGTACAACTCGTGGTGGTTTTACATCATGGCTTTTGGGGTTGTAACTTCAGTAATATTTCTTGTAGTCCAATCAAGAATTGATCGCATTCGAACAAAAGAAGGATACGAAACACAATTGGCTCATTTCAAGCATGAAGCACTTTCGGCACAAATGAATCCGCATTTCATATTTAATGCATTAAACTCTATACAAGCTTACATTCTAGAAAGAGAAACCAAAGCTGCCAACCATTACATGACTCAATTCTCCAGCCTAATTAGATTAACCTTTGAAGCCACAAGAAAGCACTTCATTCCTCTTTCTGATGAATTGAAAATAAACAAGTTGTATGTGAGCCTGGAGAACTTAAGGCTGGACAATAAGATTAATTACATCACAGAGTTGGATGAAAGTATCGATGGTAAAACCGTTCAGGTTCCCGCACTAATTACTCAGCCCATTATAGAAAACGCCATTCTACATGGATTAGCCCCCATTAATGGAGGCACCTTATGGTTAAATATATCCAAGGAAAACAACCTTTTAAAAATTCAAATACAAGATGATGGGATTGGCATTAACAATGCAACAAGAAAGAAAAATGAAGCTATAAAAAAAACATCGCAAGGCATTAAATTAACCACAGAACGTTTGGCAAATTGGAATCAAAGCACACCCAATATGGCCAACCTTAAAACAGAAGCGTTGGGTAAAGAACAAGAAAGCTCAGGAACTTGTGTAACTTTAGTCCTTCAAATAAAACACACACCAGTGTCTGATGGCAGCTCCTAGAAAAATAAAAACCATACTGATAGATGACGAATCGCACGCCATCAGAAGTCTTTATGTGCTGTGTAATGAGTTTACAGAAAAGGTAGAAGTAATTGGAACGGCCACAAAAACTCTTGAAGCCATTAAACTTATAAATTCACTTGAGCCAGAATTGATATTCTTGGATATAGAGCTCGCAGATGGCACGGGCTTCGACATTTTAGAAACTGTAAAACATTCAGGATTTTTCACGGTTTTCACAACTGCACATAGCGAGTATGCCATTGAAGCAATTAAGGCTAAAGCCTTTGATTACCTTATGAAACCTATTAATATAAACGAGTTCTCAACTACAGTTGACAAAGTGTTTGAAGCATGGCAGTTAAATTCCAATTTTGCTCAATCATCAAAAACACACTCCAACATCAGCATACCTACTGAGAGTGGATTTAAGTCTATCAATATCAACCAAATAGATTTGGTAAATGCCGAAGGTTCTTACACCGAGATTATTACGTCAAACGAAAAGCCCTTACTCATCTCTAGAAAACTTGGTCAAGTAGAAAAAGCTTTGCCCTCTGACAGTTTCTTTAGAGTAAACCATTCTTGCATTGTAAACCTGAAACAGGTAGAAGAATTCAATAAAAAAGAGAACACGCTAACTTTAGGAAACAAAACAAAAGTTGATGTTTCAAGGCGTAAAAAAGATGAACTCATCGAAGCTTTGCAGAAATTCACACAATTTATCTAGGCGTTTCTTACCAGTTAAGCTTGCTCCCTTACCAAATAAGGATTGAAACACACCACCTATGGGTTATCGCTAGTGAAAAAGAAGAAACTAGCCTTACTTCGTGAGGAAATTAGGAGATTTCAAAAACGCTCCCCAGCACCTATTCCAAGAAACACTTAAATCTTGGTACGAAAAAGACTTTCAGAAATGAATGTCTTTTTTTTTGCCCCAAAGCCAGAGATAGCCTTCATTCCTTTATTCAACAATCCTGCTAAATTTGCTCAGATTCTAAACCAAGAAGAAATGACGGATATCGAAATCGCAAACAGTGTTTCAGCACAGCACATCAACGCAATAGCAGACAACCTACAAATACACGAAGATCATCTTGAATTGTATGGAAAAGACAAAGCAAAACTTAGTCTAGACCTTATCAACAAAGAAAAAATTGATCAAAACAATTTAATCTTGGTTACCGCTGTTACTCCTACTCCAGCAGGAGAAGGAAAAACCACAACATCTATTGGTTTGCACGATGGTCTTTGCAAACTAGGACAGAAATCTATTGTTGTTTTACGCGAACCTTCTTTGGGTCCTGTATTCGGTATCAAAGGTGGAGCTGCTGGTGGCGGATGGAGCCAAGTGATTCCAATGGAAGACATCAACCTGCACTTTACAGGAGATTTTGCCGCTATTGAAAAAGCAAACAACCTGCTTTCTGCTCTAATCGACAATAACATTCAAGACCCAAAACGTTCATTAAACATAGACCCAAGAACCGTAACTTGGAAGAGATGCATGGACATGAATGATAGAGCTCTTCGCAAAATCATGAGTGGTTTAGGTGGCAAGCCAGGTGGTATGCCAAGAGAAGCAGGCTTTAACATTACAGCTGCAAGCGAAATCATGGCTATTCTCTGCATGAGCAATGACCTCAACGATTTGAAAAATAAACTAGGTAATATCTACATCGGAGATACTTTCGATAAAAAACCGGTTTACGCCAAAGACTTAAACGCTCAAGGCTCAATGGCTACCTTATTAAAGCATGCTATCAAACCTAACCTTGTTCAAACACTTGAAGGTAACCCTGCCATTATTCATGGTGGTCCTTTTGCCAACATTGCGCAAGGAACAAACACGATCATCGCTACGAAAACGGGAATGAGCTTAGCCGATTATACGGTTACCGAAGCCGGATTTGCAGCCGACCTAGGTTCAGAGAAATTCATGAACATCAAGTGTCGTCATGCCGGTGTATCGCCTAAAGCGGTTGTGGTAGTTGCTACTGTTAGAGCATTGAAATACCATGGTGGGGCATCTTTAAAAGAGCTCAATACAGAAAACTTAACAGCACTTGAAAAAGGCGTTGCCAACTTAGAAAAACACCTCGAAACGGTTCAATCGTATGGCATTCCAGCGGTAGTATCTATCAACAGGTTTGTTTCTGATACAGATGCCGAGCTTGAATTGCTGATGAATGCTTGCAATAAAATGGGGGCCAAAGCAGCCGTTGCAGAAGGGTGGGCCAAAGGCGGAAATGGAACTTTGGAACTTGCAGAACGCGTTATTGAAGCGGTTGAAGAATGTAAGAATCCAATTACAAATACCTATGAGTTAAGTGATGAACCTGAAGTAAAAATTGAGAAGATCTGTAAAACCATTTATGGTGCTGATGGTGTAGAGTATACTGCCAAAGCAAAAAGACAACTTCAGAGATTTAAAGACCTAGGTTACGGAAACTTGCCTATTTGTATGGCAAAAACTCAAAAATCTTTAAGCGACAATGACAAGCTTATTGGCAGACCAACAGGCTTTAACATTCACATTAGAGAATTTGAAATAGCCGCTGGTGCAGGTTTCATCATTCCTATTTGTGGCGCAATGCTTAGGATGCCAGGACTTCCATCTGTACCAGCAGCAGAACATATAGACATTAACGAAAACGGAGAAATCTCAGGATTATCATAATCATGAAAGAAGCATTTGTAGACTTACAAACCAAAGATGGCATTGCAACCATCACTTTCTTTCACCCAGCAAGCAATTCATTGCCTGGTGAAATTCTAAAGAAAATATCCGATACCATTACCCAGTGCGGTGCAGACAACGATGTAAAGCTCATTGTACTCAAGTCAGAAGGCGAGAAAGCTTTTTGTGCTGGAGCGTCTTTTGATGAACTTGTTGCTATTGATGACCACGAAACAGGAATTAAGTTTTTTAGTGGTTTCGCTAACGTTATCAACGCCATTAGAAAGTGTCCGAAATTCGTAGTAGGTCGCGTTCAAGGTAAAGCCGTTGGTGGCGGAGTTGGCATTGCATCTGCAGTAGATTACTGCTTTGCAAGAGACAATGCCAGTATAAAACTGAGCGAACTAGCTGTAGGTATAGGACCATTTGTAGTAGGCCCAGCAGTAAAGCGCAAAGTAGGTTTATCAGGTATGAGCGAATTGGCAATCGCAGCATGGGAATGGAGAAGTGCAGAGTGGGCCTTGAATAAAGGCCTATATCAAAGTATTCATTCTTCTATTCAAGAGTTGGACCAAGCAGTAGATGCTTTTGCCCAAAAGCTCATTACATACAGCCCAGAAGCTATGAGAGAATTGAAACAAGTGTTCTGGCAAGGAACAGAAAACTGGGACTCATTGCTTTTAGAACGAGCCGGAATAAGCGGTGATTTGGTACGCTCAGACTTTACCAGAAATGCCATTGCGGCATTCAAAGCGTCAGTAGAAAAGAAAAAACAATCAAAATAGGTGAATGCCCTCTGAATATTGGAGGGCATTTCTTTTCACCTTTATTTTACAATATGTCAATCATATAACTAATTGAATTGACATAAGTTTGCACTTCGGTCAAATAGAAAGTTCATGACTAAACAAGAAATCAACAAGGCATTGCAAGAGCTTCTTGCTAATGAAGACAACGCTCAACTCATTCAACAAGGAAAACCTCTTCTTGGTCATTACCAAACTGCTCTTACGCTGCAACATAGAGAAGCACTTACACAGTTTACCGAAGCTGGTGGAAACCCAGAAGAATTTACGCCTCCTGCAAAAGAAGAGGAAGATTTAAAGTTTGACGAGCTCTGGACCAAATACAAAAAACGCAAGATTGTTTTCGAAGCTGAAGTAGCTTCCGCGCACGAGAAGAATCTAGAAATCAAAAAAGGGATCATCTCTCAAATTCTCGACATCACTCAAAACGAAGAGCACATTAAAACGGCTTTTGAGAAAATCAAAGAATTGGAAGAACTTTGGAAGAATACGGGTAACGTATCTCCACATGAATATAAAGATCTGCAACAAGCTTATAGCAGAGCACGTGATGACTTTTACTATCACATGCGCATTTACAGAGAGCTATTGGATCACGACCTTAAAAGAAACAGCCAGCTAAAAGAAGAACTTGCAGCTAAGATGGAAGAGCTCTTGCATTTCGAGAGCATCCGCGAAGCAGAATCAATGGCTAGACGTTACTTGGTAGAGTGGGATGAAATAGGACCTACTTACAAAGAAAAGTGGGAAGAGATTAGAGATCGTTTTAGAACCGCCCAACACAAATTCTACGATAAAGTAAAGAACCATTACAAGTCTATCAAAGACCAACAAGTAGAAAACCTTCAGAAAAAAGCCGTACTGTGTGAGAAGATTGAAGAAATCAACTCAAAAGAAATCACCATTGAGAAAAAATGGAAAAAACTGACTGAAGTTGTCATTGAAACTCAAAAAGAGTGGAAAACAATTGGCTTTGCTACCAAAAAAGAAAACCAAGAAGTTTGGGAACGTTTCAAAGCTGCTGCAGATGAGTTTTTCAGTAAAAAGAATAAGTTCTATTCTGGTTTAAAAGCTCAGCAAGAGAAGAATAAAGAGCGTAAACAAAAATTGGTTCTATCTGCCAATGAGCTCAAAGAAAATACAGATTGGAAGGAGACGACCAAGAAAATGGTCAACCTGCAAAAAGAATGGCAAAGCGTAGGAAAATGTCATCAGCGAGATGAACAAAAGCTTTGGAAACAATTTAGAGAAGCCTGCAATGTATTCTTCGAAGCTAAGAAGAACTGGTTTGCCAATCTAGACAACCATTTAGAAGAGAATTTCACTAAGAAAAAAGAGGTAATAGCCGAATTAGAAAGCTTCTCCACAACCGACAATAAAGAAGAAGACCTTAAGGCCATCAAAGAAATCTCTATAAAGTTTGAAGCAATAGGCTTTGTTCCCAGAGATAAAAAGAAAGAGATTCAAGACGAATTCAAGACAGCTATTGATCAGCTGTATGCCGCTTTAGGAATGAACCAAAAGCAATTGGAAAAAGTGAGGTACGAAAGCAAGCTTTCTTCTTTTGCTAATGCAGATAATAAAGACGACCTCATCGATAAAGAAATTCGTCAATTGCGCGATAGAATGAAAAAACTAGAGCACAACATTCAACTTACAGAAAATAATCTCGGCTTTTTTGGTCACTCAAAAGGAGCTGAGAAATTGAAAGAAGAACAAGAGAAAAAATTGGAATCTTCCAAAAAACAACTTTCCGAATTCAAAAAGAAAATCAAAGACCTAAGAAATTTACTTGACTAATTTTTTTATGGCCTATTTTAAACCTTTCGCACTATTTGTTGCACTATCCGCAGCAAGTTTCACATTTGCACAAGATGTAGCACCCGCAGATTCTACTAAAAACTGGAAATTAAACGGAGTTGCCAACCTCAACTTTTCTCAAGTTTCTTTAACTAATTGGCAAGCAGGGGGTGAAAGCTCTATGTCTGGAATAATGCTGTTCAAATATTTGGCAGACTACCAAAAAGACAAACTTACTTGGAAAAATAGTGTAGATATTGCTTACGGTTTAATGAAGCAAGGAGACCAGAATTGGATTAAGTCAGACGACCGTTTTGAGTTGTTCTCTAAAGTAGGTTACAAACTGAGTGACACTTGGTCTCTTACCGCATTTACCACATTCAGGTCTCAATTTACAGAGGGGTATGCTACAGCAGATGAAATAAATCTAATTTCAGACTTCATGGCTCCGGGGTATGTGATTCCTGGTTTAGGTTTCGATTATGATCCGAATGACTGGTTTAGCTTCAATATTTCACCTGTTACCAGCAAAATCACTTTTGTCAACAATGATTCATTGGCTGCAGTAGGTGCTTTTGGAGTGGATCCCGGAGAAAATGTAAGAGTTGAAATTGGTGCCTCAGCAAGGGTTCAAATTCAGCGCAAACTGGCAGAAAATATTGTGCTACAAACCAAAGCAGATTTCTTCTCAAATTACCAAGAAAATCCAACATCTATTGATGTTAACTGGGATCTCGCTTTACTCATGAAAGTAAATGATTGGTTAACCACTAGCATAACTACTACCCTTATTTACGATGAAGACATTGACATTCCTCTAGAAGAAGATGCTGATGGCAATGTGACCAAAGCTAGTCCTAGAGTTCAATTCAAAGAGGTATTCGCCATTGGGCTTACACTCAAACTCTAAAATTAGAGTAAGCTATTTTAACAAAATCAAGAGAAAGATCGAAATATCATTCTCTTGATTTTTTGTTTTACAGAATAAGCGATTAGTTCATAGGGCTATGAATCAAATATTCATTGCTTTATTACTTTTGTAGGCCCACAAAAAATAGAATATGGCAAAAGCAAGGCTCACAAAAAAGGTACTCGAAAAAGCATGGGAATACATGGCTCAAGCAAGAGCTATGAGTGACCTCTACGAAGAGAACAAAGAGGTAACGGCTAAATACGTGCATGCAACCTCTCGTGGCCATGAATCCATTCAAATTGCACTGGGCATGCAATTGTCCAAAGAAGATTGGGTTTCTCCGTATTATAGAGATGATAGCATTTTACTTTCTATAGGCATGCGCCCTTACGATTGTATGCTGCAATTGCTTGCCAAAAGAGACGACCCTTTTTCTGGGGGTAGAACGTATTACTCTCATCCCTCTCTTAAAGATGATGATAAGCCAAAAATGATTCACCAATCATCGGCTACAGGAATGCAGGCTATACCTACAACCGGTGTTGCCATGGGAATCCAATACCGAGAACTGCAAAACATAGACACACCCAAGAAAGGAAAAGCCCCCGTAGTTGTTTGTTCTATTGGAGATGCAGCAATGACTGAAGGCGAAGTTTCTGAAGCCTTACAGATGGCTGCATTAAAGCAATTTCCTATTCTTTACTTTGTACAAGACAACGAGTGGGATATTTCTGCAAGTGCCGAAGAAACAAGAGCTCAAAACGCCTTAGAATACGCGCAAGGCTTTCATGGTATTGAAACCATTTCTATTGATGGAACCAACTTTGAAGAGTCTTATGAAACCTTGGCTTATATTCTTGAAACAATCCGAAAAGAAAGACGCCCTTTCCTCTTACACGCCAAGGTTCCGCTATTAGGCCATCACACCTCTGGAGTAAGAAAAGAATGGTACCGAGATGATTTGAGCGAACACGAAAAGCGTGATCCATATCCAAAGTTAATGACTCTGCTTGAAGCCAAAGGATTCTCTAAAAAAGCTATTGAAAACATACAGTCTGAAGCCGCTAAACAAGTGGTTCAAGATTATCAAAAAGCATTGCAAGCAGAAGATCCACGCCCATCAGATTTATTGAACCACGCTTACGCACCTACTCCAATTACAGAAGAAGCAGGCAACAGAGAACCAGAAGGCAAAGAAGCAACCGTAATGGTTGACAGCGCGCTTTTTGCTGTTGAAGAAATTTTAGGGAAGCATCCAGAAGCATTGCTCTACGGACAAGACGTGGGCGGACGCTTAGGCGGTGTGTTTAGAGAAGCGGCTACATTGGCTCAGAAATTTGGTGATGAACGCGTGTTTAACACTCCAATTCAAGAAGCATTTATCATTGGCTCTACTGTAGGTATGGCAGCCGTAGGTTGTAAACCAATTGTAGAAGTTCAATTTGCCGATTACATATGGCCAGGGTTGAACCAGTTGTTTACTGAGCTTAGCCGTTCTTATTACTTGAGTAATGGCAAATGGCCAGCAAGTGCAGTGATTCGCGTTCCAATAGGTGCCTATGGCTCTGGAGGGCCTTACCACTCATCTAGTGTAGAAAGTGTGGTTGCCAATATTCGTGGAATAAAGATCGCCTACCCTTCTACAGGAGCCGATTTAAAAGGCTTAATGAAGTCTGCTTTTTACGATCCCAACCCCGTTGTAATTTTCGAACACAAAGGATTGTACTGGAGTAAGGTAAAAGGCACTGAAAAAGCCAGAACCATAGAGCCCTCAGAAGACTATGTAATTCCTTTTGGAAAAGGGCGCATTGCACTCAATGCTGATGAAAACCTTCTTTCTAAAGGAGAGACAGCTTGCGTTATTACTTATGGTATGGGAGTGCATTGGGCAATGAATGCTGCTAAAAAACTGAAAGGTCAAATTGAGGTAGTAGACTTGAGAACATTAAGACCATACGATGAGGAATTGGTGATGGAACGCGTAAAAGCACACAACAAATGTCTGGTTCTTACTGAAGAGCCTGTAGAGTGTGGTTTTGCTCAAGCTTTAGCCGGAAACATTCAAGAGCAATGCTTTGAAAAGCTAGATGCACCTGTAAAAGTTGTTGGAGCCGTAAGCACACCAGCCATTCCATTAAACTCTGTGCTTGAGGCAGAGCTTTTACCCAATGCACAAAAAGTTGAAACAGCACTGCGCGCATTACTCGATTACTAATGCCTTTTGCAAAAACAAAAGCATCTGAAATACATTTTGAATGGCTTCTTCGCAAACCTAAAAGCGAAGAAGCCATTTTTGTTTTCTTGCATGAGGCCCTAGGAAGCATTCCACAATGGAAATCATTTCCTCTTGAGCTTTGCGCTCAAAGCAACATTCCAGGTATTATCATTGAACGAAGCGGACACGGCAAATCTTCTTCACTTAAAGAGAAACGCAATGCGCAATACCTCCACGCTTATGCTGATGAAACGCTTGAAGTACTCAATGAATTAATTCCGAGCAGTCCAATTCATTTAGTTGGTCATTCAGATGGAGGATCCATAGCCATTATACTCGGAAGTGGTCGGCAAGTAAAAACCATCACCACTTTGGCGGCACATGTTCTAGTTGAACCCACAACTATTGAAGGCGTCAAGAACTCAGAAGCACTCTTCAAGCAACTCAAAATTGATCAAAAACTCAAAAAGTACCATGCCTCTAAAACCCAAACGTTGATTCATACTTGGAGAGAAACATGGCTTTCAAAAGAATTCAGCGAATGGAATCTTTTTAATGAGCTTAGATCTTTATCTGCACCCATGCTCGCCATTCAAGGAGAAAAAGACGAATATGGAACGCGCTTACAATTGGAGACTATTGAATCTCTCAGTCAAAACTTCAGGGTCACACAAGAAATAGCCGATTGTGGCCATCATCCCCACCTAAGTCATAAAGAAGAGGTAATCTCAAGCATTTTATCTTTCTTAGTGAAATGCAATTCCCTCTAGAAAGTTCCCGCCTGAGCATTTCACCCTTTCGCCTAACAGATTTTGATCAATTCTACCAAGTAGTAAAAAATCCGCAAGTGATGCACTTCATTGTCCGCAATGGAATGCCGCTTGAAATGGCTAAAGAAAGTTTCAATTTACGTTTGAGGCTCTATCAACAATTCCCAGAAATGGGTTCTTGGAAGGTTTGCTTGAAAGAAAGCGGAGAGTACATTGGCCATTGCAACTACAACTACATCAGAAAAAGCAATTTGCCCCAGCTTGGCTATCTTCTCTTACCCGAGTTTTAGGGTAAAGGGTACGACACAGAAATAGCACAAACTTTAAGTGATTATCATCGTACACGATTTGCACACTCTCGCTATGAAAACAAGCTCTATGCACTTACAGACAATGACAATACAGCTTCTCAAAATGTATTGGAAAAGGTGGGTTTTCAATATGTAAAACGAGCGTTTTACTATGGCACTTGGTGTAGGTTTTATGTGCAAGAAAACAGGAAAGTTTAGGGCACAAAAAAAGGGCTTCGCAGCCCTTTTAAAACCAAATTATTCGACTATGAGAAAACTTCTAATCACCCACACGTATCAACTTTTATAAAGGTTGGGTTCAGGCAAAAAAAAACTAGAAAATTTCTTCAACTGTTCTTCTAAGCAATTCATTTTCTCTGGGTGTTCCTGTATTAATACGCACACAAGTGGGTAGGCCAAAGGCCTTTATATGACGTATAAAAACACCTCTGTTTCTCATTTCTTCTACAGCCCAAACTGCCTTTTCTTCACTTTCTAAATCCAACATCACAAAATTGGCAGCTGTTTTGGCCACTCTTATCCTTTTACTTTCAAAAAGAGTATTAAAAGAGGCAATGGCTTCGTTGTTTAACGCAATGGTTCTCTTTAAGAAATCGTGGTCCTTCAAGGCGCCTATTCCTGCAAGCTGAGATAAAGAATTTGGCGCAAATGTCATTCGTACTTTGCGCATTGCAGTGCTTATTTTCTCGTGAGCAATGCCGTAGCCCAAACGCATTCCTGCCAAGCCATAAGCTTTGGAGAAGGTTCTTAATGTGATCACATTTTCATAGTTCCATTTGCTTGAATCTGGAAAAGAGGTATCCATGGCCAAAGCGTATTCAAAATAGGCTTCATCAATGATAATCAACTTGTCTGAAGACAAAGATTCGATAAAGTCTCTGAGTGCATTCTCGCTCAATGCTGTTCCTGTAGGATTATTCGGGTTGGCAATGTAAATGAGTTTTGTTTCATCACTCACGCTCGCTTTTAAGGCGTTTAAGTCAAAGCCATAATCTGCAGTGAGAGGCACTTTCTTTACATTTAAATTGGCCGCAAGTGCCCATATGTAAACGGCTACAAAAGTTCCCTCGCTGGTCAAAAGCTCATCACCAGGGTTGAGAAATGCTTTGTTGATATTCATCAACAACTCTTCCGATCCATTCCCCACGGTGATCTCTGCCAAATCTCTTCCGGTCTGAGTCGCCAAGGCACCTCTCAACTCTTCACAAAGCGCATCGGGATATAGGTTTAACGATTCTATGCCACTCTCCATGGCTGCTTTTGCCTGCGGAGGGATTCCCAAATTGTTCTCATTATTCCAAAGCACCGCTGTTTCAGAAAGGCCCAACTCTCTTACCCATTCTTTCACTGGCTTTCCTGGATGGTAACTTTTTAAGTCTTGTATGTGTTTTGGAATGTGTATCATATTCTCTGAAATTGAATTGGTGCTTATATTGCGGGAACACCAAAAATACCAATAGCAGTGAATGAACCAACAAAGACACAAGATGTTTCGAAACTAAATCTGAGAAAAATGACAAAATACTGGACACTATTCACAGCCATCGTAGCTCTTTCTTTTACAGCATGCAACAAAGATGACGGCAACGATGGAGATACTAACGCGAATGTTTGCTCTACCACAGACTTGACTTACAACGCCAACATTAAACCCATTATAGACATAGGCTGTGCCATTCCTGGCTGCCATGCAGGCGGTTCGCCCAATGGCGACTTTACCACTTATGCAGGGCTTCAACCTTATATTGCTAACGGGCAAATCAATAGCCGTGTGGTAATTCAGCAGAACATGCCTCCCGGTGGGATGAGTCAAGATAATATTGACAAAATTGATTGTTGGTTACAAGGTGGTGGGTTGGAGTAATAAAACAAAAGGAAGCACACAACTGCCACAAAACCTGCGCAAAAGAGGCATATGTGTTAGAGTATTTTACCTCGCAATGCATTGTTTAATAGGTAATTATAAGAAGTAAAGATATATTGACATAAACGCGCATTGCGTTTATATCATTGTTGGCAAAAATTCTAAAAAGATGAATAAACACATACTACTTCCATTATTGGTATTGATAATTGGAAAAAGCTTTTGTCAAGATGTTGTTAAACTCAGTAATGGTTTGACTTTAGAAGGACAATTAACCGAAATAAATAAAAAAAAACTATCATTAAAGACAAACAGTGAAGAACGCGAAATCTTAATGAACGATGTCTATAGTTTAGTCCTTGATAATTGCGATATTTCAAATGATACGACCATTATTCTTGCGGATAGCAAATTTCAGGATGTTCCAAAAGGAGGCAACAGTGTACTTCAAACTCAATGGCTAAGCCTTTGCCAAGGTGATATAGTTTATCTATGGGGATCTGCGGAATTTTTAGCAACAGGCAGCACTTTAGGGACTTTAGAAATTAACATACAAGACGATGAAGGTAAAACCATGGCCAAACCTAACGTAAGAACCCACGGAAGAAGAGGCAGCCCTGAAGTGAGAGATCAAATGAGCGTTTTTTATATTCTCAAAATACCTAGGAGTGGCAAATATAATTTCAATCTAAAAGCATCAAATAGTGGTGGTTCAATTGGCGATGCACAATTTTTATTTGACCGTTTTCAAATACATGTTCTCAAAATGTAACAAAAGATTTGCTAATAAAACCCATAAGCAATAGCGCCCTTCGGGAGACTCCGGCTTATAGCCTAGCCGCTGGGGATAATTTGGCACGATATACAAACATCGTTTACACTATTCAGCTTTCAATTTGAACTAAAATTCAGATTGCCATGCCTTAGAATAAACCACCGATTATAGAACAAAAAAAAGGCTTTCCATTTCTGAAAAGCCTTTCGCATTTGTTGCGGGGACAGGACTCGAACCTGCGACCTTTGGGTTATGAGCCCAACGAGCTACCAACTGCTCCACCCCGCGATTTGGGAGGGCAAATATACCACTTTTCTTTGTTTCTTTGCAATCTAAATTTCACATTTTGGTAAAAACACATAAATCTGGATTTGTAAATGTAATTGGCGCCCCTAACGTAGGGAAGTCAACACTTATGAATCAGCTCGTTGGCGAAAAACTGAGCATCATTACTCCTAAAGCCCAAACCACAAGGCATCGTATTTTGGGCATTGTCAACGATGACAATTACCAAATTATATATTCAGACACTCCTGGCCTGGTAGACCCAGCTTACAAGCTGCATCAAACAATGATGAGCTTTGCACTTTCTGCATTAGAAGATGCCGATGTGCTTCTTGTTATGGTTGAAATGGGCGAAAAAAAGTTCAAGGATCCCCATGTTCAAGAGAAAATCATGAAAATGGATATTCCCGTTATCATCTTGGTCAATAAGGTTGATACAGGGAATCAAGAAACATTAGAGAACCAAGTAGAATTTTGGGCCGAACAATTTATAGGAAAACCCATCTTACCCATTTCAGCCTTAGAAGGCTTTAACATAGACGTTATCCAAAAGAAAGTGGTGGAATTGCTTCCAGAAGCTCCTCCCTTCTACCCTAAAGACGGATCTTACACAGACAAAACAGAGCGTTTTCTTGCAAGCGAAATCGTAAGAGAAGCCATCTTAAACAACTACGATAAAGAGATTCCTTATGCATCTGAAGTAGTTGTTGAAGAGTTTAAGGAAGAACCACACATTATTCGGATAAGAGGAGATATTTTTGTCGAGCGAAATACGCAGAAAGGAATTCTTATCGGACATAGGGGTTCTGCCTTAAAAAGAACTGGTACTGAGGCCAGAAAAAAAATGGAGCACGTTTTTGACAAGAAGGTCTATCTAGAACTTCATGTGAAAGTGGACAAAAACTGGCGAAATGACGAACGCAACCTCAGAAAATACGGATACATGTCATGAAAAATATAGTAGCAGTTGTTGGTAGACCCAACGTGGGGAAATCAACATTTTTTAATCGAATGATTGGCATGCGTCAAGCCATTGTTGACGAATTTAGTGGTGTAACACGAGATCGCCACTATGGTCATGTAGAGTGGCAAAACAAAGAGTTTACACTCATTGACACTGGAGGTTACATAGAAGGTTCTGACGATGTGTTTGAAGGAGAAATAGCCAGTCAAGTAGTATTGGCCATTGAAGAAGCAGATGTGATTTTATTCATGGCTGACGCTGCGGAAGGAATTACGGGATTTGATGATGTGGTAGCTGATTTGCTGCGTAGATCTGGAAAACCGGTTCTTACCATTGCCAACAAATGTGATAATTCTGACCGCATCAGTTTGGCAGCTCAATTCTATAGTTTTGGACTAGGCGAGGTGTACCCCGTTTCATCTGCAAACGGTTCTGGAACTGGTGAATTGCTTGATGCATTGGTAGAAGCTCTACCACAGGAAATAGAATACGAAGACGAAGAAGACTTACCAAAAATTACTGTTGTTGGGCGACCAAATGCGGGTAAATCTAGTTTGATCAACACACTTCTTGGCACCGAGAGAAATATTGTAACGCCTGTTGCTGGAACCACTCGAGATAGCATTAATACACGTTTTCAAGGTTTTGGATTTGACTTTTACTTGGTAGATACTGCCGGGATTAGAAAGAAATCTAAAGTGCACGAAGACTTAGAATTCTACAGTGTCATGCGTAGCATTAGAGCTATTGAACATGCCGATGTAGGTATTCTTATGATAGATGCCACTGCCGGCTTTACATCTCAAGACACGAACATTTTTGGGCTTTTACAAAAGAACAACAAGGGTGTAGTGATTGTAGTGAACAAATGGGATTTGATTGAAGGTAAAGACACCAAGTCTGTTGAAGTTTTCAAAAAAGACATTCTTAAAAAAGTTGCTCCATTTACAGATGTAGAAGTGGTTTTTACTTCCGTTACTGAAAAGCAACGTGTATTGAAAGCTTTGGAAGCTGCAATTCGAGTTCATGAAAACCGCTCTAGAAAAATCAAAACAGGTAAACTCAACGATCTTTTGCTTCCTATCATTGCAGACACACCGCCACCATCATACAAGGGAAAGTACATTAAGATCAAGTACATTACTCAATTGCCTATTGCCTATCCGGCATTCGTTTTTTTCGCCAACCTTCCACAATATGTGAAAGAGCCTTACAAGCGATTTATTGAAAATCAGCTACGTAAGAACTTCGATTTCAAAGGTGTACCCATTGAGATTTTCATGAGAAAGAAATAAAAAAAGGCTTCAGTCAAATGACTGAAGCCTTTTTACTTTTAATCTTCTATTCCTTTAAGTTACTTTCCATGGCCAAACTCCATCAAATAAGCTTTGATAAATGCGTCTAAATCACCATCCATTACTGCTTGTACATTAGATGATTCATGGTTCGTTCTAAGGTCTTTCACCATCTTATAAGGATGCATCACGTAATTCCTGATTTGTGAACCCCACTCAATCTTCATTTTACCACCTTCAATCACATCTCTCTCTTCTTGTCGCTTTCTCAATTCTAGCTCATACAACCTAGCTTTCAATAGCTTCATGGCATTCTCTTTATTCTGCAGCTGCGAGCGAGATTCTGTATTTCTAATGATCATTCCCGTTGGCTTATGTTCTAGGCGCACTCCGGTTTCAACCTTATTTACATTTTGCCCTCCTGCTCCACCAGATCGGAAAGTATCCCAAGAAATATCTCCTTGACTTACCTCTATCTCAATGCTTTCATCAATCAATGGATAAACAAATACAGATGAAAAAGACGTATGCCTGCGTGCATTTGAATCAAAAGGAGAAATACGCACCAAGCGATGCACACCATTTTCACCTTTCAAATAACCATAGGCAAAATCACCAGTAACCTCTATGGTTGCCGATTTAATTCCTGCCTCATCTCCTTTTTGGTAATCAATTTCCTTAACCTTGAAGCCATTCTTCTCAGCCCACATCAAGTACATTCTATACAACATACTCGCCCAATCTTGACTTTCTGTTCCACCAGCTCCTGAGTTGATTTCTACAATGGCTCCGAGATTATCTTCTTCAGCCGAGAGCATGTTTTTAAATTCAAGCACTTCCAATTGCTTCAGTGCTTCTTCATGCTGTTCTTTAAGCTCTTCTTCAGAAGCATCTCCAGACTTAGCAAAGTCATAAAGCACTTCGGCATCATCAATGGCTGATTCGGCCTCATGATAAGACTCAACCCAATACTTGAGTCGCTTGATTTCTTTGAGTGTTTTCTCTGCTTTTTTCGGGTCATCCCAAAACGCAGGATCCTGCGTTCTTAGTTCTTGTTCATTAATCTCTTGCTTTTTGAGATCTACGTCAAAGATACCCCCTCAACGCTTCCAGGCGTTCTCGCAAATCTTTCAATTGATCGGCATTAATCATTTATTATTCCTTTTATGGTCTCCCAAATTAAACTATTCTCGTATCCTTTTTGGTATAAAAAACGTGCTACTTTTTGTTGAGATTCAAAGCTTACTCCTTTCTCAAGAATCTTCTTTTGAGCAAGGCTGTGAAGTTTCTCTATATAGTGCTCCTCATCAATCTCGCTCAAGCCCAATGCAATACATTGAGTGGTAATATGCTTCGATTTTAACCCTTCTTGAATTTTTATTTTACCCCAAGACTTTTGATTGAACTTACCGCGCACATAAGAGCGTGCAAAGCGTTCTTCATTCAGAAAATTCTGAAGAATCAATTCCACAATAACTTCGTCTGCTAAATCTCTTGAACACCCCCATTCCATTACTTTTTGCCGCACTTCAGACTGACAACGCTCTTGATAAGCGCAGTATTTCATGGCTTTGGCAAGTGCTTGAGATAAGGTGTAAACTTGATTTTTAGACATTGGCTGCTACCAACAATTCGCCTTCTTTGTTCAAAATTTTATAACGCATAAGAGGATAAGCCGTACGGCTAGAAACAGGAACCCATTTCTTAAATTTCCAGAACCATTTGAGTTGATATTTCAATCGATGTTGATTGAAATAAGCAGCAACAAATGGATGTACCTTCACTTCAGAAATTTGTTGTTTCTCACTCAACTGTTTAATGATGTGATTTTCAATTTCATCTACCAACAAAATAGTTGGTCCAACTTCGGTATCCTCACCTGATTTGGTGGGTATAGTTTCTGCAGTCTTAATGTCCATTTCTGGGCGAACCCTTTGACGTGTAATCTGCACCAAACCAAACTTACTTGGAGGTAAGACATAATTCTTTGCGCGATCTACAGACATTAAATCATTCATATGCTTAAACAGCTTCTGACGATTCTCGTTCTGGTGCATATCAATGAAATCAACTACGATGATCCCGCCCATGTCGCGAACACGCAACTGACGAGCAATTTCTGTTGCCGCTTCCATATTTACGCGCAATGCGTTTTCTTCTTGGCTGTTGTCTTTCTTGGAAGTATTGCCACTGTTCACGTCAATAACGTGCATGGCTTCGGTGTGTTCAATCACCAAGTACGCACCAGTCTTCATGGTTACATGACGACCAAAAAGCGCCTTGATTTGTCTCTCCACACCGTAATAATCGTGAATGTTGACTTTGCCCTTATAGTGTTTGACAATTTTTGCTTTGTCTGGGGCAATCGTTTCTAGCAAAGTGGTTGTTTCACTCGCTAATTTTTCATCATCAATGATGATTCTGTTAAACTCGCTGTTCAACAAATCACGAATTAAAGAAGAGGTGCGATCCATTTCGCCAAGCACCCTAAAAGGTGGTTTTGTTGTTCTTAAATTCTCAAAACCTTCTTCCCATTTATCAATGAGTTCTCGAAGATCTTTATCTAAGTCTGCAACGCGTTTATTTTCTGCAACTGTTCGCACAATAACACCATAGCCCGGAGGCTTAATGCTTGTAATCAAACGCTTTAAACGGTCTTTCTCTTTTCTACTTTTGATTTTGCTAGAAACAGAAATTCTATTCGTGAAAGGCACCATTACCAAATATCTCCCAGCAATACTTAGCTCGGTAGAAATTCTTGGGCCTTTTGTAGAAATAGGCTCTTTGGCTATCTGAATAAGCACCTCTTGACCAGGTTTGAGAACATCTTTGATGTTTCCACCTTTGTCAATATCGGGAAGCAAGTCAAACTTGCTCAAATCGCCTTTCTGCAACTTTTGGTTACGCGTCAGCCTAGTGAAATGTTGAACATTTCCGCCTTGTGGGCCTAGATCGAAGTAATGCAAAAATGCATCACGTTCGTAACCAACGTCCACAAAAGCAGCGTTCAAACCAGGAGCTAGTCTTTTAACTTTTCCCAGATATAAATCACCAACCGTAAAGTCGTTATTATGCTTCTCCTGATGGAGTTCCATCAGGCGTTTATCCTCAAGCAGGGCAATTACCACGTGCTTTTGAGTAACATTTATGATGAGTTCTTTATCCACAACTCAATATATATGAATACCGATAAACGAGTAAACAGCGAGGTATCTCTCTACTTACAACAATTAAAGTAAAAAAGGAAGTAAACCAGTTAAAGCTTACTTCTTCTTTTTATGCCTGTTTTTTCTCAGACGCTTTTTACGCTTGTGCGTAGCCATCTTATGTCTTTTTCTCTTCTTTCCGCTTGGCATAGCTTACTTGTTTTTTAATTGCTCAATATATTGTTCCACCTCTTTAATTGCCGTTTGATCGTCAATCAAAGTTTTGTATTTCTCAAATATTTCTATGGCTTTTACAGTACTGTCTAGTCCGGCATATGCCATTCCTTGGTACATCATTAAGTCCATATTCTTGGGCTCCAATTCTGAAGCCTTGTTAAAGCGTGAAAGGGCTTTATCATATTGGCCAGACTGTAAAGAGAACATGCCCATTTGAACAATGGCTCTCACATTATCTGGTTCTTCTTCCAAAACCTCTCTCAACATGAAAATCCCTTCCATAGGACTTCCACCTTGAACTTTTTGTATTGCCGAATCAATTTTAGCCTCAATATTCTTTGTGGCTTGCAACTCTTGACTTGACAATGGCTTAGTTCGTGCCAATAGTAAAACAATGGTTAGTAAAACCGCCACTAACACTAAGGTTAGCTGCAATTTATTTGGCTTATTTTTCAACTTTTACGTTGTCTTTTACTTGGTTCACAAACACTTTCGCTGGTTTAAAAGCTGGAATGTTGTGTGCTGGAATAATAATGGTCGTATTCTTTGAGATATTACGGCCTGTTTTCTCTGCTCTTTCTTTTATTATGAAGCTTCCAAATCCACGTAGATAAACATTATCTCCCTTGCTAAGTGAATCTTTAACTGCTTCCATAAAAGATTCCACTGTCGTTTGTACTTGTACTTTCTCGATCCCAGTTTGATCTGCAATATCAGCAACTATATCTGCCTTGGTCATTTCGCTAAGTCTTTATGTATTACTTAATTATCTCTCGTGAAAAATGGGCTGCAAAGATACTCGATTTTTTTTAATCGAATAAACTTTCTATCATTCTATTTTTGACATCTATGAACGAAAAGAATAACTCGTGGTTTCACGCTCCTCTATTGCACTGGTATGCAGAGAATAAAAGAGACTTGCCATGGAGAAACACCACAGATCCCTATCGTATTTGGTTGTCTGAAATCATTCTACAACAAACGCGAGTGGACCAAGGCATGAGCTACTTCTTAAAAATCTTAGAAAAATGCCCAACTGTACATGATTTAGCCAGCTTGGATGATGATAAATTGATGAATCTATGGCAAGGCTTGGGCTATTACAGCAGAGCAAGAAACCTTAAAAGCACTGCCATTTACATCAGCCAAGAAAGGAAAGGAGAGTTTCCAGAGAACTATAAAGAGCTCATTAAACTGAAAGGTGTTGGCCCCTACACGGCTTCAGCCATTGCATCATTTTGCTACAACGAAATAAAACCTGCGGTTGATGGCAATGTATATCGGGTTCTTTCAAGGGTCTTTAATGTGGCCACAGCAATCAACAGCTCTCAAGGGCAAAAAGAATTCACCGCTCTTGCAGAACAACTTATTTCTCAAGACCAACCGGGAGACTTTAACCAAGCCATGATGGAACTGGGAGCCACAGTTTGCACCCCAAAGAAACCATTGTGTATTCAGTGCCCTTTTCACGAAAAGTGTGATGCATTCAATTCTGGAAAAATTGCAGAGCGCCCAGTGAAGTTAAAGAAGACTAAGATTAGAAAGCGCCATTTTCATTACGCCATCATCTATAAAAACAAAACGATTCTTATGAAAAGGCGAAGCGGAGGTGATATATGGCAGGGATTATATGAGTTCCCCCTTATTGAAAAAGACACCGAAATCTATAGCCAAGCAAGCATATCTAACGAGTTTCAAAAAGTTTTGGGGAGTTCTTCACTGGAGTATTTAGGAAGCATTCGCTTGAAAAAACATATCCTTAGTCATCAGCACATTTATTGCATATTCCATGAATATTCTAGCAGAACGGGACAAGTTCTCGAGGGAGATTACAAACGCATCGCATTGAGTGAAATAGACGATTTTCCTTTACCCAGAGCCATCACTAAATTTATAGAAGAAATTGACGGACTACCTTTTAGAAAGAACAGTTAACTTTGCTCTAATTAAAGAGAGAGATGGCAGGTGTAAACAAGGTTATTTTAGTAGGGAATTTAGGAAAAGACCCTGAGGTTAGAAGGTTAGAAAGTGGAGTGAGTGTTGCGAATTTTCCAGTGGCAACCTCCGAGTCATATTTAGACCGTACAACAAATGAGAGAAAAACCATCACCGAATGGCACAACGTGGTTGTTTGGAGAGGCCTTGCTGAAGTAGCTGAAAAATACCTAACAAAAGGAAAGCAGATTTATCTTGAAGGTAAATTGAGAACACGTTCTTGGGAAGACCAAGACAAAAATATGCGTTACACTACAGAGGTTGTTGCCAATAACTTTGTTATGCTTGGCAATAAGGATGAAAACGGAAGCAATAGTTCACCCAACGGTGGGCAAAATTTTTCCAAATCAAGCCAATCATCTTCGCCAGCTCAAGAGGCACAAACACCAAATCTGAATCAAAGCTCATCTGATGCGGATGATGACTTGCCATTTTAATATTTAAACTAAAACACTGTTCAATTGGATGATCCCTTTCCCGCACTAGAGCTGCTCGCAATTATCAACTTTAGCAATATAGATGCTTCACTAATTGCAGAACTCTTTGCCCTTTTCTTGCTCTTAGCATCTAGCGCCTTGGTTTCTGGCTCTGAAGTAGCTTTTTTCTCTTTAAATCCACAACAGCTAGAAACACTCAAGGATGACACCAATCCGAAATTTGAAGTCATTCAAAAATTAATCAGCGACCCCAAAAAGTTATTGGCTACTATCTTAATATCCAACAACTTTGTGAATGTAGCTTTTATACTTCTCAGTACAAATGTGAATAAAGCGCTCTTCCAGTTTAATACAATAAACATACAGACTTCACTTTTTGAAGCCAGTATATCTGCAGGTACTCAAGCTTTTGTTTTTGACGCTATTATCATTGCCTTTGTCATTTTGGTTCTAGGAGAAGTATTGCCAAAGGTATACGCCTCAAAATACCCCTTGCAGCTTGCTAGTATAACAGGGAAACCCCTGAGCATTCTTGAGAAAGTCTTTTCAGCAGGAAGTAATTTATTAATTACCTCAACCAATTTCATCGATCGTAAAATTCAAAAAAAATCTTCTAATATTTCTGTCGATGACCTCTCGCAGGCATTAGAGCTTACCAGTAATGAAAATACCGATGAGGAAGAGCAAAAAATCCTAGAAGGCATTGTTCGCTTTGGTTCTACAGATGTAAAGCAAGTCATGACACCTCGAATCGACTTCTCTTCAATCAATAGTGAAATCACTTACCTTGAAGTTCTTGAGTCAGTAATGCACTCTGGTTTTTCTAGAATACCTGTTTACTCCGAACAGGTAGATAAAATCATAGGTATTCTTTTTAGTAAGGACCTACTACCACACCTCAACAAAAAAGGCGATTTCAATTGGCACAGTTTGTTGAGAGACCCTTATTACGTTCCTGAAAACAAGAAGATTGACGATCTACTCAAAGAATTTCAGCAGTTAAAAACACACATGGCCATTGTTGTGGATGAGTACGGTGGAGCTTCTGGTTTAATCACTTTAGAAGATATACTTGAAGAGATTGTGGGTGAAATATCTGATGAATTTGATGATGATGATTTGGTCTATTCAAAGCTAGATGCTTTCAACTACATTTTTGAAGGAAAAACAGCCTTAAAAGACATGTACAAAGTGATTGGCATTGATGGCGAGGACTTTGAAAAAGCGAAAGGCGAATCTGACTCTATAGCTGGTTTTATTTTAGAGCAAGCTGGTAAAATTTTAAATAAAAACGAGCGTTTGAAGTTCAACGATTACACTTTTACAATTGAAGAAGCTGACCGCAGAAGAATTAAAAGTGTGAAATTGACGCTCAAACCAAAAGTGTAAAACATGCGATATTCTTATTGGATTGTCCTGGCATTCATCCTCTCTATCACTGTTTCTTGTGAAGAACCCGTTTATCCTAAACCTCGCGCTTTTCATCGCATTGATTTAGAAAATGCCACATACAAACAATACGAAACTTCGTGTCCGTTTACCTTCGAATATAACCATTTGGCTAAGCTTGACTATACGCGGATCCCAAAAGAGGCAACCTGTTGGTTTAACCTGCACTATCCTCAACTCAAATCGCGGGTTCACTTTAGCTATCATGAAATTACCAGAGATTCTCTCATGCGTGTAACAGAAGACGCCCGAAGAATGGCTATGGAACATATCCCAAAAGCTCAAGACATTAGAGAAGACTTAATTATTGACACCGTAGCTGATGTGTATGGTGTTATTTATGACTTCGAAGGATCTACGGCAACCAACATGCAATTCTTCATAACAGACAGCTCCAACCATTTCATTAGAGCAGCAATGTATTTTGAAGTGGCTCCAAATCCAGATTCGATAGCTCCAGTAGAAGCTTACATTAAAGAAGACATGTATCGCTTTATACAAACCTTCTCTTGGAAATAATAAACTGATCCACTATTTCATACTTGATTTAGAGGAAGTGTGAAGAAGAAATACCAAACTCAATAGCAATACCAGAGCGCCCAGCTGGTGTAGTACGCCCAAAACAATTGGCACGTGATAGATTAAGGTAACAACTCCTAAAGAGAACTGAATTCCGACCGCCACTAAAAGCATAGTAAACCCACGTCTCTCATGTTGCTTCAAAGGTTTTTTACGATAAGTATTCCACACTAGGAAGATACTGACAACCACTGCATATGCCAATGTTCTATGCACCAACTGAATACCCGATGGATTGAAGATGGGGTTGTCTATGAGGGGGGTAAAAGAAAAAGCATTGGAACTAATGAATTCTCCCGGATTCATGTGAGGAAAATAATTATGAATGTGCCCTGCATCTAAACCTGCCACAAATGCCCCGTATATAATTTGAATTCCTACCAAAGCACTCAGCCAAGCAATAGCCTTTCTGTATCCCCCGCTAGATGTTGTTTGCACTGTGCTAGTCTTATGCATTAACTGCAGTGCGACATAGAACGTGTAAGCAATTGTGAAAAAAGCTGTAGACAAATGTGCGGCTAACCTAAAATGACTGACTCTAGGCACATCAATGAGACCACTTTTTACCATGTACCAACCTAAAAAACCTTGAAAAGCACCTAGGCATAGGATAAGGATCAATTTTGGCATCATCCACTTCGGAACTCTCTTTTGAATTGTGAAAACAACAAAGGGAATGATGAACAATACACCTAAAAATCTTCCAATCATTCTGTGGAACCATTCCCACCAAAAAATATCCTTAAACTCTTCTAACGAGTAATTGTAATTCTTCTCTTGAAATTCTGGGTATTGCGCATATTTCTCAAATTCTTGTTGCCATTCAGCATCAGAAGAAGGATACTTTGCCCCTTCAAGCAAATGCCAATCAACCATTGATAATCCCGATTCTGTTAACCGAGTAATTCCCCCCACTGCAACCATTACAAATATGGTAGCACAACCTAAAAAAAGCCAAATAAGAACAGGCTTATACTTTGATTCCATGAATTGAATTTAAAGCCACAAAAGTAGCCGAACAACATAGTATTGAAACAATGGAATGGGAAGGAAGTTTACTTCATGAGAATTTCCACGATGGGAGTGAAAATATTCGGAAACAAAAGTCGTGTTTGCTTTTCACTTTTCGAATCTTCTTTTTGCTCTGGAGTAGGCTCTAAGTTTTCTTTTGACTCGACTTCTTGTTGCTTACCTTGATCACAGCCTGTTAGCGAAATGGCACAGATTACAAAAGAAAGTACAAATAGCTTTTTCATTGTTAGGTTTTGAAATCGGCAAAACAACAGTGCGAATATAGGACGAAATGACTTACAAATTGTTGCATTTGAAAGTGAAGTTATTGTAAATCAGGTTAAAAAAAGGGCTCACCTTTGTGAGAAGCCGACTTATATTTGCCGCCCAATTTATGAGCAATACAGAGGAACAAAATGAAATGAGCTTTTTAGCGCATTTAGAAGCGCTTAGATGGCACCTAGTAAGGGCTACTATAGCTTTTTTACTCTTTGTTATTCTTGCTTTCGTCAACAAATCCTTCTTGTTCGACAGCATCGTATTTGCACCTAAGAACGGAGATTTTTGGACCTATCAGCAACTCTGTAAATTAAGTGTTTGGCTCAATAATATTGTTCCTTCACTGGTTAACGATCCTGATATTTTGTGCATTGGCCAAGACATGCCTCAATTGCAAAACATTAACATGGCTGGCCAATTCACAACGCACATTATGGCTGCTATGGTAACAGGATTGGTTCTAGCCTTTCCTTACCTCATATGGGAGCTATGGAGGTTCATTAAACCAGGGCTAAGTAAAAAAGAGGTCAATCATTCGCAAGGCTTGGTGTTTTTCGTGAGTATTCTTTTTGCTATTGGTGTGCTATTTGGCTATTACATCATTTCTCCATTATCCATCAACTTCTTCTTAACCTATCAAATTAGTGATGCGGTGACTTCCTTGCCCACTCTTCAAACCTATATCTCTACCCTTATTACAGTTGTTCTTGCTAGCGGTTTTATTTTCGAGTTACCCGTTTTGATTTACTTCTTGGCCAAAACGGGAATTGTTACTGCAGAACTTCTAAAAACATACAGAAAACACTTCTTTGTGGCTGCACTTATCCTTGCCGCCATCATTACACCTCCTGATGTGTTTAGTCAATTTTTGGTATGTATTCCTTTAGTTATTCTTTACGAATTCAGCATTGTAATTGCCAAGCGCATAGAGAAAAACAATGCCATCTAGGCTGTGCATAACTCCCCTATTCACCTTTTTATGTATTGCACCTATTCACTAAATTTACCGATTAGGTAAAGTCATGAGTGAACTCAATAGAACCCATATAATCCGAGGCTTTTTAAGCATAATGGCCTGTGTATGCATGTTGGCGGCTTCTGCTCAAGAAACAGTGCAACTCAAGGGTTCTATTGTTGACTCGTTGACCAACGAGCCAATCCCTTTTGTGAATATCTCATTTGTTGGAAAAAATATTGGAACCACCTCAGACTTAGATGGCAATTTTATGCTGGAAACAAAGTGGGGGTCAAAGCAACTCATTTTTTCAGCCATAGGGTATTACCCAAAAACCATTGAAATCAATAGCGACAAGAAACAAAACTTCGTAGTCCCTCTTAGTCCTAAAATTACCGAGCTTGAAGAGTTTGTGGTTCAAGCGAAAAAAGATCGGTATAAAAACAAAGACAATCCCGCTGTTGCATTAATGAGAAACGTGGTAGAACACCGGGATGAAAATCGCCCAAAATCTTTTGATTATTACCAGTACGATAAGTATCAAAAAGAAGAATTCGATATCAATAATTTCACTGCAGATTGGACCAAAAGAAAGTCTTTTCAAAGCTTTCAAGTGTTAATGGATTACGTGGATACTTCTGACGTGAACGGGAAACCATTCATTCCTTTTCTCATAAAGGAACAAGCAAGTACTGTGTATTTAAGAAAAGATCCCGAAGCAGTTAAAGAATACATTAAGGGAACGCAAATCTCTGGTTTTGAAGACAGCCCTTTTGGTGATGGTATTGGCCAATACCTAGATAAAATAAGTGCAAACATTGATCTTTACGAAAACAGAATAGACATTTTAGATAAAAGCTTTACAAGCCCAATTTCTGCAAGCGGACCCGGAATTTACAAATACTACATTACAGATTCTACAGAAACACCACTAGGCCAATTGTACCAAGTGCAGCTAATGCCTAGAGCTAAGAGTATGATTGCATTTACAGGCAGCATATGGGTGCATGGCAAAGAAGGAAACTATGCATTATCAAAAGCTGAATTAAGGATTGATGAGCGCATCAATGTCAACTTTTTAGAAGACATGTTGATTGTTCAGGAGTTCGAATATTCCAATGATCTTGGTTGGGTCTTGATCAAAGACAGAACTACTGTTGATATTCAGCCATCTTCTGAGGGACGTGGAATGTTCAATACTAAAACCACGATCTATTCCAACTTTTTGGTGAACCAAGAAAAGCCAGATGAATTTTATCAAGGACTAAATCAAGAGGTTTTCATAGATAGTATTGATGCTAAAAACGACTCTTTCTGGGTAGCTACAAGACCAGATACACTTTCTGAGCGAGAAGCTGGTATTTATGAAATGGCCGACACCATTCAACGAATTCCAGATTTTATGCTCATTACTCGAGTGGGTGAGTTTTTAGTTACCGGCTACATTCCAAAAGGGAAGATTGATATTGGACCAATGACCTCTCTTTTTAGCTACAACGATTTGGAAGGAGGCCGTTTTAGAGTTGGAGGAAGAACCAATCTAAAGTTTCATGAGAACTGGAGATTCAAGGCATATGCAGCTTATGGATTGAAAGACGAACGATGGAAATACAGCGGAACAGCGGAATACTATTTTTCCAAAACTCCAAGAGACCGCCTTCATGTAAGTTTTACAAGAGATGTTTTTCAACCGGGCTTTGATGTAAACTGGTCTGATTTAGATAACATTTTCTTGTCTCTGAGAAGAACAGATGGAGACAATATGTTTTACCGAGACTACACACGCTTGGCATATGACAAAGAGTGGATTCCAGGCATGATCAACAGTTTTGAGTTTCAACGTACAGTGTGGAATAGCAACCCAAACTCTCCCTTTGTATACAATGGAGATGTTGAACCCAACGATCGTCAAAGTATATCGAGCAATGCCGTTTTTCTAAACGTAAGAATTGCTAAAAACGAGAAGGTCCTTCAAGGTAAATTCAAAAGAACATCCATTAAAACTACCGCGCCAATTTTCAATGTGAACTTGACCATGGCACCAGAATTTCTTGATAATTACTATGAGTTTTACAGAATAGGGTTCACAGCAGAAAAAAGGTTCAAATTTGGTTTTCTCGGTTTTACAGATACTGAATTTGAGGCCATGAAATTATTTGGAAAAGTACCATACCCCTTATTAGAAATTCACCGTGCAAATGAAACGTTTACCTACGATGAGCGTTCTTACAACCTGATGAACTTCTTAGAATTTGCTAGCGATGAAGCGATTGCTTTTCGATTTACCCACCATTTTAATGGCCTTTTAACCAGTTACCTTCCTTTAGTTGATCGCCTAAAGTGGAGAGCTGTTTGTTCTGGTAAGTTTCTTCTTGGAAATGTTAGTGACCAAAACCTCAACACCACAGATCCAGATTTACTCGTTCCGCCAGAAAACATGAATTCCCTCAATGCAAAAGTTTATAGTGAAGTAAGTGTTGGAGTAGAAAACATCTTTCATATTTTTAGGCTGGATGTTGTTAAGCGATTAACCTACCTCGATAATCCCGGAATTCCGAATATGTTTGGAGTAGAAGGCCTAGCCTTAAGAGGTACAATGCAATTTATGTTTTAATGAAATTACGAGCAGAAAATATAGTTAAGCAATACAAAAGCAGAGTTGTTGTCAAAGGTGTTTCGGTTGAAGTAAACCAAGGAGAAATAGTTGGTTTATTAGGACCTAATGGAGCAGGAAAAACAACTTCTTTTTACATGATTGTAGGGCTGGTGAAAGCGAACAGTGGCAAGATCTTTTTAGACGATAAAGACATTACCAACGAACCAATGTACCGCAGAGCACAACTCGGCATAGGCTACCTACCGCAGGAAGCTTCTGTATTTAGAAAGTTAACGGTAGAGGAAAATATCATGTCTGTTTTAGAAATGATAAAAATGCCAAGGGCAGAGCGAAAGAAGAAATGTGAGTCTTTGATTGAAGAGTTTAGCCTAGGTCATGTGAGAAAAAACAAAGGAGATCTTCTTTCTGGTGGAGAAAGAAGAAGAACCGAAATAGCCAGAGCATTGGCTGTTGACCCTAAATTTATTCTTTTGGACGAGCCTTTTGCTGGCGTTGATCCCATTGCTGTAGAAGATATTCAAAGCATTGTTTTTCAATTGAAATACAGAAACATTGGCATCTTAATTACTGATCATAATGTGCAAGAAACCCTGTCTATTACAGACCGTACGTACTTGCTCTATGACGGGAATATTCTTAAGTCTGGAACGGCCGAAGAATTAGCTGAAGACGAACAAGTAAGAAGAGTTTATCTGGGTCAGCATTTTGAGCTAAAGAGAAAACCCATTCCAGAAAGAAAGAAATAAAAAAGCCCCGGTTTCCCGAGGCTTTCCATTTATACTAGCTCTTTGAGCTCAAACTCAAAGTATTCCATAATCTCATTTGCTAAGAGCTTTTTACAAGCTTCTTCTACTTTAGCTTCAGCCTCGTTGGCAGAAGCAGCTTCTACTTCTAGCGTAATGTGCTTTCCAACGCGCACATTAGAAATTTCGTTTAAACCAAGGTTTTTCATTCCACTAGTTACTGCCTTTCCTTGCGGGTCTAGCAATACTTTGTGTGGCATAATATCAATAGCTGCTTCAAATTTCATTTTTATTGTCTTTTTTCAGGTTCAACAGCAAGCTGTAAACAATGTACAAAAGTAGCACAATCGGAATTATTGTAACACCAAGAAATGGTATTCCAGGAATTCTTGTAAACAACTGAATTAAGGCTAGCAGTCCTAAACCACCTACGAGTATTAAGAATACAAAACGCTCTTTATTTGGCTCCCAAGAAAGTGATTTAAATTTCATATTAATCATCTTGAACGGAGCAACTAAAAGTCCTGATAAGATGATGGAAGCCGAGATGTAAGTCGCTTTTTCTGACAAAGCGAACAACCAAAACAACTTATAGTTACTCCAAAACGGGTTCGCCATTTTTAAAAGATGCATGCTTTCGTTGGTGATTGGGGCGTACATATTGATTTTTAATACCCCTTCTAACACCCAAGGGACAGCAGCTATTAGAAGAGCATTGGCAGGAGTAGGTAATCCAACAAAATGATCCCCTTGATCATCAGATATATTGAACTTAGCCAAACGCACGGCACTCAATGCCGGAATTAGAAAGGCAATGCCTTCAACCCATAAGTGCATTACATTTCGCTCCATGATTGGCGTGTAATAATCTCCGTAGCAAATACTCAAGTATTGAAACATCATGACACCGGGCAACACACCAAAAGTCACCATATCTGCCAAAGAATCTAATTGAACGCCAATTGGGCTTGTGCCTTTAATCAAGCGAGCTACAAAGCCGTCTAAAAAATCAAAAATTGCAGCAGCAACCATTAAATAAGTCGCCAATAACAACTCTGATTGAAAGCTTAAAGCAATGGCAGAAACCCCACAAAAAAGGTTCCCAAGCGTGATGATATTTGGTGGAAAAACTCTCCAATTCATAGAGGCCAAATATAACTTGGCTCTCTTCTTTTTGCTTTAATTAAATTGCTTTAATTCGCCTTAACATCATTTGTAATATAGGTTACACTCAAAAGTGAAAGCTGTTATACATTTGAAATCCGAATTTTTTAAGCGCTCATGACTAAGTTAGTAACATACATACATCTAGCCCTTTCCTTATTATTTGTTCAAGCTTCTTACGCTCAAATTGAAGATCCAGTTGATTGGACCTACACCGTTGAGGAGTTAAGCAATAACGAGTTCAACCTGGTTTTTAAAGCCACTGTTGAGCATCCTTGGCACCTTTACGGAGTTTATATTGAGGAAGGTGGCCCAATCCCTACAAGCTTTTTATTCAAAGAAAATAAGAGCATAGAGCTTTTAGGTAAAATCACCGAGCCAAAGGGCATAGAGACCTATGATGAGATGTTCGAAATGGACATCAAGTACTTTGAACACGAAGCTATTTTTAAGCAAAAAGTAAAGCTACTCACCGGGGGAACCGAAGTAAGCGGTGAACTTGAATTTATGGTATGCGATGACGCACGATGCCTTCCTCCAGATTTTCATGAGTTTTCTTTTGAATTGAAGGCGTCTGCAGCTAGCCCGAAAACTACAGCAGTCAAAGCTGAAATTCAAGAAGCTGAAAACACCATTGATTTAAGCAATGGGGCTGAAGAAATAGCAAGCGAAACAACTGAAGAACCTGCCGAAGAAGAAAAAGAGAACACAATTGAAGAACCTGTAAAATGGTCAGCTAAACTCTATAAAATTGAAGGCGAAGCAGACTTATATCAAGTGCGTTACACAGCTTCTGTTGAAGAAGGTTGGCACTTGTACAGCATGAACCTACCTTCTCAAGATGGACCTTTACCCACAGAATTGAGCCTACTGAACGAAGAAGGTGTAGAAGTAATAGGAAAGCCAATAGAAGGCGGCACACTCATCAATGAGTTTGACAACAACTTTCAGATGGATCTGAGCTTTTTTGAGCACACTGCAGACATGGCCATCAACTTCAAGCGTACAAGCGAGATTGACTCAGTGCAGGCGAATATCTACTTCATGTGCTGTAATGATGTGAGATGCCTCACTCCAGAAGACATCCCTTTTACGTTAGCATTTTCTGAAGCAGAAGAAATTTCGAAAGATGACAGCGAGCTAAACCTAACAGCATCAACTCACGGTGATGAGCATAGTGAAAGTTCTGAAAGCGGTGAAGGCGATAAAGAGGAAAGCAAAGGACTGTGGACCATCTTTATCATCTCATTCTTTAGCGGATTCGCTGCATTGCTTACACCTTGTGTTTTCCCAATGATTCCAATGACAGTAAGTTTCTTTACCAAGCAGAGTAAAACCAAAGCCGAAGGAATTAGAAAAGCCATTACTTATGGTCTTTCCATTATTGTAATTTATGTAATTCTTGGTGCTGTGGTCACTGCTATTTTTGGTGCAGAATCGCTCAGCCTTTTAGCTACAGACCCTTGGTTCAACCTCTTCTTTTTCTTCTTATTGGTTGTATTTGCCATCTCATTTCTTGGAGCATTTGAAATTACCATGCCTAGCGCTTGGATCAACAAAGCAGATTCTCAAGCCGATAAAGGCGGATTAATCGGCATATTCTTCATGGCATTGGTATTGGCCTTGGTTTCCTTCTCATGCACGGGACCCATTGTGGGAACCCTGATTGTAGAAGCGGCATCAAAAGGAGGCGTAGCACCTGTTATCGGAATGTTTGGATTCTCTCTAGCCATTGCTCTTCCATTTTCACTTTTTGCTGCCTTCCCAGGTTGGATGAATTCGCTACCTAAATCAGGTGGTTGGTTAAACTCGGTGAAAGTGGTACTCGGGTTCTTAGAATTGGCTCTAGCATTCAAATTCTTGTCAAATGCTGACATGGTATTGGATTTACACCTACTAGAACGTGAGATGTTCTTGTCCATTTGGATTGTAATTTTCGGTTTATTGACGCTTTATCTACTTGGCAAGTTACGCTTACCACACGATTCTCCTATGGAAAAAGTGGTTGTAGGACGATTGATTCTTGCCATCGTATTCGGTGTGTTCACCGTGTATATGATTCCTGGAATGTGGGGAGCTCCAGTAAAAATTATTGCTGCCTTCCCTCCACCGCTAGAATATAGCGAGAGCCCAATGGGAGTTGGCTTTACCGGAGGTGGAAATGGGTCTTCTGCCCCTACTGGAGAACACGCCTTAGACATGCACCGAGGTCCTCAAGGTATTATGGTGTTCCATGAATATGACAAAGCACTGGCTCACGCCAAAAAAGTAAATAAGCCATTAATGATCGACTTTACTGGAAAAGCCTGTGTCAATTGCAGAAAAATGGAGCAAGATGTTTGGTCTAATCCAGCGATTAAAAAGGTGCTTTCAGAAGAAGTAGTTATGGTTTCTCTTTACGTAGATTTAAGAACTGCGCTTCCTAAAGAAGAACAAAAAGAAGTAAGCTATCCAAATGGAAGAAAGAAGAAATTAAGAACCATTGGAGATAAGTGGGCCTACAAGCAAATCATTGATTATGGTTCCAATTCTCAACCACTCTACATTCTTCAAGATACAAACGGAAAAGACATCACTCCTACAGCCAACTATCAAGATCATGGGAGTATACCTGTGTTCAAAGAATGGTTAGATGAAGGAATAGATGCTTTCAATAAATAATTCTTTGATGCAACACCTCATCCGCAAAGAACTCGAAGAAGCACAGCATGTATTGCAGCAATTTCTAGACAATGTCGATCAAGTTGCAGCCATAGAAAAGGCAGCAGAATTGATGTCTTCTAGCATTGCCAATGGCGGCAAAATTATTTCATGTGGCAATGGCGGCTCTATGAGCGATGCCATGCATTTTGCAGAAGAATTGACAGGAAGGTACCAAGAAAATAGAAAAAGCCTACCGGCAATCGCTATTTCAGATCCCGGATATTTAACCTGTGCTGCCAATGATTTTGGCTATGAATCTGTTTTTTCACGTTTCATTTCTGGAATGGGGCAAAGCGGAGATATTTTGCTTGCCATTAGTACTAGCGGTAACTCAAAAAACGTAATTGCCGCAGTAAAAGAAGCACAGCAAAAAGGCATGAAGGTAGTAGGTCTTACTGGTAAAGATGGTGGCGAATTAGGCAGTTTAGTAGATGTTGAGATACGGGTAGCCCACTTTGGCTATGCCGATCGTATTCAAGAAATTCACATCAAAGTCATTCACATCCTTATTGGGCTTATCGAAAAAGCTGTTTTATAAACTTTAGAAAAGTATATCTTAGAGCGTTCAAACCATTGCTATGCTCATCAAAACCTACGGATCTGCCGTTTTTGGGATAGATGCCCAAACCATCACTGTTGAAGTAAATATTGGAAAAGGCGCTCAATACTTTCTAGTCGGGCTGCCAGACAATGCGGTAAAGGAAAGCCAAAAACGCATCGAGGCCGCCTTAAGAAACAACGGATACAAAATCCCGGGTAAAGGAATCATTATCAATATGGCTCCCGCAGATATCCGCAAAGAAGGATCTGCTTATGATCTTACGCTAGCAACAGGGATTCTTGCCGCTTCAGAACAAATTAACCCAACTCAAGTAGGCGATTATCAAATTATGGGTGAGTTGGCCTTAGACGGAGATTTACGCCCCATAAAAGGTGCTTTACCCATTGCCATCAATGCAAAAAAAGCCGGGTTTAAAGGCCTCATTCTGCCAAAAGCCAATGTGCGAGAAGCAGCTGTGGTTGAAGATTTTGAGGTGTATGGAGCAAGTAACATCAAAGAGGTGATTGAATTCTTTGATGGTGTAGGTTCCCTCAAGCCCGAAACAGTAGATATTGAAGCGGCTTACAACGAAAAGTTGTCTGAGATTCATGTAGATTTCTCTGAAGTAAAAGGACAAGAAAACGTGAAACGCGCTTTAGAAATAGCTGCAGCAGGTGGACATAACGTGATTCTCATTGGCCCTCCCGGAGTTGGAAAAACCATGTTAGCCAAACGGATTCCAACCATTCTTCCTCACCTTACCGTTGATGAAGCCTTAGAAACAACAAAAATTCATTCTGTAGCCGGAGTTCTAGGTAATGAAACTGCCTTGATTACGCAGCGCCCTTTCAGGCATCCACATCACACGGTTTCTGACGTGGCTTTAGTTGGTGGCGGTTCCAACCCCCGACCAGGTGAAATCTCATTGGCGCACAATGGCTTGTTGTTTTTAGATGAATTGCCTGAATTCAAGCGATCTGTGCTGGAAGTGCTTCGCCAACCTTTGGAAGACCGCATTGTAACAATATCTCGCGCACGATTTACCGTTGATTACCCAGCAAGCTTTATGCTTGTAGCCAGTATGAACCCTTCTCCAAGTGGCGAATTTTACGATCCTGAAACCAGCTCTGATAGCGAATTTGCCGTGAAGAGGTACCTGAACAAAATAAGTGGTCCGTTGATGGATCGCATCGATTTGCATATTGAGGTGAACCCTGTTCCCTTTGAACAACTGTCTAACAAAGAAAATGGAGAATCTAGTGCCTCCATTCGGGAACGTGTTGTAGCTGCACGTAGAATTCAATCAAAACGCTATGAAGGATTAAAAACCATCCACAACAATGCACAACTCACCCCAAAGCTGATGCAGGAATATTGTTCTCCAGATGCCAGCGGTGAACAGCTTCTTAAAAATGCGGTAGACAAACTGGGGCTCTCTGCAAGAAGCTACAACCGTATTTTAAAAGTTGCGAGAACCATAGCCGATCTGAGTGAAACTACACACATTTTACCCCAACACATTGCAGAAGCCATCCAATACCGTAGCTTAGACCGTGAGGGCTTCTAAGTTGCATGCTTTGAAAAGAAAGTTTTAATTTGTCACTCTAACAATACCATTATGAAAACCAGGTTGTTCCATCTTTTACTTGCCACTTTTATTACACAATTATCTTATGCACAGGTGGGCTGTATGTTCATTGATTCTATTCAGAAATTCAACGAAGGATCTCCAAATTTCGTAAACTCTTTACCTACAGAATCAAGATTAGGAACAGATGTTGAAAATCTAGGTGATATTGATGGTGACGGAGTAGATGACATTGCTATTGGCGCACATAAAGACAATACAGGTGGAACAGCCAAAGGTGCTATTTACATCGTTTTTATGAATGCAAACGGCTCAATAAAAGGTTATCAAAAAATTAGTAACCAAGACGGTAATTTCCAAGGGAACCTTTCCAATGGTGACAGTTTTGGAACTTCGATAGCCAATATTGGAGATTACAATAATGACGGTATAAATGATATCATTGTAGGAGCACCTTTTGCCAATAGCTGGGATGGCCGTTTTTGGCTCCTTGAATTGGACACTAATGGAACAATAAAAAGCACACACGAGCTCACTGATTCACTCAACATAAATCATACTGATGACAATCTTTCCAGTACCTTAGCATCAATAGGAGATATCAATGGAGATGGAATTAACGACATTGCCGTTGGGGCAAAAAGAAACTCAAGTGGAGGAAGCGAAACAGGAGCGGTTCATATTGTAATGATGGACACCAACTATTCGGTAAAATCAGTGAAAACATTGAGTAATTCTTCTGGAGGAATGAATAACCAAATTCAATCAGGAAGTTTTTTCGGAGATGGACTTAGTGGAATAGGAGATTTAAATAATGATGGCGTAAATGACGTAGCTGTTGGAGCGCGACATGATAATTCTGGTGCGACTAAAGCAGGAGCAGCATATATTATCTTTCTGGACACCGCTGGAAATGCGATTAACCATGTAAAATTCTCAGGAGGTTCTGGCGGGAATTTAAGTGGATTGCTTTCTGCTCAAGACCGCTTTGGAGCCTCTGTTTCTGGTGAAAGAGATATCAATGGCGATGGTGTGAATGACATTATGATTGGTGCAATTAGAGATGATGATGGCGGTAACGATAAAGGAGCGCTCTACTGTTTCTACATGAATCCGAATGGAACATTCAAAGAATACTTCAAACTTTCTCAACTCACTCCAAACTTCAACTTAACTCTTGGCGCCTCTGACTATTTCGGAAGATCATCCACATTTTTTGGTAGCTCCAACACTAATAACTCAATGAAAATTGTGGTTACTGCTAATTTAGACAATACAGGAGGAACCGATAAGGGAGCTTTTTACTTTATCGAACTTGAAAACTACCTTCCACTTGAAATTATTCCTAGCGACACCGTTATATGTGCAGGCGACTCAATTTCTCTGACATCCGCAGGCTACGCGAACTCTTTCTGGTTAGGTGGGGTTCAAAATGGAGCTTGGTTCACTCCAACAGCAACAGACACGTACTCGGTCTACATGATTGATCCCTTTGGTTGTTCGGACACGACTGACCAAATAGTAAAGGTGAACCCAATACCAACATTCACTGCTTCTGCAACCCCTAGTTTTTGCGAGAACCAGAGCATCGCCTCCCTTACGCACATAAGTCCAAGTGGTGGCGTGTATTCAGGTCCTGGCATAGTGAATCAGAACCAGTTTAATCCGCTTGGATTGGTAGGCTCAAACGTAATCACCTACAGCTTCACAGACACCTTGTCTTGCAGTAACTTTATGTTAGACACCATCACCGTGTATAACGTACCCCAAGTACAATTGCAAACGCAAGTCCCTTTGTGCGACAATGATCCTTCCAGCGTCTTATCTGGAACTCCTTCTGGTGGCCAATTTACGGGTGCCGGAGTTCAAGGAGCCGCATTCAACCCTGTATTGGCAGGTGCTGGTGTACACACTGTTTCCTACACTTACCAGAACAGTGGTGGGTGTTCTGGAACTGACTCTATTAACATTACAGTTCAACCTTCTAGCACACTCACCGTCAACAATCCCGTAATTATTTGCGAGGTCAATGGATCTGCACCTTTAAACCATATCTCTCCGCAAGGTGGTACCTATTCTGGCGCTGGTGTGAACAACAACACCTTCTTTGCAACGGGAGCAGGAAGCTTTCCAGTGAGTTACACTTTCACCAATCCATTGGGTTGTACAACTAGTATCAACGACACGATAGACGTTAGTCAAGGACCAACTGCGCAACTAGAACCTATTGGAGATATTTGTGCCTATGACACAGCCATTGTGCTTATCGCCTCACCAGTAGGTGGTAGCTTTGTTGGGAACACGGTTACAAACGGAGTGTACACTCCGGGAGCTGGTTCGTTTGGCAACGAAAACATTCAATACATAGCAAGTGATAGTGTTGGATGTTTAGATACGGCATCTATCACCTTTGTAGTAGATACGGTTCCTCAACTCACCATGTCTAATGATACCATAGTTTGCCGTGGTGCAACCATCACTTTAGAAGCATACGGAGCAGATGGGATTCTTTGGAATTCTGGAGAAACGAGTAACGCCATTACGGTGGTTGAAGACTATACTACCATGCATTTCGTATTAGGCACTACCTCCGTGGGTCTCTGCAGCATTTGGGATACCATACATGTAACTGTAAACGACCCTCAACCCAATCTAGGTCCTGATTTCAACGCTTACGTAGACTCTCTGGTTACGGTAAATGCGCCTGTTGGCTACAATTACATGTGGCACGATGGACAAACTACCCAAAGCTGGAATGGTACTTTTAGTGGAAGCGGTGTGTACCCAATCTCGGTAGTGATTACTGATTCGCTTGGTTGTACCGGAAACGATACAGTGAATGCTGTTGTTCGCATTAACGCTTTAGACGAAATAGAAGCTGATTGGCTAAAGGTTTACCCTAACCCTTCAAGCACTTTTGTAACCATTGAAAGTGATTTGAATAAATCAACTCAAGTACGAATTTTTAGTGCTACCGGAGCATTGATTCAATCTTTTGAATTGCAAGCTGTATCTCAACAGATAATAGATGTTTCTGAACTGGCTTCGGGAAGTTACTTTATCAGTATAAGTAACGAAGATCAAGTCATTCGGAAGCAGTTGCTCAAACAATAAGACAACAAAAAAGGCCAATGTCAATTGACATTGGCCTTTTTTCATTCTCCCCTCTATTTCTTAATTACATCCAATAACAATTGTTGATCTGCCACTAGAAACATCTTCTGGACCCGAATAATTCACGTTAATCACCTGAATGAGCATTTCTTGTATTTGCTGATCTCCGGTCAATTCAAAAAGCATCTCTGGTACAAATGTGTTCTTGTACAATCTTGGATCTGCTGGATCGTTTGTTAAACGTAACTCTGGAAAATTGATTACTTCGCTGTAAGAGGCAATTTCTAAACGGTCTCCATTTGTTAGCGTTGCTCTAATAAACATACCGTAGTTGTTCACCCCAACAACATCTTCTTGCATGCTGTCTTTGTCTTCTTTGTCTGTATTGTAGATGAAGGTGAAATAGTCATCTTGGAATACCGTAGATGGCAATTGACAGTACTTGGTATTACATCCTGGAATTGGAATGGCAGCAACGTTTAAGTCTTCCGTCTTGTCTTCATCGCAACCACCACCTCCTTCTCCGGTTCCATCTTTCTTTTTTACAAGAAATGAAAAACCATTGTCGTAAATGTCTTTGTCTTTTTCCAAACTGTAAAATTCATTTGGTACCAGTTTGAAAAAATAAATGTTAGGGTTATCTGCTGAACGTGTCATTTTTAACTCTTCTCTTGAGCTTGTCCATTCTCCGTTACCTCCAACAGGTTCTGCAGGATTCCAAGCCCACATGAACAAGTCATCTTGCGTATCCATCAAACGCGAACAATCTGTTTTAGAAACATCTACGTAAAGCATTACAGAATCATCTGGATTGAATCTTTCTGGGGTTACCCATGCTTTTTGCGCCATGAGCGAATACGCCCCAAGCAAAATAAGTAGTGTTATTGATATTTTATGCCAATTCATGTGTGTTCTTATTTGCGGTTAAAATTGAATTGATAAGAGCTCACTAAAGCTTCTCCACAGTTTCTGGGATACTTCAATGCCATTTGCGACTGATACTCGTTAATGGTACTCCCCATTAACAATTCCGTGGTATCTAAACCTGTCTCGGTATCAAAAATTAAGTATAAATAAGCGGGATAATTAGGATCGTCAAACTGCCAAGCACCGTTTGCTCCAAAGTAATTGATGCCTTCACCTTCTTCTACCTCATATGTCATTTCTGTTGCACTGAAGGTGATGGTTAATATATTCGCGGGATCACTCGTGTAATAAGATGTTAGGTCTATTTCGTCTTTTAAAACAGACTGCTCATCAATGATTGAAACCGTAGCCACTTCCCATTGGCCATCCAAGCCTTCAACTTTCGAGTAGGCATCGCCAATTTCGTAGGGATCTTTGTTACACGAAGAGAACATAGCAATACTGCTTGCGATTGCAAGACTTAGAAATCCAATTATTCTATTCTGTTTTTTCATGATTAACATCCTCCTTCTGGATTTATTTCAAAAATACTTGTTTGTTCCACAGATGGAAACTGTATGACCATTCCATTGCAATCCCAAGGTGCTCCACGAGACTCAATAAGCTCGTTTTCAATAGCTCCAAGGCGTTTGATTTCAGAAACGCGATCTCCTTCACCCACCATTTCTAACCTTCTCTCCCATTGCACAGCATCAATTATTTCTTGAGCCGATGCGCTAGTTGGCAATGATGGCGCTAAGCCTGCTCTTACCTTAATGGCATTTACATCATCAACTGCGGTTCCTAGGTTAATTCCCTGGCGTGCATAAGACTCTGCTCTAATAAAATGCATTTGAGTCAGATAAATAAGCGGTATATTAAAGTAATCTTTATCGAACTTATCGCAAGAATAACGCTCGTTGTCTTCTCCTTCATTTAAAACGGTGAACCACTGTACGCGTTTATCTGGGTTAGTTGTAGTATCTAAGCCTGCTGGGTAATACTCTTGGATAAACTCTTTCGCAATTGTAAGACTAGGTTGATTTCCCTTTCTCCAATTGCCAGTGTAGCCACCAGAACGGTTATCACTCGCTGTGTTAGAAGACAATGTTGAGAAAATAGATTCTGTGCTAATCGTTCCAGTGGTGAACCTGAAGTTCAAAGGATCGTCCATGCTTTCTAAAACAAATGGTCCGGTCGTAATAATTTCATCTGCAAAGTAGCCTGCACTATCGTATTTCCCCATTTGAAAGTAAGCCAGTGCCAAAGCGCCTTTTGCCGACCAAGAAGTGGCGTAGTTGTTATTGGTTTCTGGTAAATCTGCTTCTGCCTTTCTCAGGTTTCCTGTTATAAAATCATAAGCTGATCTTACCGTTGTTCTTGGCAATGGCTCACTTGTTTCTGTGTAAGGAATTGCCACTCCAGGATGTGAATTATCGCTGGTATAACCTGCAGGCTGTGCCCAAAGTTTTACCACACCAAACAATGAAAACGCTCTAATAAAATTTGATTCAGCAATTAAACGAGACCGCTCATCTTCTGTCATGCCGCTGACCAAGTCTACGCTTTCTTTAATCACATTCGCACGATTAATTGCATAATATGGCTCTTTGTAAGCGGTATTGATGGTTCCGTTAAAAATATCGGTTCTTCGGTTATACACTTGAGTATAATCGTCTTGATTATCGGGAACAGAAACATTATCGCTAAGCAGCTCATAAACGTTCTGTGTTTGACCGTTGTAACCATTCGCCAAAACTTCGTAAGCAGCGTTCAACAGCATTTGAAGATCATCTTTGGTTTGAATGGCTTCGTCTTCTAGTAGCACTCCTTCAGGTTCGAATTCCAAAATTCGCTCGCAATTCAGCGAGGAGAAAACAAATAAAGAAGCGGCAATGTATTTTGTAAACTTGTTCATTTCAGTAAATCTTTTAAAATGACATGCTAATTGCCAAGTTGTATGTTTTTTCTTGTGGTGGAGTAAGGTAAGTTACGTTACCACTCATATTTCTATCTGCAGCATTTTCAAAATCGCGCGCAATTTCGGGATCTAATCCTTCAAAATTGGTCCATGTTAAGAAGTTGGTCATACTGGCTTCTACACGGAAATTGTTAATATTCTTCCCTAATGCCTCTGGTGTGAATGTATACCCTAAAGCCAATCTTCTAAATCTCAAATAGTCTCCGTCTTTCAACCACTGATCGGTGTTGATCCATGGTGTTCCAGAACCATAAGTTTCAGTATCTAATGTGCGAACCGGTGCATCTGTAATGTCACCTTCTTTTCTCCAGCGTTCAAATACTTCAGTACGCATATTCCAATCTGTAGTTACACCTAATTGTCTTTTCGATGAAGAATCATAGATTTTAGCTCCAATGCTATACACCATATCCAATGCTAAATCCCAGTTTTTGTATGACCAGAAGTTATTGAATCCTCCAATAAAATCAGGGAGGATATCTCCAACCACAACTCTATCGTTCGGGTTCCAATCGTAAGTTACATCACCTTCTTTGGTGTAATAAGTTGGTCTTCCATTGTCTGGGTCTACACCCGCATAGCGTACTAAGAAGTTACTCCCTACTGGGCTTCCAACTACAATTCTAGTATCGTTGGTTCCCCCTAAAATGGCATCTTCTGTATATACTCCAATGCTTTTTACCTCATTGTAGTTTCTAGCAATATTGAAATTGGTGGTCCATTGCAATTCTCCCACCATATTGCGAGATGAGATGCTCAGCTCCCAACCTCTATTCAAAATTTCTCCAACATTATCCCAATACTCTCCGTAACCTAAACTTTGAGGTAGCTGAACGCGCATCAACACATCTGAAGCGTACTTTCTGTAGTATGCAGCTTCCATTGTAATTCTGTCATTCAATAATCCCATCTCAGCAGCGATATCCCAATTGGTAGAGGTTTCCCAGCTCAAGTCTGGGTTTTCCAATTCAATTTTGTACAAGATAGGCTCACCATTGTAGGTGGAGTTATTTTCTGGTGGAGAGTACTTTTCAAAGTCTTTATAGGTTGGTAAATTGGCATTACCCGTGCGCCCTGCACTTACTTTCCATTTAAAGAAGCTAAAAAGGTTTTGTCCTTTCATAAAGTCTTCTTCACTCATAATCCAACCAAGGGATGCAGAAGGAAAGTAACCGAATTTATTATTGTCTCCGAATTTTGAGGAACCATCAACACGACTTGTTACTTGAGCAATGTATTTGCCTTGCCACATGTAGTTGACTCTACCAAACAAACTCACAAAGCCCCATTCATCAACGGGGTTCCCAGAAGGCTCGTCACGTACAGAATCACTTTCGTGGTTGTATAAAGGGCCATCAATGTGAGAAAAACTTTCGTATGTTGATTTGGTTTGTGAATACTGATACTCTGTACCCATTAAGAACCGGAAATCGTGTTTATCAGTAGGTCTCCAGTTGTAATTTGCCAAAAGACTACCATTGCTATTGTTTACACCAACTTGATCTCTGTATGCCACACCACTACCAATGGTACCGTCTTGTAAAAGATCTTCGCTTTCCCAACGATCATCGTTGATGCGCATAAAATCGTAACCCAGAGTTGCGGTGATGATCAAATTGTCGATAGGCATATAATTCAACCTCAAGTTATTGATTGTTCTCAACTCTTGTGTACGCCACTCTTTCCACTCTCTCATGGCCACAGGGTTATTCCCTGCTCCAGCTTCTCTCCAATAATCGCCTTGACGTGCATAAGGAATGGTATCTCCTGTTGCTGGATCAATATTGAATTCTCCCGTTACCGGATTAGCTACTTGAAGCGAATCCCAGCGAACAGGATAGATAGGAAGAGCAGTACTCATTGCAGCTCCCAAACCACCAGACCAAGCGGCATCAACCCTACGGTTAAGTCCTTGAGAAAAAGAAGTATTTACAGATAAATTCAGTTTATCGCTGATGTAGTAGTCGAAATTCATTCTTCCACTCATACGTTCGTAACTGTTGCCAATCAAGTAACTCTGATTGTCATCATAAGTGAAGTTTCCAAAAAGTCCCCACTTATCTTTTTTGGTGTTCACCCCTAAACTGTAGAGTTGCTTAAACCCATTGCCTACGGTTTGATCTACCCAATCTGTGTTGTAATCTTCAGCGGTTTCCCAAGAGACATTCGGCAAACTGGCCCTGCCTGTATTGCCATCATTTTCCCAAGCTTCTTGATACATTTGAAGATACTCATCTCCATCTAGCATTTTGGGTCTAGCAGTAGGTTGGGCAAGACCCCAACGTGCATTAAAATCAATGGTTAGGCCTTTGGTATTCCCTCTTTTCGTTGTGATGAGTATGACCCCGTTTGCCCCTCTAGAACCATAAATACCTGTAGCTGCCGCATCTTTCAACACCTCTACAGATTCAATATCATTTGGATTGATAGCCGCTAGCGGGTTGGTATTCATCCCACCACTATTGCTTCTTAAAAAGTAGTCTTGTGTAATCGGGATTCCGTCAACCACATAAAGTGGATCTCCACCTGCACTTACAGATCCTACCCCTCTAATTCGAATCAATGCTGGGGAACCTGCCAATCCTGATCCCGTGGTAACCTGCACGCCAGCAGCTTGACCTTGCAGGCCAGACTCAAAACTAGGAACCGGAACAGCCGTTAAATTTTTACCATCTACCTTGGCAATGGATCCGGTAAGCTCGCGCTTGCGTTGCACGCCATAGCCAACAATCACCATTTCGTCAAGCGTTTGGGCATTTACCTCCAAACTGATTTTGATGGGAGCAGCAGCCTTGCCGCCTTTCACATCTACCTGAATGGTATCTGACTTATACCCAATAAATGAAAATACAAACTGGTACGTACCATCCTCAAGCTTAGGCATGGTAAATACCCCATCCATATTGGTACTTACCCCTGTGGTTGTGCCCTTAATTAGAACTGTAACACCAGGCATTGGGCCACCATTTTCATCAAGCACCGTTCCACTGACTGTTTCTTGTGCCAGCAAATTGGCGGAAAAGAATAGGATGATCGATAAGAGCATCCATCGAAGTTTCGTTAACATATGACTAGATTTTAACAAAAATTTAGATTTCGAATTTAGAACAAATGTTAAGAAAATAAGAAGAAAATGTCATAAAAACACTTATTCCTTTTGTCAATAGCCATGCATTACACAGTAATAGTGTGCTATAGACACTTTAATAAAAATTAGAAATGGACTTTTTCTGTTTAAACCCTTATTTAACAATTGAAAGTTTACCGCTCTTCGAATAGCCATTGCTCTTAATCGTGTATAAAAACACACCGGGCTGAATAGAAGAAGGAAGGTCTATTTGCACTCCAGAAGCAGCACTTCTTGTCGCTATTCTTTTGCTCATTAATTGACTTCCATGCATGGAATACAGTTCAAACGTGATCTCGTTTTGTGCCACACCATCTGACTGAAGCGTAATTCTATCATTCGCTGGATTGGGATACACAAAGAACAAGTCTTCTTCAATATGCAAAGTCTGTACAGACGAAATAGGAGAAAAACTAATATCTGCATCCAAGTCTGGTGCTTCCAGCTGCTTAGTGGTATACAAAGCGTATCCCCCTGGCTCTAATGAAAGCTTGGCATTTACATCACTTACAGTAATGGATTCTCCAGAAAAGAACTCATACCAAGTACCGGTTTCAGTAAAATGAGGATCTATGTCTGCTGCACTCACTCCAAAATTGGCCAAGGCAACTGCATCAAACTCTTGCCCTTCAATTTGAATTCCTTTTTGCAGGGACCCTGTTCTCATGGTAAAGTTTTCTGAGTGGAACACCTCGTACTGGTTGCGCAATCCATTCATAGCGCGCACCACATTGTACACCCTTTTTCTTGAGTTGTTTGCAATGTAATCCCAGCGTATGGGTTTTACCCCTGTTCTGCATCCCTGGTCTATAGAACCATCTTCACAGTAATTGATGCTGTAATCATAGCCCAACTCATCAAACTGCCACAGCATTTTAGGGCCAGGTACGGCAAGCAACATCACATTGATGCCTTCAAATCTTGCTAAAGCAGTTTCTAAGTCTTTTACATTGTGGCCAGCACCGCTGTTGCCGTATTGCAAGCTCTCATAAATCAAACGCTCTTCATCATGGCTGGTGTAGTAGCCCACCAAATGCGGATCGTTCCAGCCTCTGGTTTGGTAGCTTACTGCATTAAAATCTCCATTGTTGTAGCCCATTTGTGCTTCTTTGTAAGCATAGTGCGCGTTCCCCCACAACATAAAGCCATAATTGCTCAATTCTTTCTCTTCGTTGTTATCTGCGAAGTGCTCTAGAATAAGAATTGATTCTGGATCTTTTGAGTAGATATAGTCTGCATAGTCTTTCCAAATGTCAATTCTGCTTTGGTCGTATTGGCCCCAAGCAGCCACATTTCCTAACGTATTCTTTTGGGTGAACCCTTTAGACAAGTCAAATCGGTACCCATCAATTTTATACTCTTCAATCCAATGCTCCATCACGCGCTTAGAAAAAGCTTTTGTGTAAGCACTTTCATGATTGTAGTCGTAACCCACATTAAAATCGTGCTTTGCTTCTTGGTTGAACCAAGGGTTATCTGCTGTTGGTTGCCCCCACTGACCAGCATTCTCATCAAAATACATCATTACCTGAGGGTTTTGCCCAAAACTGTGGTTCAAGACCATGTCTACAATTACGGCCATTCCTCTTTCATGGCAGGCATCTACAAGGTACTTGAGCTTATTCTTGGGGCCGTAGTATTTGTCTGGCGCCAAGAAATACGCGGGATTGTAACCCCAACTTAGGTTTCCTTCAAACTCGTTTACCGGCATGAGTTCTACTGCGTTCACCCCTAAGTTTTTCAAGTAGTCTAGAGAATCTACCAATGCTTCGTACGAGTGAGTTTCCAGAAAATCTCTTACGAGCAGTTCGTAAATCACCATTTTGGTTTTGTCTGGTCTTTGGTAATTCTGCGTGGTCCAATTGTACTGGTCTTCATTCAACTGAAATACAGAAACCATGTTGGTGGTATTTGGAGGATAACTAGGGATATTCGGATACACACTGCTCGGAATATAAGGGTCATTCCATGGGTCTAGCTGCATTTCTGCATACACATCGCCCACTCTAATGCCTTCATAACCTACATAAAACTGATAGCGCACCTGTGCGTTAGGATCTATATTGCTGAGCTGAATCCACCATTTTTCTTCGTCAGTGGTATTATGCATGAGGTAATCGGTGTCTATTTGCCAATTAGAAAAGTCGCCAATGGCGTAAACAAAATCTTTTCCGGGAGCCGTCATTTGAAGAATCACTTCTCCGTTTCCTAAATCATTCACTCCATCTACAATACCCATCGGTGGATCCATCACTTGCACATCAGGCTGAACAATGACATACACACTATCGGTATAGAGAATATTCTGGTGGTTCGCCTCGTATTTGAACCAATGGGTTCCACTGCCCAATTGCGCGGCCGGAATTTGATAATTGAGTTTTGTGGTATCAGGATCTGAAACCACCACTGCGTTGTCTACCAATAAATCGATAGCTGCAGTATCTGATGTCAATACTTTAAAGTTGATGGTGCTTGCAGAATCTACCAACGTGGCATTGTTGGGCGATTGAATCACCACTGAAAAAGTATCTGGAAAAATAGGAACGTAAATATCTGCACCATCAGACTCTCTGCCTACCACTGATCCATTTGTATTACGAAAAACAAAAGCCAATTCCTCTACTGTTTCTCCAGCAGGGAGGTTATAAAAATCGCTGATTTTAAAAGAAAGGGTATGGATGTTTGCCCCTTGAAAGGTCATTTTCACTTTTGGATCTGCCGTTCCCCAATTGCCTTGCACATGACGCCAGTCTCCAGATCCGTTTGACAAATTGGTAATGACACCAGTGTGCGCATAAACAACCGTTACTCCCGCCAATGCTTGATTGCCTTCTGTGGCATCAAAATACACAGTAACAGAATCATCTTGGCCAGCAAACGTGGGGTCTATCCAAGCAACTTGAGCATGTAAAGTAAGAGTAAAGAGCAGAGAGAAAAGCGTAATAAACGACTTCATATAGAATGTATTTGCCGACAAATATACCACGAGAAAGGCGTAAGTGTCAAAATAACAATTAGCATTTAGGCAGGGAGAAAGCACTCGGGAGCAAAAGTCAATTGAAGATTCACCACTTATTCTAGAATAGAAGCTCATTCTTCTTGCAGGAAAAAAGACTACTTGAACCATTTAACGAAGCAAGCCTACCGTATTCTAATTGGCATGAGTAAAACCTAACTTTTACAGATAAGATTTACTAGGTTTGAAAATGAATCTCTCACTACTATGAAAAAAATACTCACACTTATGCTTTTGGCCTTGTTAGCAAAAAGCAATCAGGCACAAATATTCTGTTATTCACAAGCAGATATTGACGCAGTTCAACCACAAAATTTCAGCATTATTTACTTAGACAATGACACAACTTTAACCTTGGCCCAGCAAATTCATGATTTCAGCCCACTTGCTGTTATTGATACAATGAACTTATATTCTGAAGATACCGACTTCGAGAATCTGGACGTTTTAGCGAATAATGAGTTTTATGAGGTAATTATTTACGATAATCACACCTTAAAAAATATAAACGCACTCAATCAGAGCGTATTGTTAAGTGAGTTAAGGCTGTACAATTGTCCAGAATTAAAATCAGTTGATATGCAGTTAAATTCTCCCATTTTTGACAACTTCACACTTTCTAATTGTGATAAAGCAGATTCACTTAAACTAACTTTCCCAAATGCAAATGAACCTTGGGGAGGGCTTCCTCAGGCAACTATTGTTGTTAAAGATAATGAGAACATCAAAAAGGTAAGTTTAACAAATCCCGGAGAAGTTTTGGGTTCGTTTAGGTTTGAAGAGAACAGAAACTTAGAAATGATTGATATTCCATTTTTAAATACTAAAGCTAACAGTGGCATCTATTTATCACACAATGAGAACCTTACAAAGATTAGGATTGCCTCAAATTCAGACCCTTCTGATGTAAAGTATGGAGCTATACAACTTAGGTATAATTATCGTTTTGAAGACGCTTGTGTTTTTCAAGAACCCATCATTCAACTTCAGAACCTATTAGACTCCCTTGGACTAGACCATTACCCTTATCTTGATGTCGTTACAAACGGCACCAACACCAGCAGCTTAGATGCCATACTCAATTACGACTGCAGCACCTCTAGCATTGCAGAGGTAAGCAATGCACAAGGCACGGTGTTCCCCAACCCAAGTACTGGAATGATTACGGTAAAAGGTTTAGAGGAGCCAAGTGCATTTAGCATTATGAGCTTACAAGGCACTGAAGTAATGCAGGGTGTAGCTCAAAACCAAGAAGCGCTAGACATGAGCCATTTGCCCAAAGGGCTTTACTTTCTCAAGCTTGAGAATCAAACACCTGTAAAAGTGGTGTTAGAGTAGAAACATTGCTTTTATTAAATGAAAAATCCCGCACATGCGGGATTTTTTATTTCATCTTCATGGAATCGATTTTCCCCGGCA
>CBFHSD010000015.1:0-42860 GCA_965658375.1 Salibacteraceae bacterium
AGTCAGGTATTTAACTACTCCACAGAAAGTGAATCTGATGGTAGCTTAAAACAAAGCTTCAATGAAGATTATAAGGTTTATGCGCTACCAGTTCCAGAAAAAATGGTTTTTGCAGATGAAAACATCCCCTTGCAGATAGATGATGTTAAAGAAAAACTAGACAGGGAGTTGCTTGTAAATACCTATTGGCAAAGCAACATGCTACTTTACATCAAAAGAGCTCACAAATATTTTCCAGTTATTGAACCCATATTAAAAGAACAAGGGATTCCAGAGGATTTTAAATACCTCGCTCTCATTGAAAGCGGACTTACAAATGTTGTTTCTCCTTCTGGTGCTGCAGGGTTTTGGCAAATCATGGAGTCTACTGGAAAAGAATACGGACTTGAAATTAATAGTGAGGTAGATGAACGTTACCATTTGGAAAAAGCTACAATGGCAGCTACAAAATACCTGAATGAAGCTTATGAAAGGTATGGAGACTGGACATTGGCTGCTGGTTCATATAATATGGGGATGAATGGAATGGATCGCCAATTAGAACGTCAGAAAGTAAGTAACTATTTCGACTTGCGTCTAAATTCAGAAACAGGAAGATATGTGTACCGCATATTAGCCGTAAAGGAAATTATGGCTGATCCTTCTGCATATGGCTTTCAAGTTAGACAAAAGGACTTATGGACTATGTTACCCACTGAAAGCATGGAAATTGATACTGCTGTAAAGGATTTAGCGCAATTCTCCATTGACCAAGGAATCAATTATAAGATGTTGAAACAATACAACCCATGGCTACGAAAAGGTCAACTGAGCAATAGTTCAGGAAAATCCTATCAATTCGAAATACCACTCAAAACAAACAGAGCAAAACTTTTAAGTGAATAAAAAAGGGCTTGTGAAAAATAAGTTATTCAAAAAAGAACATTCGTCATAAGGTCAAATATTTTGAATATATGTTCTTAAGGCTCTAGAAACACGGGGAACTGAGTATTGTATTTTCTCACAAAATAAGGAAGCATTTTTCTCCTTTCCTTCTTTCGTAATCCTTCAAATTCTTCGAGTAGCAAATCGCTTTCTTCTAAGAATGGTCTCAGCTTTTCTTCTGATAAATCCAATATTTCACCTTGATTTATTTGGAAGAAAAAATAATCTAACTGCAAATTGGTGGTTGTTCGGCTCCCTTGTGGGTAAGGAGAATATACTGGACTGTATCCCCAAGCTGGGTCAACCATTTCTACCAGCCTGTTGGCTGGGAAATAGCACAAATTGCCTATTATCACCAATTTGTAAAAACCAGTTTCAGTTTGAACATAGGGAGCACCATGCATACAAGCACCAAATACGCTGGCCCTATCAACAAATTGAACAGTACCATCTGCTCCATAAAATTCTATGGTAGAAAGCGCCAAGTACTCATCCCAGAAATCAGTAGAGTTTACATTAGAATGAATGAGTTGTGATTTTAGAATTGGTTTATTCTTGATGAATGCTTCATGATTGAGGTATATTCCATCTTCAAAATCAATTTTGCTGTCAAAATAAACACTGTCTTGAGCCAAAGACAAATTGAACATGAACAAATTGATGAATAAGAAAAGGAAGGGAAAAGCCTGCATGTAATACCTCAGAATTTGTTTTAAACAAAGATACCAATACAATCAATGGAAGGCCATACCGAGGCGCTGGTTTAGTTACTGAGCTTTTAGTAAATTGCTGCCTTAATCTGTTGCTCTTATGAGGTATATTTTTCTTCTCTTATTCATCTCCACTTCTACTTTTGCTAAGAACATGTTGGCACAAACAAAAGTGGTTGCCAGTATTTCAAGGGTTGGAACATTTAAACCAAGAGAGGTAAAACCCGATTTTGATGTACAATTAGAGCACCTAGAAGCGCCCTCTCCTACTGGACCAAAAGCATTCTATTTCGAACAAAAAAAGAAAGCTAGACAAGAATTTCCCATTCGGAAAAGCAGTAACAAAAGCAACGCTTCAGAGATTGACGAAAAAGTAGAAATCATTCAAGGCTTTGATTTACGAGGTCCATATCTAGAGATTATTGACTCTTCTTACTACATTACGGGAGGGAACCCTCTTGATAATGCCTTAGCTGTTTCTGATGATGGCTTCATGATTGCAAGTGTAAACTCGAAAATTTACGCTCATGATCTAAACGCAGATACTGCGATGTTTAGACCAACACTCACTTCAAATACCATCTCTTTCACATCATTTGCGCAATCTGCAGGAATAACAACAAGCTTCCCTTTTGATCCGAAGTTAATTTACGACCTCAACCATAACCGCTTCATCATTTGCTTTTTAAGTGGCAGAACTCCTAATGACAGCAAAAACATCATTGGTTTCAGCTCCTCTTCTAACCCATTAGATGAATGGTACATTTATGAAGTATCTGGAAATCCAAGGCCACAGCCAAACGACACCTTGTGGACTGATTACCCAGCCATTAGTTTAAGTAACGAAGAGTTGTTTTTGACTGTAAACATGATTATCCCTAATGTATCATGGCAAGTAGGTTTCGATGGTTCTCTCATTTGGCAAATACCTTTAGATAGTGCATATGCGGGTTCAGAAAACATCTCAGCCGTTTTTTGGGATGACATTAAACACAACGGAAAATACATCAGAAATCTATGCCCTGTAAGAGGAGCAGATGGACCCATGGGACCAAATGCTTACTTTCTTTCCAATCGCAATTTTGATTTAGAAAACGACTCACTCTTTATTGTTGAAGTAAGTAATAGCCTTTCAAGTGGAGACGCTGAATTGAGAATTGGCGTTGAAAAGCTGGATATTCCATACGGTTTTCCTCCTAACGGTCTTCAAGAAGATACCGATCAGAGTGATCCCACAGAAGGATTGCAAACCAATGACGCGAGGTGGCTTGGTGCCATTCTTCTAAATGACGATATCCAGTTTGTGGGCAATTCCATCAATCATGATAATGGGCGCGCTTCTGTTTATCATGGCTTCATCAATGGTATTTCATCTGAAAGTAGAAATGTTCAAGGAAACCTTATCAGTTTTGATACCATAGATTACGGCTATCCCAATATTGTATGGACTGGACAAGACAGCTGCGATTTTCAAACCATTGTTGCTTTTGATCATACAGCAGAAAATGTATATGCCGGTGTGAGTTCTTACTATGTAATGGGTGACAAGAAATTTTCAGACATTACCGTAATTAGAGAAGGCTTGGGATACATTGATAAAATTAGCGGTGGTTATGAAAGATGGGGAGACTACTTTGGAATACAGCGTATTTACAATGAACCGGGAAACCTTTGGACGTGTGGATTCTATGGAAACTTCAACAATAACAGCGCAATACATGTAGCCAAACTTGGTTCGCCAAATAAGGGAAATTTAGACCTTAGTATTGAAGAAACAAATCCAGAAGAAAATGAGTGTGAAGGCGAATTAACTTTTACTGCTACAAATACTATCGGTGCTTTTTCTTACATTTTTAACGGAGAAACACTAAACACCAACTCTACTCCGTTTGACTTTTGTGATGGCGCGTATACCATTAGTGTAGTTGATGACAGGAATTGCTCCGTATCAATCTCTGACACTATTGATTGGGAAGTAGACACAATAATTATTACTTCAAATAAAATCTTTCCCAATCCGTATACCGGAACCGAATTGAATTTACACATCAATATCCCAAATGATGGAGAATTAGCGGTTCAAATCGTGGCGGTAAACGGACAGTACAGCAGAACGGTTCTCAATCAAGCAGCAAAAAAAGGAAAGAATCATGTTCAGTTAAACACTACACCTTTGTCTGCTGGCGTTTACTTTGTGCATGTCTTGTTAGACAATAAGACTTTATACACAGAAAAACTTGTTAAGATTGAATAAGTATCTGCTTCAAGCACTTCGTGTTTTCCTGCTCCTAGTGTCCTTACTCCCTCATTTGAACTTTGCTCAAGTTGAAATTACGCTACTGCAAAGCCGAGAGATGTTTATTCTGGAAGCCATCAAGAACGAACAAATTGCTGTAACAAAAGTCAATACAAGTGGTAGAAATCAAGGTTTTGGAAGGTTTCAATCCACTAATCCAATTGTTCCTTTTGATAGTGGTTTGGTGCTGTCAACTGGAAATGTAACAGATATTCAATCCAACAATATTAGTCCGAGCAGAACTGGGGTTCACCGCACTGCAGGCAATCATTTCTTCTTATATCCTATTGCGAAGCAAACCACTTTTGATGGAGTAACTATTGAAATTCAGTTTATCCCGAAAAAGGAAATCATCACCTTTAACTATGTTTTTGGTAGCGAAGAATATCCAGAATACGTGGGTTCACCCTTTAATGACGTTTTCGCCTTTCACCTGTTTTTAGACGGAATAGTCGAAGAGCGCATTAACCTGGCAACCCTACCAAGCAATGGAGCTCCCATTACTGTAAATAGCATTAACTTTAATAAGAATGCAGAATTCTATGTGGGGAACCATGCTCAATTTAATGACTCTGCGGAAACCTACCCCATAGAATTTGACGGCATGACAAAGCCATTAATGGCAATTGCAAGGGTAATTCCAGGAGAGAAATACACTTTGGTCATATCTCTGGCAGATGCAACGGACAACGCCTATGATTCAGGCGTATTTATTGAGTTTGGATCGTTTAAGAGTGTTGAAGTGGAAGAGATTAGAGAAGCCTATACCGCATACCTGGGCAAGTTTGATCAAGTAAAAGCCTCACAAGGAAAGATAGCAAACACATTAGATTTAGATGAAGCTAAATCAATTGAAAATCAAAATATTGAGACAAAAACACCGGCATTAGAAACGGTCACAGATTCACTCGTTGTTCTCTTCGCATTTGACGAGTACAGTTTGAGTGATTCAGCTAAAAAAGAACTCACCTCTTTTGTAAATAAGTATCCTTCGTCAGAATTTCAAATTGTGGCTCATACCGATAATAAAGGATCACTTAACTACAATCAATCATTGAGTGAAAAACGTGGCAATTCTGTTTCACAATGGATGGTATCACAGGGAGAACGAAGCACTTTCTCATGGAAAGCCTACCTTCAACCGGCACAAAACAACGCTACTTCTATTGGTCGCATAAACAATAGAAGAGCTGTGATTTATTCTAGGAAATAATCAACTTACTCTTTTCTGCACGAATCTTTATCGTAATATTGCAATGTAATATTATAGCGATGGGTATAACAAAAAGCAATCTCTTCACCAATGAGCAAAACGAACTCGCTCTACTTTCTAAAGCTTTGGGGCATCCTGCTCGCATAGCCATTCTAGAATTTCTACTTCAATCAAGAGCCTGTATTAATTCGGACTTGGTAGAAGAACTCGGTTTAGCACAAGCTACTGTAAGTCAACACTTAAGAGAATTAAAACAACTAGGAATTATTCAAGGAACCATTGAAGGCAGCTCTATGAACTACTGCATAAACTCAGTAAAATGGAAAGAGATGAGTAAGACCTTTAATGCACTTTTCAATAAACATTCAAAGCAAAAGATTTGCTGCTAAAAGCTAAGGTTATGGACAACAGTCAAGATTTAAAATCAATCGTAAAAGAGACTTACCGCAAAATTGCAGTTCAAAGTCAAGAAAGAAATGGTTCTTCCTGCTGTGGAGCAACCACATCAAGTATTGAAAACAGCGGCATTATGGCCGATGATTACAGTAAGCTTAACGGCTATACAACAGATGCCGATCTCGGGTTAGGATGCGGTCTTCCTACTCAATTTGCCCATATTAATAAGGGAGATACTGTTGTAGATTTAGGCTCTGGCGCTGGAAATGACTGCTTTGTAGCCCGACATGAAACTGGAATTGAAGGTAAGGTAATTGGCCTTGACTTTACAGAAGAAATGATTGAAAAGGCACGGCTGAATGCTCAAAAATTAAACTACAACAATGTAGAATTCAGATTTGGAGACATTGAAAATATGCCAATCAATAATAATACAGCAGATGTAGTTGTGAGTAACTGTGTGCTCAACTTGGTACCAAATAAAAAGAAAGCATTTGAAGAAATACATCGCATACTAAAACCCGGTGGACACTTTAGCATTTCTGATGTGGTTCTATTGGGTGAGCTACCTAAGGCATTAATTTCTGTAGCAGAGATGTACGCTGGGTGTGTTACAGGAGCAATACAGAAGGATACATACCTTTCTATAGTGAAAGATGCAGGATTTGAAAATAGTACTATTCAAGTAGAGAAGCCTATTGAAATTCCAAAGGATATTCTTTCTGAGTATCTATCAGAAGAAGAATTGAAGCAATTCAATTCAAGTGTAAAGGGAATCCAAAGCATTACACTATTTGCTCAAAAAACAGGCGGTACAGAAAAGGAAATTCCGGTCATTAAAGAAACCAAATGCAGACCCGAAGACGGTTGCTGTTAAACTCTTATCATGAATAAATTAGAAGATTTTTTCGAGAAACTAAGCAAAGATTTCAGTTCAATTTCAGAGGAACGGAAACTGGTATTACACCCCATTATAGAATACATTACAAAGTATTCAATTAAAGGTGAACCTTCACACTTGAATTTCATCTGCACCCACAATTCAAGAAGAAGCCAATTGAGTCAAGCATGGGCTCAAGCAGCAGCGCACCACTACTCTATTCCAGCAATGTGCTATTCTGGAGGAGTTGAAGTCACCGCCTTTCATCCCAATGCCTTCCACGCACTGGAGGAAGATGGGTTTGAAATTGAAACACACCTTGGAACCAACCCAGAGGTTCACCTCACCTATGGTGAAACATCTCCACTTGTGATGTTCTCTAAATTATTTGACCATCCAATGAACCAGACCGAGCGTTTTGCGGCAATTATGACCTGTTCTCATGCCGATGAGAATTGTCCATTTATTCCAGGAACTGAAGCACGGTTTGCTTTAAACTATAAAGATCCCAAAGCATTTGACGATACTCCAGAAGCTCAGAATGAATACCTTAAAACCAGCAGAAAAATAGCCTTAGAAATGACTTACTTATTTCTCAACGTCCAAAAGCAATTGAACAAAAAATGAAAAAATTAGGCTTTTTAGATCGCAACTTAACATTATGGATATTCTTGGCGATGCTTGCGGGAGTGGCCATTGGATACTTCTTTCCTAGTAGCTCAGATGTTATTCATTCAATGAGCGTTGGCACTACCAACATCCCTATTGCCATAGGTTTAATCTTAATGATGTATCCACCTCTAGCTAAGGTCAATTATGCCTTGCTTCCTAAAGTCTTTTCAAATACTAAAGTGCTTACAGTGTCGCTTGTACTTAATTGGATTATTGGACCTGTATTGATGTTCATTCTAGCCATTTTATTTCTTCAAGACCACCCACATTACATGGTTGGCATTATCCTTATTGGATTGGCAAGATGCATTGCAATGGTATTGGTTTGGAATGATTTAGCAGAAGGAGATCCTGAATACGGAGCTGGACTTGTAGCGCTTAACTCCATTTTTCAAGTGTTCGCTTACAGTTTCTACGCTTGGCTATTCATCACCGTTCTACCACCCTATTTTGGTTTTGAGGGAGCCATTGTAGACATTTCAATTGTTACTATTGTTGAGAGTGTAGCCATATACCTAGGCATCCCTTTTCTCGCTGGTTTTTTATCTCGTTTTATTTTGGTAAGGCAATTTGGAGAGAAATGGTACATGGAGTCGTTTATTCCTAAAGTATCTCCCTTAACGTTGATAGCCTTGTTGTTTACGATTGTGCTCATGTTCTCACTTAAAGGAGAATTGATTGTGGAGATCCCCATGGATGTCGTTCGGATAGCCATCCCACTTTTGATCTATTTCATCATTATGTTTTTCCTTGGCTTTTTCATTAGTAAATGGAGAGGAACAAATTACAATCAAACCACCGCTATAGCGTTCACTGCGGCTGGAAACAACTTTGAATTAGCCATTGCAGTCGCCATTGCTGTTTTTGGATTAAACTCTGGCGAAGCCTTCGCTGGTGTGATTGGGCCATTGGTTGAAGTACCAGCATTAATCATCTTAGTAAGATTTGCGCTAAACTGGAAAAAACGTTTTTCGAAATAATATTTGCCTTTAAGAAAACCAATTTGAATTGATTAAGGGCCAAATAAATTCACTTTCTATTAACAGCATTTTATGGATTAAAAGATTCATCAAGGTATAAAAAAGGCAATTTAATAGACAACTTTGTTTTCAATTTCGCATAGCTAAAAGATCTTGTAAAATGGCAGTAGAAAAGCAAACAGTCAGCACCGATAATTTAGAGAACACCTACACATACAAAGAAGTATACGAGTCTAGTCTTGAATACTTTAGTGGAGACGAATTGGCGGCAACATCTTGGATGAACAAGTATGCTGTTAAAGATAAAATAGGCAATTTTATTGAGCTTAACCCGCATGACATGCATGTGCGAATGGCTAAAGAATTCGCTCGCATTGAAGAAAAATATGAGGCTAATAACGGAGATCTTTTTGCCAGTTCTCTTTCAGAATACGGAACCAAAAGACAGCCCCTAACTTTTGATAGAATCTTGAGCTACTTTGAGCAATTCAAAGCCATTATTCCGCAAGGAAGTGTAATGGCAGCTCTTGGAAACAATCACATGATTGCTTCGCTCTCTAATTGCGTAGTCATGCCCTCTCCTTTTGACTCTTATGGAGGTATTTTGCAAACAGATCAGCAGCTTGCACAACTGTTCAAAAGAAGATGCGGAGTTGGGATTGATCTCTCTTCGTTGAGACCAAGCGGTCAAGATGTAAGCAATGCCGCGGGAACAACGTCAGGTGCAGTATCTTTTATGGAGCGTTATTCCAATACCACTCGCGAGGTGGCTCAAAATGGGAGAAGAGGCGCATTGATGCTCACAATGGACATTGCCCATCCTGACGTAGAGCAATTCATTACCATTAAGCAAGACCTCTCTAAGGTAACAGGAGCAAACATATCTGTGCGCTTGAGTGACGAATTCATGAAAGCTGTTGACAACAACGAAGAATACACGCACAAATGGCCTATTGATAGCGCCAATCCAAGTGTTACCAAAACGGTTAATGCAAAAGATTTATGGGAAACCATCATTCAATGTGCCCATACATCAGCAGAACCAGGCCTGATTTTTTGGGATCGACAACATTGGTATTCCACATCTTCGGTTTACCCGGGCTATGAAAACTTAAGTACCAACCCATGTTCAGAGATCGCCATGCAAGGTGGTGACAGCTGCAGACTCATTGCATTAAATCTCTTCAACTTTGTAGAAAACCCATTCACTCCAGAAGCTAAATTCAATTTTGAAGGTTTCTATGAAGCAACCTATGAGGGGCAGCGATTAAATGATGATTTGGTAGATTTAGAATTGGAAGCGATAGACCGTATTTTAAGGAAAGTACAAAAAGATCCAGAGCCATCTGAAATTAAGAGCAATGAAATTGAAACGTGGAAACTGCTTTCAGAAACAGGTAGAAAAGGCCGCAGAACGGGATTAGGATTCACTGCTTTGGCTGATGCCATTGCCGCTTTGAATATCAAATTTGACTCTGACGAATCTATCTCTGTCATCAACGAGATAATGCGCACCAAATGTAAGGCAGAGTTCGATAGCTCCATTGACATGAGCATCACAAGAGGTTCTTTTGAAGGGTTTAACCCAGAAATTGAATCCAACAGTGAATTTGTAGAAATGCTTAAAACTGAATTTCCAGAACTGCACAAGCGTATGATGGAAAACGGAAGAAGAAACATTTCTTTAAGCACCGTTGCTCCAACCGGTACATTGAGCCTTTTGGCTCAAACATCCTCAGGTATAGAACCTGTTTTTTTAACAAGCTACAAACGCAGAAGAAAAATTAGCGGGAACACAGATCCAGAAAAAGTAAGTTTTGTTGATGAATTAGGAGATGCATGGGAAGAGTTTACTGTTTACCACAAAAACCTAAAAGAGTGGATGGAAATCACTGGTGAAACAGATGAATCTAAAAGCCCGTATGCAGGATCAACAGCACCAGAGATTGATTGGTTGAAACGTGTAGAAATTCAAAGTCTGGTTCAGAAATATACCACACACTCAATCAGTTCTACCATCAACCTTCCAGAAGATGTGGCAATGCAAAAAGTTGGCGATATCTATTTGGAATCTTGGAAACAAGGACTCAAAGGAATAACAGTTTACAGAGACGGTTCTAGAAGTGGAGTTTTGGTTTCTACAGAAGAAAAACCAAAAGAAGAAGCTACATCAATGAACACCGCTCCTACTCGCCCTGAGGTATTGGATGCTAAAGTCATTCGATTTAAAAATGAAAACGAAGATTGGCTTGCAGTTGTTGGTTTATTGAATGACAGACCCTATGAGATTTTTACCGGTAAAGCAGAAGATGCATTTGCACTTCCTCAGTATGTTTCTCAAGGCTGGATTATAAAAAATGCCGAAGAAGAAAATACGAGATATGATTTTAGATACAAAGACTCAGCAGGGTTCAAAGTAACAATTGAAGGCTTAAGCAGATCGTTTAACAAAGAGTTTTGGAATTATGCAAAGCTTATTTCTGGTGTACTGCGCCATGGCATGCCTCTACCTTATGTAGTTGACATGATCAGTAACTTACACTTGGATAAAGATTACATTAACACCTGGACCAACGGTGTTGCAAGAGCCTTAAAAAGCTTTATTAAAGATGGAACGCAGGCTGTAGACAAAACCTGCTCTAGCTGCGGAGATCAAGAAGGATTGATCTACGAAGAAGGTTGTTTAAAATGCAAAAGTTGCGGCTACACAAAATGCGGTTAACCCTCAGTATAAATGACTTACAAAATGCTCGATATTTATCGGGCATTTTTTTTGCCTTAACGCATACTAAAACGAAACCTATTTCGTTACACCTTCAACCAAATCGTTCGTTATGCTAAAAAAAGGAATTGCCCTTGTAGTGCTTGTTTTCACTTGTGTAGCCCTGCACTATTTACTTTAAATCGTTCAGATAATTGATCCAATTCAAAATCATTGCTTTCCCGTGTTGAGTAAGCACACTTTCTGGATGAAATTGAACAGCTGAAATAGGTAAATCACAATGCTCAATAGCCATAGTAATTCCATTAAAAACGGCTGTTTCTTTCAATACAACAGGTAGAAGATTTGCAGAGGTTCCCCACGAATGGTACAAACCTACCTCCTCTTCTTTTCGCAAGCCTTTAAATAAATGTGATTCTGTATTCATTTGAGCAATAACCATCTGCCCGTGTCTTACCTCATTCATTTGTGTCAGGCTCCCGCCAAAATGCTCAACAATCGCTTGCAAACCGAGACAAATGCCTAAGATGGGCTTAGAATGAGCGTATTCATCTATAACCCTCATCAAGCTTCCCGACTCTCTTGGAAGTCCTGGGCCAGGAGATAAAACCAAAGCATCAAAATTTTCTAATTGGTTTAATTCAAACCGATCATTCCGAAATACCTCAATGCTATCTACATAAGGTTCAACGTAATGAACCAGGTTGTATGTAAAGGAATCGTAATTATCTATGAGGCCAATTTTCATACTTTCTTAAGAAACTTATCTTGCACGATATTAAGTGAACGCACTAAAACACACACGCATGAAAGAGATTATTTATACTTCCGATGCGCCAGCTCCAATTGGACCTTATAGCCAGGCGGTAAAAGTTGGCAATACACTTTATGTAAGCGGGCAAATAGCCATAGACCCAGAAAGTGGAGAACTTAAAATAAGCTCTATCAAAGAAGAAACAGAACAAGTAATGGCCAATATGCAAGCCATTCTAGCTGCAGCCAATATCACTTTCAGTCAAGTTGTAAAATGCGGGATTTTTCTTAAACGCATGAGTGATTTTAATGAAGTGAATGAAATTTACGCCACCTACTTCCCTTCTCAAGCTCCTGCCCGAGAAACTGTTGAAGTAAGTCAACTACCAAAAAATGTGAATCTAGAAATTAGCTGTATTGCAGTGCTTGATAGCTAACATAGGTCTATGAATTCCATTAATTTTGCCAACTATTATGAATCAGTACAAAACAGTTGGTTTTCACACATTAGGCTGTAAACTCAATTTTGCAGAAACATCTACTGTAGCGCGTAATCTCGTAAGCAATGGCTATGGTCGTGTAGACTTTTCAGAAACAGCAGACGTTTATGTGATTAATACCTGTTCCGTTACCAACAATGCGGATAAAGAGTGTAGATCTATTGTGCGTAAAGCAAAGCGTCAGAACCCTGATTCAAAGGTGATAGTGATTGGCTGTTATGCACAACTTAAACCTCAAGAAATTTCTGAAATACCCGGTGTAACCTTGGTCCTTGGCGCCAATGAAAAATTTAATGTTGCTAAGCATCTGGATAAACTAGACGAGGCTGATTCTAACCAGTTCATAGCTGGAAAAATTGGTCAGGTGAGAGAGTTCTTTCCTTCTTACTCTCAAGGAGATAGAACACGAACGTTTTTCAAAATCCAGGACGGATGCGATTATTTCTGTTCTTTTTGTACCATTCCTTTGGCAAGAGGACGAAGCAGATCCAATGACATTGCTACTACCCTGAATGCTGCCAAAGAACTGGAAGAAAAGAATATTCAAGAAGTAGTTCTTACAGGCGTAAATACAGGTGATTTTGGTTCGGGAACCCACGAGAATTTCTTTCAGCTGATTCAAGAACTTGACCAACTGTCTATTCCACGTTGGAGAATCTCCAGCATAGAACCAAATTTATTGCATGAAGAGATCATCGACTTTGTAGCTGACTCTGAACATTTTGCTCCACATTTTCATATTCCATTACAAAGTGGAAGTGATGTGCTTTTAGAAAGTATGAAAAGAAAGTACAACACGGCACTGTATCGCAGCAGAATAGAGCACATTAAAGAAAAAATGCCCCACGCTTGTATTGGGGTTGATGTGATTGTTGGGTATCCAGGTGAAAGTGATGAAGAATTCGAAAAAACCGTACTGTTTTTAAATGATCTAGATGTGAGCTATTTACATGTATTCACCTACTCGGAGCGACCCAACACTGTGGCGCTGAAGAGAGAACATGTAGTTCCAAAAGAATTGAGATCAGAACGCAATAAAAGGCTCCGCATTTTAAGCGAAAAAAAGAAAAGAGCCTTTTACCAAAGTCAACTCGGTTTAGAGAAAAAGGTACTGTGGGAAGAGCAGAATCACAGTGATTGGATGTATGGATTCACTGAAAACTATGTCAAATTAAAAGCACCTTACAATACAACCCTTGTCAATCAATTTCAACCAGTTTCTTTAGACACTATTGATGGCGATGGCATTGTAAACGCTTCACTCTTAAAAACCCAAGACCTTGAATCTAGTTGACATTGAAGAAAAAGTTTGCGCACTTACACTGGAAACCGGTAGGTTTATTCAGGAGCAAAAGACAAAACTTAAAGCCTTTACTGTAGAAGAGAAAAGCTTTAATAACCTTGTAACCAACGTAGATAAAGAAAGTGAACTACGCCTTGTAAAAGGACTATCGGACATTATTCCGGATTCTGGTTTTATAGCCGAAGAGGGTTCTGGAACACAAAACAATCACAATTACCAATGGGTTATTGACCCCATTGATGGAACCACCAATTTTATTCATGGTCTCCCCTGCTTCAGTATTAGTATTGCGCTAAGACACAAAGGGAAATGCGTGCTAGGTGTAGTATACGAAATCAATCAAAACGAACTTTTTCATACTTCTCTAGGCAGGCCAGCTTTTTTAAATGGCTCAGAGATTCAAGTCTCGCAACAACCAAGCTTATCAAGTAGCCTATTGGCCACAGGATTCCCTTATGATGATTTCTCGCGTTTTGATGGCTACTTGGAGGTATTCACCGCACTGGCTAAAACAACAAGGGGCTTGAGAAGAATGGGCTCCGCAGCGGTAGATCTGGCTTATGTAGCTTGTGGAAGATTCGAAGGCTATTTTGAATATGCACTACATCCATGGGATGTGAGCGCTGGAGCCTTTTTGGTTCAACAAGCTGGAGGTAAGGTTACTTCTTTTAGTGGAGACGACAGCTATGATACTGGAAAAGAGATTCTTGCTACAAACAAACATGTTCATCCAGAGCTTCTCACACTCATGAAGAAGCATTTTTAAAATCTCAGTTCATTCTTTCAGTGGTATCGGTTAAATTCGTTGAAAATGCATTTAATGAAACAATTCAAGCTACTGTACGCTTTTCTCATCTTGTTCTTATCCTTTACCACATTAAAGGCAAGTGATACAACACATGTTTACGTAGTAGAAATCAAAGATCAAATAGCAGCCCCAAGTTGGCGAACCTTGCAAGAGGCCATTGCTGAATTTAAGCAGCTGAATGCAGATATTTTCTTCGTTGATCTAGATACTTACGGTGGCCAGGTAGATATGGCTGATTCAATGCGCACTGCTCTTTTAAGAATGACGAAACCTGTTTTTGTTTTGATCAATAACAATGCGGCATCAGCTGGAGCTTTAATCTCAATAGCTTGCGATAGCATCTACATGCATCCAGGCTCTACTATTGGCGCTGCAACAGTGGTGAATCAAGAAGGACAAGCGGTTCCCGATAAGTACCAAAGTTACATGCGCAGTAAAATGAGAGCTACTGCAGAAGAAACTGGAAGAAATCCAGATATCTCTGAAGCTATGGTAGACCCAGATAAAGTTGTTGAGGGCATTAGTGATTCAGGTAAAGTACTCACCTTTACGACTTCTGAGGCCATTCTAAACGGTTATTGTCAAGCTGAAGTCACTTCTATTCAAGAAGCCTTGATACAGGCGGGTATAACCAACTACATTGAAACAAGGTACATACCCTCTACCGCTGATAAAATGATTGCTTGGCTCATTAACCCTGCGGTCAGTGGAATTATCATTTTGGTAATAATTGGAGGACTCTATTTTGAAATGCAGTCTCCGGGAATTGGGTTCCCTCTTGCCGCCAGCATTTCTGCTGCAATTCTGTTTTTTGCCCCTTATTACTTAGAGGGCTTGGCAGCCAATTGGGAAATTGCCCTTTTTATTGTTGGCTTGCTTTTATTGGCAGTTGAAGTTTTTGCTTTACCAGGATTTGGAATTGCGGGAGCCGGAGGATTTGTATTGATGTCGGCTGCATTAATTACAAGTATGCTTGAAAATGATGGTTTAGACTTTTCTTTTGTTGGAATGGACAAAATATTGCTTTCAACGTCTGTTGTTGTGGTAGCTATGGCCATAGGAGTATTTGTAGTGTTATTTAGTGCAGCTAAAATTTTAAACTCGGGAATGGGGCAAAACATAGTATTGAATGAAACACTCGAGAATCAAAAAACGAGAAAGACTTACGAGTCATTAAATCTACTAGAAGGGATTGCAAACACAGATTTAAGACCTTCTGGAAAGATAAGCATTGACGCTACTATTTATGATGGTTTAGCGAAGAATGGGTACATAGAAAAAGGGTCTCGGATAAAGGTTGTTGCTGAGGAATCTGGTAAATACATAGTAGAAGAAATTGAAGCATAAAAAAGGGAGGCTTCAAATAGAGACCTCCCTTTTTATTCTTAATCGTATTTCCGGTAATTCAAGTTCTCATCCAAACCTTTAAATACGAGTTCTTCTATTTCTTTATGACTAAGTTTTGGCCAAAACATTTCAAGTTCTTTGCTACAAAACTCTAATACTTTTAGCTTATGAGCTATGACTAGGGTCAGCGAAAATGGTCATGAGAATGTCACTTAAATTGAGCGTTTAATCCTCAGGACATTCAAGATTCTTGTTCACTACTTTAGATTGGGCATTGCAAATTAGGTCATGTTTACAATCTTTCATTTGCACATAATGCACATTTACTTGCCCCTTGATATAATCCATAAATGAGGTATTCTCAATTTTGATTTCTTTTGGAATTAGACTATTCGACATGGTGAAATGAAGGTATTGGTCATCCATATCACCTTCTCTACCAATAAATTGAAATTCTGAGGGGTTTTGGTTCACCCAAACAAAAAAGCTTTTTTCTAAATACACTGCGCTTAAACTATCTACTACCCATTGCCTTTCTTCCTTGGCTCCCACGTTAAGAACGCCCTGGCTAAACCTTTTTCTCAGCACCAATTCTAAATCCTCTGAGTGGATTTGCATGGTACATTCAAACCTTTTCAAATGCGAATTGAATACCATTTCAGTAATGGCTACATGGTTTGGATGAGGCACAAAAGCAATTCCTACTATGAGTAAAGAGAATAAGGCAAGTAACTTCATTTTCATAAGCCAAAAATACATTGCTTTAGGTATTGGACAATTCATAGTAGAGGTTCACCTTTGCTCGCTTGTTTATTTAGTCTATGTCTAAAAAGATTGTACTTGTAGGGAACCCGAATTCTGGGAAAACATCCATTTTTAATGCTTTAACAGGTTTAAAACAAAAGGTTGGCAATTTTCCAGGTATTACCGTGGATAAAAAAGTTGGCTCAATCAAGTCTTCTCAGGGCGAACCTTGGGAACTTATTGATTTACCCGGGATTTACTCTCTTACACCAAAATCAATTGATGAAGGCGTAACGTGCGAAGTTCTTCTTGATGCCAAGCATGAAGATCACCCTTCGGGAGTAATTATTGTTTTAGACTCAACTAACCTCAAACGAAATTTAGTATTAGCAACACAGGTACTAGACCTTGGAATACCAGCAATGCTTGTGCTTAACATGAGTGACATAGCAGAAAAGAATGGATTATCTATTTCAACAGAACGCTTGGCAAATCGTCTAGACGTTCAGGTTATTCACACAAGTGCTAAAAAGAAAACTGGCTTAGATGCTATTCGAAAACAATTAGATAGCCTAAAACCGGCCAAAAGACCTTTCATTGCTCCTCAACATCTCAGAGAAAATCAGCAAGAAAGATTGTCTGAACTTCTTCCTAACACAACATTTTACGCTGCTTTTAAACTGGCGGTGAATGTGCATCGCTTTCCTTGGATGGCAGACCTTCATCCTACCGTAGAAAAATGGTTCAAAACTGAAAATTTAATACCTTCTGAATTAGAACTAAGAGAAATATCCCAGCGTCATGAAGCCATTAATGCTTTATATCAAGGTGTTATTGAAGAGGATAAAGAGATTGCTCGGTTCAAATGGAGTAACCGTCTTGATAAATGGATGATTCACCCAGTATTTGGATGGTTCATTCTATTTGCAGTATTCTTTGTTTTGTTTCAATCTGTTTTCAATTTGGCTACTTTCCCAATGGATTTAATAGATCTAGGCATGAGCGGCATAGCAAGTTGGCTGCAATCTGTTTTACCATCTGGTTTATTCAGTGACTTTTTAATCAACGGACTTTGGGCTGGATTAGGTGGCGTGGTGATTTTCATCCCACAGATTGTTATACTATTTGGATTCATCACTTTGCTTGAAGAAACTGGTTATATGGCTCGCGTGAGTTTTTTAAACGACCGCCTACTAAGAAAAATGGGGATGAGCGGGAAGAGTATCGTTTCTATAGTTGGTGGTTTTGCTTGTGCAGTGCCTGCAATTATGGCCGCGAGAACAATTGATAATCCTAAAGAACGGCTCATTACAATATTCATTACTCCGCTTATGAGTTGCTCTGCGCGTTTACCAGTGTATATTTTCTTAGTCGGTTTTATCGTTCCTGACACCACATATCTGGGAATCATTAACCTTCAAGGGCTTTTTATGCTTGGTTTGTACTTATTAGGGATTGTAATTGCCGGTTTGATAGGATTGCTAATGAATAAATGGCTCAAGTTAGAAGGCGGTTCTTTTCTTTTAGAATTACCAAGTTTTCAATTGCCGGATTGGAGAACTGTTGGTTTAACAATGGTTCAAAAAGGGAAGGCATTTGTCGTTGAGGCTGGAAAAATCATTGTACTTATCTCTATGGTTCTATGGGTCCTTACCTCTTTTGGCCCCAATGAGGAAAGGGTATTGATTCACGAGAAATACGCAAGTATAGAGTATGAAACAGGCTTAAGCGACCAACAAACCATGGATTACAATAGCGAATTGCTCCAACATTCTTATGCGGGTAAAATGGGTAAATTAATAGAACCTGCTATCGAGCCACTAGGCTTTGACTGGAAAATTGGCATTGCCCTTATATCTTCTTTTGCAGCGAGAGAAGTATTTGTAGCCACCATGAGCGTGATCTATAGTACGGATGAAAATGCAGCCGATTTCGGAGCTATGAGAGAAAAATTGAAAACAAGTATTAACCCTTCTACTGGTAAGCCTCTAATGTCTATACCCACAGCGGTATCTTTACTTATGTTTTATGTGTTTGCAATGCAATGCATGAGCACAATTGCAATTGTTAAGAGAGAGACTAACGGATGGAAATGGCCCATTATTCAAACCATTTCTTTTACTCTTATCGCTTACATCTTTAGTTTCGCAAGTTATCAGCTTCTCGCTTAATTCTAAGAGATCGAAAGGCTTGTAGACTCCTACAAACTTGTCTTTATATTTTTTACGATATCCCGCAGTGAGGTAATTCAGAGTATAGATAAAGAAGTTGTTTCTACAGTCGACATAGTTTATTTTAATCTGTCCAGGAAACATGCTATTTACAATACGTAGTTTTCCGTAATCGTTATAAACTATCAACTCATTATTCTCCGCATCAAAAGAGTCAATCCCTAAATATTTATCCGCAAGCATCCCGCACAAATGCTTTCTATCTTTCTCGTCATTGTACATGAACTTCACCTCTGCCATAAAAGACTTCGAATTAAAATAATGGACTTTAAGACTTCTAGTTTTACCAAGCAAAAAAAGTTTTCTTCTTAAAATTTGAACATAACAATCTCCGGCAAGGTTTACAGGTGACGCGAAAAAAAATGCATTTTGAGTCTTTCTAGCAACGAAAGTTTGTCGTGCAAAAAGGATACATTAATAGGTCTAACGCTTTTCTGCTTGTTTGCAGTTGCGATTTTATCCTTGATCACTTTAGAGTAATCTAAATCATAATGATTTAGCGAAAGTGAATAATATGTTGACCCTTTAGTTATCATTTATAAGTAGGTGATTCTTCTCAAAAGAAGACTATTTTTTAGGATTAAACATTTTAAAGTTATAAATATTACAATGTTTGAATCTAAATTTAAAAAGTCACTGTTTTATAGGTCTTCTAAAGGCACATAGAGCAGCAAAACTCGTGCTTAAAATGAAAAAGTATTCTTTTGAATCGAATCCCTATTCATTACTCAGGTGTACAAATCAATTCTGCTAAAACTAACTTTCGTCAAGTTGATGATAAACTGGTATTTGTGCTTATACAGTGAATTTGTAACCTACTCCCCTTATCGAATGGATGTACTTAGGATTTCTAGGATCTTTCTCAAAGTACTTACGAAAAACTAAAATGTAATTGTCAATTGTTCTAGTACTTGGGAAAACATCATAACCCCAAACTATTTCTAAAATTTCTTCTCTAGACACTACCTGACCTTTCCTTTCAAAAAGCAATTTTAATAAGTGAATTTCCCTTTTTGAGACACTTTTAACATCTCCATTCCATGTAGTAATTTCGAATGTTTCAAAGTTGATTTTATTCTCTCCAAAAATAGCTTCACTTAACTCTTCACCTCTTCCACTTAACTGCAATCCTCTCTTTATAAGAATATTAACTCTTAAAACAAACTCTTCTAGGTTAAAGGGCTTTGTCAAATAGTCATCTGCTCCAGCTTTTAATCCTTGAATTTTATCTTGAGGTGTGCCTTTGGCTGTCAAGAAAAGGACAGGTACTTTATCGTTTTGCAATCGAATGGTTTCGCAAACAGTGAACCCATCCATTTTGGGAAGCATTACATCCAATATTATGAGGTCAAATCGAGCTTTTCTAAATTGATCTATTCCTTTTTCCCCGTCCGAAGCAGTCACCACATCGAAGCCCTCAACTTCTAAATTTAAAGCTAGAGTATCTCTTAATGTAACTTCGTCTTCAACCAGTAAAATTCTCTTGGCCATAGCTTATAGTATGAGCTAACAAATTATATAAAGTTTGAATGCTTCTTACACATTCACTTAACTTCTATCCTCTAAAACGACTTTTTCAGAACTCAAAGCCCCAATTCATGGAAGAGTTCATCTAAGGTATTGGAAACAGCGCCTTGATTTAAAGGTTCAAAAAAAAGCGGCTCAACTTGTTCAAACAAGTTCAACCGCTTTTTTTATGTGAGCTTCTCCGTTTAGCTCCCGCAACCCACACAATCTATATGCGAATCCATTGGTTTTACACCTTTCAATTTCATTTCCAAATTATGCATCTGGTCTCTAATCTCCATATCCTCGAACATGTCTCCCGTAAGTTGATTGCGCAACTCTAAAATCTGATTCTTTAATTGCTCTTCCATAAAATTATATCTCCCAATTTGAATTTAGCTACTGAATTGTTCTTTTCGAAACTACATGTAAAGAGCAGGGAAAATTCCTAGATACTCTTTCACTTATTAAAAATGAAATGTGAAAAACATATCGTGAAGGATGAAAGTTGTTGAATAAGATGTTAAGTGATTATGAATCAGGATTAACTTGAATTAACATTCGTTTAAAACTCTATTTATGAACAATGGGTGCTGAAAAATGGCTGCTCATAAATTTGGAAATCAGAAAATTTAATTTCTCTTTTCCGGTAATAATCTCTTCAATTTTCTTGGTATTATCGCCTTATGAAAGCAATTGATTCATCTGATCCTTGGAAAGTTAACAAGAAAGAGAAAATCTACGAGAATCCATGGATTACACTATACCATCACGATGTGATTACTCCGGGTGGAAACAATGGGGTTTATGGAATGGTTGATTTTAAGAACTTGGCTATTGGCGTCATTCCATTGGATAAAGAGAATAATACCTGGCTGGTAGGCCAGTACCGTTTTCCAAATGAAGAATACTCTTGGGAAATTCCAGCAGGTGGAGGAGCTTTGAATGAGCTCCCTGTAAAAGCTGCCAAACGAGAACTGATTGAAGAGTGCGGCATTATTGCTAAAAAATGGGAGCACCTTCTCGAAATGCGTTTGTCCAACTCTGTTTCTAACGAGATTGCACATATTTACATGGCCAGAGACCTCTCTTTCACTTCCAGTCAACCAGAAGATACCGAGCAGCTTGAAATTAAAAAAGTGCCTTTTAAAAAAGCGCTAGAACTGGTTATGGATGGCACCATAAAAGATAGTATGAGTGTTGCTGGCCTCTTAAAAGTAAATGCTCTTCTTACTTAGTAAACTAACAATTCTTCAACAGTTTGCTTTAACTGTTTCTTGGGTAAAAAGCTTTCTTCTAATGTTGGTGCAAAAGGCACAGGAGTGTCTAAACTTGCCAAGCGTTTTACTGGAGCATCTAAATAGGTAAAACAATCTTCAGAAATCATAGAGGCAATTTCTCCTCCTAACCCACCAAATAAAGTATCTTCATGTAAAACGAGTACTTTACCTGTTCTTTTAACACTCTCAAGTATCCCTTCTTTATCTATAGGAACCAGGGTTCTTAAGTCTATTACCTCTATTCTACTGTCTTCAAACTCTTTTGCGATCTCCATTGCCCAATGAACACCCATACCATAGGTAATTATAGATAATTCATCTCCAGAACAAACCTGAGCACATTGACCAAAAGGTATATTGTAATAACCTACCGGTACTTCTTGAGATAGAGATCTATAAAGCGCCTTGTGTTCAAAGAACATGACTGGGTTTGGATCTTCAAATGCAGTAAGCAATAAACCCTTAGCATCTAAAGGAAAAGCAGGATACACCACTTTAAGACCAGGAATATGTGTGAACCACGACTCATTGCTTTGTGAATGAAATGGACCTGCCGCTACTCCAGCTCCTGTAGGCATGCGCACTACAACATCTGCATTTTGCCCCCAACGCCAATGAATTTTCGCAAGATTGTTACAGATTTGCGTCATCCCTTCTGAGACAAAATCAGCAAATTGCATTTCTACCATGGCCTTATGTCCATTGATACTTAAGCCCAAGCCTGCACCGAGGATGGCAGATTCGCATAATGGAGTGTTTCTTACTCGTTCCTTTCCGTAACGCTCAGTAAAACCTTCCGTAATTTTAAAGACTCCACCATAATCAGCAATATCTTGCCCCATTAATACAAGCTTATCGTGCTTCTTCATAGCTTGATCTAGGCCATCTTGAATGGCATCTACCAAACGCATTTCATTTTTAGCCGTATCTTGATTTTGTTCTTGAAAAGTAAAAGGCGCATGAAGATCTTTCAATTCCTTTTCCTTATCAAAAATAATGGCACCCTCATTGTCTGCCTGCTTCCAAGCTCGGTTAATCTCATCTCTCATCTCCTCTTCCAAGGCATTTGCAGCGTCAGTACTTAAAAGTCCTTCAGACTTTAAGAAAGACTTGTAATTAGCTACTGGATCTTCCTTTGACCACTGATCTTGAATGCCATCTGGGTAATATTTTGTTCCCGAAGCTTCTTCATGTCCTCGCATTCTAAATGTGAGCATTTCAATCATTATGGGTTGGGGCTTACTTCTCATTGCTGAAGCAGCTTGTCTTACTCCAGAAATAACTTCAAGAATGTTGTTTCCATTGATCTGAGTACCTTGAATCCCATAGCCAATGCACTTATCTGTGAAATTTCTCATTCGAAACTGCTCAGAGCTAGGCGTTGATAATCCCCATTGATTGTTTTCTACTAAAAAAATTACTGGTAGTTGCCATACAGCAGCAGTATTAATAGCTTCGTGAAAGTCACCTTCACTTGCGCCTCCATCTCCCGTCACAACTAAAGTAGCTTTGCCATTAGAAGTCAATTTGTTTGCCAAGGCAATACCATCTGCAACACCCAACTGTGGTCCGAGATGAGAGATCATACCAACAATATGATGTTCATTAGAACCGAAATGAAATGAACGATCTCTCCCTTTAGTAAAACCAGAAGCTTTCCCTTGAAATTGAGCAAATAAGCGTTCAAGCGGCACATCTCTGGTTGTAAACACACCTAAATTTCTATGCATCGGAAGCATATACTCATCTCTATTCATGGCGTAAGCTGAACCAACCGAAATGGCCTCTTGCCCCATTCCACTAAACCATTTAGAGATTTTTCCTTGCCTCAGGAGAATCAGCATTTTTTCTTCAATTAGTCTTGGAAGCACTAATCTTTTGTAAATATCTAAAAGCTCTTCGTCTCTAAAACCCTTTCTATTAAACTTCATGTTTCGCTCGGTTGTAAGCGTTCAAAGTTATTCAACTTTCAAAGGGAACTTTTCTAGTTAAGTTCGAATTCACGGGCTTTTTTCCACAAGATTTTAGTGGAATTAAAAATTATATTTGAAGCACAAAATCAATATCAATGAAACATTTTTTTTCTGTAATAGCAATTCTAGGCATTATGCTTATGAGTTGCGAAGATCCATGTACCAGCACCGTTTGTTTAAATGGTGGTGTTTGTAGTGATGGAGACTGTCTTTGCCCAGAAGGTTTTTCTGGCGAAGAATGTGAGCGAGAAGCTCGCTTTGATTTTATCGGGAACTACATTTCAAATACAGATTGCATGGCATATGAAAGCTATGTGCGCATTAGTAGAGATGACACAAAAGGCACTCGAGTTACAATAGACAACTTATTAGATACTGGGGTAAGTGTTTCTGGTATGGTAATGAACAACCAAGTAACTATTCAAAATCAATCTTGGTTTGACGGAACTGTAGAAGGTTTCGCCTCTTCTAACAATGGTCTATTGACAATAAATGTGGTTTTCACAGATGCTGATGGAATACAAACCAATTGTTTAATTTCAGGAACTAAAGAATAAGATGAAGCAGATAATTTACCTTCTTGGAATCATTATTCCAATCGCATTAGTAAGTTGCGTAAAACCTACAATAGGATGTACAGATCCATACGCTGTAAACTTTAATGGTAACGCTGATGAAGATGACGGTACATGCAACTATGCTGAAATCATTAGAGGATGTACAAATCCTTTATCTGATAACTACGACCCAGCTGCTACAATGGATGATGGTTCTTGTGTGATTAGAGGATGTACAGACCCAACTTCGAGCAATTACAACCCAAATGCCACAAATGATGATGGTTCTTGTATTGATATAAGAGAAGACTTTTACGGTACATGGCTCGTCACGAATGATTGTGGATTCGATTTTGGATTGAACGATTCTCTCGATGTTATTCAAGATAGCGCCTCAAGCAACACCATTCTTTTTCAATATTTAGGTGGTGACCAAAACCTCAACTTTGCAGTTGTAGATGGTACAGGTCTAGAAATGGAAGAACAAACGCTAGATGGAGGTTTCATACCCGTTACCTTTACCGGTGAAGGCGAAATTAATGATGATGGAACTGAAATGACCATCGACTTTACCTACCAAAGCTTTTTTGGAGAACAAAACTGTACCGCAGTACTTGTGAAACAATAGGCATGGGCAGAAACAATCGAAAAGCGAGAGAAGGTGTAGTTTACAGCACCAATCAATCTTTTGACTATGAGATTGATGATGATGATGGTCTAGAAACCTTAGCGCCTTCTAATCAAAAACTAAAAGTGTTTCATGACAGAAAACAACGAAAGGGAAAAACGGCTACGTTAATCACTGGATTTGTAGGATCAGAGGACGATTTGAAAGATTTGGCAAAAAAGCTAAAATCTCACTGTGGTGTAGGCGGATCAGTAAAAAACAAAGAAGTTATTATTCAAGGAGAGCTTAGAGATAAGGTCTTTGATTGGCTGATAAAGAATTCGTATAAAGCTAAAAAAAGCGGAGGTTAATCTCCGCTTTTTTTAATCGCAATTGTATCCGCGATCTTCATATGTATCTAATTCTGAATTATCTGCTGTACAAACCTCTTCACTTACTACTGTAGAATCTACTATATTACCAGAACCATCTTCAATAGAATCATAGCGTTGACATTCATAACATTTGGAACATGCCGTGATTGATAAAGCGAAGACGAATAAAACTAATAAGCTTCTCATAATGATTGTTTTTTCAAAGGTAAATGGCAAATTTGAGACCAAACATGCACTCATGAAAAATTCTCTTTTTTTCTTATTGGCTTTCACCTTGCTTAGTTGTGGTCGCAGTATTGAAGACGTATCATGGATAGAAGGCACTTGGAGCAGGAATTACAATAATGTGATTCAAGCAGAAGTATGGAAGAAAGAAACAGATTCTTTGATAGGAAAAGCCTATTTCATTAAAAATGGAGATTCTACTTTAAACGAAGAAATGTATATCCATATGCTTGACGGACAACTTACCTTTACAGCTATGGCTCCTAGTTTTAAGCAAGAAAAGCATTTTCAATGCAGCGAAAGCTCAACACAAAACATATTGTTCGAAAACGAACACAATCATTTCCCTAAAGCCATACGATACTACTCACAAAACGATAGCTTATACGCTGCTTTAGGTGGATCTGTAGAAGGCTTTGATAAAACCACCGCATTTGGGTTTAAGCTTCTTCCTTAGCAGCTAATACTTTTCTATAGAGCGCTTCGTACTGTGGAATAACCGTTGAAATTTGAAATTGCTGAGCCTGTTGAAAAGATCTTTCTTTGAAAGCAGCTAAAGTCGCTTCATCCAATAATATGCTCAGTGAGTTTGTTATCATCTCATCAATAGCTCCGACTTCACTCAAGTAACCAGAAATTCCTTGTAAGTTAACTTCAGGTAGTCCTCCAGTATTGGTAGATATTACTGGAACTTTAGCAGCCATTGCTTCTAGGGCCGCTAAACCAAAGCTCTCTTTTTCAGATAGCAATAGAAATAAATCGCTCATACAAAGAACCTTGTAAACTTCTGTGGTTCTGCCAAGAAATTTCACATGCTCTCCTATTCCAAGAGATCTTGCTAAATCCTCAGCCAATTCACGTTCAGGACCATCTCCCAAAAGCAAAAGTTTTGCAGGTATTTTATCAACAATGCCTTTAAACACTTTAATTACATCATCGGTTCTTTTTACAGGTCTAAAATTAGAGATGTGTGTAATAAGCTTTTCACCATTTGGCGCAAAAGCTTTTTTGTTGCATTCTGACGCTTGACTAAAAAGACTGAAATCAATGAAATTTGGAATGACTTCTATTTCACGTTTTATATTAAAAAACTTAATCGTATCATACCTCAAGCTTTCACTAACACTGGTAACAGCATCGCTATGATTGATACTGAATTTTACCGCGGCTCTGTATGAAGGGTTCTTCCCTACTAACGTGATATCTGTGCCGTGAAGGGTTGTAATAAAAGGCAAGTTGATGCCTTTATCTTTCAGAATCATTTTTGCCGTGTAGGCTGCATAAGCATGCGGAATGGCGTAATGAACATGTAGCAAATCTAGTTGCTCATTGAGCACAACATCTACCATTTTACTTGAAAGGGCTAACTCATAAGGTTGGTAGTCGAACAAAGGATAATCGTGCACATTTACCTCGTGGTAGTAAATATTGGGGTTAAGAATATCTAAACGCACAGGTTGGCTATAGGTAATAAAATGCACTTCGTGCCCTTCTTTTGCAAGAGCGTGACCTAATTCTGTGGCTACTACTCCGCTACCCCCAAAAGTTGGGTAACAAACAACTCCTATATTCATTCGGTATTATTTCCTTGGCAAGTTTACGTTTATTGTGAGATTACGACTTAAAAGTCGAGTATAATTCCAATAGTTGGCAGAACTGTTCCATCGGTATTTTCTATGAATTCTGTCAGGTATCTTGTTGGATCATTTGGATCTACAATGTTATTCCCTGCATCATCTGTTTGCACTACAAGAATTGGCGCTGCTTCTGACTGGTAATTGTAAACATTTTGAATGTCTAGGTAGAGATTTAAACTCCACTTATCGTAAAACCATGTCTTGTCAATTCTAATATCCAATTGATGGAAAGGTCCTAAACGATTTTGATTGAGCCTGTTATAATCTAGTACTCCCATACCACTCGCGTCCCAATTAGGTATAAGTGCAGAGGTTTCTACATCTGTAGGAGTAAAGGGCAAACCGCCTGAATATCTCCATTTAAAGCCTAGGTTCCAATTATCGCCTAAGCGTGCACCTGCTGTTAAACTCACCAAATTTCTGCTGTCCCAAGAAGAAGGCGAATAACCCCCATCAATATTCTCAAATTCACTTCTCACAAATGTGTATGCCAAAATACCATAAAGGCCTTTAGCACTTCTTCTCTGCGCAGTGAATTCTACTCCATACGCCCTACCAACAGAGATGCTAGAGGCTGGCGCATTCCCTACTACACCAAAGTCAGCACCTTGGTTTGCAAGACTAATAGAATCTGTTAATAGGAATGGGTAGTCTTCATATCCTTTGTAGAAACCCTCAACCGCGAACTTGGTTTTCAAATCTGGATTGTGCTCAATACCTAAGGCTATCTGGTTGGAAGCAATGTAGGTGGTTCTATCTTCATTAACGAAGTTTCCATCATTATCCTGAAATCCTAAAACAGTTAATGGTGGCAATTGAAAATACCTTCCTACACTTGAATTTAAACTCCATTTGTCAGCAAGCGAATAGCTAGCTGAAACTCTTGGAGAAAGTTGATTGAAGGGGTTCGCCATGCTTTCATTGTAAGCTGCACCGTCTACACGTAAACCGAATGATAATGCTAATCGAGCATCAAGAAAATCTTTCGCTCCTTGCATCCAGGCTCCATACTTTGCAAAATCAAGTCGCGCATCATAATCAATTTGAGTTGGGCCATCTGGACCAGGAATTAAATTGACTGTTCTATTGGTATAGGTTACAGTTGAGAAATCTAACCCAGTATTTACTTTCCAACCTTTACCTAAACGTGTATTGTGTTCGAACCTAAAATTGTTCTCGATTTCCGCAGAAGAATAATCCAATGTCTTTTCATTGGCTTCATCATTATCGATGTACTTATAGGCGTCATTTTGTAATTGACTTCTACTAATTACAACGGTCTGATAGCTGTTCTCAGAATAATGCTTGTAGACCGCTCCTAGGGTATAATTCCATTGCTCGTTCACAGGAATGTTTCCGAGCAAGTAGTTATTTCTATCAATGGTTTCTTGATCAGTAACACCTTCATTGGCGCTGGTATTTAAGCTAAATTGATCAAGCGCTCCAATTCCTATCAGTTTCAATTCGTTATTATCATCAAACTTATGTTTCACTTTAAACTGCATGTCAGAATAAGTTGGCAGAAAAGGAAGCTGAAGCACAGAAAACAGAAATTGTAAATAACTGTGTCTCACAGAAGCAATGTAAGTAGTTTTCTCACCTATAGGTCCATCTGCTGTGAAGCCAACATCGCTAGAACCAAGAGTAAAACGAAATTTATTCCTGTCTTGGTTGCCATCAATTTGAGTGAACTCCAAAACAGAACTCAAAGCTCCTCCTCTATTTGATGGGTATGAACCTGAATAAAGTTCTGCCTTCTTCACCAAATTCGCGTTAATAATACCAGTTGGACCACCAGAAGCCCCTTGGGTTTGAAAGTGATTGATAATAGGGGTTTTCACCTCATCTAAATAGAACGAGTTTTCACTTGGGGATCCCCCTCTAATTATAATGTCATTTCTGAAACTGGCCGTTGACGCTACACCTGGTAAACTTTGAATAACACGCGATATATCTCTGTTTGCTCCAGGGTTCTTTTCTATCTCTTCAATACCCAATGTTTGGACAGAGAGCGGAGATTCTTCACTTTTTTCGAATGCACTGGTTTGGACAACAACTTCATCTAATTGAGTAGAAGCTGCTTCTAAACGTAATTCTACACTCACTACGTTAGCTTTAGTGATGTAAAAGTCTTCACTGATAAGCGGACTGTATCCAATAACACTCACTTCTAACTTTCTATAGCCTAAAGGAGCTCCATTGATTTCAAATACACCGTCTATATTACTGCTTGTTCCAATTGTGGTACCTGATACAATGATGTTTGCAAAGGGTATAGGTTCATTGGTAGCATTGTCTTTAACTACTCCTGTGATTTTACCTTCATTTTGCGCCAAAAGTCCCAATGGTATGGCAAATAACAGGCTTAAAAGAGTTGTTCGGATTAAAGAATGGATCATTTCTTGTTTAACTTATTTGGTGTTTAAAGCTTAAAAAGATTCACAAAACTAGCTACGAAACAACGAGAGTTTGTTATGGTTCATGAAAAAAATGGAATCTTCTAAAACTCACCCTTACTTTTACAGAGTGGATAAAACACTAAATCTTTTGCGAAGCATAGAAACAGAGTTTATTTCTATCAGAAATGAAACAAAAGCCCCAGAAATGGAGCGCTATCTTAGAAACCAATTCAAGTGTTACGGTATAAGTGCACTATTGAGAAAACCTATCACACAGAAGGTATCCGCCCCTTTCAAAAGTCTTCCTGCACAAGAACAAGATCGCTTTGTGCGCATTTGTTGGGATAAAGACCAAAGAGAATGGCAGTATTTAGCCATTGATTTATTCCGTAAGGTCCTTTCTAAAAGCAGTGTTTCACGCATTGAGATGACCTTAGATCTTATTCAACACAAATCTTGGTGGGACACTGTAGACAGTTTAGCTTCCAATTGCTTTGGGAAGTTGTTAATGATGTTTCCAGATGAAAAAGAAGAATTTCTCCAACGTTGTATTGATTCTGATTGCATGTGGGTGATAAGAACAGCTATTATTCATCAATTAACTTACAAGCAGCACACAGACACAGAGTGGCTGATAAAAAGTATTTTGCCGCACATAAACTCAAAAGATTTTTTTATTCAGAAAGGAATTGGATGGGCTTTGAGACAATATGCCAAAACAGATTCAAATTGGGTAGTTTCATTTGTTGAAAACCACTCCTATTTATCCAACCTGAGTAAAAAAGAAGCGTTAAAGCACATAAACTAATGGCGAAGAAAAATCCAGATCATAAAGCAACTAACAACCTTACTCTAGGAGTAACTGTGGTTGTTTTTCTGTGTATCTATTATTTTGGTGTACCTGTTGCAACCTTTGTTGCGGGAATTACATCCATTCTAATTGGGTACTATAGAGCAAAGTATTATGAGAAGTTTATGGATGCGCTTACGGCAACCGGTTCTCTTTACTTAGTTATCACCGCTCTGGGGGTAATAAACAATGCATTTCTCCCTCTTGGTTTGATTGGCTTAACCGGTTCAAGTATTGGTATTTTCACTCAAAAAAAATCTCTTCCTCAGTTTCTCTTCTTTGCCTTTCCCTTTTGGGTTTTAGTTTCTTGGGGAGCTATTTCTCTATATCCAAAATGGATGGTAAGCCAATTAAGTGCAGAAATCACGGAAGAAGTGACTCCATTTGCCGCACAAGACTCAACAGGAACATCTATTCAAAGCGAAAGCTTTCGAGGTAAATTCATTATTATAGATTTTTGGGCAAGTTGGTGCGGACCTTGCAAAAAAGAAATGGCAGCGATAGAAGATTATGTAAATTCAAGTGACCCGAACAAGGTTCATTGGATGATGATTAATGCAGAAAAGAAAGAAGATTGGGAAAAAATCAATGCATTTAAAGAAGATACAGGTTTTGACTTTCCATATTACAACGATATATCTGCGGACGAAGCATTTACTATTAAATCATTCCCCACCATCATTGTTATTGACCCAAACGGCAAAATGGTGTTTAGACATGAAGGTTTTGCTCAAGGAGAAGACCTTGAATCTGTAATAAATGACATCATTGATGGAAAAAATTAATGAGTGTGTTTGGACTACTTACCAACTCACTCATCCTTAACATTGCAGTAAACACAATATTTAATAGTGTATAATTGGGTTTGTATAGAATTATAGCTTCTTAATCATCATGAAGCATTAACCCTACCCAACTTCCTTTGGTTTTCTTGCGTTAACTACTATATCAATCGATATTAAAGTAGTATGAGACAGCTAAAAATAACCAAACAAATCACCAATCGCGATACAGCTTCACTGGACAAATACCTCCATGAAATTGCTCGCGAAAGCATGGTGACGGCTGAGGAAGAAGTAGAATTAGCCCGTCAAATCAAAGAAGGTAACAGAAGAGCACTTGATAAACTCACTAGAGCAAACTTGAGATTCGTTGTATCTGTTGCTAAACAATATCAAAATCAAGGAATGAGTCTCCCCGACTTAATAAATGAAGGTAATCTTGGCCTGATTAAAGCCGCAACCAAATTTGATGAGACCCGAGGGTTTAAGTTCATTTCATATGCTGTTTGGTGGATCCGCCAAAGCATTCTTGCCGCACTAGCTGAGCAATCAAGAATCATCAGGTTACCACTCAATAAGATTGGCTCAATCAATAAGATCAATAGAACTTTCAACAATTTAGAACAGCGATTAGGGCGTATTCCAACTCCTGGAGAAATTGGCGATGAATTGGATATGACAGAATCAGAAGTTAAGCAACTCATGCGCAATAACCATAGGCATACGAGTATGGATGCCCCAATAGGTTCTGAAGATGATGGCCGTTCGATGTACGATATTGTTGAGAATAAGCACCACCCTAGCCCAGAAGGAAATTTGATGCATGATTCTTTGATAAGCGAAATAAGACGATCATTAAGTTCACTTTCTGTGAGAGAGTCTGGAGTTTTAAAACTCTATTACGGACTAAATGGAAATGGGCCCTTCACTTTGGAGGAAATTGGTCAAGAATATGAGCTCACAAGAGAACGCGTAAGACAAATCAAAGAAAAGGCATTAAAAAAGCTAAAACAAACCTCAAGAAGTGCGCAATTGAGAGCGTATTTAGGATAGTATTAACCGTGTAAGTAATCAGAGCCTCGAAGAATTCTTCGGGGCTTTTTTATTAACAATGCTTTTTTCATTCATTTAAAGCTTTCTTGTTTCTCATTCACTTTATACCCCTAAAATTGTAGTATGATTCAAGATTATTGGAGAAATGCACCTGGTTGGATAAAAAACAAATACGCCATTACGCTGGCTGCGTTTTTTATTTGGTTAGTCTTTTTCGATCAAAATGATTTATGGAATCAATACAAGCTTAAGAGAGAACTGCGTAACTTAGAACAAGACAAAGCATATTATCAAGAGCAAATAGATTTGACAAGAAACGATTTAGAGAACCTACTCAACGACAATGAGAAACTCGAACGTTATGCGCGTGAGAAATATCTCATGAAAAAAAACAACGAAGAAATATTCGTTATTGTAAAAGAAGACGAATAGTTTTCCCGTCTTTATGTTCGCTACCTAGAATTGCTAATTTCGATGTCCTAAATACAGATAAATGAGCAGTGATCAGCTTAATTTTTCAAAACCTACAAATCAAGAATGGCTTCAAAAAATAGAAGCCGATTTGAAAGGAAAGCCCATAGAATCTCTCCGATCTCAAACCCGCAGCGGAATTCCTATTGAACCCTTATACAGCAGAGAATCTATTTCTGACAATCTAGGAACACCCGGTCAAGCTCCCTACACACATGGAAGTAAAAGAGATGGTAACCCTTGGTTCGTTAACCAAGAAATACAAGTAGACGCTGGCAAAGAGAAAGAAGCAAATAAAAAGGCTCTTCAAATACTAAACGCTGGCGTAGATTCTCTTAGCTATGTAGGAAACTGGACTAACCTAGAAAGCCTTGTAAAGGATATCAATATTCAATACATTGAGTTTAATATCACTTGCGAAAGCAAAGTTCAGTTTGAGCAAATCACAAAATGGTTAAGCGAAAAGGCAATAGAAAATTGGAATGGGTGCATCTTTTCATCGAATGAATACACTCTTCCATTGGCCAAAGAAATTCAGCAAAACCCCTTGCTTAAAACCCATGTAATCTGTGGGTCCAATTATCACAATAAAGGTGCAAATAGCATTAGCGAACTCGCTTGTGTATTATCTGAAGCTCATGAGCAGCTATTGTTGCTATTAGAAAACAACATTCCTCTAGATAGTGCAACGGCTAAAGTTGCCGTAGAATTAGCTTCTGGCCCAGATTACTTTGAAGAAATGGCTAAGTTCAGAGCAATCAGAATTCTTTGGAGCACCATTGTGGCTGAATACAAACCAGAATACAACTGTTCACATTCGGTGTGGATTAAGGGTACTACCTCATCTTTTCACCAAGCAAAAACAGATTTGAATACCAATCTGCTTCGCTCTACTACACAAGCAATGTCTGCTATTCTTGGCGGAGCCAATACTGTAGAAGTAAAAGCTTTTAACAGTGTAGATGAAAGCAATGAATTTGGAGAACGTATAGCGAGAAACGTACAGCTTTTAGCAAAAGAAGAGTCTCTATTCGACAAAGTTTCAGATCCAGCAGCTGGTTCATATTACATAGACCACCTAACAGAGCAAATCGTTGAAAGAGCATGGAAGTTATTTCAAAGTATTGAAAAACAAGGTGGTTGGATGCAAGCCACTCGTAATGGTTTCATCGAGCATCTTTTACAAAACGACCTGAAAAAACAGATTGACCAACTCAACTCTGGCGAAACCACCATGATTGGGGTGAATGCATTTATCAACAACCAAGAAAATAGTCCTTCATCAAAGCAAGGTGAACATCTTGTAAATTTCTATGACGCTAAAAAAGAAGCCAAATGAGAAAGGATTTCACACAAGTAACTCCAAGCTTTAAGACCTCAGGTTCGGATATAGACGGTTCTCAAGAAACCTATGAAACAGCAGAAGGCATCAAACTCAACTCTTTTTATTCGAGTGAAGAAACACAATATCTTCCTCATATAGGCTATGTAGCAGGACTTCCTCCTTACTTGCGTGGTCCCTATTCTACTATGTATGCCTCAAGGCCATGGACCATTAGGCAATATGCAGGATTCTCAACGGCTAAAGAGTCAAACGCTTTTTACAGAAGAAACCTAGAAGCCGGTCAAAAAGGACTCTCAGTAGCCTTCGATTTAGCAACACACAGAGGCTACGATAGCGACCATGAACGCGTACTTGGAGATGTTGGTAAAGCTGGTGTTGCTATAGACACTGTAGAAGACATGAAAGTGCTCTTTGATCAAATTCCATTAGATAAAATGTCTGTTTCTATGACCATGAATGGTGCGGTACTTCCCATCATGGCTTTCTACATTGTAGCTGCAGAAGAACAAGGCGTTGCTCCCAATCAACTTGCGGGAACCATTCAGAATGACATCTTAAAGGAGTTCATGGTTAGGAATACCTACATCTATCCCCCTACACCTTCTATGAAGATTATTGCAGATATTTTCGAGTTCACCGCTCAGAAAATGCCGAAGTTCAATAGTATTTCTATTTCTGGTTACCACATGCAAGAAGCAGGCGCCACAGCCGACATTGAATTAGCTTACACCTTGGCCGATGGGTTAGAATACCTTAAAACCGGTATAAAAGCAGGATTGAAAGTAGATGAATTCGCTCCTAGACTATCATTCTTTTGGGCTATTGGCATGAATCATTTCATGGAAATTGCTAAAATGCGCGCTGCACGAGTGCTCTGGGCAAAAATGGTAAACCAGTTTGAACCTAAGAACCCAAAATCTTTGGCATTGAGAACGCATTGTCAAACTTCTGGATGGAGTTTAACAGAACAAGATCCATTTAACAATGTGGCCAGAACAGCCGTAGAAGCTATGGCTGCTGCAATGGGTGGAACACAAAGTTTACACACCAATGCCTTAGATGAAGCTATCGCCCTGCCTACTGATTTCTCGGCAAGAATTGCAAGAAACACACAAATCTTTCTTCAAAAAGAAACCGGCATCTGCAGAACTGTAGACCCTTGGGGAGGATCCTATTATGTGGAGTCTCTGACCAATGCATTGATAGAAAAAGCAGAGATTCTACTCAAAGAGGTAGAAGAACTGGGAGGAATGACCAAAGCCATTGAAGCCGGTATTCCTAAGCTTAGAATTGAAGAAGCCGCAGCGAGAAGACAAGGTAGAATTGATACGACTAAAGATGTAATTGTGGGCGTGAATCGTTTTACAATTGAAGAAGACACCGACATTGAAATTCTTGAGGTTGATAACACCAAGGTAAGAAATGAGCAAATAGCTCAACTCAAATCCATAAAAGCTTCTCGCAACAAAAAGAAGGTAGAAGCATCTTTAGAGCAGTTGGCAGAAGCAGCCAAAACTGGAACCGGTAATTTGTTGGAATTGGCCGTAGAATGCGCAAGAAACCGCGCTACTCTAGGAGAAATATCTGACGCGATGGAGCGTTCATTCTCAAGATATAAAGCAACTATTAAATCCATTTCAGGAGTGTATTCAGCAGAAGCTCATAACGATAAGACTTTTCAAAAGGCACAAGAAAAATCAGATGAATTCGCAGAATTAGCTGGTAGAAGACCACGTATTATGGTTGCCAAAATTGGGCAAGATGGTCATGATAGAGGGGCCAAAGTAATCTCTACATCTTTTGCAGATATTGGCTTTGATGTGGATGTTGGTCCACTATTTCAAACTCCAGAAGAAGCTGCCAAGCAAGCCGTTGAAAATGACGTGCATGTATTGGGTGTGAGCTCTTTAGCCGCAGGTCATAAAACCTTGGTTCCCGCAGTAATTAAGGCATTGACAGACCTAGGAAGAGATGACATCATGGTGGTAGCTGGAGGGGTTATTCCGCAGCAAGACCATGATGAACTTTACCAAGCAGGGGTGGTTGGTGTGTTTGGTCCTGGTACTAAAATCGCAAATGCAGCGATTGAAATTCTTGATTTGCTCATTCAAATAGAAAACAACTAGCCATGTTTGACATAATAGGAAAGCTAAGCCAGGCAAAACAACAGGCTGAAGAAACCAAAAAAAAGTTAGATGACGTTTACGTAAAAGGCACTTCTCCACAAAACTTAGTAACTGTAATTAGCACGGCAAATGGAAAGGTGACCGATATTCAAATCAATGATGAGCTGTTAGATGATAAAGAAACACTTACAGACCTATTGGTTCTAGCTTTGAACAATGCACAAGAAAAAGCTGGTTTATTAAGAGAAGAAGAATTGAAAAACACCGCAAAAGACTTATTGCCGAATATACCTGGACTAGATAAACTCTTCTAGCGCACTACTTGCATTGAACTTTGACTCTGTATGACTTTAAGCGAGGAGCTTCATTCAAATCGTCTTTGTTGCTCATAATCAAAGTGTAAAGGGTGTCGTTAGTTACCAAGAGACTTGGTCTAGGACAATCACTACAAGAAAGGTTGATGTTTGGGCTCCATTGATACGAAGTTTGATCGCTTGCATAAATCACCCCAACCTTGATAGAAGCATCAGGGCAAGCCTTAAATTCAATTTCACCGCATATTCCTTTTTGATATTGCATAATGCCACTAGAATCGGCTATGCATGCATTCGGATAGGTGATTCCATCACACCCACAAACTGGAGTATATGTAGATTCGCAGGCATTTACATCTCCAAGTTGTTCAATATTGACACATGATTCTTCTATTTCGCAAGGCCCGTTTATAAATGAGGTAATCCCAAATTCAAATTCAGCAGAACATGCGTTAGTGTATGTGTTCCCATCGCACCCACAAACGGGCTTATACTCTTCACTGCACCCTACCAAATCGTTTGCTAGATTCTCATCTTTACAAGACCTAACATCCAATTCTTGAGAATCTTCTGATCTATTGCAGCCCCATAAACCACAACAAAAAAGCACAATAATGATGGTATAATTTTTCATTTTAATGGGACGCAAGGTAGAAAGGTTTAGGAAAAAAATTAAAACTCAAATCCTAAACCAGTAAAAAACGACCAAGTATTGGCGTTTGAAATAGGATTACTTTGTTGGTTTACGCCTACCCGATACATTGGCATAAAAGAAATATTCCAACTTGGCGTAATTTTATATTTAGCCCCACCACCAAACAAGAGGTTAAATGAGCTGGCGTTCATTGCAGATGTAAAAGACGATTGATTGGCGATTTGATCATTGGAATTAAGTGCAACAGATTCTTGGTAATTCATTCCAATCCTCGTTGAAACTCCAGATTCTAAAAAGCCTACAATCCGCTTATCTCCAATTTGGTAACGCGCGGTAAGAGGAATCTCAACATATTGCTGCCTGAAACTATGTGTAGCAGTATCAACACTGTTTTCTGTTTGCACTACCTCTTCGGTAATTTCAATCATTTCATAAGAGCTTGAACCAGCTGGGCCTGCAACAGGCATCATAAAGGTATTGTAGCTTGTAGATGTTTCTGTAAGCGCATAAGTTGCATCCATATTCCCTTCTACATTAAACAAAGACACACCTGTGTTTAAGACAATTCTTTTCGAAATGGCATATCCCAATTGAATAGATGTGGAATAGCTATTGCCATAATCCAACTCCATACTATTTAAGAAATTTGCCTCAGCCATGTAATTCTCATCACTTGCTGATAATTGATTGACTTGTTGATTTAATGGATTGCCTGAGTTCATTTGCACAGGAGCAAAAGCAGCGGTGGTTTCCCATCTCTTTCTTTCTACTTCACTGTCTTCAAAAACCAACCATTCGTCATCCATTGCTTCGTTGGACTTGATTGAGTTGATGATTTCGGTATTCGAAAGCGTTTGAGACAGTATTAAATCTGATTCGCTTAACAACCCAGCCATCATTTCTACCGATTTGGCTGCCAATTCCATCGGCTCGATTTGTGATCTCCTTTCTTTTTCAAAAATGGTATTTTCTGTATTGTGGTAAGTTCTATCCGCATTCTGTGTTTGCTGAGAACCTTTGGCATATGTATGTTCTACTTTGAAAACTTCCATTGGTGCAGTTAGCTCAACTACTTCATGTGAAGCAAAACTAGCACGTTGCGCATGTGAATTTTCACCGAGACTCTTGGTAAAAACTCTCACTTTATGATCAGCAATTACACTCTTTGAACCATCAAATAAAGTCATGAGGGCTATCGCCAATGTTACGGAAGCAGCAATACATCTTGTCCACCAGAGCAAAGTATTTTGCTTTTTTTCTCTGTAGTTCAAATTGGCTTCTATTCTGCTCCAAACATCATTATTTGGTTTGAATCTTTCAAGTCCCAATTTCCCTTTTAAGGAATCATCAAATATGTTATCCTGCGTTTTGCTCACCTTTCATTCCGTAATTGAAATTCTTTCGAATCAACTCTCTTAGTAAATTGCGGGACCTTGCCAATTGTGACTTACTGGTTCCCACCGAAATCTTTAACCTTTTGGCGATTTCAGCATGGCTATAACCTTCTATTGCGTATAAGTTCAATACTGTTCTATATCCAGAAGGAAGTTTTGAAATAAGAGATAATATATCTTGTGCTTCTAAATCACCAAGTTCTACTCTAACTTCACCATCATAAAGGCTCTCATTTAACTCGATGAATAAATTTGATTTCTCTTTTTGAATGGTTCTTAGTGCTACTGAAACCATAACTGCCCTCATCCAACCTTCTAAAGAACCTTTGGTACTAAATTGATCGATTTTATCAAATATCTTAATGAAACCATCATGAAGAATATCTTCTGCTTGAGCCATTGAAGAAGAGTAGCGCTGTGCTATACCAAACATTTTTTCCTTATATTTCTCGTACAACAAACGCTGACCCTTGCGGTCGCCTTTCGCACAACTCTTTGCAAGTTCTGCGTCTGATTGCTGAAAAATAAGCTTCAAATTCATCAAGTACAAAATACCACTAATCAAAGCATAAAAATGTAAAAACTATATGAATTGTATGTTTCCTAAATTTTAACTTCAAGACAGAAAAAAAAGTTCAAAACCAAGAGAGCAATTCTTTGTTTATTTTTAAAGTTCAATTCCAGAGAAGTATGAGAGTGAAAGTAAATTTGTTAGAAGCGTTAATGCAAGAGCAAGGCCTCGAGCACAGCACGGTGACTCACATGGCAGAGCGTGTATGGAAAGAAGACCAAGAAAAAGAGGAATCTCTTCTCTTAAGAATCAAGCAAGCAGAAGATAAAAACACCAAGAAAGAAACCTTTCAACAAGGTGTTGATCTTTCAGATGAGTTGGTTTTTGAAGAAAAAGCAATTAAAAATATCTGTTTAAAATACAGATTGCGTTTTCTTTCTTCTAGCCTGTTCAAGGGGGTGATTCCCCAAGAAGCTATTTTCAATGCGAAAAGAGTAGAAAAAGAGTACGGCATTCAGTTTGAAGCTTTTAAGGTCATTGCTCCAGCAGAGCGGTTTAAATTGAAAGATAGCCTAGCAGACCCTATTTTGGTTGGTATTCACAACGGGAAACATGTTTACATCCATCAATGGGGAAATGATATGGACTATTGGGTCAAATGGATCAGCTACCCCATAAAAGATGTAAAAGCTTTGATGCTTACTTCATTTGCGATTGCCTTGCTTATTGGTGCGTTCAGCCCTATGACATTTCTAGACAATCTCTTGGGAGAATCGGCTCCGATTATTGCTTACATCACATTGAAATTTCATATGATTTTAGTTATTGCAGCAGGAATTTTTACTACTGCAATTATTGCTGGTTTGTTGAGTTACAAGGACTTTTCTATTAACGTTTGGAGGAGTAAATATTTCAACTAATTTCGTTCTTTTGAAGAACGGAGATACCTTACACTATGCTCAATAAAACACTTGGGTTACTCTTAGGAGTAGCCCTTTTTTGTTCCTCTTGCGGAGATGACTCAGCTTTATGTCAATACGGGCCAATGGTTCCTGTAAATATGCGCATAGCGGAAATAAACCCTCTCGAAAATGGCGAATTCGATGTTATTCTAGAATTTAGTGCCACAGGTTTAGGAGATAGTAAGCAGCATTTGGCCGCCTTGCGCACAAAAGCCACCGGAGAAAAAACGCTAATAGACCAGAACTACATAGAAAGAAATGGTTTGTACGTAGGCTTTACATTAACGGGAAATGCCTCTGAGTTGACTGAAGGAAACTGCGATACATACGTAGTAAGCTTTAATCAGAACCTTAAATAATGGTGGATTATGGCTTCGAAAGAAGATGCATACAAACGCTTTGCTCAAAAAAGCAGAAACAAATTCAATCTCGATGTGCTTTCAAAGGGTATCCTTGATGGTGATTTAGCATCTTTAAGCCATGCCATTACACTAGCCGAAAGTACCTTACAACAGCATCATCAAAACTTATCTGAATTATTAGAAGCGCTTTTGCCGCATACCGGTAAGAGCATTCGTGTGGGCATTACTGGAGTTCCTGGAGTTGGCAAAAGCACATTCATAGAGTCTTTTGGATTACAACTGTGCGAGGCCGGTCATAAAGTTGCTGTTTTAGCTATTGACCCGAGCAGTTCTCGCACCAGAGGAAGTATTCTGGGAGATAAAACCAGAATGGAAGAATTGACCCGAGAAAAGAACGCGTTCATAAGACCTAGCCCTTCTTCTGGCGCATTGGGTGGTGTAGCAAATGCCACTCGAGAAACCATCTTACTATGCGAAGCGGCCGGCTTTGATGTTATTTTAGTAGAAACAGTAGGTGTTGGCCAAAGTGAAGTACTAGTAAGAGAAATGGTTGATTTTTTCTTACTTCTTATGCTCGCTGGCGCAGGAGATGAATTGCAAGGTATTAAAAGAGGCATCATGGAAATGGCAGATTTACTCATCATCAATAAAGTAGATGGCGATAATGTGCAAAAAGCAAAACGGGCAAAAGCAGAATACCAAAATGCGCTGCACTTGTTCCCTTTAGCAGCATCCAAATGGAGCCCAAAAGTGAAGCTCTGCTCTGCCTTGCAAAATGAGGGTCTCGAGGCGGTTTGGAAAGAGGTTTTGACATTTCAAGAATTCACCCGAGAGAATGGTTTTTGGGATCACCAAAGAAAAAGGCAACAAAGCCATTGGTTCCATGCTACTTTAACCGAGCAACTCAAACACTCGTTTTACTCTAATCCAGAAGTGAAATCTCAAATCTTTGACTTAGAAAAAGCAATTGCCGAAAATAAGTCTGACCCCTATCATGCAGCCCAAGACCTCATCAAGCATTGGTTGAAAAAATCTTAATTATTTTTCTGCTTATTCGGATCACGATAGAACATTCGAATCAAAACTGGCAAGAGGTATAAATCTCCTATTACTGCCAAAAACAAGGTCATACTTACCAATAAACCTATGTAGTGCGTACTCATAAAGTCAGAGAAAGACAGTGCAATAAAACCAGATAGTAGAATCAATGAGGTTATTGTAATGGCTTTCCCCGTTGACAAACTCGCTCTTTTTAAGGCATATAGCAAAGGCTTGCCTTTATTGAGTTCTAGCCTCAACTTACTCATATAATGAATCGTGTCATCTACAGCTATACCAAAAGCAATAGTGAAAATGATAGCAGTACTAATTTTTAAGTCAATGCCAGCAAAGCCCATGAAGCCGCCTATGACCAAAAGCGGTAATATATTAGGAACCAAACTAATCAACACCATTGATGGAGATTTGAATAACGCTCCCATAATCGCAGCAATAACCGCAAAAGCAATCAATAAACCGGTGAGCATATTGGTAGATAAAGCCGCGTTATTCTTATCTATAAGGTAACTCATACCGGTAATATGAACCTTTACTTGGCTGGTATCAATCACATCTGGGAGCCTTTCGTAAAAAACATCATCCAATCGCAAAAACTCACTCCCTCCTATATCGACAACTTTTGCAGATAAGCGGGTATGCTTTTCATCTTCTGAGATAATTTCACGAATTTCTGGTCTTCTTTTAAGTTTCTTCAACATTTTCTCAATGCCCTTCCATTCGTGTGAACCTGATGGCATTCTGTAAGCTTTTTGCTTACCGCCATTCAAGCTGTGCTGTAATGACTTTACGACTGCCGTTGAACTACTCACGAAACCCATTGGGTAAATATCCAACACCAACTGTTCTACACGATCTATCTGTTGCAGCACTGCCGTATCATAAACACTAGACTCCCCTTCTACCTCAATATGTAAATCAAAAGGACGTACGCCTGCAAACTTCTCTTCAAAAAACTCAAACTGCGCTCTGTGGGGATCATCTTTGCTCAAATCTTCGAGAAAATAATTATTCACCTTTATCAGGCTAATTCCCCAAAACGAAAGCAAAACAACGACACTTGTGATCGCCAATACCCATTTTGAATGGCTTATGGTTGATTTGAAGATTGGGTGCATGATTCTGTACCATGCTTCTACCGCTCGTGGCTTTTCTACCAGTTTTGGTGTTGGCGTTAAAAGCAATACCGATGGTAGAATAGAAAAAGCCAATACCAAGGCAAATAAGACACCAATAGCTGTATAAAGGCCAAAGTCTTGCACCGGCTTGATATTTACTGTGTACAGTGTAATAAATCCTATTCCAGTGGTCACTGAAGTCAAAAGAGTCGCCATACCAACATGTCTAAAAGCGATGCGCACTGCAGCTTCTTTTTCTAGGCCGTTCCTCAACTCTTCCAAATACCTAGAAATGATATGAACCACATCGCTCATCCCAACAACAAAGAGAATAACCGGGAGTAGCATGCTCAAGACATCGAGGTCTTTTCCAGTGAGCACCATAAAGGCAATGAGCCAAACAATGCTTAGTACCACCGTTAGCAATGGAATCACGATACCCCAAGCTGCTCGAAACGTAACCCATAAAAAGAGAATCACTAAAACAATTGAGATACTCGAAAAGAAGATCAATTCCCTCTGCATCTTTTGTACATAGTACTTCTGACCTGTTGCCTTTCCAGCAACAAAAACCTCTTCAAAAGGAGCATCTTTGACTAAGTCTTCTATGAGTGTGGCAAGGGTATCGCTTTGTTTTTTATCTAAACCGGGTTCCGTTTCAATGAGTATGGTCAAAGCAGTACCATCGGTACTAAAAAATGAACCCACCAAGTTAGGATTGGAATAAATGCGTGTAGAATCTTTAGTATAGCGTTGAGATTGCTTTATGTGAAGGTAAGGTGCTTGAATAGGCCCTAAAGGAC
>CBFHSD010000016.1:0-42823 GCA_965658375.1 Salibacteraceae bacterium
AGAAACCATCAAAAATGATGGTAAGGTAAAGGTGGAACGCGTAAAGAAGAAGCCTTCATCCAACACTTCTGCTGATGATGAATATGTCGACTATGAAGAAGTATAAATCAAAGTTTTAAACTATGTTCAAAAAAGCCCTTCCTTACATTGGTGTTGTCGCCTTTTTTGCGGCTATTAGCTTGATGTTTTTTCACCCACAACTCAAAGGAGAGAAATTAGCAACACATGACCAAAAGCAATGGAAAGGAGGTGCTCAAGAGAACAAAGAAATCAAAGAAGAAACGGGCGAGTTCCCGCTTTGGAGCAATTCTATGTTTGCTGGAATGCCGGCCTATTATGTGTATTTTCCACAGCCAGATAACCTGATCAACACCTACATAAAACCCATTTTCACTTTGGGTCTTGAGCGGCCAGCACTCTACATTGTTTGGGCGCTTTTATCGTTTTTCTTTTTAGCTTATGTGCTCAAAATTCCCTGGCCTATAGCCGTAATGGGGTCCATTGGCTATGCGTTCTCTACCTACACTTTTATTGTGTTAGAAGCAGGGCATTTTGCCAAAGTAGTAGCCTTGGGCTTTTTGCCAGCTTTGTTTGCAGGGGCACTTTTAATAAAGCAGAAAAAGTACTTATTGGGTTTTACAGTAACAGGCTTGTTGATGTCTTTTGAGATTACGGCCAATCACCCGCAGATGACTTATTACTTCTTCATCTTCTTCTTGGCGATTTACTTTTTATTAGAGTTGATTGAGCAAGTGAAGAAAAAAGAAACAAAAGCGTTCTTTGTTTGGGCTGGATTATTTGCTGGAGCCGTTGTGCTTGGTGTGTTGCCATCTTCTACTCAGCTGTTAACCACACAGGAGTACACCCCTTATTCAACAAGAGGTCAATCTGAATTGACGGCAAAAGCAGATCAAGCAGACCAAACCACCGGATTAGATCGCAGCTATATCAACATGTGGAGCAACGGCATAGATGAAACCTGGCAACTGCTTATTCCCAATGCAAAAGGTGGAGCATCTGGAGCCATTTCTAACAACAAAAAAGCATTGGAGGCAGTAAACCCTAGGTTTAGACAAAACATGAGTGGCGTTGATTCCTATTGGGGAGATCAACCATTTGTTGGAGGTCCAATGTATGCGGGTGCTGTAATCATGTTATTGTTTGTTTTAGGACTTTTTGTCCTTGATGGAACCCTTAAAAATGCAATCATTATTTCTAGTGTATTTACAGTTGTTTTAAGTTGGGGCGGGAATTTCTCTGGTTTTACAGATTTGTTTGTAGATTATTTTCCGATGTACAACAAGTTTAGAGCAGTAGCTTCTATTCAAACGGTAGCCTTATTTGCCATTCCTTTATTGGCAACATTAGCACTTTACAAACTGATTACAGAAAAAGAGTTGCTCAAGCAGCCGCTTGTGATTTTTGGGAAGAAAACAAAGTATACCAATGCAATGGCCTTGTATGCTTCTTTCATTTTAACTGGCGGTATTGCTGCCATTTTTGGAATAGCACCAGACGTGTTCTTTGACTTTTATAAATCTGGAGAATTACAGAATTTAACTTCTCAATTAAAAAGTGCTGGTTTTAATGCCGCTCAAACAGATGGGTTTTTAGAAGCTGTTGAAACTGCAAGAAGAACACTTTTTACAGCAGATGCTTGGAGAACCTTCGGATTAACTGCTGTTGCATTGCTTATTTTGGTGGTGTTCTCAAGAGGGTCTATCAAAGGAAACATGGCTGCCATATCAATGGCAGTTTTAGTTTTACTAGATATGTGGTCGGTGAACCAGCGCTATGTTGATGTAGAAGCGGCTTTTGAACCTGCCAAGAAGGTAGATGTGCCTTTTGTTGCATCTGCAGCAGACTTAGAAATACAGAAAGACCCTACACATTTTAGAGTGCTAAACGTGAGTGTAAGTACTTTCAACGAAACAGGAACCTCATTTTTCCATAATTCTATGGGAGGTTACAGTGGTGCTAAGTTGAAGAAGTATCAAGAATTGGTAGATAATTACATTGGAAATGAGATTGGCCAAATCAAGCAAGGCATGCAACAGGTGCAATCATTTGAAGATGTTGGTAACCTTTTGCGCGATAAGCAAGTGTTGAATATGTTCAATACCAAATACATCATTTACAATCCTGGCGCACAACCATTAATGAATCAACAAGCTTTTGGCAATGCTTGGTTCGCGAAAAATATAGCTTGGGTAGAAAGTGCAGATGATGAAATGGCCGGCTTAGGAAAGAATGATTTGAGGACTACTGCAGTGGTGAGAAGAGATCAAGAAGCTGTGCTTGGAGGAGAATCATCATACTCCGGTGAGGGAACCATTACATTGGCGCAATATGGTGTAGATGAAATGGTTTACAGCTCTAACTCAAGTGAAGATCAGTTGGCGGTATTTAGTGAAGTATGGTATCCTGAAGGATGGACGGCTTATATTGATGGAGAAGTAGCAGAGATTGCCCGAGTGAATTATACGCTAAGAGGCTTGAAAGTGCCTGCTGGTCAGCATGAGATTGTTTTTGAATTTGCACCATCAAGTTACGCAACAGGTGTTGGACTTGCTTATGCGGGTTCTGCCGTTTTATTGCTGTTGATCTTAGGGACTGTGTTTATGGAATATAAAAATGCACAGTCTTCAAAAGAAGCATCATAATGGGTATTAAATCTTGGGGCTATTGGTTGGGTTTTGATGTGATGAAACAATGGCGAAAAGCGATTGAATATCACAGTCAACTTAGCAAACGCCATTTACCAACCCACAAGAACTTTCTAGAGAACTACAATAGAAAATCGGATACATTATTCATCTTGGGAAATGGATATTCGATTACAGAGCTGAAAGAAAGTGATTGGGATAGTGTAAAGCAAAACGACTCTACTGGAGTGAATGGTAGTATTTATCACCCTTTTGTTCCAGATTTTTATATGTATGAGCCCGCTGTTACAGAGCGTCAACATGACTTTTTTCTTCAAACCATGGAGAAGCGTAGAGGTGAATACCAACATGTTCCAATGCTCATTCATTACCCTCATTCCATAGCAAGAAAAAGAGATTTTTCGAGTTTGAAATCTTGGGCTCCTATTTTTTACAACGTACCTGTCCAAGTGAATACACCAAATTTGGGGATATTGAAACGGTCGATTCGGTGGTTTCTTTCATCAAAAAACACAGAGTATTACCAAATGCATCATGCGGCTTCCATTTCTTACATTGCTATGATGGGGGCACTTATGGGCTTTAAGAACATCGTGTTTTTGGGAGTAGACTTGAATGATAGTCGCTATTTCTTTCATGCAGAAGATTTGACAAAATTGGAAGAAGAGTATCGCCCGATACACGATGAAATAGTGAACGACATACAAAAACGATCGAGCTCTAGTGTGCATCCAACAGCAGATAAGAAGTCGGTTGGAAAATACGGGTGTATACCTATTGTAGATTATTTTAAAGTGTTAAAAGAGGAATTTATTAAGAAAGGCATTGAACTGTATACAGGCAATCCGAAATCGCGATTGACTGAAGTGATGGATGTTTGGAAGTTTTCTTGATATGGTAAACCTTACAGTACATATCGGCTTCCCCAAAACGGGTACTACATCGCTTCAAAATCATGTTTTTCCAGCACTTAAGAACTACCGATATCTTGATTATTTTGAGTGTGTTGAGCTATTTTCTGATTTGCAATTTGCTGATGATTTGGCCTTTGATCCAGAGCAGTTAAAATCAAAATTGGAAGCATTTCAAGAGCAGTCGGGAAAACCGTTGTTTGCGAGTCTTGAAAGTTTAGTGGGCTACTTGTTTCACCCAAGTGCATTCAATAGAACACGGAATATTCAAAGACTCTTAATGGTTGCTGATGAGCTCCGATTGGTTGTAAGCACTCGAAATACAGTGGATTTGATGGATGCCGTTTATCGGCAGTATGTTCAAAAAGGGGGAGTATTGAAGCCTAAAGATTTGTTCGTAGATCACTTTGCTTATGACAGTCACCAAAAGGTTCACCTCAGTTTCTTTGAGCAGGAAAAGTTCATTCAATGGATTAAAACCCTCAATGAGTTAAGAGGGTTATTGGTGTTAAAATTCGAAGATCTCAAGAATGATGTGGCTCAAACCAATGCGTCTTTGTCTAACTTTTTAGGGGAAGAAATCAAAGTGCACAATGCGCCTAGCGCTAACGTGTCTCTCTCCAATGCAAGTCTGAGCGTGTTGAGGAGCCTCAATTATTTTTCTAGCACTTTTCTTAGGCCACTTTCTTCAAAGAGCATTCTCTTGAACGGACACAAGATGCGCTATGGTGTGCAAGATTACATAGATCCTATTTTCAGGAAGCTCGGTGCTAAGAAGCACAACTATATCAAGCGAGATAATGTCTTATTTCAAAAAGCAAAGGCCTTTTTAAATCTCTAAACGAATTTCTTTAGGATAGGGATTTTGGTGATTAATGCAATAATGTCAGCGCTCAATCTGGATTTGATCAATACGATTAAAAATAACAGACTAAACAAAGCCGAGATTATAAAACTATACGTCACAGAATCGAGTGCAAAACTTAAGGAAGTGAATGGAAGTGCAAGACAGGTTAAGAAAACCAGAGATCTTTTTAAATTTTTACTCCAAGGATAAATTTTGAGCTTGAGATGCAAAACAACTAAGCCTGAAATATTGTAAATAAATGAGCTTACCATGGTTGCGAAAGCTGCACCTGATAATCCAAAGTAACTAATGCCAAAGTAATTGGTGACTACTAAAAGGAGGATGAAGAGAAAAGTCAAATACGAGTTGTAACTGTAGTATTCACTGGTAGCAATAATTTTCGCTTTTATTCCTGTGCCCAATCGGAATATATATCCGGCTCCAACAAATGGTATAATCCAAAACCCTGAAGTGAAATCTTCTCCTAATAGTTTAAGTATTACAGGTAGTCCAATTAGGAGATTGAAGAAAATAAACCCCCCTGTTATAAACTGATTGTTAGCGCTTTTTTGGTAGACTTCTTTAACCCTTTGAATGTTGTTAGAATTGAATGCTTCTGATAGTATCGGTCCGCTAATTTTCAAGAGAGATTTTGAAGGTATCAGCATGATGGAAGCCATGTAGAAGTAGGTGGAATATACTCCAACTCCTGCGTCTCCAATCATTTTTCCAATCATAAGGGTATCAATCATTATCACAGCAATTTGACTAATACTTGACAGCCAGTTGAAGCCAGATAATCTTATGAATTCTGACTTCTTTACTTTTTTCCAGATCGAGATTTTTGTAGAAAGAAAAAATTGCTTTTGGCTCACCAAAAAGGCAACGAGTAGGAGTAGCACAATGAATTCGTTGAGCCATAGCCCCTTCATAAATCCGCTGTAAGAGAGAACGTTGAATATTAATAAAAGAAGGAAGCCAATAAAACCAATTCTGAAAACAAAGTCTCGAAGAAAAACTCCAATGGTAGATTGCTTTAAAGCGGTGGCGTAGGCATCAAACAAATTGAAAAATATAAGTACAATGGTGAAGGGTAGAATGAGGTAAATGTATTCTCCAAAAATCTCTGATTTTTCAATGTCGTCTAAGAAGAGGACATTTTTAGTCAAAGAAAAGAGCACAACAAACAATACAGAGGCAATGAGACCTCCAAAGACAGCCACATTTAAGAAGCCAAAATGGCGGTCGGTGAGAGAATCAATCTTCGGAAATATGCGGATTGTTGTCAGCGGGATTCCAAACAATAATAGGTTGCTAAAAAGTCTGCTATAATTCTGAATGAGTCTGATATTCCCTATTTCTGCCGTGCTGAGAAACTCTGGAAGAAGATGTATGGTTGTAACATATCCAATTAAGACTCCGAGATAAGAGTATATACTGGATTTTATTGTTTGTTTTGCCAAAAGACTCACACTTCAATATTAGATAAAAGCATTGTAGACTATATGAGCAAGCTGATTTATTTTCATGTGGGAACACTGAAAACAGGAACCACTACTATACAGAAGGTTATGAAAGATGATCCAAGAATTGAATTGAGTCTTCATTCTAGGTGGTACAATACTGCAAATTATAGTAAGAAGCCTGATAGAGTTTTTACGAATGATACTGCTGAAGTTTGGATTGAATCTGATGAGAATATTGCTCGAGGAATAGAAGAAAAAATCGGATTACAAAAGTCTTTAGCTCGTATAAAGAAAGACTTTCCTGAAGCACATATTGTTTATACTATTCGTGATCAATTTTCAGCAATTAATTCGATGTACAAGCATTTTATAAGACATACTTTTTCATCTATGTCTTTAACTGAGTTTTTACAAAGTGATTACGGCAAATCTTACCTCGAGACCCTTTATTTTGATCAGGTGTATGAAACGATTGCTGAAGAATATGATCCATCTGCAATTCACTTTTTCGATGCGAATTCATTATTTAAGCATCCTGAGCGTTTTATAATAGGATTTTATAAAGAGCTGTTTGGATTTGAGCCGGTAGAAAATTTCAAGATGGTCTTTGAGAATAAAGGATTTTCAAGCAGTGATGCCGCGGTGAAAAAGTGGTTGAACTCATTTGTTTTATGGAAGAATGAAGGAATAGCGAGAACCCCAGAGTTAAAGGTTTCGGAGGCATTAACTCGTAAACTTGCACAATTCAAAAAAGCCCCGCCATTAGAAAAGGTAGAAAACCTTCCTATTTATCAAGAACTTTTGGGGCGTTTTAGAAAGTCAAATGAATTTTTAAGACTAAAGTTCGGGGATAATTTCTTGAATTCGAAATACGTTTGATTAACCACTCACCAATCCCCGTAAAACCCAATACCTAAATCGCACAATGGTGTTCGCTTTGATTGATTTTCCTTCTAACATGTATTTGAACCATAATGCCACAGAAGCAGCAGATTTTACAATTTCCTGAAACACTTTAAAAATGATTTCTGATGTTCCTTCCTTGGTGATTCTTTTTCGCTCACTGGTTCCCACACCAATGGCCTGACCTTTCACATACTCCATGGTAGTTCTGGATGGGGGTATGACATGATCTACTTGAACTTTGGGAGCATACATTACTTTGGCACCTCCGCGTTGCGCCCTAAGAATCATGTCTTTCTCGTCTCCACCCTCCAAGCCAGATGCTCTTCTTCCTAATGTGACGTCAAAAACACCATGCTCTTTAAAAACTTCAGATCGGTAGGCCATATTGGCTCCTATTGGGAATTTTCTTTTAGCAAACTCTTTGGCTTCATCGCCCATATCTAGCGCTGCAACTAAGGTCAGTAAGTACTTGCTCATCCATTTGGGAGTTTCGCCTTCGGTGTAGATGGGATGTATTCTTCCGCCTATGGCAGCCACGTCTTCATTCGTTTCGAAAAATGAAATTACCTGTTCGCAGTAGTCTGGGTAAATGAAGGCATCATCATCAATAAATGCGAGGTAGGTTCCTTTGCTTTCTTCAATCCCTCTGTTCCTGGCATAAGTGTGACCCTGGTTCATTTCTAAACAATAGCCCATCGAAATTTCGGGATGCTTTTCTTTCCAGCTTAAAGCAATTTCCTCGGTATTGTCAGGACTATTGTTGTTCACGAATATGATCTCGAAATCTGAAGCTGGAATACTTTGCTTCAGGAAACTGTCTAAGTTTTGTGTGATGAACTCAGCTCTATTATAAGTGCAAACAATGACGGATATCTTAGGACTCATGAACCACAATTTGAGAGTGCAAATCTAATTATAAGAGAATGCCGAAACCAAAAGCTGTTCTGAATTCAAAATGAGAATTCTGAGAGGGAACCTCATTCACCCAGAAAGGAATATCCAATCTGAAATAGCTTTGTTTTAATCCTGAGTATTTACCCCATTTCTTGACATCCAAACGCATGCCTATTCCCACATCTGCTCTTAATGGAGATATGCCAGAAAGGTCTAAGAATTCATCCGTATAACTCAACTGACCGATGTCCGCAAAGAAGTAAGAACGTAAGCGAAGAAAGTCAGATTTGAAATCGGTAGTAGAAATCCATTTATTGAAATCTATTTCCGCATTGACTGCCCAGCCAGAGTTTCCTCTGTAACCCGAGCTCGCATAGTTGGAATTGAGTTCTATGGGAGCCGTATAATTAGCGAATCCTCTTAGGAAAAGCCCTCCTTCAATTGCAAATCCGTGGTTTTGCGTATTTCCAAAACTGGCTTGTTCTCCAATTCTAGCTTGAGTGTATGGGTTAGATTCTAACTGTTCTGGATTGGCTCCGGCTAAGTACAATTGGCTTTCAACTGGGGTTTCTGCACTTCCATATCTCCCATAAGCTCTAATTCTAAGCTCACTTTTCTTTTTAGTCAAAGTAGTTTGGAAGCGATTTTCAACCTCAATAAAGAAGTAGTCATTTTGGCTGGTAAAACCATTTAAAAAGCCGTAGCGAGCCGCCAAAGTGGTTTGGTTTTCATACTTGTCGTCATCAATTTGTTTGGTAACACAAGCAAAAAGGGAAGAGTTCCAAGCATCTTGCTCATAAGAATTAGCGAACCAGGTGTAGTTAAGCGAGCTGCTCGTTTTTCTGTTCCAGGTTTGCACTCCGAAGTTGAGCCTTAGGTTATCAAATATGAAAGTGCTTGCAGAGAGCTTGTATTTTAACAGCCCATTTGCCGATTGGATAAACACCTCTTGTTTCCATTTGCCAAACAGAGTGGAGTATTGAGCTGTTAATTGCACTTTTTGTTGTTCTCCTTCTAGCACTTCGGGAGTATTGTTTTGTAGCATCCCTGTTGCATACCAAGCGGCTAGGTTAAATTCATGCTTCTCAGATATAGATTGACTATTGAGTTTCAAACCTAATTTTATTCCATCGAAGCCATTGTACCAAAGGTCTGGTCTCCATTGAATAGAATAATCTGCTGAGGGTTCTCTCTGAAGGTCATCTAAAGAGAAAGACGTGGATTGACCAAATCCATAGTAGGCTATAAGTGTAAACAGGGCAAGGAGGCTATTTTTCATTCTTTCTATTTAAGTGATTACGTGCGCCTTTAATGGCCGCATTGAGCTCAAATCCGACTAAAATTACGATGCAAACAAAGTACATCCACAGCATAATCATCATAAGGGTTCCAATACTGCCGTAGAGTTTGTTATACGAATCGAATTGGGTGACGTATAATCCAAATCCTTTAGAAAGCAGAAAAACGCAAATCGTAGCAATTGTTGAGCCTGGAGAAAAGAAAATCCAGTCTTTTCGGTGTTTAGGGGCATAGAAATATATGAAAGAGATCCCAAAATATACTAAGCTTGCCAAAAGAATGGTTTGCGTAGACTGAATAATAAAATAGTCAAATTCTGATGCATTACTAAATAACGAAGTGAGTTTTAAGATGGAAGATTCACCTACAACGATAAGTGTTACACAGCCTACAAGAAGAAGAATGAGCAGTAGAGTGAGGCCTAAAGAAGTGATTTTCTGGTTGATCCAGCCTCGTTCTCCAATCACAAAAGAATGATAGGACATGTTAAAGGCCGAAATGGTGCTGTCTACGCCATTAATGGTAAAGTATAGTGTAGCAATAAGTCCAAAAGAAAGCAAGCTGGTTCTCTTGTGATTAATCAAATCTTCAAGTGTGGATTCTACATACTGAAAGGAACCGGAAGGCATCAATTCTTGAATCTCTTGTAGCAGCGTTGCTTGAAAATTATCAATAGGGATATAAGGAATGAGCGTAAAGAGAAAGATAATCCCGGGGAATAGGGCAATAAAAAAGCTGAAGGCAATGGCGCTGGCCCTGGTAGTAATGTATCCCTCTTGAATACCGTAAAAAAACAAGTTTAGAAATTTGAAAATAGACACTTGCTTAATTCCTGGAAACGAAGTGTTTTTAGCCCACCTGATCCACAGAAAAAAAGGGGTGTGTTTCCATGCCCATCTCAGATAGTCTCTTCTCATTCAAAAGCTTTTAAACTTAAATCTAAACTTTTTACAGAATGTGTGAGTGCACCCACAGAAACATAATCAACGCCACATTTTGCATATCCACCAACGGTCTCTAGCGTAATTCCTCCAGAAGACTCTATTTCACATTCATTTCCAATTAAATCAACGGCCTTTTTGGTGTCTTCATAATTGAAATTATCGAGCATGATTCTATGCACATTTCCAATCTTCAGAATTTCTTTTACCTCATCTAAGCCTCTCGCTTCAACTTCTATTTTTAGGTCAAGGTTTTTAGACTTGAGGTAACTAACCGTGCTATCAATCGCGTTTTTAATCCCTCCAGCAAAATCGATATGATTGTCTTTGACCATAACCATGTCGTAAAGGCCAAAACGATGGTTTACACCACCGCCAACAGCTACAGCGAGTTTTTCTATGCTGCGCATATTTGGAGTTGTCTTTCTGGTGTCTAGTACTTTAGCCTTGGTTCCCGCACATTCTTGTACGTATTTATTAGTAGTAGTGGCTATGCCACTCATGCGTTGCATAATGTTTAGCGCTAAACGCTCTGCTTGAAGAATACTTTGGTTTCTGCCGTATACATGAAATGCGATATCGCCTGGTGCAATGCTTTGTCCATCTTTCAAGAATTCTTCCACTTCAAGAGTGTCATCCACCTGTTTGAAAACTTCTTTAGCCATGTCCATTCCAGCTAGAATACCTGGTTCTTTCACCAATAGCTTTGCCTTTCCTAAGCTGTTTTGAGGGATACATGATAGGGATGTGTGATCGCCATCTCTTAGGTCTTCACGCAGAGCTAAAGCAATAAATTCGTCTGTTCTCATCTTATTCTTCTATGATCAAGTGGGTGAGTTGAATACTGTTATTTGTCTGTTTGGTGTAGTATGTAACCCGGTAAGTTCCTGTCGAAGTTTTCAGGTTACCGATTGCATACGTTTCTCCATTATTCGAATTTCCGGCATGCACTTTTTCAAAAGAAATGGGTTTGTGTGTTCTGAAAAAGCGCTCTAGATAAGACTTGCATTCGTCATTGCTCAACTGCTTTTCTTCATCTAAAAAATCAAGGTCAATTTTATGTCCTGCCAATTGACAGAGAGCCAGCGCGTTTCCTTTTGCCAAGGCATCCGGAATTTTGTCTTGAGCATAGGTTGAGGCGCCAAATGTAAAGAGTACTGCTAGGGCTAACATTTTTATATACATAAGGCCTTTATTTGAAGCTAATATAGGTATAGCAATGCATACTAACTTTGCAAAATGAGATTGAAAGTTATAATGATCGGAAAAACCGATGAAGACTGGGTGTTGAAAGGGGTGAAAAAGTACTCTGATCGCTTGAAGCACTTCATTAAAATGGAGTGGGTTGAGATTCCTGATTTGAAGGGGATTTCTAAGCTTTCAATTGAAGAGCAAAAAGAGAAGCAAAGTGCCAAATTAATGGAACACCTTGTATCTGCTGACCATGTGATTTTATTGGATGAAAATGGCAAAGAGTTTAGTTCTAGAGAATTTTCGGGAATGTTTCAAAAAAGAATGAATGCTGGAACAAGGCAATTTTGTTTGGTAATTGGTGGACCATTTGGTTTTTCTAAAGAACTGTATCAAAAAGCCAACGGAAAAATTTCATTGTCGCGCATGACATTTTCTCATCAGATGATTCGTCCATTTTTAGTGGAACAAGTCTATCGGGCTATGACCATTCTTAAAGGGGAAAAGTACCATCACGACTGAGAATAGCCATTTTCTTTCATATACACTTGCCATCGCCAAGCGCTCTCCATCATTTCGTCAATGCCGTATTTGGGTTCCCAATGAAGCAGCGTTTTCGCTTTTTCGGGTTTAGAGTAAATTGATTCAACATCACCATCTCTTCTTGGTCCCATTTTGTAAGGAACCTTGATAGAGGTAGATTTCTCGAAACTATTTATGGCCTCTAGTACAGAAACACCTTTTCCACTGCCCAGATTGACAATGTCAAATTTGGGAGCGCTATTGTTTTCTATAAGGTAGATTAAGGCTTTTACATGGGCATTGGCAATGTCAGAAACATGTATGTAATCTCGAACACACGAACCATCTCTCGTGTCCCAATCTTCCCCAAAAACTGTAAGTTGATCTCGCCAACCTATGGCAGCTTGCGTAATGAGTGGTACCAGATTGTTGTAAATTTTAGAAGGTAACTCACCCAGTTTTCCGGAGATGTGAGCTCCAACAGGATTGAAGTACCTCAGCGCAATTGATTTTACAGTTTCCGTAGAATTTGCAATATGGCGGAGCATTTCTTCTCCCATTTGTTTGGTGCTAGCATAGGGAGATTCTGAGGGTTTGATTGGTGTTTTTTCTGTGACTGGTAAATCAGCGGGTCCTACATTTCCATAGACACTGCAACTGCTAGAGAAGATAAAGTTTTTAATCTCATATTCTTTAGCAAAATGGACCATGTTAATTAAAGATGCATTGTTGTTGTGGAAGTGCACCAAGGGTCTAGCAACGCTATCTGGAACGGATTTAAAAGCAGCAAAATGTATAATGCCGCTGATGTTCGGATGTTTTTTGAAAAGTTCGCCAGCAGAATGGCGGTCACATAAATTCAGATCATAATGAGTGATGTCTCTACCTGTCACATTATGAATATTCTCATATGCAATAGGGTCAGAGTTTGAATAGTTATCTGCAGAAACCACTTCAAATCCAGCCTCTATTAATTCTACAATTGTGTGTGATCCTATGTACCCTGCACCTCCCGTGACTAAGATTGTTCCTTTTCTCATTTATCCCTCAACTAATAAGCATTCGATGGCATCTAAAAAGTTTAGTTTTGCCCAACAAAAATATCGAATGAATTTACAACAACCTGCTATAAAATCCGCTTTATTAGGCGGAAAAGAGATTCTTAATGTGTATGAGTCGGATTTCGCTGTAGAGCATAAGGATGATAAATCTCCTTTAACGCTTGCAGATAAGAACGCACATCTTGCTATAGTTGAAGGCTTAAAAGAAACAGGATTACCTATTCTAAGCGAAGAAGGAAGGTCTATTGATTTTGAAGAAAGAAGTAAGTGGGAGCGTTTTTGGATGGTAGACCCTTTGGATGGAACTAAAGAATTTGTGAAAAGAAATGGTGAGTTTACCGTAAATATTGCGTTGATTGAAAATGGAAAATCCATTTTTGGAGTAATCTACGTTCCAGTGAAACGTACTTTATATTTTGGTGATACTGCTGCAGGAGCTTATAAAGTAGAGAATATTGATTCTGATAATTTCTCTAATGAACTAGAAAAGCTTTCTATCCCTCAAAAATACGAAAGGTCATTCACCATGGTTGGTTCTCGCTCTCACATGAGTGACGAAACAACTGCTTACATGAGTGAACTAAAGGATGAACACGGTGATGTTGAGATTATGGCTGTGGGTTCTTCTTTGAAGCTCTGCATGGTTGCGGATGGGAAAGCTGATGTTTATCCAAGATATGCACCAACTATGGAGTGGGATACAGCTGCTGGACAAGCAATTTGTGAAGCTGCAGGTTTTAGAGTATTGCAATACAATACTGATAGACCAGTGGTTTACAACAAAGAGAACTTACTTAACCCTTGGTTTTTAGTTTGTAAGTAATGCTTTCGCTGCCCACAGAATATCAAAGCAGCTTTGCCCTTATCATTTTATTAGTGGTAATGGTTTTGTTGTTGTGGGATAGATTTAAAGCTTCAACGGTGTTTTTAGGTGCGGCAATACTTTTATTGCTGTCTGGCATTTTAAGTGCTCAAGAATTTCTTCAAAGCTTTAGTAATACTTCAATAGTGAGTATTTTCTTGCTAATTTTTATCTCATCAGTTTTTCAGAAGAGTTTTAATATCATCGGACTTTTAGAAAGGGCTTTTGGCACTGGAACTAAGCCGAGATTTTTTATTCTAAAGATGAGTGGTGCTGTGGCGGCCCTTTCTTCAATCATGAATAATACTCCTATTGTCGCTTTCATGATTCCTTTTGTATACAACTGGAGTAAGAAGCACAAGGTTAGTCCAGCTAAGTTGCTATTGCCTTTGTCTTTTGCAGCTATTGTGGGAGGGATGATTACTTTAATAGGAACATCTACCAATCTCGTGCTCAATGGATTTTTAGAAGCAAATGGAGAGCCAACGTTTGAGCTTTCCGATTTTATTGTTCCTGGAATTTTGGTAAGCATTGGTTGCATCCTTTACCTATCTACCATTGGGTATAGCTTATTGCCAGATCGAAAGGATATAAGCGATGAGATACAAGAGAATGTAAGGGAGTTTTTGGTTGAGTTAGAAATTGACCCTTCGGCCGAATGGAGCGGAGATACGGTGTCAGAAGCGGGACTTAGGAACTTAGATAGTTTGTATTTAGTTGAGGTCTTGCGAGATGGGAAAAGAATTTTTCCAGTAATGCCCGAGGAACGTCTTTTTTCAGGTGATCGATTGTTTTTTGCGGGCGATACATCTAAGGCGGCAGCTTTGGTTCGGAGTAGGAAGGCGTTAACATGGTCAAAAGCAGCTAGGTTTGGTTTAGAAAATGCGAATGAATTGGTTGAAGTGGTAGTGCCTTTCAATTCTAGCCTTACAGATCAAACGGTAAAAGATTTTTCTTTTAGGGATCGCTTTAATGCTGCCGTAGTTGCTGTCCATAGGAACGGTGTCCAATTGGAAGGGAAAATTGGAGAAATCAAATTGAAAGTTGGAGACATGATGTTATTGGTTGCAGGCTCTCAGTTCAATTCACTGATTCGTCAATCAAAAGACATCTATGTCATCTCTAGAGCTGCGCAAAACCATGTGGAGTTAACCACGAATAAAAAGCTTTTCTTAGCAAGCACGGCACTAGTGGTCTTTTCAATGCTTTTTGGCTTATTAACTTTCTTTCAAGGGTTACTGCTCATTCTGGGAGCGTCTTTTGGTTTTAAGTTGTTTAACTTCAAAGACTTGAAAAAAGGGTTAAACATTGATCTTCTCTTTATTCTTTCAAGTGCAATTTCTTTGGGGTTGGCTCTCATTGCAACAGGAGCTTCAGAAGTTTTAGCATCTTGGTTTCTAACACTTTTTGCAAACACAACACCATTCGTGCTGCTGGTTGGGATCTATTTTTTAACCATTCTTTTCACCACCTTCGTAACAAATGTTGCTGCCGTTTCAATTGTATTTCCTTTGGTTTACTCCATTGTCCAAGGGGTCCCAGAAGCTGGGTCGTGGGTGTTTTACATGGCGGTGGCTTTTGGAGCTTCAGCGGCATTTTTAACTCCGGTTAGCTATCAAACTAACTTGATGGTCTATGCACCTGGGAACTATAAACAAAAAGACTTTTTAAAAGTAGGAGCACCAATGCTATTGGTCTATTCATCGATTATACTTTCGTACTTATATATGCAACTCGCTATATGAAAGAGAAATTACACATCATACCTCATAGTCATCACATCAATAGAGGTGACCGCGAAGGCTTGAACCATCATCAATCAAAAGTATTGTGGTTTGTTGGTTTGAGCGGTTCTGGCAAGTCAACCCTTGCTAACAGACTTGAGCAAGAATTATATAAAAGAGATATACGCACTTTTATCTTAGACGGTGACAATGTAAGAGCGGGTTTGAATAGCGACTTGGACTTCTCTGATGAGGGGCGCAAAGAAAATATACGAAGAATTGGTCATGTCTCTAATTTGTTCAAAGATGCCGGTGTGGTTGTGCTCACTGCATTTATCTCTCCTTTTAGAAGTGATAGGGCTCAAATAAAAGAAATCGTTGGAGAAGAAAACTTCATTGAGGTACATGTGAATTGTCCCTTAGAAGTATGCGAAGAAAGGGATGTCAAAGGACTCTATAAAAAGGCAAGAGCAGGAGAGATTTCTAACTTTACGGGTATCTCAAGCCCTTTCGAGGAGCCTGAAAATCCAGACGTTAAAGTCCCGACACATGAGGTTTCTTTGGAAGAAGGAGTTAACCTGTTGTTAGATTATATATTACCTCAACTACAGTTAAACTAGTTCGCTTAATTTTGCAAAAATTTTTTAACCTATGAATTATTCGTTGCGCCATTTACAAGAGCTTGAAGCTGAAGCCATTTACGTTCTGCGTGAGGTTTATGCTCAGTTCGATCATCCAGTAATTCTTTTTTCTGGTGGTAAAGATTCGATTGTTCTTGCTCACTTAGCTAGAAAGGCATTTTACCCAGCAACCATTCCTTTTCCTTTAATGCACATTGATACGGGGCACAACTTCCCAGAAACCATTGAGTTTAGGAATAAGCTCATTGAAGAATTTGGTGCCAAACTACTCGTTGGTTCTGTGCAAGAGAGCATCAATGAAGGAAGAGTTCAAGAAGAAAAAGGATTCAACGCCAGCAGAAACATGCTTCAAACAACAACATTGTTAGATGCAATAGAGTCAAACAATATTGATTGTGCAATTGGTGGGGGAAGAAGAGACGAAGAAAAAGCTCGTGCCAAAGAAAGATTCTTCTCACATAGAGATGAGTTTGGTCAATGGGATCCAAAAAATCAGCGTCCTGAGCTTTGGAATATTTTCAATGGTAAATACCAAATGGGCGAACACTTCAGAGCGTTCCCTATTAGCAACTGGACAGAAATGGATGTTTGGCAGTACATTCTTGCAGAAAATATAGCCATTCCTTCATTGTATTTTGCTCATGAGAGAGAAGTGGTTCGTAGAAATGATAGCTGGATTCCGGTTTCTGAGCACATTAACTTGCGTCCAGAAGAAACCCCAGAAGTCAGAAAAATACGTTTCAGAACATTGGGTGATATCACTATTACTGGTGGAGTAGATTCTGATGCAGATACCTTAGAGAAAATTGTAGAAGAAGTTGCCGCTGCTCGCCAAACAGAGCGTGGGAATAGAGCTGATGATAAGCGCTCTGAAACTGCAATGGAAGACAGAAAAAAGGAAGGATATTTCTAAAAACCCATTAAACCTAAAATTATTATGAGCGATTCTTATTTAAATATGGAACTCTTGCGTTTTACGACTGCAGGAAGTGTAGATGACGGAAAATCAACGTTGATCGGTAGGTTATTGTATGATTCAAAGTCAATTTTCGAAGATCAAATGGATGCTGTAAGAGCATCTTCAGATAAGAAAGGATTAGAACATGTTGAGTTGGCTTTGCTTACCGATGGTCTTAAAGACGAAAGAGAGCAAGGTATTACCATTGACGTAGCTTACAGATATTTTGCTACTCCAAAACGTAAATTTATCATTGCTGATACCCCGGGACACATACAGTATACTCGAAACATGGTTACTGGGGCGTCTACAGCAAATTTGGCCTTGATTTTAATCGATGCACGTAAAGGTGTAATTGAGCAAACATGTAGACACTCATTTATTGCTTCATTACTTCAAATTCCACACGTCATTGTGTGTGTAAATAAAATGGATTTGGTTGATTATAGCCAAGATGCCTTTAATAAAGTGGTAGAGCAATACAAAGAGTTTGCCTCAAAACTTGATATACAAGACGTTCGCTTTATTCCAATTAGTGCGTTACACGGAGATAATGTAGTGAATCGTTCTGAGCACACACCTTGGTATGAAGGAAGCACATTGTTAAATTCATTAGAAACCATTCATATTGGATCTGATCATAATCATATCGATTGCAGATTCCCTGTGCAAACAGTTATTCGCCCTCATTCTGATGAGTACCACGATTACAGAGGGTATGCTGGAACAATTGCAGGAGGTGTATTTAAACCAGGAGATGAAGTAACAGTTCTTCCAAGTGGTTTGAATTCAAAGGTAAAAAGCATCGACACGCTTACTGGCCAACTGGATGAAGCTTTTGCTCCAATGTCAGTTTCAATGACTTTAGAAGATGATATTGATGTTGGAAGGGGAGATATGATTGTAAGAACGAACAATCAACCCGATGCAACACAAGATGTTGAGGTCATGTTATGTTGGATGCAAAATACACCTCCCAAGCCAAGAGCGAAGTATGTTTTACGCCATACCTCCAATGAGGTGCGTGCAGTGATCAAAGAGATTGTTCACAAGGTAGATATCAATACTTTACATCGTAATCTGGAAGATAGAGAGATTAAAATGAATGATATTGCGCGAGTGAAAATAAGAACAACAAAACCTTTGTTGATTGATTCATACCGCAAAAATAGAAACACGGGTAGCTTAATTTTAGTTGATGAGGCAACAAACGAAACTGTTGCTGCCGGAATGGTGATTGACTAATACTCAATTCAAAAAAGAATAGTTAAGGGCGAAGGTGAAGATCTTCGCCCTTTTTGTTTAGTTAAATATTACTCTTTGTTTGAATGACTGTGGGCCATTATTTACATCGATAATATATACTCCTTTCTCTTCCCATTGAATAGTGGTTTGACTTTCAGTCATTGCCTGATTTTTCAATTCTCTACCAGCAAGATCCATTATTTGGATCGATTTGTTTCCAGGTAATTCTGTTTTAATATGAACTAGGTCTCTGCTTGGAATAGGGTAGATGGATGTAGCTTTGGTATTTATGCCTTGTATACCAGAAATAGTATTCACTTCAAATTCAAGAGGAAAATAGCAATTGTTTTTGTGGGCTACTACTTGATAGTTGCCCGAGAATAAATTGCTGATGGTGTTTGATTGAGATCCGTTAGACCAAATCATCTGATAATCTTGATACTTAGGTTCAAGCGCTATTTGAATCTCTCCAGTTCCTGCACCGTTATCATCTTGAATGTATGTCTGGTAAAGAAGAGCATTCGGGCAGTTTTCAACTGTGTCAATGAAAGACTGCACTTTGTCGGCAGCATCAATGATTACTTCAGCTAATAGCATTTTCCATATCTCTTGCCCAGATTTCCGCACTGGAGAAACGAGTTTCATAGCCTGTGGTTAACACGAAAGGTCCCATACCCATAGTGAATTTTCTTTCTCCTCCTTGGTTTGAATTGGAGCATTCACTCCAGTTTAGATTTGGGTGCGCAATGTCATAGTTGTATGGATAATGTTCACTTGCTGGTGCGCCTAAAGTGTGACCATTTCCGCTTTGAACCGCTGGGGATAAATCTTTCCAAACGCCTTTCATGTAGTTGTAATAGTCTGATGCTAAAGAAGGTGAATTCATGGCTGAATTAGATCCGTCATTACTTATACTCATAAAAGAGCTCATGGGAACTCCCTGGCCTGCAGGGTCAGGAATTGGTCTAACGTATTTCACTGCAACCGATGGAGGTAAGCTTCCATAACCATTTGTATTGTTTACATCTTCGTCAAATCCATCTGAATTGTAGGCAATCCCAAGTCTTTTAGTTGAATGTGATGCTACGAAGTCATCTGTTGAGCCACCCAAATTTGGATCAGTAAATAAGCCTACATATGTATCCAAGAGGTTTCCTGAACTTTTTTTAACGATAGTGTAGTCGTAAAAAGTAGCATTGTTGATTTCGTCATCTGTAGCATAGCCATAAATGATCTGTTGTACTTCTATACCTCATTGAGCTCCACCAGTTTCAAAGTGAAAGGAGCCCATGTCATTGAATACCATCCATATGGCTTGATCTCCTTTCAAATCTGGATAGTGGCCTTGGTTCGGGTTATAAATACCATCGTTGTCTACATCAATAAAAGGGGCCAGTTCTAGATTCGGGATATTGCCGTTTACATTTCCTAAGCTATCTAGCGGCCCAGGGTAATAGTGGGCACTAGATTGACGATACATCTGCCCTGCAAGTTTTAGATTGCCCGTATTTTCGTCCATGCCTCCAATCCAAAGCGCACAGGCAAAAAGACTGTTCTGTCCACGTCCTTTCGGTATTTCATATCTAGAGGAACCGGTTAAGTCCCACCACATATCTCCAACGTTGATTTGGGTTGAGACATTGTTTATGTCTAGAGTAGCACCTCCAGTACTAGAGCCGCATTGGGCAAATACTGTGTTGTTAAACTGAAATGCAAGAACAGTGGCGAAAATGAGTTTTACTGTAGGTTTCATATTTATTCGAGTTTAAGATTCTTCTAAACTCACGAATAAAAAACCATTAGGTTAAAGAACTTTAGAAAACGGTCGCCTTTACCAGTTAAGCGGTATTGCTTATGTTATTATCTGCGAATAGCAGATTCTTTTCATATCGATTATTCTTTTTCATCGCTCAGCTCTTCAGGAAAGTGGAAACCTGATATGTAGATTCCTTTTACGGGGTTATGAGGTTCTTGCATTGATTTTAGTGTGAAGTAATGGTGTGGGTTTCCTTCTTCCTTCTTCAGTTCGTAATTCTCAATAAGGTCTTCTGTAACAACCATTTCGGTTACTTGATTTTCTCCACTAGGAACACTAATCAAACGAGATTCCTTGATTGGAAACTTCATTTTTTTACGGCCTTTATATACAATCAAATTGTAAGTGCCATTTTCAGTAAATGTTACATCGCCAACAGAAGGTATAATCAATTCATCTTCCCAAAGAAATTTGATGTTGTCTTCGGTTTCTTGACCGTTATGTTCTTCGTCAGCTATTTCCTGATCGAAAACAGGATTGAGGAATAAAAAATGAAAATGATGTTCCATAATGTTTTTTTGTTGAGTAGGTCTCGCGCTAATTTTTATTGTCTTTCCATATTTTATACATGGATTCTTGTTCTTTCTGGTACTTAGGTTCAAAGTGCAAAGGTTCGCATTCTTTTAGTGTTTTGTGGCATTCATTCGGCAATTGTTGGTAAAGTTTTGTGCCTTTTGTTTTCCAGTTAATCATGTCGTCAGATACTTCTTTGATGATTTTGGCAGGGTTCCCAGCCACAAGGCTTCTAGAAGGGATTTTCATTTTTGCCTTTACAAAGCTCAATGCACCAACAATTGATTCAGCACCAATTTCCGCATCGTCCATAAGCACGGCATTCATGCCTATGAGGCAGTTGGCACCAACTTGGGCACCATGTACAATTGCTCCGTGACCTATGTGGGCACTTTCATGTAACTGGACTGTAGTGCCTGGAAACATATGAATGGTACAGTTTTCTTGAACGTTGCACCCATCATTGATGATGATTTTACCCCAATCTCCGCGAATTGCTGCTCCGGATCCTACGTATACGTCTTTGCCGATGATTACGTTTCCTGTCACATTTGCTTGAGGGTGGATGAATGCTGTTTTATGAATAACTGGTTTGAAACCATTGAATTCGAATATCATATCTCTTAGCTAATAGGCTGTATTTGAGTTTTGCAAGGCAAATACGATCCTTGTTTTACAATGAGCTTAGAAAGTTGAAACTGTTGATTTAAACGCGTTCAAGCACAACCGCGTAACCTTGGCCAACACCAACACACATGGTAGCCAAGGCATATTTTTTTCCTGTTTTTTGCAATTCTAATGCTGCTGAATAGGTGATTCTGGTGCCGCTCATTCCAAGTGGATGGCCAATGGCAATTGCTCCGCCATTTGGGTTCACTCTTGGGTCATTGTCTGCTATTTCCATTTTTCTAAGGCAAGCCAATGATTGAGCAGCAAAAGCTTCATTCAATTCAATTACATCCATGTCATTGAGGGTTAGGCCAGCTTTTTTAAGTGCTATTTCGCTTGCTTTTACTGGGCCTATACCCATAATGCGCGGTTCTACACCAGAAATACCTGTAGCAACAATACGCGCCATAGGTTTAAAATTGTGGTCTTTCAAGCCTTGCTCGCTAGCAATTAGAGTTGCAGCGGCACCATCATTCAAGCCAGAGGCGTTTCCGGCTGTAACGGTTCCCTCTTTTTTAAATGCAGGTCTTAGTTTTCCTAAGATCTCTAAGGTTGAATTCGATTTAATGAATTCATCTTGGTTGAAGATGATTGGATCTTTCTTTCTCTGTGGAATTTCAACTGAAACAATTTCTTCATTCAAGCGACCTGATGCTTGGGCTTTGGCTGCTTTCATTTGACTGTTATATGCAAAAGCATCTTGTTCGTCTCTATTTAACCTGTAGAGCTCAGCAAGGTTTTCTGCTGTTTGTCCCATTCCCTCGGTGCCATAAAGCTCTTTCATTTTCGGGTTGATGAATCTCCACCCAAAACTTGAATCAAACATTTGAGCATCTCTTCCAAAAGGCTTTGAAGCTTTGGAAATAACCCACGGGCCGCGTGTCATATTTTCTACTCCACCTGCAACCATTACATCAGCATCTCCAGTTTTGATAAAACGATGAGCATGGGCAATGGCGCTCATGCCAGAAGAACACAAGCGATTCACTGTTTCACCAGGAACGCTCCAAGGCATTCCAGCTAAGAGCAGAGACATGCGAGCTACATTTCTGTTGTCTTCTCCTGCTTGATTTGCACAACCCATAATTACATCTGCAATAGCTGTTGGGTCCAGACTTGCATTTCTACTCATTAGTTCACGCAAAACAACGGCTCCTAAATCATCTGTTCGAACGGCTGAAAGAGTGCCTCCGAAATTCCCTACTGCTGTTCTAATTCCGTCTACTATGTATGCTTCCATATCTTATTCTTGTGCTTACCAGTGCTTTGATGTTCGGTACACAGTACCTTTAAAAAGCGCTACTAATTGTTTGTCTTGATTTTCTATGCGAATATCGTAAATCCCAACCTTGTTGCTGCAATGAATCTCATTTGCTTGTGCAATGAGCAGATCTCCCTCTTTTGTTGGCAAGAGGTGTGATATGCTTGTTTCAATGGAAACGCTCTGTCGTCCATGTCCGTTAGAGGCAAAAGCCAAGGCACTATCTGCCAAGCTATAGGTTATACCACCATGTGCGATGTGAAAGCCATTGAGCATTTCGTTTCTTACTGTCATTTTTAAGATACAAGAACCGACATTTATTTCACAAATTTGTATGCCTAACCATTTGCTAAATGCATCATTTTCATGCATTTGGTCTACAATTTCTTTTGCTTTCTTTTTTTGAACCATGAGATTGTTGTTAATTGCAAGATATACGAATGAAAAAAGTAAACCGTTATTCTTTCATTTGCCTATGATGTCGAAAATCCAAGCTTGTCTCTTAGTATTATTTTTTTCTGTGGTTTTGCCTTATGGGTTAAACGCTCAGAGAGAAACGGGCTTGGTGCTAGATCGTTATTCAATTACAGAGGCATCTCGGTTTAATCCCGCAAATATTGTAGATAGTAGAACAATATTAGATATTGAAGTAGTGGGTTTTACGCTCTATGGTCAAAACAGTTTTGCCTACATGGCGAAAGAGGAGACTTCTATTTTAAGGTTGCAGCTTCCGAGTAAAGCCTCTTATGAAGGTACTGGAAACGGAAGGTATGATGTCCAAGTTGAAGGGCAAGTCACTACGCCTTCTTTTGCAATGGTAGAAGGTAATTTTTCATATGGTATTAATACCAGAATTCGTGCTTTTGCAGTAGGTAGAAAAGTTCCTGAGTTTGCAGCCATATTTGCCATAGAGGGTTTTGATTATACGCCTTTGTGGTATCAAGACTTAGAAAGCAATAATTGGAGAACGAAAACCATGGCTTGGTTAGAAGTGGCGGTTCAAGGAGGAGCAATTGTGGCAAGAAATAGAGATAAAATTCTCAACCTTGGAGTAAGCGTGAAGTACTTGTCTGGCATAGTGAGTGTAAGTACCTTAAACGACAGGATGGACATACGCATTGATAGCACTGACTTGGGAGTTCTTGATTTCTCTACCAATTATGCGGTTTCTCAATCTGCATTAAGAGGTACAGGAGGGGTAGCTTTGGATGTGGGAATAGTGTATGAAAAAAAGAAGAAAATTGCTGTTGGTTACATTCCTCATGAAGGGATGTACAAGTGCGATTACTTAGGGTATGATTGGAGGGTAGGAGTTGCCTTGGTTGATCTTGGATACGTGAATTACAAAAGAGAAACCAATTGGGGTGTTATTGAAAATGCACAAGCAAGAATTGAGAATTTTGGAGACAGTTGGCCAGGTGGTATAAGTGAAGTTGATCCGTATTTACAAGATAATTTTGGACAGTATTATGAAGATTCGGGAAACCGTTTTGCAGCTTGGACTCCGGCTAGTTTTACCTTTTTTGGTGATTACCATATTAAGAAAAACTGGTTTGTTGGAGCTACATCAGCTGTAGCGATCCCTCTTGCGAACCGCTATGGAGTTGAGGGCTTACCATTTTATATAGCAGCGGTGGGGAGGTATGAAGATCAAAACCTGAGTTTTAGTATTCCCGTTAAGTTTGACAGCTTTGCTAAGTTAGGAGTAGGAGGGATGTTGAGGTATAAGTATTTTTCTATCGGTACAGATAACTTCATTCCTTTTTTATTCAATGTAGATGTATATGGCTTAGATGGTTATTTCCACATCAAATTGCCATTTACAAAATGGTCTACATGCCAAAGGAGCAATTACAAATGGAAAGTTTCTGATTGCCGTCAACCAGGATATAATAACGATAAGAAGAAGAAAAATAAGTAAAGTCCTTAGATCTTTACTTTTTCATTTTTCTCTACCAAGTCTTTCAATAAAACACTTGGCCTATATCTGTCATCTTGGAATCGATCTTGCAATGTGGTCAATTCATTTAAAAGCGTTTCTAAACCCATGTCATTTGCCCAAGCCAATAAACCCTTAGGGTAGTTAACACCCTTTGTCATGGCCAACTCAATATCTTTAGCTGATGCAATTTGTAAGAATAAAGCGTCAATAGCCTCATTCATTAGAAGAACCAATATTCTGTTTAAAATGTATTTGCCAAGTTTTTCATCTTTTACTGGTACTATTTGCTCAGCTCCATCGCTATAATCGTAAAAGCCTCGACCACTTTTCTTTCCATAGAGACCAGCTTCTTTCAACCTTTTTTGCTTGATGCTCGGGCGATATCTTGGGTCAAAATACAATTGAGTCCAGACTGTTTCAGTAACAGTATAGTTTACATCATGACCAATAAGGTCTGTCAATTCAAAGGGGCCCATTCTAAAGCCGCCCAATTCTTTCATTGCCCAGTCTATAGTGGTTTCATCGGCAACGCCTTCTTCTAACATTTTAATGGCTTCTCCATAAAATGGTCTAGCTACTCTGTTCACAATAAAGCCTGGAGTATCTTTCGCAAGAACTGTCACTTTTTTCCAAGAGTCTATCAATGCTCGACTGGCAGCTGTAACTTCTTTGCTCGTGGTCAAAGCAGGAACAACTTCAACCAAAGGCATTAAGGGTGCAGGGTTAAAAAAGTGAATTCCGACAAGTCGTTCTTTATTTTCAAGCGCAGAGGCGATAGAAGCAATGCTTAGCGAAGAGGTATTGGAAGCAAGAACACAATCTTTGGATGTAACGGATTCAAGCTGTTTGAAAAGTCCTTTTTTAATTTCCAGGTTTTCAATAATAGCTTCAATAATAAGGTCGCAGCTTTCAAAGGTAGAGAGACCATCGCTCCAAGTTATTCTAGCAAGAATCTTATCTGCCTGCTTTCTTGTAAACTTCTCTTTCTCTACTAGTCGATTAAAGATCTTTTCTAAAGAATGTTTTGCACGCAAAAGCGCATCATTTTTCGTGTCAAAAACTATGACTTTGTGGCCATGCGTGGCTGCCACTTGTGCAATGCCCGCCCCCATGGTTCCGGTGCCAACAACACCAATTATTGCATTTGAATCTAGCATGTTTTATTCTCCTTTAAAGTTTGGTTTACGTTTTTCAAGAAAGGCACTTACACCTTCGTTGTAATCGTATGTTTTTCCGGCTATGGTTTGCAAATCATCTTCACGCTGTAATTGAGTGCTTAAATTGTTTGTTGCGGATTCATTCAATAATTTTTTTGTCAAACCTATTCCCTTGGTAGGCATTTTAGCTAGTTTAAGAGCAATAGCTATAGCATCTGCTTCAAAGGTCTCGTCTGGAAAAACTTTATAGATCATGCCCACTCTTTCTGCCTCTGGGGCACTCACTTTATCTCCCAACATCATGTAGGCTGCAGCTTTTTGCATTCCGATTATTCTAGGTAATAAATAGGTTCCTCCACTATCTGGAATTAAGCCGATTTTACTAAAAGCTTGAATGAATGATGCCGATGCTGTTGCTACAGTAATGTCACAAGCTAGAGCAATGTTAGCTCCAGCACCAGCTGCTACACCATTGACCGCACAAATTATTGGTTTCTCAATGTTTCTGATTAATTCAATTACAGGATTGTAGTGTTCCGATACAATTTTTTGAAGTTCAATTCCATTGTCTTCAATGGCTTCAGCTAAATCCTGTCCGGCACAAAATGCTTTCCCGTTTCCTGTAAGATATATAGAGCGCACTGCGGGGTTGTTTTGGCAAGATATGAGGGTTTCTTGGAGGCTCAAGGCCATTTCTCGTACGAAAGAGTTGAATTTCTCTGCCCGGTTTAAGACAATTTTGGAAACTCCATCTTCAATTTGGCAACTGATGTATTCTGACATGGTATTCTAATTTCTTACCCACGAAAGTAATGGAATGAGCTGATGAATTTGAGATATATTGGTAGAATTAAAGAGTCATCTTTTTATCTTGCAGCCCTAAAACCAAATGTAAATGAGACTTCGTTTAGCTTTCTTCATTGCCCTAGGAACACTTATTTCATGCGAGAGTTCACCATCTAATATTCCTGCACAAGATGAACCCAAAGAAGTGGTGCTTTCACCTCAAGAGCTAGCAGATGAATTATTGCTCAAAGTGCATCAGAATGCTAAGATTGCAAATTTAGATAGTACGCTTTTTATTGATCACGGAAGGTTAGCGCAAGAAGTTGGAGTGAAGAAAATGGGTCCAAGTGAAGTTATGTTTTTTTCAAATCCAACTGTCAATGTGCAATTGGTGCAGCAGAACCCTTTGGCTGCTTTAGATTTACCGTACCGCGTTCTCGCTTACAAACAGCCTGGAAATGATTCAGTTAGTGTGGCGTTTGCATCTAACGCATACTTCAAAAGCAGACATAGTTTTGATAGTGATGAAGTGATGAAGGGTTATGAAAAGGATTCTGAAAGCTTAATCATGGGAATACAGAGTGCCGATTTATCTCCGGTAGAAGATGAAGTTGAGTATAAGTTTGGAGTGATTGAATTGATTTCTGATTACAACTTTGATGAAACGGTTCAACGCATAAAAGATGTAATCATGGCTCAAGAAGATACAAAATGGTTCGGAGTATATGATTTTAAGTCCGAAGCGGAATCTTTTAATGTGCAAATTCCGAATGAGACATTGTTATTATTTGGAGGTCCTGGTCCTGGTGGAGTTGCAATGGCTGATTACCCAAAACTTGGTTTGGATGCTTTTTGTCAAAAGATGTTGGTTTACGAAGATGGAAACGGAAAGGTATATGTCGCGTTTAATGATATTGCCGCTTTCGCAAATTTACATTACGGAAAAAATATTGAGGTACACGAAAAACTAAATCAAAGAATAAAGGCCACAATGCTCAAAGCTATCAGTGCTGCAGCTTAATTATTTGTTTTTTAGTTCGTGCACATCTCTTTGCAGTGCAAGTAAGGTTTCAACTACAAGTTCTTTTTCTAAGTTAGGTTCGGGAAGAGTAGGACTAATATAATTTACAAATTTCCAAAGCTCCAATATCTCATTGCCTTTTACCTCATAGGGTTGGTAACTCGGGTTTGTGCTACTGAGTTGTAAACATCCTTTTTCTTCTAGCCAGTTGTGCACAAGCTTAAAGACAATGCCTTCATCTTGAGTAATGACAATACTAGGAGTTCCTGATTTTATCGTGCTCCAATCTTCTACATATTCACCTACAACAAAAGAACCGTCACCTACTGGAGGCATTGAATCTCCGCTAATTGGGAAAGTGCGGTATTTTTTTTCTTGATCCAAAAAGGGTAAGCCCAAACGTGGCAATTCTTTAATGAATTCAGGGTCCGAAAAACCGCTGGTATAGCCTGCTTTGGCCTTTTCGGGAACCAATTCTATTTGCTCATTATTGTTCTCATCTACAGTGGTTGCCAAAATACGCAAGTGCCTCCCTCTTAAGTCTAGATCATAGCCTTGTTCAATGCGCGTCAATTCATAACGAGTAAGGGTGCTCATATTTTGTCTAAGCAGCCGATCTGTACTCACACGAAAAAAGTCTGCCAACTGAAGAATATGCTGTACGCTAGGCTCAGACATTTTATTTTCCCAAGCGTTTAAGCGGCTTCTTTTAATATTGAGAATATCTGCCAAACTTTGTTGAGAGAGCTTGCGGTACATTCTCAATACTTTCAAGTTTTGAGCTAAAGCAGGAGCGATTTCTTTTTTTGTATTAGCCATATGTATTTTCTACGAGACAAATTTAACGAAGACAATATTTCAGGCCTTATTTTGACAAATAAAATGTCATTGCTTGGTTAGCCTTAGGTTTGTACTGCAAAACTTGAGAAGCGAAGAACATTTTAGAGTGCTAAGGGTTTAATAATTAAAACCTTAGTACATGAAACCCTTCTTACTTTTCGCATTTTCGGCTTTTTTAGGCCTTGTTCAGGCTCAAGCCCCACAATATGGCTCATTAGTAGGACTGCAATTTCAAACTAGCTCTTTAACCCCTGTTATTGTTTCGCCTAATGATGGTGAAATGGTGACTTTAAGTCCTGGACCTGCTTCTGCAGATGCATACATTTCGGGAAATTCAACGGTAGATCAATCTTCTCAAACCTACTATTATATCAGAGGGGCTTCTCCTCAATTGATTCGTGTAGATTTAAGCACAGGAACCAAAACGGTTGTTGGTGTTCAAAGTCCAATAGGAGGTGACATTCCAATTTGTGCCATTCAATTTAACCCAGCAGACGGTAATATTTATGGTTTGAACATGAAGAACAGTCAGTTGAGGTTGATGAAGATGAATCCCTCAACGGGTCAAATAACTGTAGTAACACCAAACCCGATTTCTGGTGACATGTTTAGTGCTGGAGATGCCACTTTAGACACAATTAACGGGAACTTTTACTACACAAGAGGTTTTGGGGGGTCTCAATTAGTGAAGGTGAACATATACACTGGACAATCGAGTTCGGTAACCGTTTCTAACCCAAACAATGCCATACAGCCTATTTTAAATTTGCAATGGAACCATGCTGATCAAACTTTATATGGACTTAATTTTACTACTGGAGCATTGCGATTAGCTAAACTGAATACAACAAATGGGGTGGTAACTCTAATAAGTCAAGGTGCAATTTCTTCTGATGGTTTTGAACAAGGGAATTGTGCCTTAGACCCTGTTAATGGCCTGTATCATTATGTGAGAGGTTTTGGAAGCTTTTCAGATGTGCTTTCTGTCGATTTGCAAACAGGACTGGCAGTTAAAAATATAGGTGCCAGTGTCAATCAAGGAAATCCGAAATTAGTGAATATCGAATTTTTGGGAGATGTAGATCCTGTAGCGAGATACACTGCAGACTCGGATTGCAGCTTACATGTTGACTTTTTTAATCAATCATTAGGTTCTACTTATTTATGGGATTTTGGAGATGGAAATTCTTCCACTTCACGAAATCCCGAACATCAATATACAGCTGCGGGAACATACAACGTAAGCTGCGTGGTTAGCGCGAATGGTTTAACAGAAACAATTGTTCAAGCGATTGAAGTAAAAGTGCCTCTTAATTTTTCTTTAGGAAATGATACGGTTATGATTCCTGGAGACACTATTCTTCTAACGGCACCAATCAATTCTGGACCTTATGCTTGGTCTACAGGAGAAACAAGCTCTATCCTTACAGTAATCACACCTGGGGTTTATACGGTTGAGGTCAATGGAAATGATTGCCCTAGTCAAGCGACAATTCAAATAGACACAGCTATATTCTTTGCCATAGCAGGAGAGTCTCAAACAAGTGCGAGCACTCAAGTGAATGACACTTTACGTTTACATGTTGGGCTCAATTCAATATCAGATACTGTGGTGCGAATGAGTTATACCATTGATCATCATGATGGTGTAAATTTCTACTTAGGACATAAAGTCCAAGACGGGTTGAGTGAGCCGATAGAAAATCAATTGGAGTTGGCGCCTTATGAATCAGGATCTTTTGAGATTTCATACTTTGGGCAAGAGGCGTTCAATTCACATGTTGTTCTCACATTGTACAATGAAAATGGACTACCAATTAGAAGTATAGATTTAATTGGAGAAGTAGCATCAAATAGTTTGAGTGTGAATGAGTCAATTTCATCACGTATTCGTATTCCAAATCCTATCCAAACAGGGAGGCGATTAAGTTTCGATTCTCAAGAGAATTATCAAATCTTCAACTTATCAGGGCAGTTGATCTCAGAAGGAAGATTAACATACGTTCAAATGCCTCAATATTCAGGGATGTACCTATTCACTTATGGAAACCAGCGAGTGACTCTTCTTGTACAAGATTAAGGGAAAGTGGACAAGATTGAATTTAAATAACATGTGCATCAAGAAGGTAGCACAGCCTAAATACACTTGAAGTAGTGGAAAGGCTCCAAACAATCTAGGCATTTCCACATGGCTTTGCAAGCAGTTGAACCAAACTGACTAATCATTTCTGTGTTTCTAGAATTGCAATTGGGGCAGGTTACATGGTCGGGTTCGCCCATAAGGGCCTTTTTGTTGGCGCTCCCCTCTGGAGGCGCTATCCCATATTTTTTGAGCTTTTCTTTGGCTTCTTCCGTGATCCAATCGGTAGTCCAAGGTGGATTGTAAATAGTTTTGAGCTCTACTTTTTCGAAGCCATTATTCTTGAGGTGTTCTACAATGTCAACTTCAAAGCGCTGCATTGCCGGACATCCTGAATAGGTTGGCGTTATGGTAACGGCAACTTGAGCCTTGTTCAATGACACTTCTCTTATTACCCCCAATTCAACAACCGAAATGGCAGGAATTTCAGGGTCCGGAATCTCATTGAGCAAGGCCCAAATGTGTTCTGTTTCTGTGTTTATGCGTCCCATTTCCAATCAGGATAGGATCTCTGTAAGATTTGCATTTCACTTAGTAAATGGCCTAAATGCTCCGTATGGATTCCTTTTTTGCTGCCTGATTGTCTGAATTCATTTTCTGGCATTTCTAGGGTTGATTCATCCAGTACTTCTAGTACTTTCTGCAACCATTCGCCTTTCAAAGCAGCAGCATCATAACCAATTCCGTTTTCAAAAACTGCCGTATCCACATCGTCCATTTCAAAAATGTCACCAGTAAAGGGCATAGTATTATTGATACTTTCTTGCATTTTATGATGACTCTCTTCTGTTCCATCACCCAGTCTAAGCATCCATTGGGTACTGTGCATCACGTGATATTGAGCTTCTTTTAGTCCTTTCGCTGCAATACCTGCAATACGGTCATCACTGCTTTTGATAAGCTCTTGTAATTGCAATACATGAAATACATCGTAAAGAAATTGACGGGCAATGGTGTCTCCATAATGGCCATTTGGCAACTCACAGATTAGAAAATTATAGAATTCTCTTTCATCTCTTTTAAAGGCCAAATCATCATGTGTCCTTCCTTTGCCTTCAACTTCAGCAGCATACTTGTACCAAGCATCTGCTTGACCAAAATGATCTAAAGAAATGTTGGCAAGAGCAATGTCTTCTTCCAGTATATGTGCATTGGCGCACCATTCAGCGAGTCGCTGGCCTATGATCATGCTGTGATCACCCATGCGCAATAAAAAAGTAAATAACTGGTCTTGAGTCATTACATGTTTTTTACACCATCTGGCAATTCGTAAAATGTTGGATGACGGTAAGGCTTGTCATCACTAGGGTCGTAAAATGCACCCTCATCTAAAGGATTAGATGCAACAATATGTTTTGAAGGAACCACCCAAATGTTTCTTCCTTCGCTTCTTCTTGTGTACAAGTCCCGCGCATTTTGAAGTGCCATTTGAGCATCTGTTGCATGCACGCTTCCGGCATGTTTATATGGAAGGTTGTTCTTTGCTTGAACAAACACTTCCCAGAGTTGTCCCTGAGTATCTTGGCTAGACATAGATTGTAATTTTGGTTCGGTTGATAAAATTAAGCCAGAACTTCAGCTCTTGCTTTTTTCTTTTCTGCGTAAGCTGTGGCAGCTTCTCGTACCCATGCACCTTGGTCATGAGCTTTTTTGTGATGTGCTACGCGTTGCTTATTACATGGGCCATTTCCCTTTATGACATTGTTGAATTCATCCCAATTAATCGTGCCCCAATCGTACTGTTGCTTCTCTTCATTCCATTTCAAATCAGGATCAGGAATGGTTAAGCCAATCGCCTCTGCTTGCGGCACTGTTTTATCAATGAATCTTTGACGCAAAACATCATTAGACTCACGTTTTACTTTCCATTCCATGCTCATGCCAGAGTTTGGTGAATCGCTATCATGCGGACCAAACATCATTAAGCTAGGCCACCACCATCTATTTAAAGAATCTTGAGCCATTGCCTTTTGTTCAGGAGTTCCCTGAGCTAATGTGGCCACAACCTCAAAACCCTGACGTTGGTGAAAACTCTCTTCCTTACAAATTCGAATCATAGCTCTGCTGTACGGGCCATAAGATGTTCTTTGTAAAGAAACTTGATTGGTAATGGCCGCACCATCAACCAACCAACCAACGGTACCCATGTCTGCCCATGAAAGGGTAGGGTAGTTGAATATGGAAGCGTATTTTGCTTTTCCGGTATGTAATTGCTCAATAAGCTCTTCTCTTGAAATGCCTAAAGTTTCGCAAGCGCTGTATAAATAAAGTCCGTGTCCGGCTTCGTCTTGTACTTTAGCCAGCAACACCATTTTGGCACGTAGTGAAGGAGCTCTTAGAATCCAATTACCTTCCGGTTGCATTCCAATCACTTCGCTGTGCGCATGTTGAGACATTTGGCGAATGAGGTTCATTCGGTATTTTTCTGGCATCCACTCTCTCGGTTCAATTTTATGTTCAGCGTCTATTTTCGCTTGAAATTGAACATCTTTCGTTGTATCACTCATATAAACCAGTTTATGTTAACAATTTTAAAAAAGGCATACTCCTAAAAGTATGACTTGAATCAGGTTCGGAGTTGATGCAAATATGCATAGAATAGAACCAATGAGAACTAGAATTGTTGTCCGAAGAGATAGTTCTATTTTTGCGGACTTAATTTTTGAAAACATGGCAGCATTTCATGCATTGAGCGTAAGTGATATACGCAAAGAAACAGAAGATACCGTTTCTGTAGCATTTGACATTCCGGAAGGATTGGAAGAAACGTTTAAGTACAAACAAGGACAGTACATTACGTTTAAAAAAGATATAAACGGTGAAGAGCTCCGCAGATCGTATAGCGTATGCTCCAGTCCCTTAGATGGCGAGTTGCGTGTTGCAATCAAGCAAGTGCCTGAAGGAAGATTCTCAACCTACGCCAATCATGATTTGGGAGTGGGAGATGTGTTGGAGGTAATGCCGCCAGACGGACGTTTTTACACTGAGGTAGACCCAGAGCAAGAGAAAGATTATGTGGCATTTGCTGCAGGGTCTGGTATCACGCCCATATTAAGTATTATAAAAACTGTATTGGCCAAAGAGCCAAAAAGCCGTTTCATGCTTTTCTACGGGAATAAAACACAAGATTCTATCATCTTCAAAAAAGAAATTGAAGGATTAAAAAATACCTACATGGATCGCTTGGCGGTTTATCATGTAATTTCTAGAGAAAACCTGGGTACAGATTTGTTCCATGGAAGAATTGATGAAGAGAAAATCAATAAGTTCATTGGGGGGTTATTCAGTCCTTCTGGTGTTGATGAGTTTTTCCTTTGTGGACCTGAAGAAATGATTATGTTGGTTTCAGAGCGCTTGAAGAAAGAGGGCGTGGCAAAGGAGAAAATTCATTTTGAATTATTCACTACTCCGACCATGGCAGCCAAAAATCAAAAATCTGCACAAGCAGAAAAGAATACGGGTAGCGTAGAATCTAATTTAAAGGTTGTTCTAGACGGAGAAGAAGTAGAACTTGCTTTAGATACGGATGGAACCAATATTCTTGATGCCGCATTGGAAGCAGGAATGGATGTGCCTTACGCATGTAAAGGAGCAGTATGCATGACTTGTAGAGGTAAAGTGCTGGAAGGTAGCGTTAAAATGGACTTGAATTTCGCTTTGACTGATCAAGAAGTTGAAGAAGGATATGTGCTCACATGTCAGAGTCACCCAACAAGTGAGAAATGTACAGTAAGCTTTGATGACTAAGAAATGCACTTGTGAAAGGATGCAAATCCATTATTATTGCAAGGCATAAAAAATAAAAACAGTTTTCATGAAAATCAAAAGTCTTCTTTTTCTGTCATTCTTAGTGTTTTGTGGTCTGAATACAGTTAAGGCTCAAGCAACGGAAGAATCTCTTAAAAGCTTTTTATCAGAATTATATGCAGCCAAAGCCAATCAGTTGAGTGCTGGTGGTGTTCACGTAGATGAATACTTGGAGAATTACGAGCAAGGATTTTCGGGCCAAGTAGTGCGTGTAGAATATGATGGGCGTGTGGAGATTGTTCCGCAAACTATTGTTGAGCTAAGAAGGGCACTAAGTGAGTTTGCCAATATGGGCAGCGATATCAAAGTTAAATTCAATTTGAATACTTTTAATTCGGTTACTGTTAAAAACAAAGTTGGTGTCGCCACTTTTGAAGTGGGTTATGAGGTGACGAAAGGTGCTCAATCACTGTCTAAAGGAACCGAACTTTACTCGATTACTGCCCGCATGTATTCTGATGGAAACTGGCGTGTATCTTACGTTAATAGAATAGAAGTAGAAGCTGAAAGGTTTGTTGGTGACTGCATTTGTGAGGTGTTTGACAAAGGGAATACCTACGTGGCTATTTTAACTGTGCCTGATGGAGATAATGTAGAAACTGTAAACCAGCGTGTTGAGGTAATAACTACACCAGATCGTAGAGCCATGAAAGTGAATGGAGATGATTTGTTTGAATGGGATAAAGAAACAGGCGAGGTGAAAAAAGACGGAAAAGTACTTGGGAAGTCGCAAGTTGCAAAGATTGCTTTGATTGATGTAATGAAGTATTACTACCCTGAAAGGTGTCAGAATATTAGAATTGAATAGTGATATTCATCACAAACTAATCATACAATGGGCGCTACTTTTGTGGCGCCCATTTTTTTAATATGAAAGGAACAAAACTTTACTCCATTTTTAAAATGAAATGCCCGAAATGCCACGAAACGGACATGTTCAAAAGCAAGAATCATTACAACTTTAGTGAGATTTTTGACATGAACGATCCTTGTGAAAAATGCGGGCAAAAAATGGAATTAGAACCTGGGTTTTTCTATGGTTCTATGTATGTAAGCTATGGGGTAGGGGTAGCTTGGATGGTGAGTATTTGGGTAGCGTTATCCGTGTTAGTTCCAGATTTTTCTCTCAATCTTTATTTTCTCATTGCCATTGGTGGAGCAATTGTACTCACACCTGTTTTCTTCCGTTTTTCTCGAGCAATTTGGATCAACTTGTTTGTGAGTTACGATAAAGATTGGCAACAAGGCAATAAAGCAGAAAAGCTAAACTAGTTTTTTAAGTTTTTGCGCAAAAGTTTCTCGAAGGGGTTCTGGAAGGTCTCGGAAGCTGAGTATATCTCGAATGAGTTCCTCTTTAGGTTCGAGGGAATACAACAGTTGGTAGACATCAAGCAATCTAGGGTTCTTTTCAGAAGTTTCCTCAATGCTCACTTCGTCACCCACTTTTACTAAACCTTCTTTCAAAACCTTTAAGTATACCCCAGGATAAGGAGCTTTTATAAATTGGTTCAATACTCCTTGATTATTGAAGCGAATTCCTAGTTTAAAGCAGGGCTGTCTCGGCTGAGTTACCTGAACTTGCGCCTCACCTATAGTCCAAACATCACCTAGGTGAACCGCGTCTTCTTTTAAGCCTTCAATGGTGAGGTTTTCTCCAAACATTCCATATTCGAAGCGAAGTTCAGGAAAGAGGGGCTGCCAAAAGGCATAAGCTTCTTTGCTGTAACAGTAGCACGCCTTATCAATTCCTCCATGATATTTACGGTCTATTACCTCATCCTTTTCTACGTCTTCTTTTCCTAGAAAAATGGGCTGTTTTTGCGGAGATTTAAAAATGCCGGTGAACACAGGTTTACCTCTGTACATCACTTTTTTGCGTTCTCCAATATTGGTAGAAGTAATACGCCTTAGCAGAAAGCAGTTTTACGCTTTTTACCAACTCTATTTTTATCCTCTACTTTTTCAATATAAGCTCTAATTGGTGGAACTTTACACGCGGTTCCGCCCATATTCACTTCTACTTTTCCAATTTGGTCACCAATGGTTTTACACTTCTCTGTAAGCTCTGGGATTTGTCCGCCAAGGGCAATGATGAAGCCGTTCATCGTGTAGCGAACTCTGTTTTGTTGTTGATGGATGCTTTTTGCAACATGATCGGCCAGTTGTGAGAAGAGGTCTAGAGAGAGCTCCTCATTTGGTGTAAGTGCTAATAAGCTTGAATAAGTGTTCCAGCCGGCAGCTACGATTTGCTCCTTGTCATGCTTAATCCATTCTGCGGCAATGTCCCAAGCAAAGGGAGTTTCAGCCGCTGTCCATGCTACTGTATACTCACTAAGGTAATACCAGTAAGCTTCTTCAGCCCACTTCTGCAACGTTGACTTAGATATTTTCTGAGGGTCGCAAACAAAGCCTGCTAAATACATAGCATCACTATTTCCTGTAGAGTAAAGCTCCTCTGCCAGTTCTTGTTGCTTTTTATACCTCTTTTGAATTTTTTTAAGGTCTGCCACCTTCACTCCAAAAAAGGGCTCTTTTGCCCCATGCTTCATGAGTGTTTTTTTGGTTTGTTCAGATCCCAGTTGCTTTAGTTCCGCAAGAATTAATTCGCAGGTTTCTTTCGTATTTAGTTCGGGCATTCTTTTAGGGTTTTAAAAAAATGAAAGAGAACCGAAGTTCTCTTTCAATTTATTGAATCATTTATTTCACGATGAATTTTCCTTTCATCATTCCATAGTGTCCTGGGAAAGAACAAATAAAGTCGTAGCTTCCTTTTGCAGGGGCTTCAAATTCTATACTCGTTTCTTCACCGCCACCAAGTGTTTTGGTATGAGCAATAATATCCGGGCTTTTGTCAGCAGGGATATAATCATTGTCTGCAGCGCTTACCGCAGCAGCTGCGAATTCTGCAACATCAACACCACTTTGAAGAAGTACCCAATTGTGGCCCATGGCTTCTCGAGGCATTTCTCCAACATGCTTAAGTGTAAGTTTAACCGTTTGGCCTTCATAAGCCTCAATTTTTTCGAGGTTATACTTCATTTGGTCGTTTCCTTCAATGCTTATTTCAAGCACTTCTGGAATGTCTACTTTTGGTTCTTCTACCTTATCGGTACTTTGTCCCGCAGCTTTAATTGCTGGTTCTACTTTCTTCTCTGTTTCGTTTCCTCCACAGCTGCTTAGCGTGATTGCAAATGCAAAAACTAAGATGTTCCACTTTTTCATCTTTAATCGAATTTTTATTTAATAATTAATGTTCCACTTTTTATAAATGAAACCCAATATCCAAATTGGGCCTATCAATAAGAACTGAACATCTTGGAAGAAAGAAGGTTTTTGACCTTCGATTTTATGTCCAATAAATTGCCCAATCCAAGCAGCTACAAAAATGCCGAATGAAACCCAGCCAACGGGTAAATCTTGCATGTTCATCCATTTGATGATGTAAAGCCAAAGTGCACTTATAACAAGCATTCCAAGGCCAAGAGAAGTAGATAACCTGAAGTAGAATATCAGTGCAAAAACAATTAGAAAAGTGTGCCAGCCTAAATAGGGTTGCCACATTTCTGAAACCCAACTTTGAAAATAATGATCCGGTATAGCACTGAGCAAGCCTAGTAGGCTAAACATAATTGCGGGAACGCAAATGAAATGGATGGTTTTATTGGTGCCGTTTTGATGACTTACTCCGTAGTCATCAAACCATTGTTTTGCTGTTTTCATAATAGACTATTTGAGTCTGAAAACTACAAATTATTTGTGATGCCAAAGGGTTTGCTTGTTTAAGACAGCACCATCAATAAAGCGAACAAGTTTCTCAGACTCACTCTCCCAATTTAAGGTTTCACTGGCTTTTTTTGAAGCCGTACAATAACTTGTTAAAAGCTCGCTGTTTCGATACAACAGTGTAAGTGCCCCTGCCATATTTTTTGCAGAGTTGTTTTGTAGAGAGATGCCGTTGAGATAGGTGCTTAGCAATCGTGTTGTTTCTGGCATACGAACATCGACAACGGCCATCTGTGCAGCTGTGTAATTAAAGTATTTGATAGGCGGCCCGCCAATAACATTGTTTAAAATAGGCTGTTTAGCAATGATGCCTATAGCGCAGTCTCTCAATGCTTCTCCTACTTTTTGGTAAGGCAGCCAGCCTGTTTCGCTGATGTTCTCTTCTAAACCGTGTTTTGCCACAAATTCATTAAAATAGGCTCTTTCGTTCCCTGTGGTAGTTCCGATTATTTTCAAATGAACTTCTGGTACTTCTGTTTTAGCAATGCGAATGGCCTCCAGCATTTCTCGTAATCCTCTGTTGAAAGGGAGGTAGCCGTCATGTGCAATTTTGATGCGGTTCAGTCTCTCTGGAGACGGTTCAGAGAAAAGATGCATTTCTGCTGCATTGTAAATAACTTGGGCTTCTAGCGTAGTGTGCATGGTTTGCAAATAACCTCTGGTAATGTGGTTAGCACTGATAAGGAACTGAAGATTTTTAAGATGTTTTCTGAGAATGAAATTCTCTTTCGGAGTTCCTTTAAACCAACTTTCATGAGAGTCAAATACAAGTTTGGAGTCACTTACTCTTTTTTGAATGGCTAAGCCAGCATAATAGGTTTGCGGTTCATGAGCAATGTAAACATCGCTTTCAAGTTTTGACGCAGTATTGACGAACTCATTATAAAATCGCCCGGTGAACAGTTTGTTAGCGAGTTTCTCTTTTTTCGTTGCGGGTTCTGGTATGGCATGAATCTCAACTGATTTGAATTCCCAGACTAATTCATTCTTTGGGTTCACTTGTTGCTTGCCACCCATGTCAAACACTTGATTGTTAACGTTTGCGACACACACTAAACTCAATTTGTGACCAGCAGCAACTAAAGATTGTGCCTCTTTGTAAAAGATACGGTCATCTAAAGGAGAATGATCAAAGGTGAGCATTGTAATCCTAGCCATGAAGCAAAGGTGTTAAAGCTTTTCTAATTTGTACTGTCTGTAGAGGTAAACTTTGCCAAGATAGTGAATTAACTTTGCGAGAATGCTAGTATATATGGCTCCCCAAATTCCGATGATGGGGATGAGAATGATGTTTCCCAGAAGGTTGGTTCCTGCCTCTATAAAATCAACATTCCTAATAGCTTTTCCTTTAGATTTTGCGGTTAAGAACATGTATGGCTGATAGAGCCCTTGGAAAAAGAAGGCGAGAATGAGGCCTTTGGTTAAATCAGCCACCTCAGTAAATTCTTCGCCAAACATTATAGGCACCAGAAAATCGACTAAAAGCCATAGTAAAGAACCCGATATGCAAAGCCATAAAAAGTTGATGAGTAGCATGCCCGATGGGATACGAGATTGGTTCCTAAATTTCTTAAAGTAGGTGTTCGAAAATGCTTGACTTACCAGTACCATTGGAGTACATAGCATTTCTGCAATAGTGTAGAAACCATTCTGTGTAGCATTAATGAAATAAGTTATCAAGAGCTCATCACTTTTATAGGTAGATTGATTGGCAGTGGTGCCCAAATAAAAATGAAAGCCATGTTGTTTGTTTTTATTCTGCACAGCAGTCCAAATGGTTTTTATATTTCTGAAGTGTGGTTTTATATTTCGAGAAGCCACTGCAATAGGCAAAGAGAATGTAATAATGCTTCCAATGATTACCCAATAGAGGTTTAACCACTCTAGGGCAACCAAGGTTGTAAGTAAAACCAAGAACAGGATTTTGGCCATGCTGTCAAAAGATGCCAATAAGTTGAGTTTGTTGGTTCCAATGCTGTACGCGGATATGAAGTTTCTAAACGGAAGTAAAATGGTAAATGGTGCGGCAACCATCATGTATTTGCCAATGTCTAGCTTCCAGAGATCGTCTACCCAATAAGCGCTCACAAAAACGAAAACGGCAAACAGTAACCCAAGAACCAAAGAAATAAGGTAGCCGAGACCCGCAAGTTTCTGTTGTTGAGTAGCTTCTTTTGTTTCGGTCAGTAGAATTTGAATTGAGTTAAAGTATCCGAAACGAAAGAATAAAAGGGCAAGGGCAATGAAAGAACTAAAGAAGGCATACAAACCATAGGTTTCTGCTCCCAAATAACGGGTCTGAATGGCCTTGATGCCAAAGCCAGCGCCAATGACAACTCCTTGCCCGATTAGTAAAATTGCAGTTTGCTTTAGGTTCTTTTTCACTTCGTCTTCAAACGTAGTACAATGCGATTTATTATTTCGAATAAACTTGTAAAATGAATATAAATAGTATATTTGCTGCCCGTTTTAAAACGGCATAATAAGTTGTGTAAAAACAACTTGAAATGGTGGTTGTAGTTCAGTTGGTTAGAACGCCTGATTGTGGTTCAGGAGGTCGTGGGTTCAAGTCCCATCTTCCACCCATCTTAGAAGGAAATAGAGGAATCTGTTTCCTTTTCTTCGTTTATAATGGTTTGAAACTCTTGAATTATAGCTGAATATTTTAAGCTAAAAGCCTCAGAAATTCCATTCTGGGTAGAGTAGTTTTCATAAAAAGAAGGAAGTGAAAAGTGCAACACAGGAGAAGAGTGAACCCGATTAAAGAAGTTCAAAGCTTGCTCCAATACCGAAGAACTTCCTCTTTTACCAGGAGATGTAGCCAATAGAAGCAATGGTTTGTTCTGGTAGACAAGTTTCTCTATTCTCGATATCCAATCATAAACATTCTTGTAAGCAGCACTGTATGTTCCGTTGTGTTCTGCAAATGAGATTACCAAGGCATCGCAAAGTGAAATTTCTTTTTTAAAGTCAAGAGCTAAAGGGTGTATGCCGTCCAATTCTTCTCTATCAATGCTCTAAATAGGCATTTCGTAATCTATCAAACGAAGCTGTTTGATCTCAATGCCTTTAAACTGTTTAGCCGTGTACTCTGCGAGTTGTTGATTGATAGAAGATTTACTTGAGCTTGCCCCAAAGTATAAGACTCTTTTCATGTGATTTGTTTTAGTGAAATATGGCCCAAATCTAGCGCACTTTGTACATTTACATTGAAAGGAATGTTAAAATATATATAAACATTAACAATGTTGATAGTAATACTATTACTTTCGTGAACATTTACATGTAACTTATGTTTTGAAATCATGGCATATCAACCTGAACAATGGCGTGTTGGAGTATCGCGCTTTTTTAAATTTTTAAAGCCAGACAAAAAAGAAGTTCTAAACTTTTACGTCATGGCCCTTTTTTCTGGCCTTCTTTCTCTGGTCTATCCTGTAGGGATACAAGCTGTAACAAATTTTGTGAGTAGTGGAACTTTGCCAGCCTCATGGTACTTTTTGGTTGTAATGGTGCTCATTGCTTTGGGTGCAGCTAGTATACTTCAAATCTTGCAACTCAAGATTTTAGAGACTATGAAGCAGAAAATTTTTGTTCGGATATCATGGAACCTTGGTAACGCCCTTACAAAACACGGATCCAGTAACTACTATTCTGACATTTACCTCCAAGAAAAATCCAATCGATTTTTTGATATTATGAGTATTCAGAAAGGTCTTCCAAAGATTATGGTTGATTTTTCAAGTAGTGCAGTGCAAGTCATCATGGCTGTTTTGTTGTTATCGGTTTACCATTCTTTGTTTTTGCTATTTGGAATATTCCTTTTTGTTCTTATCATCATTTTTTCGAGATACGTCTTCAATCCGAGTTACCAAAGAAGCTTGGCACAGTCTGCCGAGAAGTATGCGGTAGGTTACTGGTTAGAGCAAATGTCTGGCATGAAGTGGCTGGTTTCAGGCATACATGGAGTTCACTATGCATTCAACCGCTTGGATAAAAATGTTGAGCAATACTTGATTCAAAGAAATGCTATGTTCAAATGGATGCTAACACATTTGTATACGCTTACTGCATTTAAATTGCTCATTGCCTCTGTTTACATTATTTTAGGTAGTGTACTTGTGGTAAATGGCGAAATGAATCTTGGTCAGTTTGTAGCAGCAGAGGTATTAGTGCTTTTGATCATAGGTGCATTTGATAAAATCTTCACAAGTGTGGAGTCCATTTACGATGTAGTTACATCAGCAAAGAAAATTGACGATGTAGTTACTATTGGGGAAGTGGTAGAGGAAAATACAAGTGCTACAGATTCACATCACGCTCAAGAAATCATATCCTACATCCATAGAAAAGGGGCCAGTGGTTGCCAAATTGCATTGCCAATTGACTCTGATGAGAAAACAGAATTGTATAAAATCCTCTCTTCAAATAATAAGTACAATGATGCACTAGCGAATTTTCAAGCCATTAATTTTACTGTGTTGGGAGATGTATCTCAGATTTTTGAAGGTACGCTGGCAGAAAATTTAGGCTTGAGTTTCGACAAGTGTTTTGAAAGCAAAAACAGCGACATAATAGCTTCCTTACATTTAAATGAATGGATCAGTAGTAGTAGCACCGGGAAACAACAACACGTGTTACCGGGTGGTTTAAATCTTCCATTGAAAACAAGACTCAATATCTTAATTGCAAGAACCTTGATCGATCCGCCTCAAGTGTTATGGGTTTCTGATCAGTTTCAAATGGTAGAAGAGAGTCTAATAGATTTCGTAAAATCTGAATGGAAGAAAAAGGGCGTATTAGTGCTGTATGACGAGCTCCCTGCAAAAGAAACTGCATGCTCAGAGCATTGGAGATTAGAGAACAACCAATTTAGAGTTGAACCTTACAAACCGAGCAACAATGAATAAGGAATCTTCTAGTTTAATGGAGGAGAAAACCAAGTTTACCTCCT
>CBFHSD010000017.1:0-42633 GCA_965658375.1 Salibacteraceae bacterium
GCAAAAATTGAAGGTTAAATACTACGAATCGAAAAACACTGAGTAAAAGTGTTATACCTAATTCTGCAGGGGTGAATTTTTCTGGGAGCGTGAGCAGTTGGGTAATTCGTTTTGGTAAAAACTTCCAATTTCTAAAAGCGCTGACCCATTTGTTTTCGGAAAGGAATATAAAGATGAGGGAAAAGGCCCCAATGAGGAGAAGAATTCCAATGGCTAGGTTTAAGAAAACATTTGAAAATGGCGCCTGTGTCCAAAGGAAAAAGGTGCAAGCTAAGGCTCCAAAGCTTATTGTTACTACCATTTGAGCAAATGAACCCATAAGTGAGGTAATTGCTCCTTTCATTCTATTGCCATCTTCAAGGTGCATGACTCTTCCCGCAAATTCACCAATTCTATTTGGGGTAAACATTCCTATGGCTATTCCGCTTGTAATGGCTTCAAAGCTTTTTGAAAGGGAAATGTTTTGAATTTTAGAAACAAGAAGTTTCCACTTATAGGCCTCAAGAAACCAATTCACTAACATAAGACTGATTACCAAAGCAGCTATTGAAAAGAATTGGGTATTGAGAAAAAGGTGCTGAAAATCAGAAAGTAAGGTAGTAGCAAGACGTTCTTTGATTTGTGTGTAAATAAGAAATAACAAGAAGCTTGTCAGTAAGACTTTAAAGCCGAGTGTAAATGTAGCTTTGAGTTGTTGTTTCTTTGTTATTTCTAAATGGGAACCCACAGAACAAAGGTATGAATAAGAAGCAACAGAGAGTTATTCTAGGCATAGATCCAGGAACAACCATTATGGGATTTGGGATTGTATCTGTAGAGGGGAAGTCTATAGAGCTACTCGAGGTTGGCTCATTAACTTTAAAGCGAGGAGCATCGCATGGTGCTAAGCTTCGAAGCATTTTTGAAAGAACTTTGAAGCTTATTGATGATTTTCACCCCGATGAGTTAGCTATTGAAGCACCATTCTTTGGAAAGAATGTGCAGAGTATGTTAAAGTTGGGAAGAGCACAAGGTGTAGCTATTGCAGCAGCCGTATATCGCGATATACCCATGACAGAATACCTGCCAAAAAAGATTAAGCAATCTATAACAGGTAGTGGGAACGCAAGTAAACAGCAAGTAGCTGCAATGTTAGAAAGCATTTTGAAGACAAAAGATTTACCTGAAGATTTAGATGCTACAGATGGCTTAGCGGCTGCTGTTTGTCATTATTTTCAAACTTCGAATGGCCTTTCTCAAAAGGGAAAAGTAAGTGGATGGGCTTCTTATGTAAAAAACAATCCAGACAAAATAAAGTCTTAAAGCGCTGCAGTTATTTTGGCTGCAATCATTGTAAGTTCATCATCGTTTAGAGAAAGCTTTGGTTTTGAGAAGTTGATATCCTCAACGCTTTGAAGTGGAAGAAGGTGTATATGTGCATGTGGAACTTCTAATCCAATAACTGCTATGCCAATACGCTTACAAGGTATAGCAGATTCAATAGCCTTTGCTACATGTTTGGCAGCTGCCCATAAGGCATTATAAATATCATCTGGAAGATCAAAGATGTAATCGACCTCATTTTTAGGAACCACCAATACATGACCTTTTGCAAGAGGTGATATGTCTAAGAAGCAGAAACAGTAATCGTCTTCATAAATTTTATAGGATGGAATTTCACCTTGTATGATTTTCGTGAAAATGCTCGCCATTATCTAGTGATTTCGAGTATTTCAAATTTGATGATCCCATTTGGAATTTGCACTTCAGCAATATCTCCTACAGATTTTCCTAATAAACCTTTTCCAATTGGTGAATCGACAGATATCTTTTTCTCTTTGAGATTGGCTTCTTTAGCAGCAACAAGGGTATAGCTCACCAATGCCCCATTGTTTTGATTCTTAATCTTAACGGTACTTAAAATATAAGCCTTTGATGTATCCAATTGAGATTCGTCAATTACACGAGCATTGCTTAGGGTTTGTTTCAGTTGTGCAATTTTAGCTTCTAATAGACCTTGAGCTTCTTTTGCTGCGTCATATTCAGCATTTTCACTCAAATCTCCTTTGTCTCTTGCATCAGCAATTTGCTGTGATATTTTAGGACGTTGAACACCCTCCATATCGGCAAGCTCATCCTTGATTTTCTGAAGACCTTTTTCAGTGTAATAGTTAATTTTTGACATGTTGGGATGTATTAAAAAGTAATCCCATCAATGTTTCCATTGATGGGATTGTACAAATGTAAAAATCTTTTTGGAAGACTATAGGTTCAATCGAAGTGCTATAGAATGTACTGCATCAAAATGTTCCGTTGCTCTATAGCTGTAATCCAATGCTACTTTGTTAGAGTTAGCTCCAAAAGGCCACTCTATTGAGGCACCGGCAGATAAACCAGTAAAGGCACTTGTAGAAACTTCATCTCCACTATTGTCTTCAACTGTATAACCACCTCTTACCATAAATCTTTCGATGAATGCATATTCAGCACCAAACAAGTATTGATCTTTTCCAAATGAATTAGAATAAAATGTAAAGTGACCTGTTAAACGATGCGGAGCGTACAATCCATTATCATCTTCTTCCATTTCTTCACCTAGATATACATCATAAGATAAACCGATGTTTAAAGATGCTGGTAATTCAAACGATTCCGCATTTACAGCCAATGTAAATTCTTTATCATCTAATTCAATGGTTTCGTTTAAACCATCTCCAGAAAATTTCATGCGAGGTCCGATATTATTAATAGCAATACCAAACTGTAAATTCTCTTGCTTTCCTGTTACATAACGTATACCTGCATCAAAAGCTACTGCGCTTGCATTCACATTAGAAATTCCTTCGCTCACTGTTTTAAAGGTGAAACCTCCATAGATGGAGTTCGAGAATTCTCGTGCATATGAAAGTCTAATACTCGAGTTATTGATGTTGAAAGTACCTAAACCACCTTCAGGTTGATTGTAAGTAGTTACATCAATATCTCCAAAACCAAATGTAGATAATGAGATACCAATAACACTGGCTTGACCCACTCTTTGGGCAATTCCGGCAGAATTCATGCTAACACCTTCTGCACCAGATCCGAGCCATTGTACATTGGAGTATATGATTTCTGTTTTCGGCACGAAAGCCAATCCAGATATATTGTAAGCTGTTGCTTCTAATCCTCTGGCTGATGCACTATTTGCTCCTGCCATACCTGTGCTATGAGCCCAAGGGTTAATTGTAAGTTGTGTTGCACCTGCTTGACCTAACCGATCTTTGTTACCTGCACTAGAGGTAAACCAGAAAGAAGTAAGTACACTTAACATTAAAACGCTATATTTCATATTGCTCAGTTTCAACTTTAGTAGTCTTTAAATTCTTAATTCTTAGAATGAGTCTAGTTCTATTGGTCTCAACACCCCGAACCATTTCAATACTCTCTCACCTACTCCTGGTACATTTACATGTATCAGATAAACACCACTAGCAATTGGAATTCTAGCTTCGTTTTTCAAATCCCAAGTGATGCTTGTTACACCTGCATCTGCTTTGGAGTAAGTTCTAATTAAGTTACCATCAAGAGTATAAATTCTAATGTCACAGCGCTCAGGAAGATTAATGATGCGCACTTGGTAATCCACTTTATCAGTTTCATATTCTGAGTAAGCATAGTAAGGATTAGGCACGATATTAATTTCACCCAATGCATCATCTTGTATTTCAGCCACGTTAAAATCAGGTTCTAAACCTTCTAAGCTGAATCCGAATCTAGAAAGACCTCCATTTTGGGCCAAGACAACGTTATCTGTAAGATCGTCACCGGTATTAGCAGTGGCTAACAATTCACCAGTTACTTGAGCTTCGATATATTGACCGTGCTTGTATGTTTTACCATCAAATTCAACAGGTCCACGTTTCACCCAGTACTTGCTACCCGCATTCAGGTTATCACCTACGTTGTAAGACACTCTGCTATTCGACCAAGACTTGAAGTCTTGTTCTACACGTAGTTTCACAACCGCATCAGTTGACAACAACTCTTGCCCAGAGGCCAATAGTGGTAAACCAGCCCACATTCCTGCTCTAAACACATCAATGTAGTTAAAGTCTGGTACAATCGGGTTAGAGAGTTTCTCGTATATAAATGCACCAGCATCGTAACCTGGCATTTGACGATTAACATCTGAAGGGTTTTCTAATCCAGTGCTCGTGTGGTACCCTTCTTCTGCAAGGTTATTTCTGAAAACATAGATGTAGTGTTTTCCTCCGAAACGAACACCAGATGCAGGATTAAGTCCTTCAGTTATTGTTTCCGTTGGGTTCCACATCATGTCATTTCCATTTTCAGAAATGAGGTAAGAATCTTCACCAAAGGCAATGTTTAGACGTTCACCTGTTTCAAGATCAATTGCATATCCTGGGAACCAACCCATACCAGTGCCTGAGATGTAGTTCGCATCTTCTGGATTAGTTGAAGGAGCTGGAGTTTCAGCCGGAGTACCATCTTTGTTAACGGATGCTTGAGCTCTAGGTCTCCATTTGATAGCATTTCCTTCAGCTAAACTAGGATCGTCTTGCATTTCTAGTACAACTGAGCGAGTCCATTTAGACTGATCGCTGGTAAAGTATATGTTAACGTTATGCAAGAAGTTCAATTGATACTCGGGAGTCTCAGCATAAGCGTTGGCTGATTGCATAAGACCATTTGCCCAAAGGTTAGATCCTAAAACTTGATCTGTTACTAAACCGTGTGTGGCATAGCCAATCATTCGGAAAGGTGCCCAAGTACCATCAGCCACTGTTTCAAATACCTCATCTTCATCAATAATAATACTGTTGGTACTTCCATCAATAAGATCGAAATCACAAAAGTCTTGATTACCAGCTTCACAAGCGGTACCTGAACGAATCCAGTTGTCATAATCATTACCATCGCTATCAGCAATACCAGATAACCATGGTTTTTCAAGATCGTTGAATTCAATCGTTGAAGAAATCAGACCAAGGTTTTCAGTACCTGGGGTACCAACATCTTCAGTTCTACGAACCATCACAGAAATCCCTAATGAAGGAACAATTTGCTCTGCTCCAATGGCTATAGTACCAGAACTGTAGAGAGTATCAATCCCATCGCCAGTCATCATCCAGGTTGCATCTGTTTGATCAAATACATCTGAAGTGTCTATGAAAGACAAAGTATAATCTCCTGACTTCACATTAAGCGGGTCAATTACCTTAACGGTAATGGGCGCTCTTCCTGATTGGAAAGTAACTTCTTCTGCAGACCAAGGAGCACCGGCCATGATAGCATCAACACTTTCTTGAGCTATTTCAAGATCATTGGTTCCGTTCCCTAATCCCTCATGACGAGTAATTTGAATGCTTTGACCGTAAGAAGAGTTTAAGCGAGTTCCATTAACTGAAGGTGCGTGAGGAACAGCAGAAGCAACTCTAATTGGACCTGTTGCGCCTTTTCTTGAAGGAAGGTATGGAGTTGTTTGTCCATCCAAAGCCTCAGGATCAAGTTGATCATAAGTCTTAAAGTTATTGTAGGCATATGCAATTGCCATGTAGTAATACGTTTGGTAGTTTACCAAAGCATTATCACCTTCTGCAAACAAGTCTTGTGTTACTTGAATACTTTTAAAGATACCGGCATTGTTTGCATTTGTAACCTGCGCTTCTGGAATAACAACACCTAGGTCTGAATCGAAAGTGTAGTTAATCAAATCGGTCACGCCATCTTTAATGTCGCATTGGAACAATAACCTTGCTTTGTCAATGTCATTCAAGTCAGCTCCAGATACAGAAGCATCTTTTAATTGGAACACTTGGTAACCCTGAAATCTGTATGTTTTGTATTCGGCAGAAGCAGAATCATATTGTCTGATAGACTCAGCATCACCTGGAATTTCGAAATACACATCGCCATCATCGGTAATGATTGTATCAGGCACTACAATGAACGGATCTTGTTGTACGTATCCTTCGTTAAAGTTATTCGAAGTTGTTACATTATTCATTTGTAGAATAATCTCTTTGTCCAATTCAGTTACAGCAATGTCTGGAGCATCAGGACCGTCAATCAATACGAAACAAGCATCAAATAGAGCTTGAGTTTTGTCGTCAGCTTTTCTTACAGCAGTTACAGAAGCTTGAGCGCCACCTGTAGAAGCTTGAGCCCATACAACACCAACAGTAATGAAGTTAACAGCACCTGGGGCTAGAGTAAATGGTCCGGCAGATTGAATAAATCTTCTATCAAATGGCTGGTTACCAGCAGTAACTTCAGTCCAAATAGGTTGAATATCTCCACCAGTACCCCAACCTAAAGGATCAGAATCACCAGGGAACATAAAGTCTGCCTCTATGTAAGGTGGAGTAACAGATGCTTGACGTCCTGTTCCACCATAAACCATGCGTTGATTATCTCTCCATCTAGAACGTAAATAGTTGTAATATTCAACTCCTGTTCTGGGGTCTCCACGCGGAGAATCATCATTGTTGTGGTATAAGAAAGCGCGCATTCCTAAACGTTCATTATCAGGTAGGTCATCTCCATAACCAATTCCACTTCCATCATAAAGAATACCGTCATCTGCTAATGCGCTATTAAAGTCGTCACATAAACAGTTGTCTTTACCATCATTGTCTTGGAAAGGACCTTGGAAGAAATCAACTCCAATAGCTGGAGGTTGAGAACCGTAACCAACAGCTCCACCGTTGTCTTCATCAACTTCATCACCATTAAAACAGTACCCTAGACCTCTTTCAACATCACATCCTACAAAATCATCTTGTGCATTTCCTAAATCAGGATCAACCCAAGAACCCATGTAGGTTTCCGTTAAGATGAAAGTAGATCGGTTTACCAACTCATAGTTGTAGAACGTCATGTTATTTACTTCGTCATTCGTAGAAAAGCCGAAAGCTTGCGCTCTAATTTCCATACCAATAGAGTTGGCACCTGATTCAGTATGGATGTTTCCTTTGTCATTAAAAACCCACCATAAGTTTTTATCACCATAAACCGTTGGCAGTCGCTTCGTACAGTCAAACGTTCCGAATAAATCATATGCAGGGTAATCACCAGCTCCGATAGGATCGTAGAAGTTATCACCATCTCTATCAATGAATGGTGCAAGGTTATAATCTTCGTTATAAGGCTCAAAATCTCTACCATGAGCGGGCCAATCTAGAATAGATTGAGGAACTTGATACTCAGGGAATTCTGTAGCCAAATCACATGCAGGATCTTGTTGGCAATTGTACCAAGCTACAAATTGAGCAACATCATTACGGGTAGTAACAAAGTGTTTGTCATACTCTAAACAAGTAGCAGCATTAATTTCGGCATCTACCGTGCTTAATGGTCCTGTCCAAAAATCATTACCGCCACTTCTAAAACGTTGAGCTGCCACTTTGAGCTGACCAGAGACATCTTGTCCCCCAAGCCACAATGAACCGGCAAAAAGAGAATTTCTTCCACTTCCTTCAGGAACTTCATAGCGCGCTTGACCTACAAGATCCCACCACATGTCACCACCAGTTTGGATCAATGCACGGACATTGTTAACGTCTAATTCAGTTTTTTCTGATGGGGGAGCACAGCCTGCTGCTACACCATCATTTCCTTTCTTGCTACTCGTTGTAAGTTCGGCAGTCAAAACCCTTGCTTGTGCAAAAGATGCAACAAGAAGAAAGCCTGCTAATAAACCCGTGATACGACTAATTTTCATAATTTATGATGAAGTTATTGCATTCAATGATTAAAAGTTCAGCATTACACCAATTCTCATTCTACGAGGAAGAGTGTACAGTGATGGATTATTCAGACGCATTGTGTATTGCTCTCTGAAAGATTGTGGATCGTTTTGATTCTCAATATCGTTTTGGAAAACAGGCTCGTTCAAATAACCATCGTCATTTGGGTTACCTGTAGCTCTATACACACCAATGGTATTCATGGTGTTAAATGCATTCAACATCAAGAAGTAAACGTTCATATTCATTGGTCTTTTTCCTTTACCTGCGTTCAATTCAATATCTCTATCAAAGCGAACATCAACAGTGGTTGTCCATGGAAGACGTGCACCATTCAATGAACCATCTAGTCTAGCTTGTCCACCACCTGAATAAAGTACAGATCCAGTTACGTTTGATTGTCTGCTAAATGGTGTGCCACTACCAGATCTCAATTGCACGTTCATCCCTGTATTTTTCAAGATTTGCCCGCCATTCTTAGAAACAGGGCCATTGTATCGCTTCCCACTTCCATAGCGGTAATCGAATGTCATTACAATAGCGTGACGTTGATCATAGCTTAATGGGAAAGTAGTTCTCAAGTTAGCTTTACCTGCTCTTATCAAGTTCAATGCACTTGTTGAAGAAGACCCCGTACCATCTGCAAACTGTAAGGTATAAGCGGCTTTTAACCAAACATTACCAGTTCTTCTTAGGTCATAGGTGATAGTAGTTCCTTTTACTGTACCAAAATCAATATTGCCATAAGAGTTGTACGTTTTAGGGTATGCCCTATCAAAAGCAATAACCTGAACCATATCACGCATTTCTCGATAAAATAATTCCAATTTAATAGAAGACGAGTTTGTCAATTTTTGTTGGAATCCAAGAGCGTAATCGATCGTCTTTTCTGGTTGCAGGTCAGGGTTGTTCAATGTATTGGTTCCCGTTCTTGCATCTAGGAAAAAGTAGTCAAAAGGGTTTAATCTATTCCCTGTTGTTGGACGTTTTGTAAGTACATCATAGTGCGCAAAGAATAGGGCTTCTTCCGAGATAGGAAATGAGAATGCAATCCTTGGCATAAAGTTCGTTTGGGGTTTGTAATCTCTGAACGTAGATGATTCTATATCCTGAGACGCAGTGGCAGAAGGATCTATTATGTAAGGAGCAATTCCATTAGGACCTTCTAAAATACTTGGGTCTTCAATAGCCGTACCTTCATTGTTATACCACTGATCACCACTTCTGAACCCGTTAACCTGAGTAGGATTACTGATATTATCTACGTATACAACATAGTCATCTTCCATATTACCTGGAACGTTATATGAATCACCTAAATCAGAACCAAGCTCTGTATTTTCAAATTCGCCAACACTGTAAGTTGGGAATAATACGTAAGGATCTTTTAATACGTTTTGGTTGGCATCATATCTATCAACACGGAGCCCAACGTTAAATACCAAATCGTCAAAGGCAAATTTATCTTGGATGAATCCTGCAACGTAAATAGGTCTAAAGGCATCAACATATCTGTTGTAATTGCCATTCTCGTTCGTTTCTGTGAAGAAATCGTCAAAAGAAGGAGCTTCATCTAGTTTGTTTCCATAAGCATCATAACCAAAGTAAGATACATATTGGTTACCGTTGTTTAATAATTCGTCTGCACTAAAATAGTCAATGCTTAAGTCTTCTGGCGATAGACTATGGAAATCAATGAAGTCTGTTCCATCAGGATCTAGGCCTAATGATTGACGCAAATTATAATCGAAGAAGTATTGAGGATCTCCTCCAAGTTGACCTTCAAATTCACCAGGACTTGCATTCAGTCTTTCAAATGAAACGGTTGGATAAGTGTTTGAATAATCAATGGTTGAATTTCCTTTATCCAGACCTTCTATGTGATTGTTTGTGTATTGTTGTCCAATTGTCCAAAGGCCTCTTGGTGATGCAGAATAAGCTCTATCTACACGTTGTTCGTATTCGAATCCAACAGTGATAGCGTGATTCTTGATATCTGCAGATCCCATCAATGAAAGGCGGAATTGGTTTGTTTCATTTCTTTGGAAGCTGTTGTAAACAGTAGCAGGGCTATCCCATAAGTTGTAAATACTGTTTGGTTGGTCACCATTTACTAAACCACCGTTACCTTGAATATTAGCAAACTGTCTGAGATAATAGTTTCTCTCTTGGCCTGAAATGATATTGTCACCATTTAAATCAACAGAGGCAGCTTCAGAATCAAACACCGGGTTGCCATTTTCATCATAGCCTTCCCAACCGAACAATTCGTAATAGTTTTGAGTGTACTGAGCCGCATGGTAGTTCATGTCACTCGGAGTAAATCCAATAAGCGTGTCGGTGAACGTCTGTTGGAAAATGCCTTCAAAAGCTACTGTATCTTGACTAAATCCGTGTTTCGTTCCATCATAAATAGAATCGAACACTGGGCCAAAACTGTAATCACGCTCCTGGAATCTTTTGAATTCTCCATAGTAACCGTATCTGAACAAGTCATCAGCATGTTCTTTATCACCAATCTGATACCTGGTTTGTGAGTAATCTACTTGAACGGTGTAATACGCATTTTTTATAACACTGCTGCTTTCTTCTGTATCCTCGGCATTTAAGAAACGTTGAGTGAAGCGAGCGTATGCTCTCCAAAGGGTGTTACTTGATTCTGGGTTGTGGTGCGAGTTGTAAACCGAATTATTGAAGAGGTAATTATTACTCAGGTTGTTATTGAACTGCCCGCCAATGGTTAAGTTGGTCGTTTTTCCAGTGTTTACATCGATTTTACCTGTAAAGTTAACGGTGCGGTTAGAAACGTTCGGTCTAGTTCTTACTTTTTCGAAATCGTTCAATCTAAGATATTCCGCATTTTGAACAGTTCCTGTACCTCCTGTGAAGAATCGAAGTGGATTCTCACTGATGTTATCCATAGTTGCATCAGTCGCCTGCCAGCTTCCAACAACACCCCCGCGGCTATCTACATTTGATGTGTAGTTACCAGAGATGAAAAATCCTAGTAGAGGCTCAGTCGGTTTGCCCTCATCATCTTTTTTCATAACCAATGGACCGGCTAGTGAAAATTCCGCTAGGTTGTAGCCAAATCTGTCAAGACCAGCAGCACCATCGTCTGTAGCAAATCCTGAGGTGGCGAATTCAACACCTCCAAAATAAACGCTAGAAGGCCCCTTTGTAGTAATACTAATTACACCACCAGTAACGTCACCATATTGTGCAGGAACACCACCTGTCATTACTTGCACTTCTTCAATTGCAGACTGTGGGAGGTTACTAGAACCTCTTACTTTAATACCATCGATGAAATAGTAATTCGCATCAGATCGAGAACCTCTAATATTCAGGCCGCTTCCACCATCATCTTGCGAGAATACACCTCCTACAGTAGAAGCAATAGCACTTGCAGATCTACCTGGCATACGCAACAAGTCTTCACTTGTAACGGTACCTCCAGAAGTAGTTTTATCTTTACTAATAAGTGGAACTTTGTATTCGACAATTTCAACAATGTCTAATTCTGTTACACTAGATGCCATTTTCACATCGAGGAAAGCCAATTGGTTAGCATTAACTCTAACACCATTGATTTGAACTGGTTTGTAACCAGTGAAAGTTGCACTTACGCTATACGTGCCTGGATCAAGAGGTTTGATGAAGTAGTTTCCATCAAAATCTGTTGAGGCACCTGTAACTTGTACACCATTCCTTAACACTACTACATTTACAAAAGGCAGGGGCTCACCAGAGTCGGTGTCCAATACTTTTCCCTTAATTCCACTTTGACCAGCTTGAGACCAAGCTGAGGTCATTATAAACAGTGAAGCTCCAAGAGTTGCAAGTAAATTTCTTAACATGTTTTAACGCTATTTGGGTAATTCTTGTTAAAAATAAGGTAGTTAAAAAGGGCGTAAAGATAATTATATTGAGCAGCCATCCTAAAAAATGTCTGATTAATCACGGGATACATCCTGTTCATTTTTCTATTGTCCACTTAATGATATAATTATAGTTCTTTAACTTCTTTTAGCAATGTTAATCTCGACTGTAAATTTGCTTTATTCGATTTAATTGAGTCTTGCAAAATGAGAAAACGGTACTAAAATTTGATTGAATGGTTCTTTTGACTCGTAAATCTGAACCTAGGCATTAAAGAATTCCAAGAATTCAGTTCTTTTTCTACGAGATAAGGGAAGATCTTTTCCATTTTTTAAAATAATGTAGCCACCATCTCTTTTGTGAAACTCTTTTACAAAAGCTGTATTCACTAAATGTGAGCGGTGAACTCTGTAAAAACCGAAACCACTTAATAATGTTTCGTAGTGCTTTATGTTTTTGGAAATGAGAATTGATTCTCGAGAAGTGAGAAAGAATTTGGTGTAATTGTCTAAAGATTCACATCTTATAATTTCTGAGGGTTTTACGAAAGTCACAGCATCAGCGGAATGCAAGACTATGCGTTCTAGGTGTTTTTCCTCTTTTAAGTGTTCTCGAGCAGTTTTTATTTGTTCTGCTGATGTGTTTGAGGGAAGGGATTCCACTCGCTCTACTGCTTCAATTAATCGATCTATGTCTATCGGTTTTAACACGTAGTCTATTGCAGCAATGGAAAATGCTCTGAGGGCATAGTCGTCATAGGCGGTTACAACAATGGTTTGAAAAGTTGGATTCTTTATAGTGTCGAAAATCTCAAACCCTAGATTGTTGCCTAGCTGAATGTCTAGAAATAGTAGGTCAATTGATTCATTGTTGAGATATAATAAGGCATCAGCTAAGTTTCCTTTGGTTTCAATCTCAGTAATTAGAGGGCAATATTCTGTGAGTAATATTCTTAAGTTTTCTTGTGCTTTAGGTTCATCATCAAGTATAAGTGCTTTCATAATTGTTGGGTTTAATGTTGATTTGGAAGTGTAATGAGAACTCGAGTGCCTGAAGGCTTTCCATCATTATATAGGTCTTCGATAATCACCTTGTGTTCCTGGTTTTTTTGATGCGTTAAGGTCTCTATCCTAGATTGTGTAATTCCTAGTCCTGCAGATTTGTGTTCTGATTGTTGATCATTTCTCAGCTTCGATTGCTCTCTTCCAATTCCATTGTCTTCTATTTCGCATACAATATGGTTGTTTCTCAATACTATCCGAATGGCTATATGTCCTTTTATTTCTAGGTGTTTAAAGCCATGTATGATGCTGTTTTCCACGAAAGGTTGAATCAATAATGGAGGGATGGAAACAAATTCTGCATCAATATCATCTTGAATGGAGATTGAATAAGTGAAACCTTCTTCAAAGCGCATCAATTCTAATTCTAGGTAATTTTTCAGCGCGTCTACATCATCTTTCAATAAAACATAATCACTTCTTGAATTCTCCATTACCTTCCTCATCAAGCTAGAGAATAATGAAAGGTATTTGTTGGCAGCTCGTTTTTCATTTGAGTTGATGTAATACTGGATAGAATTCAGTGAATTGAAAATAAAATGTGGGTTCATTTGCGAACGCAAGGCTTGAAGCTTAAATTTTTCTAGGGTGTTTGATAAGTCAGCTCGAATCTTGATATTATTAATGCGTTTGCGAATTACAACGGTTACTAATGCGATTGTAGAAAGGCTGAAGAGTCCGATGACCCATATTTTTTTATACCAAACTTGCTCCACTTTAAAAGTGAAATTAGCTGTTTGGTCAGATACTGTTCCATTTTGACCAATACTTTTTACTTCAAAGGTGTACTTACCAGCGGGTAAATTGGAAAAAGTAGCTTTTCGTTCTTTCGTAAAGGGCGACCATTTGTTTTTGTTGAACCCACGGAGTCTGTATGTGTAAGCCACTTGATGAGGGGCGCTTAGGCTAACTTCTTTAAAGTTAAAACCTATATGATTTTGATCTGAAGGGAAGAGATGATTTTCTGGGACTACAGTATCTGTATAGAAAAGCTCAATGCCCGTAATTAATGGGTGAAGCTTCTCTTTTTGAGTTTTAAGCCTTTCTGGGCGAACCGCAAACAGTCCATTCACCGAACCTATCCAAAGTTTGTTTTCGTGGTCATTCCATAAACCATGAACGTTACATTCAACACCTTCGAAACCATCATCAATCCCGTAAGTGCGAATACTCACATCTTTTAAGTCTGAACTTTGATAGTTGATCCTGTTCAAGCCCTGATTGGTGCCAACCCATATTGAAGAGTCTGGAGCTTTTAACATGCTATAGACCAGGTTGGAGTTTAACCCGGCTGACTGGTCTAAGTGAAAAATACTGGAATCTTTTTTGACTACATAAACTCCCTCAAAAGTTCCGATCCAGAGGTTGTCGGCATTATCGTAAAGCAGATTAAGAACATTGAAATCGAGAATATTTATGCTTTCTGATAGATTCACTAATGAGTCTCCCAATTCAAAAATTCCTTCTTCATAAGCTCCAATCAAAATTTTACCCTCACTTGATTCTGTTATTGCCCTTATTCGAGATGTTTTGCTGAGTGGAAGAGTCCAATACTCCGTTTCTTTTGCGGTGTATCTCGTTAAGGTGGTGGCCCCTCCAATCCAAAGCTGATTTTTTTGGTCAACGAATAATGCATTGATGTTTGATTCTGGTGTGTCTAATTCAACGTGTACAAACTTCCCCTTTTCAAGCTTGCATAAGCCTTTAGATGTACCAAAATAGACGGTGCCTTTGTAGTTGCAAATGGTAGTAACCGTATTTGATGGTAGTCCGTGTTTTTGGCTGTAATTTACAAAGTACTCTCCGTTATATTTAAATACCCCTTCTGCAGATGTGCCAATCCAATAATTATTCAAACTGTCTTGTATAATTTGATAGAATGAGGCCTCAGGTATCCCATCGCTGTATTGAAATCCTTTAAAAATGCTTCGGGTTTTTTGATAGATGCCATTGTTGGTTCCCAGCCAAAGGCCTTCTTCGTTATCCACAAAAAGGGTTTGCACTTGGTTGTCTTTTTTATTGGCCGAAATCAAATCTGTGGTGAGCTGTTCGTTTCTAATTTCCACTAATCCGTAATTGGTTCCCACGTAGATGGTAGAATCTTTTTCTACTATACTGTGACAAACAGGAGATGGCAAACCTTCTTTGATTCCATACGTAACGCTTTTTTTATTTTTTAAATCATAAGCAATCACTCCTTTGTTTGCTGCCAAATAGATGATGTTGTTAGAACTTATGCAAGCGTCAGATACATAGAACTGGGTGGCAATTTGCAGGTCGCATGTATCAATTCTGTTGTTTGAAAATGACAAAAGGTGTTTACCTACGGTGTAGAATATGGTGCCGTCTTTATAGGCACTTATCGTGCTCACTTCTCTTTGTGTTGAAGAGATTAAAGAAATAGTGTTCTCTTTTATTCGATAAATTCCAGATTCAGTTCCAACGTAAAGCGATTTTTCTGTTTTTTGATAGGCAAGGCTAGTAATGCGCTTGTTGAGGATTTGTGGAAAAGGGGTGAGGATTTGTTCTCCTCTAATACTGTTTAATCCATTGTTGGTGGCAATCCATAAATCTGATTCATGGCCACTCTGTATGGCATTGATCCAATAGCCAGAAAGCCCTTGAGCCTTTCCGTAATTCTTAAATTCGATCCCGTCATACCTGCATAGACCGCCATAGCCTCCAATCCATAGCTCGCCATTGGCATTTTGATGAATTGCAGATACTAAAATAAAGGGCAAACCGTCAGAAACAGAATAGTGCCTGAGGTTTTGAATTTGAGTTATGCCTCCGCTCAAGAGGGTGAAAAAACTCAAGAAAAGTATAAAAAGCTTCTTTTTCAAAAAGTTAAATTAGAAATCTGGTCTGCGCAATATTTCGCTGTAAATGATGGCTTGATGCACATCAAACTCGATTCCTTCTGTTACTTCTTCTTGCTCGTCTAAAGGTAGAACAACTTTTTGAGTTGCACTCTTGGTGGGTTTTGAATGCTCTTCCTTTGTGTAAAACGTTCCTTTTGTATTCGAGGGTTGGGTTTCTTTTGCAGGTAGTGCCCAATCAGGACCTTCTTCTTGTACTTTTTGAACCTTAATTTCTGTTTTTTCTTCTGGTACATCTACCCATTGGGCAATGAGATCTTCAATGCTTCGTGATTTCTGCTGGGGTCTTTGCTGTACTGGTTTGTTGGCGTTTTTCTTGCGCTTCTTCCCCCAAAAGTTGATGACTCCGGCAATCACTAAAAAAATTAAGTATGCAAAATCTCCTAAATCCATTTTCTTAGTTAAACCAACGTTTATAAAAAGGTTCGCGCTTATTCTTTCGTTGACGCTCAGCTTTCTTTCTGCTCTTCTTCATTCTTTTTTGCGTCTTTTTGTCTTGCATTTCAATATGCGCTTTTCTCAATTCTTCCTCAGCCTTTTTAGAATCCTTTTCTCTTTGCTCTTTTTTTTCTTCATAAACTTCTTGGCTTTTCTGAGTTGTTTGGCTAAAAGCTACTTGCCCTACAAAACTCAAGGCAATGACCAGAATAGTTTTCAAAAAGAAAGAGAAGATGCTTTGCATAAAACCTTGTTTTACTTTTGCTGTATGCGTTTGACAAATGTTTTGACTTTGGTACTAGTGGTTTTGTTGTTTTCCAAATGTAGGGAAATTGAAAATACAGAGGTACCGAATGTTCCTGTAAATACGGTAATTAATATTCAAACACCTGAGTATTTCGATTTACAGGCCGTAGGAGGGTGGGCATATACTCATGGTGGTTCAAAAGGAATTGTGGTATACCGTAATTCTTTTGATTCTTTCAGTGCGTTTGATAGACATGCCACTTATGAACCTATTAATGGATGCATTGTAGACGTAGATTCTTCAAACATAATGGTTCAAGACCCATGCACTACAAGCCGGTATTTACTCACTGATGGTTCTGTGGTGAATGGCCCTGCGGCTGTAGGCTTAAGGCAATACCAAGCCTATTTTGATGGTACTTACTTGAGAATTTATAATTAAAAAAAAGGCGAGATTTCTCCCGCCTTTTTTCTTCAATAAAAAATGGTTTTTAGTATCTGTAAGCATCACCTTTAAAGGGTCCTTGCTTAGGTACTCCAATGTAGTTTGCTTGCTCATCGCTTAATTCTTCCAATTCAGCGCCAACTTTAGCCAAGTGTAGATGTGCTACTTTCTCATCAAGATGCTTTGGTAAAACAAATACTTTGTTCTCGTAATTCTCGTGGTTTTGCCACAACTCCATTTGAGCCAATGTTTGATTCGTAAATGAGTTTGACATTACAAAAGAAGGATGTCCTGTTGCACAGCCAAGGTTTACCAATCTACCTTCAGCAAGAACAACAATGTCGTTTCCATCAATCGTGTACTTATCTACTTGAGGTTTAATCTCATTTTTTGTAGAGCCATAGCTGCCATTCAACCAAGCCATGTCAATTTCATTATCGAAATGACCGATGTTACAAACGATTGTTTTATCGTTCATCAACCTGAAGTGACGCTCAGTAATGATGTCTTTATTTCCAGTTGCGGTAACTACAATGTCAACACGTGGAATAGCATTCTCCATTTTTTGAACTTCATATCCGTCCATTGCAGCTTGTAAGGCACAAATCGGGTCAATTTCCGTTACGATTACACGGCAACCCGCACCTCTTAATGAAGCGGCAGTTCCTTTGCCTACATCACCATAGCCAGCTACTACTGCTACTTTACCAGCAATCATAATGTCTGTTGCTCTTCTAATCGCATCAACTGCACTTTCTTTACACCCGTATTTGTTATCAAATTTTGATTTGGTAACTGAATCATTTACGTTAATGGCAGGCATTGGAAGTGTACCAGCTTTTTCGCGGTCATATAAACGAAGAACCCCTGTTGTTGTCTCTTCTGAGATCCCCTTGATATCTTTTGCCAATTCAGGATAATGATCAAGAATCAAGTTGGTTAAATCGCCACCATCATCTAAAATCATGTTAGGTGCTTTACCACCTTCAAAAGCGAATAGGGTTTGCTCTAAACACCAGTTATACTCTTCTTCTGTTTCTCCTTTCCATGCAAAAACAGGAACATCTGTAACTGCGATTGCCGCTGCTGCTTGATCTTGAGTTGAGAAAATATTGCAAGAAGACCAAGTAACTTCTGCACCTAGGGCAGTAAGTGTTTCAATCAATACAGCTGTTTGTATTGTCATATGTAAACACCCTGCGATGCGCGCTCCCTTTAACGGCTGTGCGTTTCCGTACTCTTCTCTAAGCGCCATTAAACCTGGCATTTCTGCTTCAGCAAGTTCAATTTCTTTTCTACCCCAGTCGGCTAGATTAATGTCTTTAACTTTGTATTGCATTTGTGTTGTTTCCATAATTCTATATTTCAAAAAGAAGCTGCAAATTTATATTTATCTATGGCTTTGATTCAAAAACGATTGAAAGACAAAGAAGTTCTTGTAATTAGTGAAAATCTCACTGAGTCGTTTTTACTGCGACCATTGGTGATATTGTCTAGCAAAGAAGAAGAGGCTTTCAATCGCATTTCTAATGAGTCTAGGAAAAGAGAGTTCTTAAAACAACGCTACCTCATTCAACAGCACATCTCGGCACTGCCTAAATTGGTTCATAATTCAGATGGAAAGCCCTCCTTGAGTAATGGATCGCGCATTTCTATTACACATTCTCATGGGAAAATGGCGTTGATGGTTCACCCAGAGAAGGAAGTGGGTATTGACTTACAAGTGATTTCAAATAAACTTTTGAAGATTGCAAAACGCTTTATGCACGAGAGTGAATTAGAACAATGGAACTCTGGTTCCTTGCGATCACTTCATATTTATTGGTGTGCGAAAGAAGCTCTTTACAAATACGCATCTAAACCGGGAATTAGCTTTAAAAATGAAATGCGTGTAAGGGTATTTGACAAGGGAGTAAGTAGCGCTGAATTTGTAAATGGAAAAGGGCAATGGGAGCAAGTGAATTTAGAAGTTTTGCACTTGTCAAACTCGGTATTGGTTAAAACCCTTTCTTTATAATTGCAGCGTGGCTCGAGCAAATAAAATACAATTTTCAAACAGCAAGAAGCAGCTGGCTGTTTTGGTAGATCCAGACAAGGCGAGTGAGTCGCATTTGAGCGCTTTGGTCGAAACTTGTGTGGCCAACAAAGTAGATTACTTCTTTGTTGGTGGGTCGTTAGTGATTTCTGGAGATTTGTCTGAAACCCTCTGTTTTTTAAAGGCTCATTCTGATATTCCTTGTATTCTTTTTCCTGGTTCTTTTAATCAAGTAGACGCACAGGCTGATGCTATTTTGATGCTCTCGCTTATATCTGGCAGAAATCCAGAATTACTGATTGGCGAACATGTAAAAGCCGCGCCATTTATTGCTCAAGCGGGTTTGCAAACAATTCCAACAGGTTATCTTTTAATTGAGGGAGTTACCTCTAACACGGCATTGTACATGAGTCAGTCTTTGCCTATTCCAATGTCAAAGCCAGAAATTTCTGGTGTTACCGCTTTAGCGGGAACCATGTTGGGATTGCAAAACATTTACATTGATGCTGGTTCTGGAGCCGATAGGTTTGTTCCGGTTGAACATATTAAGGCAGTGAAATCTACGACTGAGGTCCCTTTGATATGTGGCGGTGGAGTGCAATCTAAAAAAGATGCAGAGATCCTCTATGCTGCAGGAGCAGATGTAGTGGTTGTAGGTAACGTATTGGAAGAGAATCCTGCCCTGGTGGCTTCTATTTCTGAAGCTCGTTTTTCTGTTGTTTGATCCAGTTCAGTGTAAGCGTCATAGCTTCTTCTGCACTTTTTGGAGCGTAACCTAATTCTTCTTTTGCTTTGGAGATATCGGTTCCCCAATTATGCGTGTATTTTCTTACAAATGGAGGTGTAATTTTTGGTGGATTCCCTGTGATTTTGGCAATGAACTCCATGGTTTTTGAAATCAATAGCATGAGTGATACAGGTATGCCGATCAGCTTTTTATGTTTCCCTGAAACTTGTCCTACCAAATCAAACAATTCACGATAACTTAAATTAATGCCGCCAAGAATATAGTTTTCTCCACTTCGGCCATGGTTCATTGCCAATATATGTCCTGCAATAATATCATTGATAAAAACGTAGTTGCCAATCGTATGACCATTGCCAGGTACAAAACGGTAACTTCCATACACGTAATCGTGAATTAATTTGGTAACGGCATTGCTAACACTAAGTTCTCCAGGACCAAAAACCCTTGTTGGACTTACAGCAATCATCTCCAACTTCCCTTTAGCGGTTTTCAGAGCTTCTTCCCAACCTAATTTTTTGGTTCGCTCATATTCTGTAAAGGGAGCAAGGTGGGCCGCTTTGCTTTCATTTACGAAGTCTTCAGACTCTTGTGGGCCAAAGGTTCCCGCGGTAGAAGTGAGTACCATGCGTTTTACATTGTGCTTTACTGCAAGTTGAGTCAGATCAACAGTGGCTTTTACATTCACTTGGTGAAAAATCGCGAAATCTTTAGCCCAAGGTTTAGCAAAGGCAGCAAGGTGAAAAATGCCATCTACACCATTTAGGTGGTCTCCAATTTGTGCAGGTGAAGTGAGGTCTGCTTCTACGGTTTCAATGAGTTGATAGTGTGAAAAAGATTGTGGTGCCTTACTTCCAGGTCGGAGCATAGCCTTTATTCGATGACCATCTTTTGCAAGGGTCAAGCACAATTGCTCTCCCAAAAAACCTCTTGAGCCAGTTACGAAGTAGGTGCTCATTTGTTGATTTTTAAATGCCGCAGAAATAAGAGTTCAATACTCCAAGGATGAAGTGAAAAATCATAACCCACCAAAATGATTTTGTGCGGTGCGCAACAAGGCCCATGATTACTCCACCAACAAAAGAGCCCCAAGTTTCGCCTTGTGGTTTTCCAATGTGCATAAGCATGGTTAGTGTTGTTTGGGCCATTATACCTGTAAATGCATCGAACCTTTTGGTGAGCCCAAATTGAACAAAACCTCTATAGAAGAAGTCGTAGCCAATGTAATGAGGCAACATGGTTAAGATCCAAAGAATGAAGTATAAGGTGCTTTGATGCGCCAACTCCATTGGGAATTCTGCTTGGTAAAAGGTAACATGTTCAGCATTTTGGCTGATGTTGTAAGCCACAATTGGAGTTACGCAGCTTCCTATTAAAATAAACGCGATACCGTATTTCCACTCTCCAAGGCCTAAGCCATAGTTTTTCAGAGGCTCTTTGAATTTAAATTTAATGATAGCGATTGGGACAATCACGTAAAGAAAGAAGGTACTGAAGTTATGCCATGCCCATTTTGCCCACTTTAACGCTTCTATATCTTGGTATTCTTCTCCAAAATGGTTCACGAAAAACACTCGGTCACCTTCATAAATTTTAAATAGTTGAAGAACTACAATAGCCATCCAAAACCAAAGGTAGTTGCTTGGGGTATTAAGCAAAGGGGCTAGAAACTTGTTGTTTTTATTAATCACTTTTGTAAAGTTTAGGAAGGGAATAATAGAGGGGCTGATTTATGAGTTAATTGCTTGGTCAATGAGCGTATCGTCAGTCAAGTTAGGAATGGTAACCTTTAAGTTTGGTGTTCGTTCCATTTCTCTTTTGATTGCGAATAAAGCTTCGTCATTTCTGGCCCAGCTTCTTCTTGCAATTCCATTGTTGACATCCCAAAACAACATGGCCTCTAATCTATCAGAAGCATCTTTAGTACCATCTAGTAGCATTCCAAAACCGCCATTCATTACTTCGCCCCAGCCAACGCCACCACCATTGTGGATAGAAACCCAGGTGGCGCCTCTAAACGAATCGCCAATCACATTTTGAATGGCCATGTCGGCAGTAAATTGAGATCCATCGTAAATGTTAGAGGTTTCTCTAAAAGGTGAATCAGTTCCCGAAACATCATGGTGATCTCGACCCAAAACAACGGGTCCAATTTCACCTTTTTCAATGGCTTCGTTAAAGGCTTTGGCTATTTTAACTCGCCCTTCTGCATCAGCATAAAGTATGCGTGCTTGTGAGCCAACAACCATTTTGTTTTCTCTTGCTCCACGAATCCAAGTGATGTTATCTTCCATCTGAAGCTTGATTTCATCAGGAGCAGTTCTCATCATCTCAGTCATCACATCCAAAGCTATTTGATCTGTTCTGTCTAAGTCTTCTGCTTTTCCAGAACAGCACACCCATCTAAACGGGCCAAAGCCATAGTCAAAGCACATAGGGCCCAAAATATCTTGCACGTAGCTTGGGTATTTGAAATCTATACCATTTGCGGCCATTATTTCCGCTCCAGCTCTAGAACTTTCTAGCAAGAATGCGTTCCCATAATCAAAGAAATACATGCCTTTATCTGTGAGGGTGTTCACCGCTGCTGCATGTCTTTTTAAGGTGTTTTGAACTTCTTTTTTGAACCTTTCTGGTTCTTCTGCCATCATTTGATTGCTTTCTTCAAAAGAAATACCTGCAGGGTAATAACCTCCTGCCCAAGGGTTGTGCAGTGAAGTTTGATCAGAACCTAGCGTTACAGGGATATTATTTTCTACCAAGTATTCCCATAGGTCTACAATGTTTCCGAGGTATGCGAAGCTTCTAACGGTATTATTCTTTTGACATTCTTGTACTTGTTGAACGAGTTTCTCTAAGTCACTTTCCACTACGTCAACCCATCCTTGTTCATGCCTTTTATAAGCTGCGGCAGGATTTATTTCTCCAGTTATACTTACAACTCCAGCAATGTTTCCTGCCTTGGGTTGCGCACCACTCATACCGCCTAGTCCTGCGGTGATGAAAAGTGGTAATCCTTTTTCGTTCGGGTTGTTTTTACTGTGTTTTCGGGCAGCATTCAAAACAGTAATTGTAGTGCCATGTACAATGCCTTGCGGGCCAATATACATGTAAGAACCAGCAGTCATTTGACCGTATTGAGTAACACCAAGAGCATTGAATTTTTCCCAATCATCTGGTTTGCTGTAATTCGGTATCATCATTCCGTTGGTAACAACTACGCGAGGTGCATTTGAATGACTTGGAAAAAGCCCCATAGGATGACCACTATACATCACTAAGGTCTGCTCTTCGGTCATTTCACTCAGGTACTTCATTACCAACAGGTACTGCGCCCAGTTTTGGAAAACAGCTCCGTTTCCACCATACGTAATTAATTCATGCGGATGTTGCGCAACTTTTGGATCCAGATTGTTTTGGATCATCAGCATGATAGAAGCAGCTTGTTGGCATTTTGCAGGATACTCATTTATTGGACGAGCATGCATATTATATGTAGGTCTAAAACGATGCATATAAATGCGCCCGTAAGTTTTCAGTTCTTCTGCAAATTCTTTTGCTAATACTGAATGGTGTTCTGAATCAAAATAGCGCAGCGCGTTTTTAAGCGCGAGTTTTTTCTCTTCTTTAGTGAGAATGTCTTTTCTTTTTGGTGCGTGACTAATGCTTTGGTCAATGGGTCTGGAAGGAGGTAGTGTACTTGGTATACCTTGTGTGATGCTTTCTTTAAACTGACTATCTGACATCCTAAAGTGAATTTTTGTGCAATATTAATTGAGATTCTCGAAACTACTTAAACCCTTGTATTCTTATTTGGTTTATTAAAGCCATAAGGACAATGTTTACATCCGCTTTGACAGCACTTTCCCCTTTTAAGATGGTATGCTTCTGTGAAGATGATATACCCCTCTGAAGACAAGTAATAGTCTTCAGGGTTTAGTTTGGGTTTATTCGGACTTGGCAATGGTTTCATGTCATCCATACGCTGCAAATATGCAATTTAACCCGATTTACTGGCGTATTTTTGTAAGCGTGTTAAACGACTTATCTTCTTCTATAGACTTGGTTCAACTTCCTTTGGGAAATGGACTTACTCGAGAAATTGGCTTATTGAGAGAAGACTTACTTCACCCGGATGTCTCTGGAAATAAATGGAGAAAACTCAGGTACAACATAGAAGCTGCCGATCAAAAAGGTCATCATCAAATACTCACTTTTGGCGGTGCTTTTAGCAATCATATTGCGGCCACTGCTGCTGCAGGCAAATTATTCGGGATTAAAACAATTGGTATTATTAGAGGAGATGGGATGGATGAATCCAATGAAACTCTATCTAAGGCGCTTGAAGTTGGTATGACGCTTCATTTTGTAAGTAGAACGGACTACAAACGCAAATACGAAAAGTCTTTTCAATGGGAATTGCGAGAGAAGTTTGGGAGTTTCTTTATGGTGCCTGAAGGCGGAGCAAATTATTGGGGTGTTTGTGGCTGTATGGAGATTTTAAAAGAACCTGCTCTTGCATACAAGGAGGTTTGGCTCCCTGCAGGAACAGGCTCTACTTTGAGCGGTATTGTTTTATCAGCAAATAGCGATATAGAAATTCATGCAGTTTCTGTCTTAAAGGGAGGTTCTTTTCTGGAACAAGACGTGTACGGGTTTATTAACCTCGTCTTAAATCAACCAGATTTGGCAATTGAGTATGCCCGTCAAGTGAATTGGCATTTGAACGATCACTGCGGTGGATATGGGAAATTGAATGAAGAATTAATTTCATTCATCCATGATTTTTATGATTTGAATGAAGTTGCTCTAGATGGTATTTATACCGGGAAAATGCTCTTGGCATTGCGAAATGATCTAAAATTACATCAACGTGATGCATCTAAAATCTTAGCCATTCACACAGGGGGCATTCAGGGTAACAAAGGATTGAATTACCGATTTGAACTTGATTTACCGCTTGGTTGATTAACAAAACTGTGTTCGCAAACTGGCATGATACCTGTCTATTCATTTGCGAACCCCATTAGTTTTGTTTGGCCATATGAAGAGTAGAATAGTATTTTTTTTAGCGTTAATTTCATCATCGTTTGTCTTTGCACAAAGAATGACTAGGGAAGAATATATTGAGAAATATAAAGACTTAGCCATTGTACAAATGAAAGAGCATAAAATTCCCGCATCCATTACCTTAGCTCAAGGGCTTTTAGAAAGCGACAATGGCAATAGTTTGTTGGCTACAAAAGCAAAGAACCACTTTGGTATTAAATGTCACAGTTCATGGACCGGTAAAAAAATCTATAAAGATGATGATGCTAAAGATGAGTGTTTTCGTGTCTATAAATCGGCAAAAGACTCTTACGAAGACCACAGCGACTTCTTGTTGAAACCTAGGTATGCGCCTTGTTTTAAGTTAAAAATGACAGATTATAAAGGCTGGGCAAAACAACTTCAAAAATGTGGATATGCAACGAATAAAAGATATCCTGAGCTTTTGATTAGTATTATAGAAGCCAATGATTTGCAACAATATGATGATTTAGACTCCAAGCCTAAGAAGAAGAAAAAAGAGCCAGAAGCAGTAGAGGTTTACAACCCGAATAATCCCGATGTGGATAGTGAGTTTGATGAAATTCTTGTTGGAGTGCCACAAATTAAAGTTTCAGACAATAGTGTGAAGTATGTAGTGCTTGCAGAAAAGATGAGCGTGGAAGAAGTCTCTCTTTTAATGCAGAAAGGAAGGTGGGAAATCAAGTCTTACAATGACGTAGAACAAGACCATACTTTTAACAAAGGAGATATCGTATACCTTCAACCTAAAAAGAACAAATCTAGCACGACAAAAGAGCATCAAGTGAAAACTGGAGAAAGTGTTTGGTCCATTTCTCAACTCTATGGAATAAAAGAATCGAAATTAATAAAGTGGAATAACCTGTCGAAAACTACAGAAGTGAATGTTGGGGAGAAATTGAAACTTGGAAAGTAGTAATCGTTCAACATGGATTGGAATCCATGAGACTTTGGAGCAAAATTAATTCCTATTTTGACCAAATGTTGTAAATTTGCGACTAATTATTTAAACCAATAAACAATGCTGAACCATTTCATGAGAGTAATTCTCATATCACTAACAGCCATGTTTTCTGGTGTCAGCTTCGCACAAGAAGCCCTTTTTAGCACGCTTGTGGCCAACGGCTATGTTGTTGTACAGCGTGGCGGAAACCCTGATACATACGAGAATCTAGATTTTGGAGTGAAACTCTTTGGTGGTGATAAAATTGTTACCACTGGGGGAGAGGTTTACATCGGCCTAATTAGTAATTCTGGTCAATTGGTAGAGCTAACCGAAGGCCTTGTGTTTGACGTGAATTCAATCGCCAATGGGTTGAATGAGAAGGGGAGAGGTGGTGATGCCCAATCGGAATTTTTAGGTCTATTAGAACCACAATTTAGTGAGAGTTCAAATGCTTCAAGCGCTAGGGTAAGAGCTGTGACCAAAGAAGAGATTCATTGGGAGGTGCCAACAGATTTTAAAGTAATAGAAAACTCTTTGATGCTGCGATGGAAAAATCAAGAAACGGCTGAATACAAAGTGGTTGTTTTAGACATGTTTGACGAAGTGATTTATGCTGAGAAAATCAATTCTAATGAAGTAGAACTGGATTTGGTAAGCTTGAACCTGCAGAATGATGATGTTTACCAAGTTCAGGTGTTTGACGCTGATAACAACGCTATTAATTCGAGTAAAGTAACCTTGCGCATACCTTCTAAAGAAGTGATGGAAATGCATAAAGGAAAGATTAGTGAAATGAATGGTGATGCAGCCTTGAACAATGCTTTATTAGCTGCGTATTTCGATAAAAACGAATTCTACTTACAGGCCATGGAACACTATAAAAAAGCGATGCAATTGCAACCGACCGTTGGCATTTACAAAAAGCTTTACCAAGATTATAAAGAACTACACCAAATAGAGGATTAATCCAATCCAATAAGTACGAAACTTCCCCAATGAATTGGGTCCTTATACTTTTCTTTGATGGTTTGTTTTGCATGAATAAAGGCCGATCGCTTGTTTCCTGTAGTAAGCCATTCGTGATAGAATAATTCCATCAATTCTCTTGTTACATCATCGTCTACTTTGAATAATGACATAATTACATTATTCGCACCTGCTACCAAAAATGCTCTTTGTAGGCCATATACACCTTCTCCAATCATTGTCTCGCCTACTCCTGTTTCGCAAGCACTTAGAACAACCAATTCTGTAAAATCTAACCTCAGATTCATTGCTTCATATGCAGTGAGAATTCCATCGGCTTTGTTGTATTCTAAAGGGTTATTTGTAGCATACAAGCTGTCAGAATAAGCCAAAAGCAATCCTGCACGTAAAAGCGGGTTTTTCTCTAAGATTTCTTCTTTATCTGAATGGTTAGATTCCGATAACTCTGTAAAAATACCGTGAGTAGCAATATGCAATACCCTTGGGCTTTCAGCGCGTTTAAGAAATTCTTCGGTAGATCTGTCTGCTATATAAAGTTCAGTTGCCCAGTTATTATCTATGAGCAAACTGTCTATTTGTTCTACTTCGAGTTGTGCTCCTGGCAAGGGTTCAAGAACCCCTTCATCTATTGCGCTTGTAAATGAAGGGTTCCCAAAAAGTAGAGCGCTGTTACCAAAGAATGATGAGGATGAAGCCATTTCCGTTCTTAGAGCAATATCTTTTGTGTTTGAAAGTGTGTAAAAGGTATACTTGTCTATCAGGTAGGTTCCGGTAGAATCTTTCAAGAGTTCTAGATTTATTTGATTGTATACACCATCTGGACTTAAATAAATTGTAGATGCTTCAGCAACAAGTTCTTTTATGGGCTCCCAGTACATGTTGTAAGAATAACGGTCGTCTACAGTTTTGGTCACCGCATTTTTAAAATACCTGTAGTATTTCCCGTCCAACTCGCTTCCATTACCTAAAAATTTTGCAGCAGGTTTGGGATTGTTTTGAGTAATCACCAATGCGGCATAAATGATGGAGTCTGTGAAAGTGGTATTGAAATACCTGAACTGAATAATCTCCACAGCCGCTTCATTATCGGCTAAGTTTTTAGAAATTTCTTTTGTGGTAAACTGCTTTTGGTCAATGCTTTTGGCAAACCCTTCGGACTGTTCGCTCAAGAGTTGTTCTAAGTCATTAATCTCTTTTTCTATTTGGTTAATGTTGATGTTTTTGTTCTTTAATTGGCTTGTAGATAACCCTATTGACGAGGCATAGAGTTCTTTTTTTATCACCCAATCGTCATAATTCTTAATCAAATCAATATCTCCACTGTTTGCAATGCGTTCTTTCACCTTTTTTGAAGAATTTAAAAGCAAAGATTTAGTTGCCAATTGGTAGTTGTACATCGTAATGAGATTCTCTGGTTTTGTGTTAGCGGTATGTAAGGCAATAGAGTTCCAGAATTCAAACTCATTTTTAATAGATCGCCAATAATCATGTTTTTCATTTTCAGAGAGGTAGGGAAAGAATTTGTTTACAAACTCAAGGTAATTTTCTGTAGTTGTTTTTATGGTTTTACTGGCGTTCTGGTAGTCTTTTTTAGCATAGTAGCACTTACCCTTAAGGCTTAATGCGTTGATGTAGTTGATGTTCTTTTTGTCAAAGGCATGTTTGTAAATAGCCAAAGCTTGTTCAATACACTCTAAGGCTTGATCATAATTGCTTTGTAAGTAGAATGCTTTGGCCTTATTCTCCCAAGTATTCCCAACTGTTAGGTGCTGATTGTTGTAGGTTTCTGTGTAAATAGAAAGCGCAGTGTCATATAGCAATTGAGCTTCTGCATACATACCTAGGCTTTCTTTAAAACGAGCTTGTAATGAAAGCGCTTCTGCATATTTCGGATGGTTTTTCGAGAATTCTTTAGAGGTGAGTGAGGTGATTTTTTCAAGATACACAATAGCTTGTTTTTCTTCAATTCCTTGTTCTATTGAGAATTTAGAAAGCTTATAGTAAACCAAGTAAATCAGCTGAGGATCTTGCGTTTGAGACTTTTCAACTTTAATTTCTGCTTTTGACAATAGTTCTTCTGCTTTGGTAAAGTTGCCCAAAGCAATTTGGATGTCGGCCAATTGGATCAACAATTCAATGCTGATTGAAGATGAGTCACTGAGGTTATCTTCAATACAGAATAAGGCATTTTGAGTGGCTTGTTCTGCCTTTGTAAATTCACCTTGCAAATAGTAAAGTTTGCCCAACTGTTTATAAGGCTCACCAAGCTTGAAATGGTTTTTGGGGTAACTTGAAGATAGAATGGAAACACTTTTTTCTAGAAGTTTTTCGGCTTCAGAATATCTTCCAGATGCGATATAAAGTTCTCCTAATTCGCTAGCTGACTGTAATTGATAACCAAGTTCTAAATCACTTAGTTTACTTGATATTTTTTGCGCCTTCTCTAAGGTAACTTTAGCCAGATCAAGCTCCCCATTAATCAAGTAAAGTTCTCCCAAGAATTTAAGTGAGTTGAGGTAGGCAAAAGTCTTTCGACCATAAAAGTTGTCTAGTGCAGTAATAGCTAATTCTAATGATGTTTGAGCGTCTTTATAGGCTCCTTTTTTCATTGAGAGATCGGCAATTTCTGTAAGTTGATATGCGAAGGGAACCGATTCGCCTCCGTATTTTTCTTCGGTTATTTTTAGGGCGCGGTTCAGTAGATTTTCTGCGGGTATAAATTCTTCTTGAGCAATGTATAAACGTGCACGTGCATTGAGCTGTTTTATATAATCTTTATGATGCGGGTGCCATGCATGTTGCATAACCGCGTTGAAGTTTTGTTCATATAGGCTATCTGCTTTGCTGAAATTGTTTGCGTAATACGCTTCTAGATAAGCGAGTTCTAGAAGAGTTACTTTAAATGCCAAGCAGTGGTTTCCATAATTATAGCGCTCTAGTTCTGCCGTTTTTTCTAATGCCTTTCGCGCTAAATCATAATTATAGTTGATGAGTGCAACTTGATAGAGTTGTTGGTAAAAAAGAATTTTTAGTGCATGTTGAAAAGGAACCTTGATTTCTACTTCTTTCACCAGCTCTAGTGAAGCGTCATAAGCTTTTCTGAATTTACCTTTTGCAATCAAGGCATCAATAGAAAAACGTTTTACATCAAGAAGGTAAGCGCTTGAAGAACCGAAACTCTTGTAAGTTTCTCTTTCGTATTGTTTTACAGCATTTTGATATCCAGAAAGGTCATCTGCTAAAAGGTAGGCTTCAATTTGAGCCTTGCTTACATCGTAGTAAAAAGTGTTGGGTATGTGGTACTTAAGCCGTTTCGCATATTTTCTTTTTGTCTTGCTTAATAGAGCTAAACCCTCTTCAATATAGTCGTTGTCAATTTTGTTTTGCGCACTTCCAAATTGGTTAAAAAGTGCGGCCCTTTCTCTTTTGTTGATGAGTTCTTTGAACTCGTTTTCATTTCTATGATAGAGGGTGTCTGCACGAATATAATTACCCTCAATGCGGTTAAAATTTGCTTTGATTACTTGAATTTCGGCTAAGCGGTTCAAGCGATCTTTATACTCTTGTTTGGGTACAAAACGGTGTTCTTTTCTTCCACTTTTTTCGTTAAAGTACACCTCTTTCTTCTTGGTGATGATGCGTTGTTTTTGAATCAGCTCAAAAGCCTTTTTTTGACCTAAGACCAAGTTTTGTTGATGATACAGAATTTTAAGTTGAGTAAATCTCAACTCAGCTTCATAGGGTAGGTCTTGAATTCTCCTTTCATAGTAGCTCTTTGCAGCTATCCCTAAATGATCGTTAGCTTTTAGAGTGTTGTCTTGCATTAAATATGCGAGAGCAAACTGCTGATGGCCAAAAGAAAGATGTGTTAAAGATGGGTAAGGCTTAAAAGTTAAGAAAGCACTATCTGCTTGCAAAAGTAAAGCATTGGCTTCGTTTACTTTTCCCATAGCTTCCAGACATTTCGCTTCAAAAGCCTGGTTGATAGGAATGGTGTAAAGGGCGTATTTCTTTTGTTTTTGTTTTTTGCTAAGTGCTTTAATCTTAAAGTAGGCAGAGGAATAATTGCCAATATCAAATTGTTTTTCTGCTTGTTCAAATTTCCGCTCCCATTGTTTCAGGTGCTCTTGTGTTTGGCCAAAAAAGCCAAGAAATACGAGACATATAAATATGGTAAATCGAGCGGTCATTGGTAATCTCTTCCTACTGTTAAATTAAAACCTACCCTTAGGTTGTAAAAATCTAAATCATCATAATACAAGGGCATAAACACATTGTCTGTGGTGGCGTAGAACTGAAATGGTCCACCATTGATTGCCAGTCCCAAACCTAAATTTAATGGAGTAGCGTATTCGTCAATCACTGAGTAGCTTAGAACTACATTTAGGAATCTCTTTACATGGCTATCGATAACAATTTTTAGATTAGTTTGATTATCCAATTTTGTAAATGACGAATGCGAGAAAAGAGCAACCTGCATTCTAGGCGAAACCATATATCCTGCGCTTAGATTTAGATACGTTGGCGAACTTGTTTCAAAAGCACGACTGCTTAGTAGAGGGTTGCTATTTTCAACCACAGAATCAACAAGAGAAATGAACCGAGAAGGAAGTTCTCGGAGTGTTTCAGAGTTAAAAGCAGAGTCTGCATTGATCAATTCTATGCGTTGTTCTAGTCCATCTTCGGCATACGTATTAATGCCTTTTTTCCAGTTGATATTCCCAGCTAAATCAATAATAGATCCTGAAAAAACAAAGCGATTTCTCAGCTTGTAATTGGCGCCAATGTCTACGCTAAAAGATTGGTTTCCGGTTCCTCTAACAAAATTATTAAGTGTGATGTTTTCGGTATTTTCCCAGCCAGATGTACTGAAATCATAGTTCAACCTACCCCTTAGTTGAACTGTGTTGTCTTGTATGAGCGGAGTTATAGCTAAGCCTGATCTGTTGGATTGAACCGCTGCAATCCCTACATGATACTTTCCAGTAATACCAACGTTCAACTGATCATTTATAGCGCGCATGGCTCCAAAGTGATAGACCCGCTGATAGTTTTGGTTCACAATAAAATTCTGAATATCAATTGTGCTAGGAAGGTACTCTTCATACACTGCATCAACTAAATAAGCCAATTCTTTAGGGAAGTTTACTGAGCCACTCAGTCGTTCTGTAATGGCGAAGTGGTAATACTGCTTTTTAGAGCTAAAGCCGATGTGCAATAAATCGGTTTTTAGGGTGTTTTGGAATTGATTGTTAGGCAATAGCCCATTTAAAAATTTTTGTGCATCTAAGCCTTCGGAGATAGAATAGCTTCCGAAAAGTTCAAAGCCATTGGTTTGTATTTGGCCTGAGGTGCTACTTATTAGTGGTAAGCCAATGTTTAAGAGTCCGATAGGAGCTTGAGCTGGATTTGAATATACAGATTGTGGAGCATTGTTGAGGTAGAACAATGGCGTAGCGTGTTGTCCAAACAAAGTATTGGTTCCCCAAAACACCACTAAAACAAACGCGATTTTCTGAAGCCAATTTGAACACACTAAACTCACAATCACTAAAATAGACTATTCATCCAATTCATACATGAATAATGTACCCTGATTTGTGCAAGACACTACATTCACATGGTTGGAAAGGTTCATATCTCCCAAAGCAAAAGGCACTGCTGTTTCTACAGGGAAAGGGTAAGGCATAATGCCATGTTGGTTAAATAAATAGCCTTCTCCATTTTTTGAAACCGCCCCGAGATAACTGTTCTCGTTGATATGAAACACATTTGGTTTTCCTGTGAATCCAAACTCTTCAATAATTTCGAGGATCTCATTGTTAGAAAGGTCCATCACCCTCAATTGATTAACGGTAAGACTCACTACTTCATCTACCCCGTTTTGATTGTAATCTTCTAAGATGTAGTTAAATGGATTTTTTAAACCAAGGATTTTGTCTTGGTTTACTTCTCCATTGAAATAAATTTTATTGAAGTATCCAGCGGTGTCGACATAAGAAAGGTATGACTTGTCAAGCTGCTTGGCTTTTTGAATTTTTATGGTGCGACCCGATTTCAAGTCTGAGTTCTTTTTCACCGTATGCCTCAAAGCTCCTCTGCGATTCAAAGCATAAATGTTCCTTGAGGTATCAATGCATAAGAGGTAGTCTCGTTTTTTGATTTTGAAGTAATGAATAGGATAAGCTAGGGGTTCAGCTTTGCTTTTCTGTTTCCAACCTTTCACGCTTTTTCCCTCTTTGGTGTAATTGTGAATTTTGCCAGTACTGTCAGAAACCAATAAGCGGTAATTGTGGTCTTTTTCGTAATCTAAAATACTTACCGGGGCAGAGATTCCTTCTTTAACTTCTATTGGAAAACCATCTACCAGCCTACCCAAACGATCTATGAGATATATGTAGTGATCTGTTGAAAAGGCAATTTGTAGTTTATCGTTTCCGAAAATGTCAATTTGTTGGATGCCTCCTTTTATGGGTTCTTTAATTTCAGTTTTCCACAGTTGCTGTCCTGTATTGCTTATCAAATAAATCTGGTTTTTCTGATCTTGAATAAAGACCTCGAGCTTTTTAGTGTAGTGGTTTTTAACTAAGTGAGGTTGAATTGCAGGAGCTGTATCCAAGCTTACTTCCCAGATAGATTTGGTACTTTCTTTATACACAGGATTGTGCTTAAAATACATTCTGCTCGAAAACCTGTTGCCTTTGTTGTGGGCAAATTGCATCACAAAACCTTCAAATTGTCTTAGCAAGTCTATACGTTCAGAAAGGGTAACTGCCAATGTTTCATTTGCGTATTGTTGGTAGTAAGAAATACTTCTTGGGATGTTGCTGATGATGGAAATTTGATGCTCATCGTATATCTGATGGGTAAAGGTTTTCCATGTTTCATCATTGTCTAAGGTTTGCTCTTGAATGAGATGACGCAGCACACGATATAGGTGCTGCGGACTATCTGCAAAAATGAAATAATTCTCATGTCTGGTATAATAAAATCCGCTGATGCCTTTGAATATAGAGCCGAAGAGATTCTCTAGCATTTTTGGAGCACCAATCTTATTAATCTCATAATCGTTGATTTCCATTAAGGCGCTTTCTACGGTTTGCTCCTCTGCTAGCTCTTTTAGTTGTGCTGTGGCATATTCAATATCGTAACATTTCAACAAAGCTATTTCATTCCTATCCGGACTATTGGGTTTGGTTTCAAGGCTCACACGTGCCACTTCACCTTCTACCCAAGAAAGAATGTGTTGATCAATGGAGGCGTTGGCCTCGCTGTTCATCTTTTCAATTTGCTCTTGATAAGATTGAAGTTTTCCTTTTGATGAAAGGAAGTTTTTATATTCTTCATACCAGTTCTTAAAATCGCTAAAACTATAGAGCACCAACTGAGCGGTTGAGGTAGGCAAAGCCTCAAAAATCTCTGATGTTTGTGGTGTTTGATTCTTGAAAGTTCCTAAAAAGTCAGCAGTGGAATCGTTAGAAAAGCTCCAGCCATCAAAGGCAATGTAATTGGGTTTTACTGTAATGTCAAAACTGCACCAATCGCCAAATTGCTCAAAACCATTTAACCGGTTATTCCAAGTGTGATTTAGGTGCGGAGTAATCAACTCATAAAGAGAGCTGAACTTGATGAAAAGGTTCGCTTGTTCATACACACCAGAAGAATTGAGGGCGTTAATGAAGTCTGGTTCCGATTGGTGTAAAAAGCTAGAGTCTTCTTTGAGCCAAGCAAAGTCTTGGTTCTCATCTCCTACAAAAACAACATTGTCATAAACGAATAAATGCCCCTTGAAATTCTTTGTTTCAAAAGAAAGCATTTCACCATCTTTCAGTGCCTTGGTTGTAATTCCATCATGTGTCTGAAACCAATTTAAAGCCTTACTCGGATCGCTCATGTTAATAGCAAATGCCCAAGGGTGAGGTTTCTCATCTAGGTCTATAAACAGGTATTGTGTTTCATTGGTTAACCAGCTTCTGGTGTCAACATCACTAAGAAACAGGCTGTCAACATCAGTTAAAAAGCGATGTAAACTTTGAATGCTGTTGGTTGATCTGAGTTCGCTCCAAATAAGATTATCTTGGTGCAAGTGTTCCCAAATAGATGCGAAGTTTGAGCTTTTGAGAACAATATCGCTACTTGCTGGGATAAGCATTTCTATAGCTGCTTTTTCTTTCTTTTGCCCTTTAAGCCAGTACATTATGCTTCCTGTTAAGGTAAGCATTAAGCCAATAAATACAATTGCCGCAATTCTTCGCATGATGGTGCTAAAATAGATTGTGAAAAGCAAGGCTCTTCATCTCATATAAATTCTATTTAACAATGAAACGTTAAGAGTTTCTGCTTAGTCTATCAGCTTCACTTTTATGGGGATAATGTCTTTAGGCCAAGCCTTTTTGTCAACCTCTTCTTGGTTGATTTTTTCCACCACATCCATTCCTGAAATAACTTCCCCAAAAACGGTGTATTGATTGTCTAGGGTAGGGGTTCCACCTCTGGTTCCATAAGCCTCTACTTGAGCGGGAGAGTATTTGAACCCGTATTCTCTCATAAAACCGCGCATGGTAGGCTCATTGTAAGCTTGTCCCATACTAATGTACCACTCAAAATTAGAAGAAAGCTTATCGGGATTGTTGTCACTTAAGCGTGCAGCAGCCACCGCACCGCGCAGGTGAATGTGCTTGTTGGTGTTGATTTCATTTGGCAATTTGTAATGCCCAATTTTATTAGCCAGCCCTGCACAATCCCAATCATCTGAGTTGCCGGCTTGAGCTATGAAGTCTTTTTCTACACGATAGAATTGAGTAAGGTCAAAATAACCGCGTTCGATCATATAAAGGAAGTTGGCTCTATGTAGAGGAGTGTCATCGTACAATTTGATTGTAATAGTGCCGAATTTACAAGTAACTTCTACGGTGTTCCCTTTATGTGTTTCTCCGTACTTTTTTAAAAATGCGGGAGCCTTTTCGTTGTTGAGTGTTTCGTATTGCTTCTTTTTAGGTGCTTTCTTTTTTTTAACCTTTTGTATAGTTAGATCTTTTTGTGGCTGAGGGGCATCTGTTGTTTCTGAACAACTCAATATAAATGCTGCAATAAGTACAAATGCAAAGACTTTGAAGAGGTGTTTCTTTGTGTTCATATTTCAAGTTTTTTAATCAAGTCTCAGCTGGCTTTAGTAGCGTAAAACTCATTCTATGATGCGGTGTAGCTCCGTGCAATGCAATAGCTGACCGGTGTGTTTTTGTCGGGTAACCCTTGCTCTTGTTCCAGCCATATTCTGGGAATTTTTCATGTGCGTTTAGCATGTATTCATCTCTATGGGTTTTCGCTAAAACAGAAGCTGCGGCAATAGATCTGTACTTTCCATCTCCTTTTATGATGCATGTATGGTCTATTCCTTCGTATGCGTTGAACCGATTGCCATCAATCAGCAAATGATCTGGTCTTAATTTCAATTGATCTACACACCTATGCATGGCTAGAAAAGAGGCATTCAGAATGTTAATCTCATCTATTTCTTTGGGAGAAACAAAACTTACCGCCCAAGCTAAACTCTCTTTTTCTATCATGGGGCGAAGAAGATCGCGTTGTCTTTCGGTCAACTGCTTAGAGTCGTTGAGTAAAGGATGGGTAAACCGTGGGCGCAAAATAACAGCAGCTGCAGTAACGGGTCCTGCCAAGCATCCCCTTCCGGCTTCATCTAACCCGGCTTCAATTCTTCTGTGTTTAAGGTAGGGAAGAAGCATTAGTCAAAACATTTTTCTACCGACTGCCAAAGCAAATCGGCTGTTTTATCCCACGAATAATTCTCTTTCTGCGCTATACCTTTTTCAATAAGCTTTTGGCGGAGTGATGGGTTTTTGGATACTTTTTCCATTCCCTCTTTAATGCTTTCAATATCAAAAGGGCTCACAAAAATGGCGGCTTCACCTGCCACTTCGGGCATAGAAGTCACGTTGCTGGTAATAACTGGTGTTTGGCATTGAAAGGCTTCTAGAATAGGAAGCCCAAATCCTTCAAAATAGGAAACGTAAATTAAGCAAAGAGCAGAAGCCAAAACAGAATTGAGTTCTTCATTAGATAAACGCTGTGTGAAGGTAACTTCACTCTTGTGCTCCATACTTTCAAAAGCCTCCTTAATAGGTGCTGTCCACCATCGTTTTTCACCAACAATAAGCAGTTGAGTCTTGTTGTTGTTTGCTTTTTTGAAGGCATCAAAAGCTTTAAACATGTTGGTCATGTTCTTTCTGGGCTGTATTGCTCCGATGTACACAAAATAGTCGGCTCCATTCGTGTACCTTTCTTTCGTTTCTTTCTTCTCATCTTCTGAAACAGGATGGAATACTTCGCTCACCCCGTTGTGCACCACATCAATCTTATTTGGGTCTATATGGTATTGACCTATAATATCCTCTTTTGAAAACTCAGAAACAGTGGCAATACGCTTTGCTTTTTGTGCGTATTTTGGGAAGTAATGTTGGTAGTGTTTTCGAGATACTACCGGTATATGCTTGGGATAGTGTTCAAAGTTGATATCATGAATAACAGGGAGCTGCTTTTTTTCAGAGTTCAGCGCCAAATAGCCATCTGGCGAAAGAAACAAGTCTACTTTGTTTTTACGCAGCACGGGTGGAATACGCCATTCAAACCACAAATAATACAAAAAAGGATGACGTGCACTTGGGTATACAACAGTGGGTGTTACGTTGCTGCCGTAAATGAATTGATCATCAAATTCGCGATCAAAAATAAAGAGGAACTCATGCTCGGGATGAGACTGCACAAGACGTTGCAGAGATTCATGGGTGAACCTTCCGATACCCTCTAGTTTATTGGGAATAAGCAATCTGGTGTTAACCGCTATTTTCACATGTTCAATTTGAAGCGAATGTACCAAACTGTATTGGAATGAAGTGGAAGGGAAGCATTACTTTTGAGTCTCTAAAATCAAACTTAGGTCAGTGCAACGCACATTTATAAAGAACCTTCTTTTCTTATTGTTTCTAAATTTACTCATCAAGCCTATCTGGATTTTGGTGGTAGATGTAGAAGTGCAAAACACTGTGGGTCACGAAGAATTTGGCTCTTTTTATGTTTTGCTCAGTTTTGCCATGTTGTTCAACATTCTGCTCGACCCTGGGATCAATAATTTCATCAATCGCAAAGCGGCACAATCACCCACTTTTCTGCGATCTTACTTTATAGGAACGGCCTTCATTAAATTGGTTGTGGGCTTCATTTATATAGGGGTGGTTTGGCTAGCAGGCACCTATGTAATGGATTACAGCCTTGCTCAATTAGATATGCTCTATGCAATAAGCATTGTACTATTCTTACAAAGTGTGTTACTCTACGTACGTGCTAACCTTGCTGGTCTTCACCTATTCAAGATAGACAGTTTATTGTCTATTACAGATCGTACATTAATGATATTGCTTTGCGGCTACTTGCTTTGGTGGGCACCTTACGAGCCAGAGTTTAAAATGATTTACTATGTAGGTATTCAGGGTTTTGGGTATTCTGTAGCTATTTTGATTGGCGTCATTGCCATTTTAATGAAAGCGCGCTTTAAGTGGCAAGTGTTAAATCTAAAAGAAACAAAAGCCATTTTAATGCAGAGCTTCCCCTTTGCATTACTCACCTTAATCATGGCCGCATATTATAAGATTGATACTGTTATGCTCAATCAAATGCTAGAAGATGGTGCGGCACAAGCAGGTATCTATGCGCAAGGCTATAAAATACCTGAGGCTGGAATTATGTTTGCATACCTGTTTAGCACCTTGCTTTATCCCATTTTTTCAAGAATGTTGGCTAAGAAAGACAATGTGCAGCCTTTGCTAGAAACGGCATCTACCGCATTATTGATTCCCTTATTTTTTGTCTTAGTACTGGTTTCTTTTTACCGTGAAGAAGTCATTTCTTTTCTCTATGTAAATGAGGTGATTGAAAGTGCCAATGTTTTAAAGTGGTTGATAGGAACCTTTGTAATGGTAGGGCTCAGTTACATTACGGGAACACTGCTAACAGCAAATGGAAGCCTCAAACAATTGAATGTTATAGCTGGAGCCGGCCTAGTGGTAAACTTAGTACTCAACTGGTTCCTTATTCCAACCATGAAGGCAGAAGGTTCGGCTATTGCAACCTTGGTTACACAGATTATTGTTGTAGCTGCCCAGATATTGGTGATTCGAAAAGTACTTGGTGCAGACTTAAGCATGTCTATCAGGCTACGCATGTTCGTCTTTTTAATTATTCTGGTAGGTGGAACCGCTATAGCTAAAGACAGTTTTGAACGGTGGTATCTTCAAATACTGATTGCCATTGTGATTGGAGGCGCGGCTCTGCTCTCAATGAAAATCATTAGAAGAAATCAGATCCAATCCCTTCTTAGCCTGCTAAAGCAGAAATAATCTTTAGTCTCCAAAATAAAGTTGATAGGAAAGCGTTTTTTCTACTTTTGGCAACCTTAATTGTGATTTCATGAAAAACACTCATTCGAACGCAGAATTTGATTCTTCAAATTTTTTCGTATTCCTTTTAAAATGGAGAAAAACGCTCATCATTATTGGTTTTGCAGCGGCATTGGTTTCGGCAATTGTGTCATTGTTCATACAGAACAAGTACCTCAGTACGGTCATCTTTTTCCCCGCCAATAACAAGTCTCTTTCTAAAGCCGTCTTAACAGAAGATGCGCAAGCAAAGAATGACATCTCGTCTTTTGGAGAAGAAGAAGAGGCAGAAGCTATGCTTCAGATGTTGCAAAGCGATGAAATCAAATGGAAAATCTGGGGGAAATACGATTTGATCAACCACTATGAAATAGATCCCACAGAGGATTTTGCACAAACAAACTTGAGCAAGAAGTGGGATGCCAATGTTTCTTATAAAAGAACAGAGTTCAACTCCATCAGAATTGATGTAATGGATACCGATTCTAACCTTGCGGCCAATATTGCGAATGATATTGCAGCTTTGGTAGATAGTACCAAAAACCAAATGCTGCGTGATCGCGCGAAAAAAGCACTTGAAGTAGTTGAAGGGGAATATTTCAGTTTAATTGAGTATATGAGTCAATTAGATGATTCTTTGACCATCATTCGTCAAAAGGGAGTATATGATTTCGAGAGCCAAAGTGAGATGATTCTTCGTGCTTATTATCAAGCAATTGCCGATAATAATGGGAGGGCGGTTACAGAAATGGAACGCCAATTAGATACCCTAGCCTTGTATGGTTCTGCATATCAGAATATGACAGAGCAAAGGGAGTTTTTGCAAGAACGCTTAGTACTCCTCAAAGGAAAGTATGATGAAGCAAAGGTAGATGCTCAGCAAAATGGTACTTGGAAGTTTGTTGTAAACCGAGCTGTACCGGCAGAGAAAAAAGCCTATCCGAAGAGAAGTTTAATTGTACTCATTAGCACATTGAGCACATTGCTATTGGCCATCTTAAGTATAATTGGCGTAAGCAATTACAAGAAATATATAGAGCAATCTAAGCTTTAATGCCCACGCAGATTCAACAAAGATTGGTTGTTTTCATAAGCTTGGCTTTCGCCATGCTGAATGCGCTGTTCTTCTATTTTCAGTTGGATTGGTTTGCAGGGATTCCCTTGGCAATTCTCGTAATTGGTATTGCACTTTTCCGATTGGATGTACTCATTTATATTATTGTTTTGACCACACCTCTTTCCATAACCTTTGAAGATGTTGGAGGTGGATTAGGGCTAACACTTCCTACAGATCCTTTGATGTTTGGCGCCATGTTGGTGTTTATTCTCAAGGTGCTTTTTGATATGAAGTACGACTATCGCATCCTCAAGCACCCCATTTCCTTAGCGATCTTGGCACAGTTGATTTGGATATTTTTCACATCCATTACTTCAGAACTCCCTTTGGTAAGCTTTAAGTATTTTCTTGCGAGACTCTGGTATGTGATTCCTTTTTTCTTCATTGTAGCACTCCTATTTAAGTATCCCAAAAAGGTGAATACCTTTTGGTGGATGTACATGGTGCCATTGTCAGGGGTAATCATATATACAGTTATTCGTCATGGACTTAGAGGTTTTGGAGATGAACCAGCGCATTGGGTGATGCAGCCCTTTTTTAGCGATCACACAGGTTACGGAGCCATGATTGCTTTTTGTATTCCTATTGCATTTGTGTACCAGTTTAGAACAAAGTGGGATATTAACACGCGTATTCTGGCTGGTTTCGTTTTTACGGTACTCATAATTGGTGTTGTGCTTAGTTACACCAGAGCAGCTTGGGTAAGTTTAGTGGTGGCATTGGTACTTATGATATTGATCGCCTTCCGCGTAAAATGGTGGATAGTTGCCCTAGGTGGTTTAGGCTTGATTGGCGTGTTCTTCTCTTTTCAGGTTGAGATCATGCATAAATTGGAAAAGAATAAGCAAGATTCTTCTAGTGATTTTGCAGAACACGTAGAGTCTATTAGCAATGTGGCAACAGACGCAAGTAACCTAGAACGATTGAACCGATGGGATGCCGCTTTTAAAATGTTTTTTGAAGATCCAGTAGTTGGAAAAGGGCCGGGAACCTATAAGTTCCTATATGCTCCTTACCAACATTCGAGTAACATTACTATCATTTCTACAAACTTTGGAGATGGAGGTAATGCGCATTCGGAATATTTTGGCCCATTGGCAGAACAGGGAGTTTTGGGAATTCTTCTAGTTTTAGTGATTCTTTTCACTTTTTATTACACGGGAATTCCCTTGTACTATAAGCTTGTAGATAAAGACGAGCGTTGGTTGCTCATGGCAGTACTTTTATCGGTAACTACCTATTTTGTTCATGGCGCATTGAATAATTTCCTAGACCAGGATAAGGCATCGGTTCCCATATGGGCTGCCATGGCTTTGGTTGTGGTGTACGATATCTATGGCAAACGAAAAAAAGTAGAAGAGTAATTTTAAGCGTCTTTCAATAAACGCTTGAGTTTCACTTTTTCTTTCCAAGCTTCTCTCGCCTCTATTGCAGGAGCTCCGAAATATGTTTTTCCTCCTTCTAGGTTTTTATCTACCGCAGAAATAGCTAGAATCACTGCGTTATCGCCTACTTTTTTGTCGCTAGAAATAGTTGATTTCCCCCAAATGGTGACATGATTTCCGATTACGCAACAACCAGCAATGGCCACCATAGCTGCAAAAAGGCAATGTTCTCCAACTACTGTGTCATGTCCTACATGAACCAAGTTGTCAATCTTAGTTCCTTTACCAATGCGGGTGTCTCCAGAAACACCTCTATCAATGGTGGTTCCAGCACCAATCTCTACTTGATCTTCAAGAACAGCTCTTCCTCCAGTAATTAATTTATCATAACCATTGGGGCGCTTTTTGTAATAAAAAGCCTCACTTCCAATAGTGGCATTTGAATGTACAATTACATCATTTCCAAGAACGGCTCCCTGGTTGATAACAGCGTTGGCATGAATGAAGCAATTTTTTCCAATTTCAACTCCTGGCCCAACATATGCCCCAGGCTGAATTCTTGTTCCTTCACCAATAGCAGCGCTAGGGTCAATCATCACATCAGAGGCAACAAAAGGGTTGAAATGCAAGGTTAACTTATTGAAATCTCTAAAGGGATCATCACTAATCAATAGCGCTTTTCCCTCTGGGCAATCCACTTCTTTATTAATGAGTACAACAGTGGCATTGCAATTAAGGGCTTTGTCGTAATACTTTGGATGGTCTACAAAAACAATTTCACCAGGTTCTACCACATGAATTTCATTATGGCCTGTTATAGAAACAGAGTGGTTACCAACGGATTTAGCTCCTAAGAGCTCGGCAATTTGTGTAAGTGTTTGGGGAGTATTGTACTTCATATGGCTTCATAAAAAAAGTCCCGCACAGCGAGACTTCAAATTTAGATATCAAATCGTATTGAAAAATGCTTTTCAATAATTTATTAGTTCTTGAGACGCTCCATATAAGAACGGTCAGATGTGTTCACCTTAACTTTATCTCCCTCATTAATAAAAAGAGGAACGCGAATTTCTGCACCAGTTTCTACGGTTGCAGGTTTCATGGCATTTGTTGCTGTATCTCCTTTTAGACCTGGTTCTGTATAAGTGACTTCCAGTTCAATAGCCGCGGGCATATCTACGGTCAATGGTCTTTCTTCTTCTGTGTCAAAAATGATAT
>CBFHSD010000018.1:0-42021 GCA_965658375.1 Salibacteraceae bacterium
TCAGCAAGCTGGTTTTGAATTTTTTATTCCAAGTTTTGCTCAATGGAATAGTTCGGCTTATTACATCGGGAAAGTGCCCGTGTCTGAAGCAGGAAGCTTTGAAGTGGGTTCGCGAATGGAATGTACACATTTTCAAGTAGAGGATGGATTTGTAGATCTTGGAGAAGAAGAAATTCAAATAAGGGTGAAGGCTTTTTCAAAGGATTTTATCAATGCTAGTGTTTCTCTTGGTTACAAGCAGCAATTAACGGAGGTTTCAGAGCTCAAGCTGAACCTAACCCGCTCTTTTAGAACGCCAAATATTGCAGAGTTGGCAGCCAATGGTGTTCACCATGGTACATTTAGGCACGAGCTGGGTTCGCCAGAAATGGAACAAGAGCATGGCTATCAGGCAGATCTGACTTATGTGTTTTCTCAAAACAGATGGCAGCTCCAAGCTTCTACCTTTTACTATTACATCAATGATTTTATATACCTAAAACCAACTCCAGAGTTTAGCCCATTGCCAGAAGGTGGTCAACTCTTTATATACCAGCAAGACAATGCGGTTTTTAACGGAATTGAATTTCAAGGGAGTGTGCAATTGGTCAAAGGTTTTAGTATTCAAGAGGCCTTTGATTTGGTCTACAACTACAACCTGGAAACAAACCTTCCGTTGCCGAGTACTCCACCAGCTATGAACCGTTTAAACCTCATATGGGAATCGAAAAGAGGCCTGAAAAATGAATGGGGAAGTTGGTTTGAAGTCACTACAGCTGCCGATCAAAACAGAGTAGATCGTAACGAGCCAAGTACTCCAGGGTATGCCATTTTTGGTGTTGGAACCCAATGGAAACGGTCTTTCAATTGGGGCATTGTGCATGTTGTGGTAAGGGGAGAGAACATTACAAATAAAGCTTACTTCAATCACCTTTCTCGTTACCGGTGGATCAATATTCCAGAACAAGGAAGAAACTGGATAGTGAGTTTGAATTATAGGTTTTAGCCAAATGCATACTTTAGGAGCACTAATTTAAGTACCATGGAGTTTTCTAAGATCAAACAAGCTGTCATCGACTTTTTTCTTGAAATCAAGCATCTTCTTCAACGTACCGTTGAAAACGAAATTAGGCGAAGAGTGGTGAGTACCATCTACCCGTATCTTATGATGATTCCTTCGCTTGTTTTTTGGGGAGTAGGTGGCATTGCTAGCTTAATCAGTCTTATGACCATCGTAATACTCTCTGGAATACTTTCTCCAGATGAAGTGATCACTAACCAACTCTTGATGTATTATTTTATTGGGGCCGTTGTTACGGGTTTGGTAGTAGGTCTTATTGCTAAAGGAGTTATCCGCAAACGTATAGATCACCAAGTTGGGCATATGATTGATGCCAAACCATTCAATTTTGACTTTTTGTTTGATAAACCAGAAGACAAAAAGGAAAAGGAGGAATAAAAAAAAGTCACTTTCCTTCTTTCAAGAAAGCAACTTTTAATAGTGAAGGAAGTGGAGTGCTAGATGGGGGATTCTACTCAGGCAGTTTGTGGGATTCTACTCATTGAGTAAGCAGCCATAAGCACTCATCAAATCATACAACAAGTCTAAGGCTTTTCGCAAGCTTATGCATCACTATAAGTGGTGAATATGCCTACCCACTTCTGGGTAGTTATCCGGTCTTGAAACAACCCAATTAGAGTGATTAAAACAGGTTTAACCCTTAAAAGTATATAAAATACTGATTTGGTCTTGATCCAAGAAAAGACGAGAAGACGCTTTTTTAGGAGTTGTGTTCTTCTTGGTCGTTTGGCATAGAAGTATCTTGAACAATCAAGGGATCTTGAATAACATAAGTTCTTGACCATTTGTCATGCCATCCTTCAAAGCTTTTCCCTAAAAGTGAAAGAGGTTCAAAAGGGATGATTCGAATTAAGCTTCGAATAAAAGCGGTCTCCATTGAAATGCTTTGGTAGTTATGGTTTACAACCATGGTGTTGGTAAATCTCTTGCCTATGGTTTTTCCTTTAAGAAAGAACTCACACAAGGTATAATACGCAATGGTAAGAACAGATTGAATGAGGATCTCTGTTACGAGCACAGGTGTTTCTAAACGCATTTCTTCAGAGAGTGTAGCCCCCGTTTGAGCCTCATATAAAAACTGGAAAATGGAGAAGAGCACAGAGTACCCCAAGCTTAGGCTCAAGATATCAATGAGGTAATTGATTAAACGTTGGTTTTTGGTAGCGAACACATGGTTGTTAACCTCCATTTTATCTGAACTTATCTCATTTTCTTCATTCATTTCGTCTGCTGTTCTTAGAAGTGCGAAAGTAATTACCTGTTTAAATACCTCAAGTCTTTCTTACCATTACATTTGCAATTATGTTGGATTTTAATGCTACAGATTATCATTCGAATTCGTGGTCTTTTATTGGTGCAGACTGCTCTATCATCAAAGATTGGGTACTGGATTGCGTAAAAGACAAAAACCTTCATTTTTCAAGTGCCTATATCGATGCATTCCACGGAGATAACGGTTCACTTCATTCGGGTTTAAATACTGAGGTCTTGATGTATGAAGTGAAAGGAGAAATGGATACCTCTTCCAAATTGAATCCTCTTGCGTTAAGAACTGCATTCAATGCGCAAGACTGTTTGTTGGTGAATGGAAATCATTACCATGCAGCAAATCAAATTGTGTTTATTCAAGAAAAGAAATACAAATCACTCAAAAAGAAAATTGGCAGACTAGATAATGTAAAAGCTGTTGTTTTTCTAGATCAAGAAGAGCTTCATGATTATTTGCCTGATGTTTTGAAAATGGATATCCCCACTTTTAAGAGAGATGAAATTGATGCCTTCGCAAAATGGTTCGCCCAACAATATCAATCTCCAGAGTTGTACGGTTTGGTGCTAAATGGTGGCAAAAGCAGTAGAATGGGCTCCCCCAAAGGTGAAATGAAAATACATGGTGAGGCGATGTGGCGTTTCGCTTACCACCAACTTTCTGATTTTACAGAACAGACTTTTCTATCTGTGAAAAATAGACTGGATACTGTGGATGTGCCGGTAATTAAAGATCAATTTCTTGAGATGGGAGTACTTGGCGCACTACTCACCGCTTTCCAGCACCATCCAAACAAGGCATTTTTAATTGTCGCAAACGATAATGCGGCTTTGAGTAAGGGAATGCTAGAGCAGTTGGTGGCATGCAGAGAACCCAAAGCTGGAGTAACATGTGTGGTAAGCGCATCTACCAAGAGGAAAGAACCCTTGTACGCTATTTGGGAACCAAAAAGTAGAATTGCACTAGTGAATGCATTGTTTTCTGGCAACTATAAACTTTCTGAGGTCTTGGAAAATCTTGAGGTGAACGAAGTGGTGGTAGATGATAAATACCTAGCAAACATCAATACTCCAGAAGATTTAAAGGACTATAAAAGCCAACAATCATGACCATTAAAATTGTAGCATTTGGTATTGCCAAAGAGATTATTGGCATGTCGGAGATGGAATTTGAGATGGCCACAACTTCTTCAACTATCGGAGAATTGCGCAAACACCTTGAACAAGACTTTCCTGCCTTTACATCTCTGGCATCACTCAAGTTTGCAGTGAAAGAAAGTTACCAAAGCGAGGCATTTGAATTAAACAACGGAGATGAGGTTGTTATACTTCCTCCAGTAAGCGGTGGGTGACTATGGTACACGTAGAAATTGTTTCCGAATCCATACAAGTTGAAAAAGTTCAATCGCTTGTTGAAGGCCATAAAAACGGGGGCATTGTACATTTTGTAGGAACCGTGCGCAACCAAACCAATGGTGAGCCTGTGAAATACCTCGATTTTGAGTGTTACGAACCAATGGCCATTAAAGAGATGCGGAAGATTGGTGAAGCAGCCATCAATACATTTCAAGTTACAGCAATAGCACTAATCCACAGAGCAGGCAAAGCAGAACTCGGAGAAACAGTGGTTGTAATAGCCGCGAGCAGTCCGCACAGAAAAAATGCCTTTTTAGCCTGTGAATTTGCTATTGATGCCTTGAAAGAGACTGTACCTATTTGGAAGAAAGAAGTGTTCGAAAACGGGTATCATTGGGTATCTGCCCATCCATAAGTTGCAAGCCTTAGAAATGTGGTGTAATTTTGACCTGTGAAATCGTTCATTTATACAATCATAGCTAGTGCATATTTGCTGCTCACATCAGGGTTTGCATTGTCTTTGCATTATTGCCATGGAGAGTTAACAGAAGTAGGTTTCACAGAAGCATCTTGTTGTTGCGCCCCATCACATGGGGAGTCAGACTCAGGTTGCTGTACCGATCAAGAGTTAATTCTTCTTGCAGATTTAGAAGAGCAGGCTCTCACCAGTCCAACTCAAATTATACCCGTTTTTTCTGGCATTGAACATGCCATTGTTCATTTGACCGAACCTCTGATTATTGCGTCTAATACAACTCATGATTGGGTGTATGCGGATAATTCCCCACCACCAAAAATCTATTTGCAACATTTTCCTTTAGTACTTTATAGTTAGGTGAATCAAGATGAAGGTCTAACCATCTCCATTTTTAATTCATTTGAAACTTAAAGTCATGAAATCAATTACAGTTCTATTGCTTTTTACTCTTTTCGGCACTGCATTATTTGCTCAAGAAAAAGAAACAATCACATCAAATAAAGAAGTTGTAACCGATACCATTCCAGTATCTGGTGTTTGTGGAATGTGTCAAGAACGCATCCAAGAAGCAGCCTACATTAAGGGCGTTAAAAAAGCTACTTGGGACAAGAATGCGCAAAGCATTGTGGTTACGTACAGAGCTGATAAAACAACAGCACTTGACATTCAAGAGGCTATTGCTGCTGTTGGCCATGATACAAGAGATGTAAAAGCTACTGAAAAAGCTTACGGCAGTCTTCCCGGTTGCTGCAAGTATCACGAAGTAGAAGCACATTAAATATGAAGCGTTTCGTTATTGCTTTGCTTAGCATGATTCATGTGGGCATTGCGCAAGATTATAAAGGCTTCGTAAGCACTAAAGAGCACGGAGAAACAGTGCCAATGGTAGGTGTTTCTGTTTATTGGGCGGGAACCAATAAGGGAACCACAACCAACGAAAAAGGGGAGTTTAGTATCTCTGCTCACTCTGAGGTAAAACAATTGGTATTTTCTTTTATAGGCTTTGCAGCCGATACGATTGAAGTGAGATCACCAGAGGAGCTAATTTCTATTCAATTAAAGTCATCTGTAGATTTGGATGAAGTAGTTGTGGAAGAACGTAAATCTGGAACAAGTTTGAGCTTCATGGAAACCAAGCACGTTCTTAAGATTGATGAAAAAGAGCTGGAGAAGGCAGCTTGTTGCAATTTAAGCGAGAGCTTTGAAACCAATCCTGCCGTAGATGTTTCATTCACTGATGCAGTTACAGGTACACGTCAAATTCAATTATTGGGCTTGGCAGGACCAAATACCCAAATTACAAGAGAGCAATTGCCCAACGTAAGAGGTTTGGCCTCAGTATCAGGCTTAACCTACATACCTGGAGCGTGGGTACGAGGTATTAACCTCACAAAAGGAACTGGTTCTGTTGTAAATGGGTTTGAGAGTATAGCAGGTCAAATAGATGTCACTCTGCGTCAACCGCAAGACATGGATAGGATCTACCTTAATGCCTACGTAAACCAAGGTGGCCGTGTAGAGGGGAATGCCAATATAGGTTTGAAAGTAAACGATAATTGGACCACGGCAATCTTACTTCATGCAAGTGGAAACCAAGTAGAATTTGACAATAATGAGGACGATTTCTTAGATCTACCACTGAGAAATACCTATATCGCTTTAAACCGTTGGAGATATCAAGGAGACAATGGATTGCAGTTTCAAGTAGGTGTGAAAGGAACATTTCGTGAACTCGAAGGTGGGCAAACCATTTTGAACATGGATGATTCTAATAAGGACATCAAGCTCTGGAAAATGGAAAACACCACCAAACGTATTGAGGGATGGGCGAAGTCTGGAAAGGTTCTCAGCAAACCAAACACAAGTTTTGGTATTCAAATGAGTGGAATCTATCATGATCATTACGCATTATACGGAGACCGCATTCACGATGCAATTGAACGCACTGGATATTTCAATTTCATTTACCAAAGCCAATTGTGGAATGAGAACCATACGTACAAAGCAGGTGCTACCTGGCTTTATGACGATTATGAGGAAACGCTAGACGCTGAAGTGTTTGATCGCACAGAGTCAGTGCAAGGGGCTTATGTCGAGTACACTCAAAAACACAGGGAAAAGTGGACAATGGTACTTGGTTTAAGAGGTGATTACCACAATTTATATGGCTTCTTTGGGACGCCTAGATTGCACGCGCGATACGCCATTACCGATCAAACTGTAGTGCGTTTTTCTGCAGGTAGAGGTCAACGAACGGCAAATGTGATTGCAGAAAACATGGCTTATTTGGCGAGTAATAGAGCATTCATTATTCAAAGTGAAAGTGAACAAAATCCCTACGGATTAAATCCAGAAGTTGCATGGAATTTTGGTGGAAGCATTTCTCATACCATGGAACTTGATTATAGACCAGCATCAATCAGTCTGGACTTTTTCTCTACACAATTTCAGAACCAAATTGTAGTTGATTTGGATCGGAGCCCACAAGCAGTATCCTTTTATAATCTAGAAGGAAGATCTTATGCTAATAGTTTTCAGGCGCAATTTGATTGGGAAATATTAAGGCATTTGGGCATTCGATTGGCTTACAGATATTACGATGTAAAGACAACTTATGAAGGAGTTCTTCAAGAAAAACCGATGGTGTCTCCTCACAGAGCATTTGTGAACTTGGCTTATGAAACGAGAACAGATTGGAAGTTTGATGCAACGGTTAATTGGCAGTCGCAGAGAAGGTTGCCTTCAACCAGTTCCAATCCAACAGAGTATCAATTATCAGATTACAGCCCGTCATATACACTTGTAAATGCCCAGATAACTAAATCATGGAGTGAAAAATTTGAAGTGTATGTTGGTATTGAAAATGCACTAGATTTTAGACAAGAAGACCCGATTCTAGCGGCAGAAGATCCCTTTGGAGATTATTTTGATGGCAGCATGACATGGGGGCCTGTTTTCGGAAGAAACACTTATCTCGGCTTGAGGTACAGGATAAAGTAGATGGCGATTTTAATTCAAGAATCAGTAGTTTTACATATAGGCTCAAAGATTAAACGTAAGTAATTGTTTATCAAGTAATTGTAAAAAAACACTTTCAAAAAGCTAAAATGAGGCTCCTTAGAAATTGTGTGTTATTTTTGCCCGAAATTTCCTAGAAATGAATAAACCTACTGCGCATAAGAAATCGCTCGATTTGTTTTCACTTTTTTACGGAATCGGAGCTGCCATCCTAATTTCTGGTATATTATTCAAACACCTCGGTTGGAAGTACGCAGATACCATGTTTGTTGTCGGTTTGACTTTTGAAGTTATAATCTTCCTTTTCTCGTCTATCAACTTTAAACAAGAAGAGAGAGAAGGCTATCGATGGGATAGGGTGTTTCCTCAATTGAGCAGCATTGACTCTGCAGATGATGAGTCTGAGCAAAACGAAGACCAAGTGCTAGAGGCAATGAATTTACTTAGAGAAAACCTTGTTGCTCAGCGAAGATTATATGGTGATATTTCTGCCTCTTTAAGTGATGTGAGAAATTCATTAGACAACTTGTCGAAAGAGATTGATCGTGTTGTTCCTGATGTTAGTTCTAGTTTGAATGATGTTAAAGGCGAGTTAGACAAGTCTAAGTCTACTGCCAAAAACCTTCAATCCAAACTACAACAAGTAAACACTCTTTTAGAAGAGTAATTTGATTCTGCCTTAGTCACCATCCTAATTCAATTCGAATGATTCAAATTACCAAAAGTGCACAGTTTAGAAATCGCATTGTATCGCTTTTATACATTGTGTTTTTATCTTCAGCATACATGTCTATCCCGAACGATTTCTTAGAGAATTCAATCAGTTTGAGTCAGACATTAGAGTTGTCTGCAGATGAATTACAATTGAGTTTTGAAGAAGACCGTTTCTTAAGTGAGATCTTTGATATAAGAGAAGTAGATGCACTCAATGAATTGAATACTGCTTGTGACAGTTCAATGAAGGAATTAAAGATTATTGAGTCTGAATTCGTTGAAAATGTTGGTGGCTTAGATGAATATGGGATGGTTGTTAAGAAGACCAATACCGTTAAAGTGGTCAACTATTTCATTGATTTAAAGAAGTGGGAAAACATTAAGAATATTCTGGATACTTTATCTCTTAAAGTGACAGATGCTATAGATAATGACTCCTTAGCTAGCGTTGTAGAATCAGTATTGTTCCCAGAACGGCCAATTTTAGCAGCTAAAAAAGGGCCTAATAAGGAGAATTGGGGGTTATTTTATTTCAAGAATACTCCGGCAATGCAGGCACATGTGCACTTACAGAATATCATGACCAAAGTGATTTTGGTAAAGTCTATGGCTACGCGATTTTTGGTAGATGATAAGTTGAGAGATATTCAAATCCAGAATTTTGTTGAAGTCAATGAGCTTCCAGATACACTTGCAGAGTTGGCGATGATTCGAGTGCGATTTATGCCAGACTTCAACACCAAACAAGTTGTAGAGGTGCCAATTCCGTTTAACACCAAACGATTGATGGCTGAGAAGAAAATGATGCTCAGTGCTGAGACGAATGCTTCTGCTACACTTCTATCTTTCAGAGACTATGAAATCAGTATTGATTTAAGTGATTATGTGAACCAACTGTCTCTTCCAGAATTTGAGGAAATTCCAGAAGACTTGGTTCCCAAAAAAGAGATGGATTACGTTCTTAAGCCGAAGAACCCTATTCTTTACGTAGATGTGCCTAATAAAATTAACCTAAAAGGGGCATTTGACAGTGAGAACAGTTTTGTAACCGCGAGTTATGGAGAAGTTTCGAAAATTAAAGAAGATGCTTTCTACTTCGAATGTAATTCTGCAGGCTACGTGCATTTTCAAATCACAGACAATGTTCAAAACACGTTCATAGGAACTTTTAGCTTTCCTGTTCAAGAGTTGCCTAAGCCAAAGCCAATACTATCTCAAAATGTGGGTGGCGACATCAGTGTTTTGACAGTAAGGAGACTGGAGGCTTTGGACCTTTATTTCGAGGATATTGATTGGCTCAACGCTCTTGATTTTTATTCTGTAAAAGGATTTGATCTCATTCATATTACCGATGGGGGAGCCACCACTGCTGAGAATAGATCTTCTGCCTTTAATGATGATGTTGCGCGCATGATAGATGTAGCGAAGTCTGGTGACCGCTTGATATTCAAGAACATCAAAGTAATGCGCCAGGGCGAAGTATATAAATTAGATCCACTTGTACTAGAAGTCATATAGCTATGAAGACCTTAACACTGAACATACTATTCATCACTCTATTGAGTTGTTCGTTTTTAAGAGCTGAGATACCAGCACTCATTCAAAACGACACCACCATTGAAGAGGGAATTCATTTAATTGATCACAATGTATCTGTAGATGAAGATGCTACGCTCACTTTGGCAGAGGGGGTAACCCTCATTATGTCTGATGAAGCTACGTTTTTAATATACGGAGGCCTTGTGGCAAATGGAAGTGGAGAAAAGCCAGTTGTCATAAAAACAAACCCCAACAAAGATGCGGGAGTAGGTTTTAAAGTTTTGGGTAAGGCGCAAAAGTCAATTTCTCTGTATTACGTAACCTTTGACGGCCTTGATTTGCCTTTGAGCTTTAATGGTTTATGGCAGAGGCAATTGGTAGATATTCATTTTTGTATTTTCAGAAATATCATGACCGGTGAACCTGGAGTAGTAATTAACAATTCGCACCCATCAGAAGAGTTGTTCATTCCATTCACGTTCAAACAAAATAAGTTTGTAGACAATTATAGCAGCATTTTCGTAGGTTTTTTTGAAAGTAACACGGTGAAGCTTCAAATGGAAAACAATGTTATTTCACGCAACTTCATTTTTGGTTACAACACAGAAAACTCTGATCTCTCGGGTAGTGCTCCAGTAACATTTTTAGTAAATAATGATAAAAAGAAGTACCCTGTATTATTTAAAAACAACAGCATCTTCAATAACTATGTGACGAGTATCAATGATGTATACATCAAAATGTCAGAGATAAACATGGGCTTCCGTGGAACTGCTCCAGGCATTTACTTAGATCAAAATTTTTATGGCATGGGTAAGGATCGCGGTGATGTGGTGAATACCATTGCCGCTCAAAATTCTTCGGTGATTTTGAAAAAGGTATTGGAAGCTCCTGCCGAAGAAACACCTTTACACATTGTGAATATGCGTTTTCATGATAGAGATGTGTATTTAGTAGAGAATGAATTTCTTCCTTGGGAAACTCAAAACTTCATTGATTCTATAGAGCTAGACTTTTCTAAACCTGTGAATAAAGCTACTTTTAAAGAAGTAATTCTTTCAGATGTATGGCAAGTAATCGTTGAGGTACCCCTTTTGGATGGCGGAGTAATAGACAATGCAATGGCATTCTCAAATGGAAAGCAAACCGTTGAGTTGGCTAACCCATATTCTTATGCCGATGATTTTTATAAGATCAATAAGAGATATTATTCAATTGAGTTTGAGAATGATCGTGGACTGATTGAAAAAGCAGATATAGGAAGGGTTTATTTGGATGTTTTCTTATTAGAATCTGAAAATATTTTCAGCTACCAAAAGCAAAAAGTTACTTTAAAAGAGTATAAACAAACCTTTAATACAGATGCTCCTGGAAGTCGCATAGGTGCTGGGGATGTAACTTCGCCTTATGTTCAAGAATTTCAAGAATTAGAGAGAAAAGTACTTGTGAGTTCTGAAGTAAATAGAGATTTGGTAGAGATTGAATTAAAACAGTTCAGAAAGCGTTGGAAAGGAACCTCTGAATATGATTCAAAAGCCTATAAAAGGCTGTACAATTATTGGAGAACAGAATCCATCAGCGAAAGTGCAAAAGATTAGAGGATTAAAGCAATCCTGAAGTCTTCAATATTCTTTTAAAAGCCTCATTTTTAGAAGCGTTACAGCTGCTTAGTTCAAGATAAGTCTTCTTTTTTTCTGGGAAAGTGTGAATGGCTAAGTGGCTTTCACCCAAAAGCCAAACAGCAGTGTATCCTGCAGGAGTAAAGTTATGAGAAGTGAAATTGAGGATCTCAAATTTAGCCATTTCTAAAATGTCAGCAAGGGTATGTTTGAGCACGTTTTCATCTGTGCAACTAATCCATTCTTTATATGAAAATATCTCTGCTTCCATCAATACATTTCCCAAGCCCCGTCTAGGTAATACCTATATAAAATGGGGTTCTTAAAAGTGTTTGTCTCTATGCTGTCAGGCTCATTGCGAAAGTAGGGTTTTCCGAATGATGTTACTTGGTTGAGAGCGCTGTTGTTTAACCATTTGGTAGCTACTGCTGGTTCGCTACCTTGAAGAATATTTCGCATTTGATCAGAAGATAGTTCTTTGCTGGCAAGAACCCATCCCCATTCTCCCATTGTAACAATTTGATTATGTAATGGAATTGCGCTAAATCCTGCTGAACCGATTGTTTTTTCAATGCAATAGAATGCCTCATGAGCAAAATATGGACTTCCAGCTTGAGTAATCAATACACCTTGTTCACCCAGATGTTTGTGGCAAATGCGATACATTTCTTGGCTATATAGCCTCGATAGTTCCACGTTTCGAGGGTCGGGCAAATCAATGATGATCAAATCATAAATAGAGTGAGTAGTGTCCATATAATGGTAGCCATCTCCATTGATTACCTCTACCCGAGAGTCAGACAAAGAATGTTCATTGATGCGGGTGAGTAAGGGATTTGAACTTGCGAGTTCTGTTACGGCTGGATCTAAATCAACCAATGTTATTTTTTCTATGGTGTTATACTTTAATAACTCTCTTGCAGCACAGCCATCTCCACCGCCTAGTAGCAATACATTATGTGTATTTGGAGTTAAGATCATTGCCGGGTGCACGAGTACCTCATGGTACAATACTTCATCATAGGTAGAGAGTTGCAAGTTGCCATTGAGGTAGAGCCAATAGTCCTCCTTCCATTGGGTAATAGTTATTTGCTGGTACTTGCTTTGTGCGCTATACACCACCTTGTCTTTATAGTTCTTTTGTTCGCTCAGCTCTATGATTTCTTGTGCTTGAGAAAGACCAATAGCAATAACTACAAAGCCTAAAACAATGGCGATGCTAGGGCTTTTAGATTTTTGCTTTATTGCGTGCTTATGATAAATGAGTACCAATAAAGTAGCAACGGCAAGGTTAACACCTCCTAAAACAAAGGGTGTATAGGATAAGCCTAGGTATGGGAGTCCGATGAAAGAGAAAAAAATTCCGCCTAAGAGTGAGCCATAGTAGTCTTTTTCTAAAATCTGAGATACGTTAATTTCAATCCGCTCATACACTTGATTTAATCGGATGGCCAATGGCAGTTCCATCCCAATCAATAAGCCTGTAATAAAGGAAAGTAAGTAGATGAAAAGCCCAAGATAAGAAGTGTAGGGTGCAATGCTGTAAATGATAAGTGCTGAAAAGGAAACTATAATTGACAGGGTGATTTCTATGCCAATGAACCAAATAAACTCATTGCTTTTCACTTGCTTGGTAAAACGACTCCCCAAACCCATGGCAAACAGCATAAGAGAAATGGTAAGCGCCCATTGAACAATGCTGTCTCCTAGAAAGTAACTAGCCAGTGTGGCAAGGACATACTCTGCTACAACACCTGAAAAACCTGTTGCAAAGAGAGCTGCCTGTATAGCTTTAGATGCTGGTTTTTGCATTTATATAAGCCAGGTAACAACTATAGATCCTGCTATGTAAGCGAAAGCTTCTATTAGCCCAGCACCTACATTTGGCTTTTCTTGGTTCACCAATTCATCAGTCAGGCTAGCGCCATGAAGCAAGATTTTATCTGTAGCTAATCGTGTAGCTGGAATTAATAGTCCGCCTAAGAGCACGTCAATTCCCAATTCTGAGAAATGACTTTCCCATGATTCAAAATCACCACTAACTCCATAGCGAATGAGGTTTCCTATGGCTATGATTACTCCGGCATAGGCAACACCAACTGCTACGTTATCTTTTTCAATTTCTTTATGAATATCATAAGAGGTGATCCAATTGTACAGCAATGCGAAAACCCATAGAATAAGTTGTCCGCTGAGCCAAAATGCAATTGCTGTGATAAAACCAGATAGTAAGTAGCCATTAATTAAATCTGGAAAAAAGTTAATTCCCTCTCCTGAAATGGCACCAAAAACGATAAGGCCTGTGGCAAAATAGTTAGCCCCTTCGATCACACCGGTTCCAACATTTTGATCTTCAATAATTTCTTTGCGAATGCTAAAACTTCTCAAAACAAGGTTTTCATTGGTCCAAGCACCTATGTTAAGCAGTATAATCGAAAGTATACCATAACTGATAAGGTCTGTAATATCTCTTAAGAAACCATTAGAGTCTCCAATGATAGAACTTCCAATAGCAAGAACAAGGCCTGCAAAATAGCCTACATAAGAAAAGCTAAAAGCCAAATTGTCTTGATCGAGCAGTTCGCTCTGAATGCGAATTTGACGATGTGATTTCTGAAATACAAAGCGACCTAATAAAAGCAATGAAATGGCTGCTGAGAAATAGCCGAGATGTTGAAGAAGAATGTTCCAATTCATAGTAACTTTTATTTACCGAAGCCTCCGCTTCTTGACCGTGTTGAACTCTTAGAATACCTTGAACTGTTTCTACTACGTTGCGTTTTAGAGCTTCGAGAAACTCTGCTATTTACGCGGTCTTTGAAGCTTTGAGGCTTTTGTCCCCAAGTGGTGTTTCTACCAGCATTTGAGCTGGAGTAGCTCGATGTTCCGTAATAGCCATTCGGACCGTAATACGCTCCTCTTCCGCGGTAGCTGTTGTAGTAGTTATTGTAATATCCGTACCTAGCCGGATAAGTCATTAAGTGGAACATGTTGCTCATGAAAGCGTACTTCCCGTAAAATTCCCAGAATGAACCACCATCCCTTTCTTTCCAGCGGCCATATTTCTCGTTTCCAATGTATTGAGAATAGCCTGCCGGAGCAATGCTTTTTTCTAAGACGCCATTGGTTTTGCTCGCCACTTCCATACCTAGGGCATTTTTATGACTTTCGAAAAACATGGGTGAAACTGTTAGCCACTCCGTTTCTTGTGTGTCAAAAGTGGTGTCTGTGAGTGGAACTATAACTTGGTATTTATGGTAATAGGTGGGATCTTCATAGTTCATATCTGCCAAAATCACAGTGTAATCTTGATCATTCATATGTTGCTTGATGACTTTATCAAGCCCTTCTTCTTGGTAAGCGTAATCTTGGTTGCCGTTGGACGAACTAGAGCATCTAGAAATCATGGCTAACATTAAAAAGAATACCCCAACCGTAACTATTAACTGACCTGTTTTCATACTAAGGCGGGTAATATATTGCTTATTTCAAAGGGCTTAATGTGCGAACCAATCGATGCCTCAAATTCATCGTCATCCCATTGCTCAATGGTTAAGACTTTAGAGCCATCTTGCTTGTAATATTCAAAACTTTCCAGTTCTTCCCATTCTTTATTTCCTGTTTCTTGCCAAAATCCAGGAGCTTTTTCTTCAAAGTGATAGGTCTCGTTTTCAAAATGCAGCTCAGAAGGGGTCTCACGGTTTTTTCCAATTGTATTCAGAATATCTTCTTGAATTTGACCTAAACGAATTCGCTTAGAAAGTGTGAGCTCAAGATCATCTTCGGTGTCAACAGATAAAAAAAGTTGCTCTTTCCCGTTGTTGATTTTGTATTCTCTTGAGAACACATTATTTCCCCAATCATAGGTGTAAGCCTCTTCAACCTTCCAAGTGCTAAGGTTGTAATCAAATACAAATCCCAACTCTAAATCGGTGATTTTGATATTGGTTGAATCGTATGCGGGCTCTTTTTTCTTGCTAAATAAATTCTTGAACATAATTATGACTAAGCTACTTCTGTTATTTGACCCTTGAGGTTCTTGAATAAAAGTTTCTGCATGCCCTTTACTAGAAGCATTGTACTTTCTTCAAACGAAGAATCAACATCAAAGTTGGATACCCAAGTGAGCGTGCAAGACTCCGAATCTGCAGGAATAACTTGAAGATGAGCCGTGTAATTTTCTACCTGAAGCTCTCCACCAAGAAGGCGATAGCTGTATGTCATGTTTTCCTCATCAAATGCTGTTAATTCTTCAACAATGGGTTCGTGCCCGTCATTTAAATCAACTGTTCGAATTGCGCCTACTCCATTTCCTTCTGTTTGAGAAGATTTGAAAATCTGAGGGATAAGTTCGTCCAATTTGTCAAAAGCGCTTACAAGCATCCAAACGCTCTTTGCAGTAGCATTTACTTTTTCTGAGGTTTCTATAGTTTTATGATTCATCGCGTTCTGGGTTTTGGCCACTAAAGTAATGGCTTTAATACCGTTACGCAACCATTTTTATTGGTCCATTTGAGAGAGTTGATCAAATGCTTTTTGTTCTGAAGGATTCCATTCTAACCAGTGTTTTGAATTCCATAACGTGATGAATTTGCTTTGTTTTTGAGCGATGATCTCGGTGTAAGTTTGCGGATCAATGGAATTTTCATAGGAGCTGCTACTGTATTTTTTTCTCTGTTGGGTTTGAATCTGATTGAGTATTTCTGGGTCTTTACTCAGGTAAGGAAGAGAAGCATTATTAAGCGTAGCAAGGTAGTTTAGGTGAACAAACGATCGTTCTTTATTAGAGAAATTGTACTTCGCAATCAGCACGTCCCAGTTAACTGTACAGCTTGAAACTATAAGAATGTAAATACCTAAAGAGTTCAAACGCATCAAGTAGCGAACGTTTTTAGTTGAGTGAATCTTAATAAGTACACTTGCTATACCGATGAGGCAAGCGGCCAAGAAAATGATAAGTGCAATGCGTTTATAAGCAAGGGCATAGTGTTGAATGTAAATGCCGTTACGAACAAAAACAGCAATAACCAGCAGGGCGTTTTCTACAAGCCAAATGCTGGTGAAGATTTTGAGCGTTTTATTCTTTTTATAGAAGTTCTGGTTCCCCCGAAAATAATAGAGTGCAATACCAATGGAAATGAGAATGGCAACAAGTAGGGTGTACATTCCAGAATGCACAAAAGATTTAAGAAGCTGTCCTTCAAACTCGAAGTTGAACCACACATCTTTTATTTCTCCAACCATTACAATTAGTGCCATTGCATTAAGAACGAAGAGTAGCCAAACGCCTAGTTTATTTTCTATTTTTAAGGCTGGAAGTTTCCCTTTGAAATAGTTTTTTGTACGAACCAGTGTATTGCTTTTTTCATTGTCTTTCAGTAGCCACTTATTCGGTATTTGCTTAAGAATTAAAGCAGACATTGTAAAGAGCCCTAGGATGAGCCAACCGACAAAACTGGGATTTAGATCTTGAAAAACAAATTCCAAAATGTCTTCAAAAAAGTCAAAAAAGCCAGAAGAGAATGACCTAAAAGTAGGACTAGAATGGCTGTACAATGCCATATAAACACCAACAACCAAAACGGGTATAATAATTCGGACTCTTGGTAAAAGGCGCATTTTCTTTTGTTTGCCAATGCGCAGATTTTTTAGAGCCATGGCCAAACGAGGGATCCCCAATACAGCATTTACTCCGCTTGAGAGCAACACTGTGTCTACACTTCTCGCTTGAAGAGATGCGGCAATGGTGAAATAAAGACTTAAAGAAATCCAACTGGTAATAAGCGCTAACGTGGTGTGATGGAAAAAAGCAAAAACAATACTGAAAAAAGTGCCTAAGACAATACTGTAGTTTACTATGCCTTTTAATTGAATTTGCTTTAACCCGAAAGGAAGAATGAATAAGCTGAGCTGCAAAAGGAACATATTAAGACCCCATGTATGCTCAAAAAAGAGAGTCGCAAAAAGCAATGCGAAACCAAGGGTGAGGAACAGGGTTAAATTTGAAGTTTTCATTAGAATTTGGTTTGGGTAAAAACGCAAATTCTACTGTTTTATTCTTTCTTCAAGTTAATGGATGTTAAGCTAGAGTAAATCGTTCGCCAAATTGGCCAATTCGCTGCGTTCACCTTTTTCAAGAGTAATGTGGGCGAAAAGTTCATTTCCTTTTAAACGATCTATCAGGTAAGACAGCCCATTTGAATGCTCATCCAGGTAGGGTGTGTCTATTTGAAATATATCTCCACTAAACACCATTTTCGCCCCTTCTCCAGCTCTTGTAATAATGGTCTTTACTTCATGTGGAGTTAAGTTTTGGGCTTCATCTACAATAAACATAATGTTTGATAAGCTTCTACCTCTAATATATGCCAGTGGTGTGACTACAATTTTTTCTTTGGAAACCATTTCTTCTACCCGCTTGAAATGTCTGTCTGTTTCAGGCCATTGATTTTTGATGTATTTCAAATTGTCCCAAAGAGGTTCCATATAGGGATTTATTTTCGCAGTAATATCTCCAGGTAGATATCCAATATCTTTATTGCTTAATGGCACAATGGGTCTGGCCAAATAGATTTGTTTGAATTCTTTACGTTGTTCAATACTACTTGCAAGTGAAAGCAGTGTTTTACCTGTTCCAGCAACACCTTGTAATGTAATAATTTTGACGTCTGGATTAAGCAGTGCATGAAGCGCAAAAGTTTGTTCTGCATTACGCGGTGTTACGCCATATGAGGGTTTCTTTTCAACGCGATCTACCTGCTTGGTAACAGTATTGTAGAAAGCCAAAACAGAGCTCTTTTTTCCTTTTAATATGTAGTAATGATTGTTTTGGAATTGAAGGGGGGCAAAAGCATCGGCATCCACATGGTTGTCTTTAAACAACCGATCGATGAGTGATTGATCAACATCATCTATCACTGTTTTTCCAGTATAGAGTTGATCTAAGTTTTCAATTTTTCCTGTTTGGTAGTCTTCTGCTTTGAGTCCAAGAGATTTGGCTTTCAGACGCAGGTTGATGTCTTTAGAAACAAGAACAACTTTTGACTCTGGAGCTTCTTTGGCGAGCCAAATGGCGGAGTTTAAAATGCTGTGGTCATTTTTTGTAGAACCAAACACACGGTCTGTGGGGTTGTTTCTTTCTTGCCCCTCCATAATAACGCGTAGTTTGCCTTTGTTCGGGCCATTTATATTAACCCAGTTTTGCAACGAATGGTCTTCAGATAACTTATCTAGAATGCGAATAAACTCACGCGCCTCAAAGTTTTTAGTTTCATTACCTTTTTTGAAGTTGTCTAACTCTTCAAGTACTGTGATAGGAATTGCGACATCATGCTCTTCAAAGCTTTTTACAGAGTTGTGATCAAATAGGATAACTGAGGTGTCTAGCACAAATATTTTGCGCTGCTTCTTTTTCTGAGGCATAGTTTCTTGCTTTTTCTACTCGTTTTATTGCGATAGAAAAGTACAGTTCATATTTCATGAAGCCAAGCGAAAAGAATGAACATCAACTGTTTATATTAAGACTAACCTAAGAATTTCTTAAGAGTAGCATAAAGCTCTTCTTGTTTAAAAGGTTTCGAGATGTAAGCGTTCATGCCTAGCTTAATTACGCGTTCTCTGGTACCTTCTAACACATCTGCCGTTAAGGCCACAATGGGAATGTTGTGATCTAAAACTTTAGAATTTACATCTCTAATAACAGTTGTGGCTTCATAGCCATCCATATTTGGCATCATTAGGTCCATCAATACCAAGTCGTAATGGGTTTGGCTTAGCATTGAAATTCCCATCTTCAGCAACTTCAATTTCAGCGCCCCATTTTTCTAAAACTTGCTTCGCTACCATTTGGTTAATAACGTTGTCTTCTACTATAAGAATGCGTTTACCTTCAATTGATTTGTGCTCTGGTTGAGATTTAATTACGATTTCACTATCTGTTTGCGGCAATGCATAAGGGATTTGAAGTACTACAGTTTTTCCCTCGTTTTCTGTACTTTCAATATGTATTTCACCTTTGTGAAGACCAATAAGGTGGTGAACGATACTTAGTCCAATTCCGGTTCCACTGTATTTTCTGGTAGTTGACTCGTCACGGGTTATAAATGCATGGTGAATGTAGGCTAAACGGCTTTTTGGGATGCCGATGCCACTGTCACTAATGGTGATTGTAAACTTACCTGAATGAGGTCCAGATTTTTCATATTCTACATTTAGACTCACCTTTCCCTGTGGGGTGAATTTGACGGAATTATCAAAAACATTATTGATCATTTGTTGAAGCCGAAACGGGTCGCCAATAAAGCGATTTGGCAGATTTTCAGGAAGGCTGTAATTGAATAATAGATCTCTAGATCTAGCGATGCTTTTTGCAGAATGCACAATCTGGTGAAGTTCATTTTTTGGGACAAACTCATTTAGAGAAAGCTTGAGTTCTCCACTTTCTAGTTTTGAGTAGTCTAGAATATTGTTTACAATCCCTAATAACTGATTTCCAGAATCATGAATGCTTTGAGCATTCTCTAAGTGCTTCGGTTTCAGAGATTCTTGCGTTAAGAGGTTTGAGAATCCTAATATGGCATTGAGTGGTGTTCTTAATTCGTGGCTAATATTTGAGAGAAACTGATTTTTAGCTAAAGTGAGTTGTTTTTGAGTGTTTATTTCTGTTTGGTATTCGGCCAATTGTAGATCAATGTTTTTTTCTTCTAAAGCCCGCAAGCTTAAGCCAACCACCACCACAAAGAAAAAACCGAGTACTTGAGAAACAAAAAGATAATTATATAGGTGCCCAGAGAATGTATAGGCGGCAAAATTATTGACCAATTGCAGGCCAATTACAATGAGCAATAGCATGGAAAATCTACTTGAAAAAATAACTTTTCGGCCAATCACTAATAGCAATAAGACAGAAAAACCTAGCAACACGAAAGAAATTTTCTTGGCAAGATTCACACTTTCTTCAGTAGAAGTGAAAATCAAAATCATAGGTATAAAAATCAAGCATGCAGAAAATAGCCGCGCATTTTTCTAATGAAAATGGGTTCTGATACCTTTCTGAAGATAAAAGCACAAATAAACCATAGGCCAAGACTACAGAGGAGAAAGTTACTTGAAACATTTATTTTGGTAAGCCCTATGTTAGAAAGTGAAAATATGTAGTGAATGGCGCTACTTTGCGTCAATGTTCCAATAAAGAAATAGATGAAGTTTACGGTGCTAAAAAGCAAGATGATTTCTCCTTTTCTAAAGTAGTATAAGGTTAAAAATGTAATGGCGAGAACCAAATGAAAACCATAGAAGAAACCATTCATACCTCAGCTAAATACCCTGCTTTGATAATAACTGGTAAAGTTTTCGATTTTGGGATTGAGGAACTGCGTGAATGCTGATGGCTCAACAAAAATTAAGTAGTTGTCATAGGTGTAATTTGCCAAATTGAGGGGCAGCCCATTATTTGGGTTTTGATCTTTTTGATTTGCTAAATCCTTTATGCCGTCTATGGTAATGCGCACAGGTACTTCTCCCGAATTGAAAGCATAAAGCACACTTCTCTTTGTTGGTGTAGAGCTTAGGCTTATGAGTTGAAAATCACAGTCTAAGAGGTCATTTTTGAGATGAGTAACCAATGATGCTCTCGTTTAAGCTCAAATGTTTTGTGCTTTGAAGAGTTCAACGCATCTAACTCTTTTAATCTCTCAAGGGCTTGTTCTGGATTTAATTCGTCATTTGTGCTGAAATGAGAACCAATATCGAGCAGTGATTTTGATTTTAATGTCAAGTCCTCAGCAAATTCGTTTTGCGAAAAAACCATAGGGATTGACAGTAATAAAAGTGCACTTAAAAAGAAAATACGTAGTAGGTAAGTTATAGTTTTTAGCACGAGTTTCGGTTTAGTTTAGATTTTTACATGGGCTGTAATAGTCTATTTATTATCGGGTTAAAATCTTTTAAATAAATCTTAATGTCTTTTTGTCCAATCTTTTTAACAGCGGTATTTGTCTTGGCATGCTGTTGCAAATCAATCTCATAATGAACGCATAAATGGTCAATGAGGCTATTGACAAATTCACTTAGAAATATTGCGGTTTGATGTGCTCCAATGTTCGGGTTAAGCTCTTTTTTATCAATGAGTTTGATTATTTTTTTTTCAAAAAATTCAACGCTTCTTTTCTTGTGCTGTAGATTGACATTCCCTAATTCTTCATCGCTTCTTTCTTTTGAGACATTTGCCAAAAAACAAGACATAATGGGGTTTTGGATATCCCACCAAAGGGAGGCAATGCAAAATTTACGAAGCCATTTGTGAAAGGGTTCTTTACTTTTCTTGTAAAACTCAGCAGTGGCGTCTAGCTTTTGATGGCTAGCTCGTTCAATAAGGTAGTCGTAGAGGTCTCTTTTATTGGTGAAATATTGGTAAATGCTGCCTTTTGCAATGCGCATCTCTTTTGCAATTTGAGTGATGCTTGCTGTACCGTAAGTGTTCATTGCAAACTCATTAAAAGAAAGGAAAATAAGGCGATCTCTTTTTTCTTCGGGAAGGTTTAGAAAAGTTGCTTTTGGCATTTAACGTATTTTTTAAGAGGGTATAAGATATAAAATTACTCAATTATCTCAACCATTTCGTAATTCGAAAGGCAGATTTCACTAATCCCAGCTTTTTGCCAAAGGGCGCAAACTTCAATGGTACATCTATCCAAGTGGCTTTGCTGTAAATGGCTTGCTGGTGAGAAAATGTATCAAAACCATGTTTACCATGGTAAGCACCTATACCGCTCGATCTTACTCCTCCAAAAGGCAGTTCTTTATTGGCATAATGTTCTATTACATCATTAATGCAGACCCCACCGGCCGGAATATTTTGAATCAGTTTTTTTCTTACCGATTTAGATTTTGAGAAAATGTAGAGGCTCAGTGGGTTTGGATGCCTTTGCGCAATTTCAATGGCTTCATCTAAATTTGAATAGGTGACAATCGGTAATATTGGGCCAAAAATCTCATCGTTCATAACATCTTGTTCCAAATTCTTGGCCCGTATAATGGTTGGGGAAATGTAGTTTTTCTCAGCATTTACAATTCCTCCAAAAAGAATTTCTGCTTGACTTAAATAGGTATTTAGTCTCTCGAAATGCTTTGAGTTGATGACCCTTGCAAAGTCAGGGTTGTTTTCAATATTAGAACCATATTGCCTTGCTATTTCTTTTGTTAGCAAGGCAAGAAAGGCTTCGCAAATTGCTTCGTCTACAAGCAGAAAATCAGGGGCAATGCATGTTTGTCCAGCGTTTAAAAACTTCCCCCAAACAATTCGTTTTGCCGCTTGAGCTAGCTTTGCGCTTGAGTCTACAATACAAGGGTTTTTTCCGCCTAATTCTAGCGTTACAGGAGCAAGGTGTTCAGCAGCGGCTTTCATTACAATTTTCCCAACCTTGGTGCTTCCGGTAAAGAAGATGTGGTCAAAAGGAAGGGCGAGTAATTCCTGAGATGCTTCTACTCCTCCTTGAATCACATAAAAAAAGGATGAGCTAAAATGAGCGTTAATGATGTCGGCTAAAAGCTGTGATGTGTGGGGAGCCTCTTCAGAAGGTTTTAAAAGAACTGTGTTCCCTGCTGCTATTGCAGCCACCGCTGGTATAAGACTAAGGTTTAGCGGGTAATTCCACGGTGCAATAACGCAAACGGTTCCCTTTGGTCTAGGTTTAATTTTGGATAAAGAAGGGAAAAGCAAGAGGTTGCCGCTCACAGGAGTAGGGGTGCTCCAGTCGTCCAAATGGTTCACCGCATTTTGTATCTCAAGCAGAGTTACCCCAATCTCAGAAACAAATGTTTCAAAAGCCGGTTTATTAAAGTCAGCAGCAAGAGCATCATAAATGTTTTGCTCATTACTTTGAATAAGTGCCTCAAGTTTCTTTAATTGTTGAATGCGATACTTAGAAGGGATCGTTTCACCACTTTTGAAAAATGCTTGTTGAGACGCGAATACAGTTTGAATTGGAATCATAAATTTTATTGAAATGACTAAACTAAACATTGGAGATGTAGTACCCAACTTTGAATTAAAAGATGAAAATGGTACTTCTTTCACTTTTAACACGAAAGGATTAAAGGGATGGACGGTGCTGTATTTCTATCCAATGGATGACACTCCTGGCTGCACCAAAGAAGCCTGTGCGTTTAGAGATGCTTTTGAAGATTTCACATCGGCTGGTGCTAAGGTAATTGGAGTGAGCAATGATGGCCAAAGCAAGCATGAAGCCTTTAAAGCAAAACACAATTTGCCTTTTACTTTACTTACAGATGAAAATAAGAAAGTACAAAAGCTTTTTGGTGTGAAAGGTTCTTTATTTGAGTTTCTGCCTGGTAGAGAAACTTTTGTAATTGACTCTCAAGGTGTGCTCAGACATAAATTTCGATCTCAAATCAAGGCTGAGCAACATGTGCAAGAGGCGCTGTCAATCATACAATCAGCGCGCTAAAATCAAACGAGCATTTTTATCATTAACCCGCAAGGTGTAATCGGCTCCCAAAATTAAGGGTTGATTGTTTGCTTCGTGACCACTGGGAACGTTAAAGGTTACTGGTATACCATCGGGAACAAGAGAAAGAACCATATCTTCGATACTTTGACCGAAAGGAGGTTCGCTATCTTTAATTGAAGTAAATTGCCCAATAGCAATTCCAGCGATAGCATCAAATTTTCCTGCTTTTTTGAGTTGCCAAAGCAGTCGATCTATGCGATACATGTATTCACCAACATCTTCTAAAAACAGAATTTTTTCAGAAGTGTCAATGTCAGAATTGGTGCCGCAAAGGGCAGCTAAGATGGCGAGGTTTCCTCCAACAAGCTGAGCTGTACTTTCTCCATCTTTATTTGATGAGTGCTTTGGAATTTCGAAGCTGTAAGGAATGTTGAAAAGCAAGTTTCTCAAATTCCCTAAGGCTTCTTTCCCGCCAGAAATATCAAAGTTCAAGGGTACAGGTCCATGAATGCTGGCAAGGTTTAGGTGGGTATGCAGGTGATTGTGCAACACCGTGATGTCACTGAAACCGATGAACCATTTTGGGGATTTTTGGAGGGGTGTGAAATCAATTTTGTCTATAATTCTGATGGTTCCATACCCTCCTCGAGCACAAAATACAGCTTTGATTTTTTCATTGTTAACGGCCTCTTGCATATCGGCTGTACGCTGTTCATCGCTTCCAGAAAATTGATGATGTCGACCGCCAGCATTGGTTCCAATATGGACGGCTAATCCCCAACTCTCTAGGTGCCTTTTAGCTGCTTCTAAATAATTAGGATCTATAGCCTTTGCAGGGCTCACTATTGTGATGTGGTCACCTGGTTTTAAATATGAAGGTACAATCATGTTTGTTTTTGAGTTCTGCATTACGGCTATCAATATAAGGGGTCTATCTTTGTGGACTACAAAAATGGCTTGATTCGTGAAACAACCAAAACGACACTTAATTACAGCAGCTCTACCATATGCCAACGGACCTTTACATATTGGTCACTTGGCTGGAGCATATTTACCTGCAGATATTTATGCACGCTTTCTTCGCTTAAAAAAAGAAGATGTTGCCTTTGTTTGTGGCAGCGATGAGCACGGTGCCGCTATTACCCTAAGGGCAAAAAGAGAAGGTGTGGAACCTCAAGAAATAGTGGATACATATCATGAGATGAATAAAAAGGCATTCGCAGATTTTGGGGTGTCTTTTGATATTTATGATCGCACAAGTAGCGAGGTGCACCATCAAATGGCGTCAGATTTTTTCTTGGAATTAGAACAAAAGGGCTCCTTTGAGATTCAAGAGTCTGAACAGTATTTTGATGAAGAGCATCAACAATTTTTGGCAGACAGGTACATTATGGGTACATGCCCAAAATGTGGAAATGAAAAAGCCTATGGAGATCAATGCGAGAAGTGTGGAACTTCTTTAAGTCCCAAAGAATTGATTGATCCTCTTTCAACATTAAGTGGTCAGAAACCAAAGCTGAAAAGAACCAAGCATTGGTATCTTCCCATGCAAAAGCATGAAGAATGGTTGAAGGATTGGCTCGCCAATGGTCAGTTAGACGGACAGCAACATCATAATCCAAAATCATGGAGAAAACCTGTATTAGGGCAATGCATGTCTTGGTTAGACGGTGGCTTGGCTTCGCGCGCTATGACCAGAGATCTCAATTGGGGTGTAAAAGTACCAGTAGAAGGTGCTGACGGTAAAGTGCTGTATGTATGGCTAGATGCTCCGATTGGCTATATCTCAGCAACCAAAAAGTGGGCAGAAGAAAACAATAAAGATTACAAAGATTACTGGCAAAACGAAGAGAGTCATCTTACCCATTTTATTGGTAAAGACAACATCGTTTTCCATTGCATCATATTTCCTATTATTCTCAAAGAACACGGTGGTTATAACCTTCCGGTGAATGTTCCGGCTAACGAATTTTTGAATTTGGAAGGTGATAAACTCAGCACCTCGCGTAATTGGGCGGTTTGGCTCCACGAGTATATGGAGGATTTGCCGAACAAAGAAGACGAGCTACGCTATGTGCTCACCAGCATAGCTCCTGAGACAAAAGACAGTGAATTCACATGGGTAGATTATCAAGCAAGAGTAAACAATGAGCTTGTTGCGATCCTAGGTAATTTCGTGAACCGAGCAATGGTTCTTTCGCACAAGTATTTTGATGGTGTGGTTAGGTCTGCAAAATTGACCGAAAACGATTCTACTCTTCTTCAAGAGATGTCTCAGATTCCTGACAATGTGAATAGTATGGTAGCGGCTCACAAGTATCGCGATGCCTTGGCCGAAGCCATGAAACTTGCAAGAATTGGGAATAAATACTTTGCAGATACCCAGCCTTGGAAGGTGTTTAAAACAGATCCTGAACGCGTAGAGACAATTCTTAATGTTTCCATTCAAGTCATGGCGAATTTAGGAATAGTCTTAGAGCCTTTTCTTCCAAGAACTGCGAAGAAAATGCGAACGATGTTAGGGATGCCAGATGCTGATTGGAGTAGTGCAGGTGGAGAAATCATAATTTCAGGAACCCAGCTCGAAAAGCCTAGTCTATTATTTCAAAAAGTAGAGGACGAATTGATTCAAAAGCAAGTGCAGAAGCTTGAAGCAAGCAAGTTAGCACAGCAAGAACAGAATCACGAGCCTCAAAAAGAAGAAGCCTCTTTTGACGATTTCATGAAAATGGATATTCGCACCGGAGTGATTCTTTCTGCTGAAAAAGTAAAGAAAGCGAACAAGTTGCTGAAGTTAGAAGTGGATACGGGGCTTGACCAAAGAACTATAGTTAGTGGAATTGCGGAACACTATTCTGCTGAAGAAGTTGTTGGTAAGACGGTCAGTGTGTTGCTCAATCTTGCACCACGTAAAATTAGAGGAGTAGAATCTCAAGGAATGATATTAATGGCTGAATCAAAAAGTGGAGAATTGAAATTTATCACTCCAGAAAGTGATATTCCAGCGGGCTCCGAGATTCGATAAGGCGTCAAAAACTTTAAGTATTGATTCAGGGAGATAGTCTGAAAAGTAAACTTTTTTGATACGTATTTTTCGCTATTTTAGCCTGTTGAATAGACAACCGGTGGGGCACATAATGCGTCATTGAATTAAATTCTATACCTGTGTTGAAAAGATATTGCCAAAACTCAACGAAGAACTGCTTGCAAGCATTTGCATTAATAGTTTTTTTCACTCTCGTAAGCCTTGTATTTCCTAACCAAGCCAGAGCTACTCACCTTTCAGGAGGGGAGATATTCGTAGAGAATATTGGAGGAGATACTTTTCAAGTTACCATGAAGCTTTATGGTGATTGTGGAGGAAATGAATTCTTGTTGAATAACAATAAGACCATTACAATTACCAGCAGTTGTACGCCAACGCAAACGCTCAGCATGATTCTTCAGAATTCTGGGGGGACTGAGGTATCTCAATTGTGTCCCGCACAAATCACGAATAGCACATGTAACAGTGGAACGCTGCCAGGTAATTTGGCTTTTGAATATACCAATACAGTGGTTCTCAGTACGCAGTGTGCCGATTATAGATTCAGATTTCAAGAAGCAAATAGAAACACCACGGTCAACGTAACCAATAGTATTAGTTTGGCCTATTATGTAGATGCTACGTTAAATACCACGGCATTTCCAAACAACAAAACACCTTTCTTTACAGCAGATCCTCTTCCTTACGTTTGCCTTGGGCAGAATGTAAGTTACAACATTGGAGCTGTAGAAACGCAAGGCGATAGCGTTGCTTTTGTTTTAGATACAGCTTACACAACATCAGGATTTGGATGTAACATCACAAATCCATGTGATGTAAATTATGCTTTTGGATATTCAGCCCTGAGTCCAATTCCTGGGATGACCATCAATGCTTTTACAGGTGAGTTGAATTTCACCCCAGCAACAACAGGGAATTTCATTGTTGTCATTAAAGCAGTTGAATACAATGGCGTAGGTCAAATTATTAGTGAGGTACAAAGGGATATTCAATTCGTAGTAAACAATTGTACCAATCAAACACCTCAGGCTCCTACTGGGGGATTTGGAAACTTTACAGGGAATGCTGACTCCGTTGGTGTCAATCAGATCGATATTACACCCGGTGAGAATTTTTGTTTAGACGTAATTTTTGAAGATACGGTTAATACAACCGATTTCTTAACGCTGTCATCCAATGTAGCACAGGTTTTACCAGGCAGTCCAACAGTAAGTTTAACAAACGGTAATCCAGCTACAGCTACCATCTGTTGGACGGCACCAACAGGGATAAATTTAAGTCCAGTTTACACGTTTATCGTGAGTGCAAATGATAGTGCTTGTCCAGTATCTGCCACAAACTCAATGGCAATTCAAATTAATGTTGAACAGCCAGACACCCTAGCCTCAGTGCTCACCAAAACAGATCAGAGTTGTTCTGGCGTGTGTGATGGTACAGCCGTTTTGAATGTTACGGGAGGAGTTGGCCCTTATTTTTACCAATGGCTACCTCTTGCAGCAATTCCAAATGGGCAAGGCACAGATTCTGTATTTAATCTTTGCCCTGGTTCTTACACTGTTGTAATCACCGATTTAGGAGATCCCGATCCATCGACCAATACGGTATTTGAAAACTTCTTTATTGATCCTGCTACGCTCTTATCTACCGTAAACAAAAGTGTAACTAATGATGACTGTAACACCGCATGTAATGGGGCAATGAGCTTGCTAGGTGTAGGGGGTACAGGAACAATTTCTTACAATTGGAATGATGGGAACACTTCAAGTTCTAGGCTAAATATTTGCGCTGGAAATTACACGGTTACCGTAAGCGATGCGAATGGTTGTACTGTCGTTGAAGATTTTGTGGTTGTAGAGCCAGCTAAGCCAACAGCGGCAATCACTGCGCAAACTGATGTAAGTTGTTTTGGTGGTAGTGATGGTTCTGCCACGCTAGATGCCTTTACAAACTGCGGATTTAGCACAACTTATTGTACGTCTAGCACAGATTACGATATTGGTACAGCAACCAATGCAAGTGATTTGTTTACTTACCCAGCGGTTATCGGAGGTCAAAACCAAAGTGTTCGCCATCAAATCATTTTGAGAGCTTCAGAAATTCAAGCTTCAGGTTTTTTGAAAGGAAAAATTGACAGCTTAGAATTCTATATCATTAACAATTTCGGGAGGTCCAACCTTCAAGACTTTCAAATCTCCATGGGCTGTACTTCAGATACAGTTCTAGATACAACCACAGGGTGGATTACAGGATTAACAACAGTTTTCGGCCCTTCAACAATAGGTTTGTCAACCGGAACAATTAATGGTTACCAAGCGTTGCAACTAGCTAATCCATATGTATGGGATGGGAGTTCAAATGTTGTCATAGACATCTGTTACAACAACTCAATTGGGTTTAATCCAACGGTTAATGCTAGCATGCGTTACACAAATACTTCGTACAACTCTGTAATGTATGGGTTCTCTGATGGAGGTAGTGTTTGTGGAACTGATACCATTCAAGGAATGAGCACACAACGCCCAAATATTCGTTTGGTAGGTTGTGATTTAGGGTATACTTATGCTTGGCCAGGAGGATTAACAGGTCCAACACAAAACAGCTTAGCTGCGGGTACTTATTCAGTTACCATTTCAAATGACGATGGCTGTTTAGATACAATCAATGTAGATATTGACGAACCAACACCGTTCATTGGTTCTATTTCAGAAACTCAAGGCATTGCCTGTAATGGAGATTGTAACGGAGAATTAACGGCCAGCGCTACTGGGGGAACTGCCCCATATACTTACGATTGGAGTGGAGGCCTTGGAGCTGGTACAATCAAAAACGGCTTATGTGCTGGTACCTACACCGTAACCGTAACAGATGCAAATCTGTGTGATACGACCGTGACGTTCACTATTTCTGAGCCGCCAGTTCTCACTGTATCTATAGCCGAAAGTCAAGTGATCTCATGTTTTAATGTATGTGATGGTGAACTTACAGCTTCTGGTAGTGGAGGTACTGCACCATATTTATATGCATGGTCTAATGGTGGAAATGGAGCAGTTCAAGCTGGTCTTTGTAACGGTCAATACATTGTTACTATTACCGATGCTAACTTGTGTACATCAACAGACACCTTTGACTTAACAGAGCCAACTCTCTTGGTAGGTGCTGTCACTCAAACTGCTCAAATCTTATGTGCAGGTCAATGTACAGCAGCTGCTACAGCTTCTGCTTCAGGTGGTACACCGGGGTATTCTTACTCTTGGTCAAATGGAAACAGTGGGCCAGTGCAAAATGGTTTGTGCGCAGGTTCCTATACGATTACGGTAACAGACAACAGAGGATGTACGGATGTAGTAACACTAAACGTGTTAGAACCAAATCCAATAGTTGTTAATGTCAATGTAACCAATCAACCGCTTTGTTTTGGCGATTGTACAGGTGCTGCAACAGTTTCAGCTAGTGGAGGTACAGGGTCACTTACAATCACATGGCCAAATGGATCAAGCATTCCTACGCAAACTAATTTATGTGCTGGTACTTATGTGGTGACTGTAACAGATGGAAATAACTGTCAAGAAACAGGTCAAGTAATTATTGTTGAACCCGCTTTGCTCGAAGTAAGTATTGCAGAAACTCAAAGCATCTCTTGTAACGGAGTATGTGATGGAGAATTGACTGCAACGGTAACTGGTGGAACACCGAATTACACTGTTGTTTGGAGTAATGGTGGATCTGGGAATTCAATCAACGGCTTGTGTGATGGGCAATATTCTGTACTTGTAACAGATGCAAATGGTTGTACTGCCACTGATACGTTTAACCTTGCTGAGCCTACATTATTAACGGCTTCAAATACTGTAAATAGTCAAGTATCTTGTTTTGGAGTATGTGATGGGAACGCTTCTATTAGCGGTTCTGGAGGAACAGCACCTTATACTTTCTCTTGGTCTGATGGAGGCACGGGGGCGTCAAGAAATGGATTATGTGATGGGAACTATACCGTGACAGTAACTGATGCAAATCTTTGTACTGCTACTACAAACCTTACCATAACCGAGCCATCAGAAATCATTTTAACCTTAACCAAAATCAATGATCCGCTTTGTGCTAGCACATGCGATGGTGCCGCATCTGCTTCGGCTACTGGAGGATCTTCACCTTATACATTCAATTGGTTAACACAGGGTACAGGTCCGAACCAAACCAATTTGTGTGATGGTACTTACACAGTGGTAGTTACAGACGCTAATGGTTGTACTGACACTGCGACAATCAACATGATTGAACCAACAGCACTGGCTTTGACCATAACAGAAACACAAAGTATTTCCTGTTTCGGAGTATGTGATGGCGAGTTGACCTTAGGTATCAGTGGAGGAACTGGACCTTACACACAACTGTGGTCAGATTTCTCAACAAACCTGATTAACGATCTTTTGTGTGCGGGTAATTATTCGGTTACCGTAACAGATGCCAATGGATGTGAGGATTCTATTTCTTACAACCTTACAGAGCCAAGTACAATTCAAATCACTCCTTCTGTTACTGATGCCACATGTGGGGCAAGTAACGGTGCAATAGACATTGCACCAATCTCGGGCGGAACAGGTCCTTACACTGTGTCATGGAATACAAGTGCAACAGGAACAAGCATATCAGGTGTTCCCGCTGGAACATATACTGCAACGGTAACAGATGCGAACAGTTGTTCTCAAGCGTTTCCAATATCAATAAATGACGTTGGTGGTCCAACCGCAGCAACAGATATTACTGCAAATGCGAGTTGCTTCGGAGTATGTGACGGAACATCAACGGTTACTCCGGTTGGTGGAACAACGCCATATACATATCTATGGTCAACTGGTAATCCAAATGACACCTTAGCTTCAGTTGCAGGATTATGTGCCGCAGGTAGCCCATTTTTCGTAACAGTTACGGATGATAACGGATGTACGTTTGTTCATTCTGTTACAGTCTCAGAACCGGGACAAATCCTTGTTAATGGTATTTTAAACAGCGATCCTACTTGTTTCGGAGTTTGTGATGGTTCGGCAACAGTTTCAGCAACGGGCGGAACAAGTCCTTATGTAATCACATGGCCAGGTGGAGCAACAGGTGGAACCCAAAACAACTTGTGCGATGGCTCATACATGGTAACGGTAACCGATGCCAATGGCTGTGAAGATTCAACAAGTGTAACGGTAACGGAACCCGCTCAAATTGTCCCAGTAATCACAGAGACCCAAAGTATTTCATGCTTTGGAGTATGTGATGGTGAATTGACAGCATCAGCCACAGGTGGAACAGCACCGTACATCTTTGCATGGAGCAATGGAGCTACTGGTCCTGTACAAAATGCATTGTGCGCAGGAACCTACAGTGTAACGGTAACAGATAATAACGGTTGTGAAGATTCAACAACATTTGTGTTGAATGAGCCAAGCTCAATTCAGATAACTCCAGTAGTAACAGATGCGAACTGCGGAGCAAGTGATGGAGCAATAGATATTGCACCAATCTCAGGCGGAACAGGTCCTTACACTGTATTATGGAATACAAGTGCAACAGGAACAAGCATATCAGGTATTCCGGCAGGAACATACACTGCAACGGTAACAGATGCGAACAGTTGTTCTCAAGCATTCCCAATCTCAGTAAATGACATTGGTGGGCCAACTTCAGTAACAGATACAACAACAGACGCGACTTGTGCAGGAACTTGTAATGGAACATCAATAGTAACCGTATTAGGCGGAGTTACACCTTATACATACTTGTGGTCAACAGGTAATCCTAATGACACCTTGGCTTCAGTAACGGGGTTGTGTGCTGCAGGTAGCCCTTACTTTGTAACAGTAACAGCAGCAAACGGATGTACGTTTGTTCATTCTGTAACGGTAACAGAACCAACACCGTTGTTTGCAGCAGGAACAGTGAATAACGATCCAACATGTTTTGGAGACTGTGATGGTTCTGCTACAGTAACAGCACTTGGAGGAGTAGGTCCATACACCATCACATGGCCAGGTGGAGCAACAGGTGGAACCCAAAACAACTTGTGCGATGGCTCATACATGGTAACGGTAACCGATGCCAATGGCTGTGAAGATTCAACAAGTGTAACGGTAACAGAACCCACTCAAATTGTCCCAGTAATCACAGAAACACAAAGTATTTCATGCTTTGGAGTATGTGATGGTGAATTGACAGCATCAGCCACCGGTGGAACAGCACCGTACATCTTTGCATGGAGCAACGGAGCTACTGGTCCTGTACAAAATGCATTGTGCGCAGGAACCTACAGTGTAACGGTAACAGACAATAACGGCTGTGAAGATTCAACAACATTTGTGTTGAATGAACCAAGCTCAATTCAGATAACTCCAGTAGTAACAGATGCGAACTGCGGAGCAAGTGATGGAGCAATAGATATTGCACCAATCTCAGGCGGAACAGGTCCTTACACTGTATTATGGAATACAAGTGCAACAGGAACAAGCATATCAGGTATTCCAGCAGGAACATATACTGCAACGGTAACAGATGCGAACAGTTGTTCTCAAGCATTCCCAATCTCAGTAAATGATATTGGTGGTCCAACCGATGGCGGATTGGTTGGAACTGAACCAAGTTGCAATGGCTTATGCGATGGTTCCATAGCTTCAACACCTACAGGTGGAAATGCTCCTTACAATTTCACATGGAGTACAGGTGGAACCGCGAATTCAATTTCAAATCTGTGTGCAGGATTCTATTCTGTGACCATTACAGACGCTGGAGGATGTACTTATATTGATACACTTACATTGGGCGAGCCAGATGTAGTGACTGTACAGCCAACTATTACACCAATTAGCTGTGCTGGCGTGTGTGATGGAGGAATTGTTGCAGTTGGTCAAGGGGGTACAGCTCCTTATACTTTCACTTGGGATGACGGAACAACTGGAGACACAAGAACTAGTCTATGTGCTGGTACTTACATAGTAACCATAACCGATGCCAATAACTGTACTGGATCTGATACAATAGACTTGGTTGATCCAACTCCAATTGTTCCTAACCTCACAGTAACTCAACCTTCGTGTAATGGAGTATGTGATGGTACGATAGTATCAGCTCCAACTGGTGGAACAGCCCCATATACTTGGTTGTGGAATGACGGTAGCACAGGTTCATCATTGACTGGACTTTGTGCGGGAACTTATGATGTTACCGTGACTGATGCCAACGGATGTACAATTACCGATCAAGCGACCATAGTTGATCCTTCACCGATTGTAATCGATACAGTCTTCATAACTGAGCCAACTTGCGGATCTGCCAATGGTAGTTTAGAGGCATTGGCCTCAGGAGGTACGGGTACCTTTATTTACGTATGGAATACTGTGGATACAATCAATCCTCTCACAAATGTTTCAGCCGGTCTATACCTATTAGAAGTAATTGATGGCAATGGTTGTGTAGTTTCTACTACTGTGCCTGTATCTGATGTTAATCCGAACAACTTAGCAGTATCTGTATCAACCACAGATGCTTCTTGTGATGGATCTTGTACAGGTACAGCCTTGGCAACGGTAACAGGTGGAACTGGACCATTTAGCTACTCTTGGACAAATTCAGGGCTTGATACAAATGAAATCACGGGACTGTGTCTTGGATTACAAGGTGTGACCGTAGTAGATTTAGCTACCGGATGTACTGTGGCAGACACTGCATCAGTGATAGCACCATCAACATTAAATATTCAATTGACCGGCACAGATAACAGCTTATGTACTTCAGTTTGTGATGGAGAAGCCCAAGTAACGGTGAATTCTGGTTCAGGTATTTATACCTACTTATGGTCATCTGGTGGGAGTTCGGATATCGAAACTGGACTTTGCGGAGGAATGGTGTATGTTACTGTAACAGATGCTACTTCTGGATGTATTGCGGAAGATTCTATTATGATCAATGATTTACCGGCATTGGTAGTGTCAAATGTGAATGTGGTCAATGCAAGTTGTGAGAACTCGAATGACGGTTCCATCACATCAACCATAAGCGGTGGAACTGCTCCGATTAGCTTCAATTGGGTAGGAGACAATTTTGTTGCAACAACCCAGGATATTTCAAACCTATTACCTGGAGACTACATTTATACCTTCATAGATGCAGTCGGTTGTGAAACAAGTGATACGGTAACAGTAGGAGCAACTACAATACTTAACCTAAACGCAGATAGTGTTACGTTATGTGAATATGCTGATTCTGTTTGGATCAGTGCAACCGCAACCAGCAATGCTACTGTAGACTATTTATGGACAGATCTAAATGGACAAATAGTAGGAGATAGTAGTTCTGTATATGTAGCGTTCTATCCAGATTCTACTGTGTATGTGGTAAGTGCAACGGCAGGTTCGGGATGTTTAGCTACGGATACTGTTCTGATCTCAATAGAGAATGCATTGGTTGTTGAAGCAGGATTGGATCGCACAGTAATTGCGGGAGAAACTGTACAATTAGGAGGAGCTCCGACATCTAATCAACCAAGCTCTACTTACTTGTGGTCACCTTCAGACGGTTTATCAGATGCAGGGGTAGCGAACCCGTTGGCAACACCAGAAGTAAGTACAACCTACCAAGTAAATGTAACAACCACAACGGGATGTGCTGGTGTAGATACTGTTCGAATAGAAGTATTGCCAGGATTTGAATACCCGAGCGGATTTACACCAAATAATGATGGAACGAATGATGTTTGGAATCTAGACTTCATTTCAGACTATCCGGATGCAGTAGTAACCATCTTCAACAGATGGGGTCAGCAATTGTATCAATCAGTTGGTTACACAGATCCTTGGGATGGAACCTTTGAAGGTGAACCAATACCTGTTGGTACCTATTATTTCATCATCGAATTGAATGATGAGACGTTTACCGAACCATTGTCAGGCCCAATCACTATAGTAAGATAAGACATGAAGAAATTATTCATCATACCAATCATATTGTGTGCAGTGTTGAGTGTTAATGCTCAACAGCTGCCGCAATTCACCCAGTTTTATTTAAACAAGTATGTTGCGAATCCCGCATTTGCTGGTTCACAACCATTTTGGGAAGCTCAGCTCAATACGCGTTTTCAGTGGGTTGGAATAGAAGATGCACCTAGAACAAATATTCTAAGTGTCAACGGAGCTCTGAATAATCGAAAAATGGGCTTGGGAGGTTACCTTTTTTCTGACAATGTTGGTCCAACACAACGTTCTGGAATCAGTGCGTCTTATGCCTATCATGTGAAATTGACAGACGAGTTGAAGCTTGGGGTTGGTGTTAATGCCGGAGGCTTGCAAATGGCTATTAATGGTCAGGATATTACCCTCGAGAATTCGGGCGATGCGGCACTAAGCAATGGGACAATGCAAGTTGTTACTTATGATGCTGGTGCCGGGATCTACCTTTATACAGATGAGTTTTGGTTCAGTTTTAGTGCTCCGCAACTGATTGGGAATAAATTGGAGTTTTTCGAAGATTATGAAGAAAGTTTGTCTTCGCTTGAGCGTCACTATTATGCTGGTGCTGGTTACTCTTTTGAGATTGCCAATGACTTTAAGGTGGAGCCGAGCTTTTTTGCAAAATATGTAGATCCTATTCCTCCACAGTTTGATGTGGCTTTGAGAGTTATTTATGCTGATATGATCTGGGCGGCTGGTTCTTACAAACTAAGTGCTCAACCAAATGATGATAATGCGATCGGTATTATGTTAGGTGGAATGATTCAAGAGAACCTCATGTTTGGTTATTCTTTTGAACTTCCTACTTCTGATGTAATTACTCAGGCGACATCTGGATCTCATGAAATCATGATTGGACTTCGTTTCAAGAATAGAGATAAATAGTTTATTTCATATATATAGATTTTTATATACATTTGTGCCGTTATGGTACAAATGAATCAAATCGTTCAAGCTTCAGAAATGTTAAAGGCAATTTCGCATCCTATGCGGTTTGCCATTTTCAGAATGCTATGTGCATCTCGAGAGCTCTGTGTTTCTGATATTTATTCTGAGCTAGACATTGAACAGGCCGTAGCATCTCAACATCTAAAAATTCTTAAAGACAAAGGCGTTCTTGTAATGAATAAGCAAGGAAAACATGCTTATTACTCTTTAGCGAAACCTAATTTTAGAGAAATGCTTCAAGCAATTGATGATTGTACCGAGTGTAAAGAAAATTTAAATCTATAACCCATGAAAATTGAACAACTTTATACCAATTGCCTAGCAGAAGCTGCTTATTACATCGAGTCAAGAGGTGAAATAGCAATCATAGATCCCATGAGAGAGCCAGAGCCGTACATTCAAATGGCGAAGGAACGTGGAGCAAAAATCAAATACATTTTTGAAACGCATTTCCATGCAGATTTTGTTTCAGGTCACTTAGATTTAGCTAAATTGACAGGTGCAACGATTGTTTATGGGCCAACAGCCCAAATGAATTTTGATGCACATGTAGCTCAAGATGGAGAAGAGTTTCAGTTAGGAGATGTTACCATCAAAACGTTGCATACACCTGGTCACACATTGGAGTCAACAACATGGTTGCTGAAAGATAAGAACGGCAATGACCATTCAATTTACTCAGGCGACACATTATTTATTGGTGATGTAGGTAGACCTGACCTTGCCGTTAAGTCTGATTTATCTAAAGAAGATTTGGCTGGACACCTCTATGATTCTATTTACAATAAGATCATGCCTTTGGCAGATGATGTAATTGTTTATCCTGGGCATGGAGCAGGATCAGCGTGTGGCAAGAACCTTTCAAAAGAAACTTGGTCAACCTTAGGTGAACAGAAAAAGAACAACTATGCCTTGAATACCTCAGGTAAAGAAGATTTTGTCAATCAAGTCCTAGATGGTATCATGCCTCCACCTCAATATTTCCATAAGAATGCGGTATTGAATAAAACAGGCTACAAGTCTTTGGATGAAATTATTCAAACAGCAGACAGTGCTTTGTCTTATACTGACTTTAACTCTTATGCTAAAGATGCCCTTGTGTTGGATACGCGATCGCCAAAAGAATTTGCTGAAGGTCACATCCCCAATGCTTTATTTATTGGATTAGATGGTTCTTTCGCTTCATGGATTGGAACACTAGTGGAAGATCTAGAACAACCTATACTATTAGTAGTAGATGAAGGAAGAGGAGAGGAAGCAATTACGCGAATGGCTCGAGTAGGGTACTCTGGCGTATTGGGTTACCTAGAAGGCGGTATGAATAATTACATCATTAATGGTGGAGAATCAATTATTGAAAATGAAGTGAGTACTTCTGAATTAGCAGAAGCATATAAGTCTTTGAACATTCAAGTTGCAGATGTAAGAAAACCTAGTGAGTTTGAAGCTGAGCACCTTGAAAATGCGATCAATCAACCCTTAGACTTTATGTTGTCAGAAGAGGTGGATCTTGACCCAAATCAAAGCTATTACGTACATTGCAAAGGTGGATATAGATCTTTAGTGGCTATTTCGCATTTAAGACAAAAAGGATTTAGCAAGTTAATCAATGTACAAGGTGGATTTGATAAAATGCTTGAGACAGACATGCCCATGACAGCGTTTCAATGTACATCACAAAACAAATAATATGAGAATACTAACATTTTTAATCTTGGCCCTTGGCTTTTCTATTGTATCGTGTGATGCACAAACAAACGATGCGAACGCAGCTTTACAAACAGTTTCTGTAGAAGATTTAAAAACAGCCGTTGAAGGAGAGAGTTCTTTCATCCTCCTAGATGTAAGAACCGATATGGAAACCGAAAAAGGCATGTTAGCAGGTGCCAAAAACATAGATATCTATGATGTCAAGTTCGCGGAGAAAGTAAATGAATTACCAAAAGACCAGACCATTTATGTAATGTGCCATATGGGTGGAAGAAGCATGAAGGCCAGTGAGAAAATGGTTGAGATGGGTTTCACTGATGTGCGTAATGTAGATGGTGGCTTCTCTCAATGGGTAAAAAAGGGATATCCAGTTCAACAGTAAGTCATGAGCAAGTTTGGCGAGATTATTAATCAAGATAAGCCTGTTCTGGTAGATTTTTCAGCAGAATGGTGTGGCCCATGCAAAGCAATGGCTCCCATTCTTAAAGAGTTAAAAGCTACTATGGGAGATGGAGTCAGCATTATTAAAATTGATGTAGATAAAAACCCAGAGATTGCCTTAAAGTTGCAGGTGAGAGGAGTTCCCACCTTGGTGCTTTATAAATCTGGCAAACAGCTATGGAGGCAGTCAGGGGTTATCCCAGCAAACGAACTGCAAAAAATCATTCAAGCTCAAGGCTGAGAAATGGAAAGAGGTATGGCGGCCAACTCATAATTTTGTGAGTGAAGCCAACTTAATATTTTAGGCAAGGCGCTTTCTAAATTAGGAAGCGCCTTTTTGCTGTCATGCATCACAATGATAGATCCTGCTTTTGTGTGGTCCATTACAGCTTTTACGCATTGATCAGCACTTCTGTTTCTATCGTAGTCACCAGTTAGAACATCCCACATTACTATTTGATAGCGTTTTGCAATTTGAATAGACTGCTGTGGGCTAATCCTACCATATGGAGGTCTAAAAAGTGTTCCCTCTAGGTGTTTTTGCCCTTCAAGGATGTTTTTGTAATAGCTGTAGTTTTTGGTTTTCCAACCATTTAAATGATTTTGTGTGTGGTTACCCAATGTATGGCCTTCATTTAGCGCGCGCTGGGCAATATGCCAATGCCTGTCTAAATTAGAACCAACACAGAAAAATGTAGCCTTCGCCTGGTACTCTGCCAACAGATCCAAAACTAAAGGAGTAGCCTCAGGAACAGGACCATCATCAAAAGTCAAATACACCTTATTCTCAGGGTTGGGAACCTTGAACATAAGGTGCTTTGCAATTGGAGGCACTACCTTTGGAGTTTTCGCTACGAACATAGTTTTGACTTGCCGCTAAAATACAATGAAATGTTGCGCGAAGATTTTCAGCTTAATCCACATTTTTTGTTTTTCAATATCAAAACTTGTTATAAATTTGCCGTCCCGAAAAAGGGAAACGGTTACTGTCCCATGGTGTAACTGGCAACACGTCTGGTTTTGGTCCAGAAGAGTCTAGGTTCGAGCCCTAGTGGGACAACAAAATTTGTTTGAAGAGGTCTAGCTTGTGAATAGTTAGACCTTTTTTTGTCCTCAATTTTCTAGCGCTTTCCTAGTGTTTATGCTGTTGCTTTTTCCAATTTTTAAAGCGCATTACTTCAAATTAAGCAGCCTAAAAAAGTGCATTAGCTACTAGAATGTTTCTTGGTGTGAAGTAGTTATTATTTCTGTGATTTTCGCATTTGTTCAGATTAGTTTTTATTACTTTGAAATAAATTGAATCTATAATGAGAAAAACGACAATTGGACTACTATTCACTCTTATCGCTGTGATTGGCTTTAGCCAAACAAATAAGAAACCCAATATCTTGGTGATATGGGGAGATGATATTGGCTGGGCTAATATTAGCAAATACAATCATGGTATGATGGGTTATAAAACCCCTAACATTGATAGAATTGCAAATGAAGGAGCCATGTTTACAGACTGGTATGCTCAACAATCTTGTACAGCGGGGAGAGCGGCTTTCATACTTGGTCAACACCCCTTCAGAACTGGACTTTTAACCATAGGCATGCCAGGCAGTAAGCAAGGCATACAAGATAATCAGCCTACTATTGCTGAGCTTCTTAAAGAAGAAGGATATACTTCTGGTCAATTTGGGAAGAACCATTTGGGAGATCAAGATGAGCATCTTCCTACAAATCATGGGTTCGATGAATTTTTCGGGAACCTTTACCATCTTAATGCAGAAGAAGAGCCAGAAGGCTACTATTACCCTAAAGATCCTGAATTCCGTAAAAAATTTGGACCACGTGGTGTAATTCATAGTTACTCTGACGGTAAGGTTGAGGATACAGGTCCCCTCACAAGTACCCGTATGGAAACGGTAGATGAAGAATTCACAAATGCCGCAATTGATTTTATTCAAAGAGCACATGATAACAAGCAACCATTTTTTGTTTGGTTAAGCGCTACACGTATGCACGTTTGGACGCACTTAAAAGAGGAAAGTACAGGGGTAACCGGAATTGGACTTTATCCTGATGGAATGGTAGAACATGACAAAGCCATTGGTTTGGTTTTGGCAAAATTAGAAGAGTTAAAGATTATTGATAATACCATAATCATGTATTCCACAGACAATGGCGCAGAGAAATTTACATGGCCTGATGGAGGAACCACTCCTTTTGCAGGAGAGAAAGGAAGCACGTGGGAAGGTGGTTTCAGAGTGCCATGCGCTATTAGATGGCCTGGGGTTATTGAGCCAGGCACCATAGACAATAATATTTATTCTCATGAAGATATGATGCCTACATTGTTGGCAGCTGCTGGTGTTCCAGATGTTAAAGAGAAGCTTTTAAATGGATATACAGCAAGTGGCAAGAATTTTAACTGTCATTTAGATGGGTATAATATGATGCCGTTTTGGAAGGGTGATATAGAAGAGGACCCAAGAAAGGAAATCTTCTATTTTGACGCTGGTGGAAACTTAAATGCATTGCGTTATCAAAACTGGAAATTACACTTCGCGATTATGGAAGGTTCAATCAATGAAGGATATAGAAAATCACCTTCATGGCCAATTGCTATCAATTTGAGAGCAGATCCATATGAGGTGTCGTGGAAGTCTTCGATGTATACCAAATGGTATGGAGATAACATGTGGTTATTCGTGCCAGCGCAATCTTTTGCTGGAGAGTTCTTAGGAACATTTAAAGAATATCCACCTGTTCAAGGCAGTTCCTTGGGCGTAGACAAAGTGGTGAAAATGCTGAGTGAACCGAGACGAAATTAAAAAGGACAAAGCCGAGCTCTTAAGCTCGGCTTTTTTTTTCAAACTGAATCAAACACAATGAGTATTATGTTTGTTTAAAGGCCCTCCTTAATATAACAACTCACTTATTGAGAAAGGTGTTTGGTAGTTATACTTATCAGAAGTTATTATAAAAGAGATTATGATAATCATTTGTGCGTACTCCATTTAAAAGTGAAAGTACAGATAATGATTGGCTACTTTAGATAGCAATGAAATAAGGGAAAAACGGAAAGTAAAGCTATGAGTGCATTAGAATCAATTAACAAACTGAAAAGCCAAATGTCTAAGTCCATTATAGGACAAGATGATTTGGTAGGCCGACTCGTTTTGGTATTGCTCGCTGATGGCAATTTGCTCTTAGAAGGATTACCAGGTCTTGCGAAAACGAGAGCTATAAAAGCATTGTCAAAAGGACTGAATTGCGGGTTAAGTAGAATTCAATTCACCCCAGATCTGTTACCGTCAGATATCACAGGTACAGAAATTTATCAACCAGATTCTGAAGAAAAATTCCTCTTTCAACAAGGGCCAA
>CBFHSD010000019.1:0-41268 GCA_965658375.1 Salibacteraceae bacterium
ATCTCCACCTTTCAAAGGAGAAATGTATTTGGCAACAGCTTTTACTTCATGAACAGCATCTGCAGGAGCGCAAGGCACTGCCACGCGATTTAGCACTTCAATATCTGGAACATCATCTCCCATATAAAGCACTTCTTCATCTTTAAAGCCATACATAGCTAGAATCTCTTCGTAGGGTTCTATTTTAAAAGATATTCCTAAAAAAACATCTTCCACACCAAGTTCTTTCAATTTGATTTTTAAAAGTGGTTCTGTACCTCTAGTAATACAGGCTACATAAATTCCCACCTCTTTAGCTCGATGAAGAGCGTACATATCTTTTGTGTTCAACGCTCTTGTATACTCACCATCAGGCCCAATAATCAATTTAGCATTGGTAAAAACACCGTCAACATCAAAAATAAGTGCCTTCAAATGGGGTAGGTATTCTAGGTAATGTTTCATGAATGTGAGAGTATGGAGTCTGTAATATTCTTGTAAATATCTAATAAACGCGGATGATCGCTTAACTTTTGAAGATGAGCATCCAATACGTTTTGATCTCTGCGCTGAGCCGGACCTGTTTGTGCTTGAAGCGGGCCTAATTCAAATGCTTTTTGGATGGTTTCTTCTACCAAAGGTTTCAGCAGAGTAATGTCTTGGTATTTTTCTGCAAGTACCTCTTCTGCCAAAGCCAGCAAGTGGTTGGTAAAGTTGCAAGCAATCACTGCAGCCAAATGAATGTTTTTCCGATCTGCTGAGTTGACAATCTTCACTTGATTTGAAATGCTCTTCGCTAAATCGAGCAGCCTGTTTTCTGCCTTGCTATTATTTCCCTCGATTAAAAAAGGAACCTTTAAAAGATCAACTTCTCTTGACTTGCTAAAAGTTTGAAGTGGGTAAAAAACACCTCCCAAAGCAATCTGACTAAAAACTTCAACGCCTATGGTTCCTGAAGTATGGGCAATAATGCCATTTCTGTTATCTAATTTTTGAACTACTGTTTTCAGAGCATTATCCGAAACAGAGACGATTGTGAAATCGCTTTCGGGTATGCGGTCAATGGTTTCAAAAGAGCGGATGCCATAGGTATCAGCTAGTTTTTTTGAGTGCGTAGATGTTTTGCTCCAAACTCCTACAACCGTATGATTTGCTTGTATAAAAGCCCCACAGAGTTGATGAGCTACATTGCCTGACCCAATGATCGCAATGCTTGCCATCTTACTTGCGATTCATTTGAATACGGTTATAAACTGCTAAAAGCGTTCCAATAGCCATTACGATACAACCCAACCATAGAATGTTGATCCAAGGAAATACGATGGCCTGCATAATGATGAACTCTTTTGATTTGTTCTTGGCTTCCGCCACTTCAAAGCTCATCATTTCATTATCTGGGTTTATCCCTACAAACGAAATTTTAAGTCCTGCACTGCTAATTTCAGTTGGGAAAGTGATTGGCGAAAGTCCCTTGGCAGCAAAGTGCGCAGTTACATCGTGTCTCGATGTTTTAATGTCATACACAGTAAGGTCTGCTTGAACCAAAAGATCTTGGTGATCCAGACCTAGACTTGTTTTAAATGCGGTATCGGGTACTCCTTGAATCTTGTTCAGAATGATGAAAGCGTTGCTTGCAAAAATGGTGTCGCCTATTTGCATTTGATGCGTTTCAGGATCTTCCCAAGAATCTTTCTCTTCTTCACGGTCTTCTATTTCTGCATAAGTCACATAGGTGAAAATGTCTTTATTAAAATAGTGTTTGGTTGAAGGTTCTGCCACATTGCCCATTCGCTCATTGAGTTGAATAAAAGGCTTTAATGTAAACTGCTTTTCTTTCTTTTCATTCAGGTAGTCTACGTTGTAGTAGACATAAATACCCTGTTTTTCTTTGCCGGCAAAAGTCACCATGAAGTCACCCATTTGGGCAGTGTCTTCCAACATCAAAAGCACATTTTCATTGTTCTTATAGACGGTGTCTAAAGCCGTTAAATCATAGCTTGTACTGTGCGAAATGGTGTCTTTCATACCATTGGAAACTAGAGCTCCCAATAAAATAAGTCCAAAACCTATGTGTGCGATGCTAGATCCGAATTTAGCAGTAGGGATTTTCATCAATTTCATGGCATAGCTGAAGTTGGCCACCACTGCGAAAGAACTGGAAAAGAACATGAGCAAGAAGAGCGGATTTTTCATATCCAGTGCTAAGCCACCACCAATGGTGAGCACCAAAGAGATGATCAGGTCACGAAGTAAAGCGCTGAAATATTTTTTAGAATCTGTTTTTCGGTAGTTCATCCACTGCGTTGCACCTACCAAGAAACCGATAACGATTGCAAAAGGCAATTGCCATTGATTGTAAAATTCAACCGATTTGGGCGCGAGGTTCAAACCGAAGATTTTATTCCAAACGGGGTTAGAAGTAGTAAAGATGATTTGGAAGGCAGCAATGAAGAGCACCAGTGAACCAACAAACATCCAGAACTCTCTAGACAATGTTGCATCTTCTCCTTTGCTCTTGGGTATTTCTTTGTATCGCGAAGCGATGAGCCAAATACTAACGCCACCAAACACGATGAGATAAAGAACCAGTTGACCGCTCAAGCCAAGATCGGTAAAAGAGTGAACAGAGCTGTCTCCAAGAATTCCACTTTTGGTGAGAAAAGTAGAATAGAGAATGAGGAAGAAGGTAATCAACACCATAGAAAAGGTGAGGGTGAGTGAAGATGTTTTGGCTCTTTGAATGAGCATCAAGTGTGCACCAGCAACCAGAGTTATCCATGGAACGAGTGAGGCGTTTTCAACGGGATCCCAAGCCCAAAAGCCACCAAAGGTGAGTGATTCGTAGGCCCAAGCTCCACCCATGAGTATGCCGGTTCCCAGCACAGCAATTCCCAAAAAAGTCCAGGTGAGCGCAGGTTCTATCCATGCTTTGTATTGGCGTGTTACCAAACCAGCCATAGCGTATGCAAAAGGCACCAAAGTAAGAGCAAAACCAAAGAACAGGGTGGGAGGATGTATGGTCATCCAATAGTTTTGAAGTAAAGGGTTCAAGCCTCTTCCATCAAGAACAGCCAAATAATCAGGGTTGCTGAAGATAGGCATCAAGGCGAAGTCGGGGTGTTCGCGCAATAAAAGAGTAAATGGACTAGAACCAATTTTAGCATCTAGCACATAGATTCCCAGCACCATGGTTAAGAAAAGCGCTTGTGCCAATCCAATGGTCATCATTACAGGAGCTTCCCATTTCTTTGCAGTGCGCAATAAGATCAATCCAATTACGGCTTGCCAAAAAAGCCAGAGTAAGGTAGAGCCTTCTTGTCCTTCCCAGAAAGCTGAGAAGATATACCTCATTGGCATTTCACTGTTTGAATGTTGCCACACGTAGTGGTATTCAAATAGGTTATTGGCCAACATGAAAAGCAGGGTTCCAATGGCTGATATTACTGCAAATCCATGTATTGAAAAAGAAACCTTTCCAATGCGTTCCCAACCGGTTTGTGGTTTTTTAATGGCTATAAAATAGCTGACTGCGGTAAGCAAGGCGGTAACAAAACCTATGATTAAAAAGGAGTGACCTAATATTCCGGGAAGTAGGTTTTCGTTGAGGTACTGTATATCGTTCATTAAATACTGCCTTCTTGCATTTCTTTCTCGCGCAATTCGCGCATTTCGTCTTCTGTTCTAAAATCACTTTCAGAACCATCATTGTATTTTGAAGGGCATTTCATGAGAATGTCTTTTGCGTGAAAAGCACCATCTTCACTGGCTTTGCCTATAAGCACAATTTGTTCAGAACGTTCAAAGTCTTGGGGCTTAGGTTTGTGCAAGTATACCTGCTTTGTCATACCTTCTCTATCGGTCATTTGAAAAGCAAATAAATCTGGATTTTTTTCAGGATTGTAGCTCATTTCTCCATCACGGTCAAGGGTTCCAACTACATGGTATTCTAATTGTGGCGAATTAAAGGCCTCTGCAAAATTAGCGTAGGTGCTAGAATCTGTCAATGTAGTTAGAATAGCACCTATGGCCACTGCTATGAATATGATGGCGATGATGTGCGACTTTTTCATATCTCAACTCAGTTTAGTTCTTCAATTTCTTTTTCAAGACGACCTACTTTCTTGTCTAGGTTTACGAGATAAATCACAATGCCAATGAAGATGATTACAAGTACTCCAACTACCACATAAATCATCCCGTTTGAGCGCAAGGTGTTTTCTATTTCTCCATCTTGTGCTGTACTTATATGACCGCTTAACAGCAAGAATGTTGTCAAAGAAAAGGCGGTTTTTTTTCGAGTATCCATTTGATTATTTGTTGTTCAATTGATATTCAATTTTACCCAATCGGAATCGGATTTGAGCAATCCAAAAACCAAGTAAAATCCACCCGAGCATGGCAGGGTAAAAAACTTTACGCAATTCGTTATCTACTTCTAAGTCGCTGAAAGGGGCATTTCCACCATTTCCAGGATGCAAGCTATCTATGCCAGGCATTCTTGGCAGTATCATCAGAAATACAACCAGTATTACAAAAGCAAAGATGTTATAAACGGCAGCGGTTCGCGCTCTTTTTTGATCGTCATCAAGGCTGTTTCTTAAGATGAAATATGCCAAGTAAATTAAAGCAGTAATGGCCGCTCCGTTCAATTTAGGATCGCTTACCCAAAAGGCTCCCCAAGTAAATTTAGCCCATAGAGATCCGGTTGTTAACCCAAGCACTCCTGCTAGCATTCCTACTTCTGCAAAAGCTTTTGCTCTAATGTCGTTTTTGAGTTCAAAACCGCTTAAACATTTAATGCTGTACACTACAGATGCAGTCATCAAACTCATCATGGTAAACCACATGGTTACGTGGTAGTGTAAATTACGAATGGTTTCATGTAAAATGGGGAGTTCTGGAGCTTTCATGAGCATTCCCCCAATGATGGCGTATAGGACCAATACAACCGCTAAAATTTTCCACCAATTTGCCTTCAATACACCCTCTTTTAGTCGCGCCAAAGGTATGGAAATAATAAGTAGCTCAAAGCAACAACAATCACATTCAAGCCTCCTAAAACAACCACATATTTGAGGTTTACACTCCAAGCAATACCATCAATGGCATTTTTGCTAAAAGCAATTAAAGTCATTAGAAGTGGAAGAATAATTGGGAACCCTAAAATACTCATGAGCACCAAGTTGTTTCCACTTTGAGAGGCAATGCCTGCTACCAATGTTAAAGTGGAGGAAAAGCCCAAGGATCCCAAAAGCATTGCGGTAAAAAACATGCCGTGATCTTGAATGGGATCATTTATAAAAAGCGTATATAAGAAGAACCCAACAATAGTGAGGAATGAAACGAGAATGGCGTTGTAAATGATTTTAGAGAGAATAATGGCTTGTGGGGGAACCAAGGTGTAGAGGTAGAGGTGCTGTTCTTCGCCATCTTGCACAAAAGATTTACCAATGGCGTTGGTGGCAGCAAAGAGTTGAATGATCCAAAAGAGGGCATTCCATGCGGGAATGGAGTCAAGTTTCTTGAAAGAGAGGTAGGCAACAAAAATAGTGGAGGTCACATATAAAATGAGTCCCCCGAGGGTGTACTTGTTTCTCCATTCAAGGCTCAATTCTTTTTGAACCAAATGCACGACTGATTTCAACATTGACGGCAAAGATAGCCATCGTATTCATTTGAAATTCTCTTACTTTTGGAACTTAGAAAGAAGCCTTATGACAGCAGAAGCAACATTGGTTTTAAACCACCGACAAATAGAGCAGAAGATTACGCGCATTGCGCACGAGTTGATTGAGCACCATATTGATGATCAAGAGATTATTTTGGTGGGTATTACTCCAAGGGGAAATGTGTTGGCCGAAAGAATTCATTCTGTGTTGGTAAACGTTGGCCTTTTAAAATCTCGGATTGAGACGATTACCTTAGATAAGAATGAGCCTTTAGCGCATCCTGTTGCATGCAGTTTAAGTGTAGAAGAAGCAAAGAACCGCTCTATAATGGTGGTAGATGATGTACTCAATACAGGAAAGGCATTGATTTTTGCGGTGAAGCATATTCTAAGTTTTGATCCTAAAACGCTACATACTATTACCTTGGTAGATAGAAAGCACCGTATGTTTCCTGTAAGAGCAGATTATGTGGGCCTAACCTTAGCCACTACTATTCAAGATCATATTTCGGTTGAATTCGGAAAGGAAGACAAAGTTTACTTGAAATAAAAAAAGCGCCCGTCAAATGATGGGCGCTTTTGCATTGAATATGTTTTGAATCTATTGGTTCCCTAAAATAATAGGCAATCCATCTTTTCCAGAACCAATCACTACTACTTTTGCGTTGGTCGAGTTCGCCAAACGCTCTGTAGCAGAAATTCCTTTTTCTTGAAGAATTTTATCTGTTAAACTGGCACTTAAAATTCTATTGGCGGTAGCCTTACCTTCAGCAGCAATACGGATGCGTTCCGCTTCTTTTTTCTCTTTTTCAATCAAGAAATTGTATTTCTGAGCTTCTTGGTTGGCCTGTAGCTTTTCTTCAATAGCCACTTTAATTGTCTCAGGTAATTTGATGGAACGGAAAAGCAATGCTTTTAACTCAATATGGTTGTCATCCAAAATTTTCTCCGTTTCTTCACTAATCTTGGTTTCAATTTCAAGCCTTTTGGTGGCGTACAATTCTTCTGGAGTGTACTGTCCTATAATTCTACGCACGGTAGAACGCAATTCAGGGCGAATCAAATTCGAAATGTATCCTTCTCTAAACGAGTTGTACAAGTAGCCAATTTCATCTGGCTTTGGTCTAAAACGCAACGAAACGTCAATCTGTATAGCCAAACCATCTTGTGAAAGTACATCCATGGTTTCTTCAACTTGTTGTTCTGCTATTTCAAATTGAATCACATCATTCCATGGAGCCACAATATTCAAACCTTCATGCAGCACATTGTCTACATCTAGTCCAGCGCCATACTTTTTAAAGACCACTCCTCTTTCTGTAGGTTGAAGAATAACAAAAGTATTGGAGATAAAAATGGCGAAAAAAAGCAAAGCAGCTCCAATGAGGAGATATGGTCTGATTTTCTTGAAATCGAATTCGGGTTGATTGTAATTGTATTGATTCATAAAGGATAGATTTTTAATACTAGTATCAACGTAAAAGATACTATTCAGTTTCCATAAATGAAAAAAGGTTCGCAATAGATATTGCGAACCTTTTAACAAAGAAGAATCTGTTTTAGATTCTAGAATTTATACTTGTTCTCATCAATGAGTTTTTGCGCAATTCTGCGTCTGTTTTCTTTGATGTTGAAAGGTTCTATTTTGGTAAATCTTTTCACACCCATAATCATGGCGCGTTGCTCATCGCCTTCAGCATAAGAATAAACAGCTTCTCTACCGCATCTACCAATGGTTTCTGCAGCATCGTAGATGTAGGCTTTAGCCATATCTATTTGCAACGAAGCGGCTTCTTCTCCTTTTTGTGAAGCCAATTTCTCAGCTCTTAAAAGCACAGTTTCTGCAACATAGGTTTCCATGAGCATGTCAGCAATATTCATGAGAATTTCTTGTTCTTTGGCCAATTCCATCATTAATGTTTGTGCAGCAGATCCAGCTACCATCAATACGGCTTTTTTAAAGTTTTGGATGTACTTCTTTTCTTTTCCGAAAAGGCTCGTATCCTCTTCTCCAAAGTCTGGAATGCTCATCAACTCATCTGCAACTGCTTTTGCAGGACCCATTAAATCGAGTTCGCCTTTCATAGCTTTTTTAAGCATCATATCTACAGAAAGCATTCTGTTGATCTCATTGGTTCCCTCAAAAATCCTGTTAATTCTAGAATCGCGATAAGCACGCTCTACAGGGCTTTCTGCAGAGTAACCCATGCCACCATACACTTGTACGGCTTCATCTACCACATAATCCAAGGTTTCTGAACCGTGCACTTTGAGCATGGCGCATTCTATTGCGAACTCTTCAATGCCTTTTAATGTGGCTTTTTCTTTTGGCATGCCACCGTCTACCAAGGCTTTGATTCTATCGTCAATGTTTTGTCCGGCTCTGTATGCTGCAGCTTCGCTGGCATATGTTTTAATGGCCATTTGCGCCAACTTGTTTTTGATGGCACCATATTTAGAAATAGAACGGCCAAACTGCGAACGCTCGTTGGAATAATTGACCGCTTGATTGATGGTCTCTTTTGCTCCACCCAATACGGCAGAAGCCAATTTAATTCGACCAATATTTAAAATGTTCAAAGCGATTTTGAAACCTTCATTTCTATTGCCTAGAAGGTTTTCAACTGGCACTTGAACATCATTGAAGAACACTTGTCTCGTAGATGAACCTTTAATACCCAATTTCTTTTCTTCTGGGTTTAAAGAAACGCCTTCCCAATGGCCTTCAACTATGAATGCACTGAGGTTTTCATCGTCTCCAATTTTGGCAAAAACAGTAAAAATATCCGCGAATCCACCGTTGGTGATCCACATTTTTTGACCGTTTAAGCTGTAATGTTTTCCATCTTCGGAGAGTGTTGCAGTTGTCTTTCCGCTGTTCGCGTCAGAACCAGAACTTGGTTCGGTCAAACAGTAGCAACCTAACCACTCACCACTGGCAAGTTTGGGGATGTATTTTTCTTTTTGTTCGCTGTTTCCGTAGTACAAGATAGGAAGCGTTCCAATGCCTGTATGTGCAGAAAAAGCTACTGAGAAAGAGTAGGCGTGCCCAATACCTTCGGCAGACATAACGCTCTCTAAAAAGCCAAGGCCCATACCACCATATTCGTTTGGAACAGAAATGCCCAGCATTCCCAATTCTCCAGATTTTTTTAGAAGTGAAGGCATTAATCCTTCCTCCATCTCGTCAATTCTGTCAAAATTTGGAGCCACTTCTTGATCTACAAAGTCTCTGCATGTTTGAAGAATCATTTGTTGTTCTTCAGAATAATTTTCTGGGATAAATATGTCTTCGGCTTTTGTTTCTCTGATGAGAAATTCTCCACCTTTAATTGCTTTATTCGATTCCATTTTCAATTGATTTAAAAGATTTCATATACACCAGCTGCTCCTTGGCCGGTTCCAACACACATGGTTACTACTCCATATTTTTGCTTGCGCTGCTCGAGTTCATCAAAAAGTTGAACACTCAATTTTGCACCCGTGCAACCCAGTGGATGACCAAGAGCAATGGCTCCACCGTTTACATTTACTATGTCTGGGTTTAAGCCCACTTCGCGAATTACTGCTAGTGATTGAGAGGCGAAAGCTTCGTTTAGCTCAAACAATTCAATATCGTTCACTTTTAAGCCCGCCATTTCAACTGCTTTTGGAATGGCTTTTACAGGGCCAATTCCCATGATTCTTGGTTCTACACCAACTGCTGCGTAACTTTTAAGTTGAGCAATAGGTTCTACGCCCATTTCTTTCATGCGTTTTTCGCTTACAATCATTACAAAGGCGGCACCATCGCTGGTTTGAGAAGCGTTCCCTGCGGTGACACTTCCTTTCGCATCAAACACGGGTCTAAGCTTAGCAATTTGTTCTAATGTAGATTGAGGTCTAGGACCTTCATCAGTGTCAAACAGTTTGCTTCTTGTTGCTCTTTTGCCATTTTCATCCAAGTAGACTTGCTCTATGTTGTAAGGGACAATCTGATTTTTAAATCGCCCAGAGGAAACCGCTTTAGCTGCTTTTTGGTGAGAGTGATAACCAAACTCATCTTGATCTTCTCGCGATACCTTGAAATCGTTGGCAACGGCTTCTGCTGTTAAGCCCATTCCCCAGTACCAAGAAGGTGTCACTTTAGAAACTTGTGCGTTGGGCACAATTCTCCATCCACCAAAAGGAATAGGAGACATGGTTTCTACACCACCAGCGATGATGCAATCTGCCATGCCTGCATGAATTTTTGCTGCGGCCGTTGCAATGGTTTCTAAGCCAGAGGCACAGTATCTGTTGATGGTAACTCCGGGTACCTTGTCTGTGTCAAGGCTCATTAAAGAAACCATTCTCCCGATGTTCAGCCCTTGTTCAGCTTCAGGAGTGGCGTTCCCAACTATTACGTCATCAAGGAGTTCTTTGTCAAAATCTGGCAAGGTGTCTAACATGCCTTTCACAACTGCTGCTGCTAAATCATCTGGTCGTGTAAAGCGCAGACTCCCGCGGGGTGCTTTGCCCACTGCCGATCTTTTTGCTGCTATGATATATGCGTTCATGAGTATTCTTCTTTGCTGTGATTAATTTCTTAAAATTTTACCTGTGGTGATGAGGCTCTGCATGCGTTCTAAGGTTTTGCGCTTCTGACACAATTCTAAAAACGCTTTGCGCTCTAACTTTAGGAGGTAATCTTCGCTTACCGTTGTGCGTTCGCTGAGGTCGCCACCACACATTACAAAGCCAAGCTTTTCGCTAATCAGTGCATCGTGCTCGCTAATGTAGTTTCCGCTTAACATGCTGTTGGCACCTACGTAAACAATACCAAGTCCTTCTGCACCAGAAACTGTAATGTCGTTTCGTTTGGCAGGTTGTGTATAACCTCTATCGTACATGGCAATGGCTTGCTGCTTGGCGTATGCCAATTGATAGCTTCTGTCTACAACCACTTCATCTATGCCTGGTCTAAAATAGCCAAGGTCATAAGCTTCGTGTGCTGAGGTAGCTACTTTGGCTTGTCCAACGGTTAAGAATCGGTTGCGCAATTGATTGATTCTAATGTCTCCATCTTTCAATTCATCGCTTAGTCTCAAAGCAAATTCTTTGGTTCCACCGCCACCAGGAATAAGGCCAACACCAAATTCTACAAGGCCAATGTATGTTTCTGCATGTGCGATGATTTTATCAGAATGCATGCTCAATTCACATCCACCGCCTAGCGTTAAGCCGTGAGGCGCTGCAATTACAGGAATGCTAGAGTAGCGCAAGCGCATCATTGTTTTTTGGAAGGTCTGAATGGCAAAATCGAGTTCATCCCACTCTTGCTCTACGGCCATCATAAAGATCATGCCCACATTGGCTCCAGCACTAAAGTTTTCACCTGTATTGGAGATCACCAGACCTTTGTATTCCTTCTCGGCAAGGTCAACGGCTTTGTTTATTCCTGTGATGATTTCACTGCCAATGGTATTCATTTTGGTGTGAAATTCTAGGTTGATGATGCCATCTCCCAAATCAATAATTGAAGCCCCTTTGTTGCTCCAAATGGTGTGGTCTGTTTTTAGAAGGTCTAAATCCAATAAGCCTTCTTGACCTGGAATGGTTTCGTAAGTTTTGCTGTTGGCATTGTAGTACTTCTTCACACCATTTTCTACGCTGTAGAAAGAAGAGAAGCCAGCGGCTTTCATGTCGTAAATCCATTGCGCAGGTTTGTTGCCTGAAGCTTCCATAGAAGAAAGAGCTTCTTCAAAACCAATGGCATCCCAAGCCTCAAAAGGCCCTTGTTGCCATCCAAAACCAGCTCTTAGTGCGTCATCCAGTTTATACACTTCATCTGCAATTTCTGGAATGCGATTGCTTACGTATGCAAACAATTGGTTAAAGACATTGCGGTAAAACTCACCGGCTTTGTCGCTGCCATTGTACAACACCGGCATGCGTTCTTTCAAGTCGTCAATTTTCTTGGTAGACTCCAGCGTTGCAAATTTTACTTTCTGCTTGGCCTCGTATTCTAAAGTATCAAGGTTGAGCGACAAGATTTGCTTTTTGCCTTTTTCGTCTTTTGCTTTTTTGTAGAAACCTTGCTTTGTTTTTGAACCAAGCCAATTGTTGTCTACCATTTTTTGAATAAAATCTGGTAGCGCAAAAGCATCATTGCGCTCATCGTTGGGCGCGTTCTCTTTCAAGCCATTGGCAACCAGAACAAGAGTATCAAGTCCAACAACATCAGCCGTTCTAAAGGTGGCAGATTTAGGTCTTCCAAGCACAGGCCCAGTTAGTTTATCTATTTCATCAACAGATAAACCCAAGTCTTTTACAGTATGGAACAAAGCCATAATGCTGAATACCCCAACTCTATTGGCAATAAATGCTGGAGTATCTTTACAAAGTACTGTTGTTTTTCCTAAAAATCTATGTCCATAACTCATGAGAAAGTCAGTGACTTCTGGAGCTGTTTTAGGAGTGGGAATAATCTCAAGCAGTTTGAGGTAACGCGGTGGGTTGAAGAAGTGGGTTCCGCAGAAATTCTGTGTAAAATCCTCGGATCTTCCTTCTAACATTAAGTGGATAGGAATACCAGATGTATTGCTCGTAATGAGCGAACCTGGTTTGCGGTATTTCTCAACCTGTTCAAACACTTGTTTCTTGATGTCCAAGCGTTCTATCACCACTTCCATTACCCAATCGCAATCAGAAATTTTAGACATGTCGTCTGTAAAGTTTCCAGTAGAAATACGACTCGCAAAGGACTTGTTGTAAATGGGAGAAGGTTTGCTTTTTAAAGCAGTTTTCAAGCTGCCATCAACAATTGCGTTGCGCTCTTTTTTCTTGTCTGATTCAAGCGCTTCTTTTGGAACTATATCCAGCAAGAGTACTTCGCAGCCGATATTGGCAAAATGGCAAGCAATGCGAGAACCCATGACACCAGATCCCAAAATGGCGACTTTTTTGATTTTACGATTCATTGTTTGAGTGTTTCTATGCGTTTGTTCAATTGATTCATTTCGGTGAGTTGTGAGGTGCGGTCAAGTGTATCGTTGATTTTTCCAATAACTTGAAGAAAGGTATTCAATTCTTCTTCTGAAAGGCGTTCTTTCAGTTTGTTGTTGAGGTTGATTACGGTAAGTTTAGATATTTCTCTGACTTCTGCTCCAAGCTTTGTGAGGTGTATACGAACGCTGCGTTTATCAATCTCATCGGGAATGCGGGTGATGAATCCTTTTTCTTCCATGGTTTTTAAAGTACGGGTCAAAGAGCGACTTTCCATACCCATTAGAGGACCCAATTTGGTGCTTGGTGTTCCCTTTTTACGATCAATATTTAGCAAAGCGTAACCCATGCTCATGGTGAAGTCATGTCGATTGGCCTCAAGGTTATAAAGTCTTGAAATTTTATGCCATGCCCAGCGAATGGGAAAATCGATTGTTTCTTCTGCTTTCATAAATTTTTCTTGATTCCAAATATATAAAAAAGTATGCGTGCATACTAAATTGAATCTTTTAAAAATTGTTATCCTTTTATGAACTCTTGTAAACAGGATGCTTGTGGTTACTTTTGAGAGAAAAGAAATAGGATGGAAGAATCAGGGAACAAAGTTGCCTTTGTAGGGAAATTAGAAGACAAAGAAACAGGCAGAATGACCTTCGTTTGGGCGGGAGAGGATAAATTCATCATTGATCACACCGAAGTTTCTGAGGATTTTAGAGGACGAGATGTTGGCAAAGTATTGGTTTGAAAGCTGTTGATTATGCTCGGGAAAACCATAAGAAGATCATGCCCTTGTGTCCTTTTGCAAAAAGTGTTTTTGATAAAAACACTGAATTGAGGGATGTGCTTTAGAATGATATTTTGCTGATTGGCACGTCTAGTCCATCGCTTCTTCCACTTTGGCTGCCACTTCGACTCCGCTCAGTGTGCGGGTTAATGTTGGTTACAATGAATAGATTTAACGAAGTCCCTGAGGCTCTCGAAAGGACGTTTGACATTAAACACTAGTACTCGCGCAGATAGTCTAAAAGTGAAAGCCTCACAATGTGCACGTTGTAATAATAGTAGTGCAGAATTTCTTCGTAAGAGTACCCCACTTTCGCCATGCGCATGGCACCTTCTTGGGGCATGCCCACACCGTGACCAAAGCCTCTGCCGTTAATAGCAATTAAAGTGGAGTCGGCATTGGGTTCTATGCAAAACCAAGTTGATTTTAACTTGAAATCGCGCCTCATAATTTTGGTTGGTAAGAGTGAGTCTTGTTCGAAGAAATAAATGGGCCTTTCTTCTGGACAGTAATTCAGTAGAGAAATGCGTACACTGTCATTGGCGGTATCTGCCAAGTTGGTTTGGGCAAAGTAGGCGTACCAATCGGTGATGCTCAAGGTGTCTGTCCAACTGCTATGCGGCATTTCATAGCTAAAGGTGTCGGGTACACTTCTTAAGTAAGGGGCTGCGGTGAGCCACACGTCTTCTGAGTTTGTGGTTTGCCCACCAGAATTGGAATGAAAAACAGCAGCTATGAGGTTCACATTGCTGTCTACCAAAACAAGGTCTTTGGTTTGTTTAACGGCAGCAGCTATGGTATCATTCCAGCACATGGTTTTGTATACCTGAGAAGAAACTCGGTCGCAGAGGTTAAAACCTAAATCTTCGTATTTATACCAATGCTTTAGGGCGTAGGTTCTGCTGATGATGGCCTGCGTTTTGTAAAATTCTTTGGTTTTTCTATTGCCCACTTCGCTTTGTACAACTCCCGCTAAATAATCGTTGAGGTCTACATCGTTAATAATCTTGAGTTTTCCTTCCCACACACTGATGTCTAAATTGTCAGGGTATGATCTACCTCCTAAACTAGGTTTTGAAGGTTTGATGTTGAGTGCACAACTCTCATGGATGCCATTGATTTCTATTCTCTTGTAGCTTCCCACAAAGCTGGAAAAGGTTCTAAGCTGAAGTTGCCCATTTTTGGTCTCTATCTTTAACATGTCCTGGGCGCTAAAGTCCATTACTTCATGACCATCGCCAATAATCTCATAGCTTCCTTGCTTTACAGTCATTACCACATCATACGGGCGATTTTGCCAAAAAATCCCCACTTTGATGTGTTCGCTAAACAGCGGATTGCTGGCTAATACAAACTGGCCAAGTAAAGTGAAGCTGCATATAAAGAGGAGTATTCTCACGGCTTCAAATCTAACAGGTGTATGCAGGCAGGACTTTAGCTGCGATTGATAGTTTTCAACAAGACATCTGCCGCTCTTGATGAGGCTCCCGGACCACCAAGTTTTTCTCTCAGTTCCAGATAGTCAGTGCTCATTTTCTCATGCTTTTTTCCATCAGGTAAAACGGCCTTCAACTCTTCTTTGAGCTTATGTTCATTCAACTCTGATTGAATCAACTCTTTCACTACCTCTCTGTCCATTATCAGGTTTACGAGTGAAATGAACTTGATGTCAACAAGCTTTTTGGCAATGTTGTAAGAAATGACGCTTGAGCTGTAGCATACCACTTCGGGAACCTGAAGCAAGGCGGTTTCTAATGTTGCGGTGCCAGAAGTAACAAGGGCTGCTTGAGCATGTTGTAAGATCTCATAAGTGCTGCCGTGAATGACGGGAACACCTCCTTTGGTGATCTCTTGATAATAGGCATCGGGTTGAGAGGGTGCTCCGGCAATTACAAATTGATAGTCGGGAAAATGCTTTAGTTGGGTCAACATTTTTGAAAGCATTTTTGCAATCTCTTGCTTGCGGCTGCCGGGAAGCAAAGCTATGATGGGCTTGGTATCTATCTTATTTTTTTGACAAAATGCTTCGAAAGTAGAGATTGGTTTTGCCGGAAGAGCATCTAGCAATGGGTGACCCACAAAGTCTACATCTACATCGTACTTGGCGTAAAAATCTTGCTCAAATGGTAAGATGACCATCATTTGGTCTACACACTTTTTAATTTTAAAAACGCGGTTCTTTTTCCAAGCCCAAATTTGCGGTGAAATGTAATAGATGATTTTTATTCCCTTTTCATGCGCCCATTCTGCAATACGTAGATTAAAGCCCGGGTAATCGATCAATAACAGGGCGTCAGGTTGAAAGGCCTCTATCTCGGTTTTGCATTTTTTAATATTAGAAAGAATGGTGCGGATGTTCATCAGTACTTCCACAAAACCCATAAAAGCGAGTTCTCTATAGTGTTTAGATATTTCTACACCAGCCTCTTCCATCAAATCGCCACCCCAGCCTTTCAACTTAAGATCTTCCTCTTTCTTCACCAAAGCTTTCACAAGATTACTGCCGTGTAAATCTCCTGAAGCCTCTCCTGCTATGCAAAAAACTTTCATGAAAATAAATTGGTGTAGTAATACGTAAAATACACAATGGTGTAGATGAAAGTCACCAGCATAATTCCTCTTCCTGTTTGATTGTGTTTCTTTTTTAGCAGCACATAACGCATGATTAAGGCATTGAGCCCAACAAGAAGTAGGAGGTAGTTCTCTTGAAGCGAACCTCCTAAAGCACCACCAAGCGACTCAATAAAAATTTGGAATACGGCATAGCCAACAAGTGGAACGCCCGCACCCACAATAAGGCCTTGAATAAAACTATCGTTCTTAAACATCTTGATTGAGCACTTCTAAAGATTTGATGGCATGATGAGCCGTAAGGTCTATTTGAACGGGAACAATAGATACTTTGTTGCTTTCTAGTGCGAACACATCGGTATCTTTTCCATCATCGTAATTGACGAATTTTCCTGTAAGCCAGAAGTATTCTCTACCATGAGGATCTTTTCTTTTATCAAACTCTTCTTCCCAGTTGGCATTGGCTTGCCTGCACACTTGTATGCCTTTTATTTCAGACAAAGGGAGTTTTGGGATGTTTACGTTCAAACAAACGCCTTGTTGAAGTCCGTTTTCTAGCACATGCGCAATGACTTTTTCAGCAAAGTGTTGAGATGCGCTGAAATCGGCATCTATGCTAAAATCTAAGAGGGAGAAACCAACAGATGGAATGCCTTCTAAACAACCTTCCACCGCTGCGCTCATGGTACCTGAATAAATTACGTTAATGCTTGCGTTAGATCCATGGTTAATGCCAGAAACAATAAGATCTGGTTTGTGATCTAAAATCTCATTTACAGCAAGCTTCACGCAGTCAACTGGGGTTCCAGAAGTACTGTAAATTTCCTTGTTCTCTGTTTTCTCAATTTGACGTATGTGAAGCGTAGAGTTGATGGTGATGGCATGCCCCATAGCACTTTGAGGTTTATCTGGAGCTACCACTACTACTTTACCGAATTTCTCAGCAGCTGATGTAAGGGCTTGGATGCCAGGAGCAAAAACTCCATCATCGTTGCAAACTAATATCAAAGGCTTTTTCATCTATGGCGTACTATTTGTTTCAGCGAAATTACTTTAAAAGAGTAGGTGCAAAGCAAATCACTTTTATAACTTTCAAGCAAGCTTAACCTTGTTTAACATTTAACATTGTGAAATGATGTTGACTTTTACACCCTCTCTAAAACCAATAATAAACGTTTATGAAATTTAAAATAGCAGTGGCGCTGTGCGCTCTTCTTCAATCGGTATCATTTGCATCCGAACCCATTAAGACTTCCTCATCTATCAAACATGTCACACTTTACGTTCAAGGAGCTGAAATTAACAGGTCTTCTTCTGTAGACTTACCCAAAGGCGAAAGCGAAGTGCATTTTATTGGATTAACCAATTCCATTGACCCCAACACCATTCAAATAGGAGGTAAAGGAGATTTTACCATTATGGGGGTGAGCCATTACTTAGATTATTTGAATGCAGCTCCGAAGAGTAAACTTCAGTTGACTTATGAAGATTCTGTGGTCTACTTAAATGAGAAGATTCAAAAAGAGCAAGAATACAGAAGTGTTCTACAAAGCGAGAAAGCCTTGGTCATGGCCAATCAACAAATGAAGGGTACCAACAGCACTCTCACTGCTGAAGAGTTGGAGTCTATGGCCAACTTTTTCCGTACACGGTTGACAGAGCTTAGCGAAAAATTATTTCAAAGCAATAAGCAAGAACGGGCTTACGTAGCAGAACGTACTCGTATACAGCAACAATTAAATGGCATACAGGTAAAGCGAAATACTTCTACAGGAGTGGTTGTGGTTACTGTGAAAGCAGAAAAAACAACGAAGGCCAACTTTGATTTGAGCTTTATTTCTAGAAATGCTGGATGGATACCTAGCTACGAAGTAAGAGGTGGCGAAGTAGATGCTGCTGTTAACCTTACTTACAATGCCAATGTGCAGCAATCAACAGGAATAGATTGGAAAGACGTGAAACTTACGCTAAGTACAGGCCACCCTTTGGTAAACAATACCAAACCTATCTTAAATCCTTGGGTCTTGAATTTTATTCAGTCTTATGATAAGCTAAGCTCTTACGATTACAGTTACATGAATTCACGTGCTGTTGAAGATATTGAACTTAATGAAGTTCCAGGAGTAAGCAATGCTGATAAAAGAAAAGCAAAAGAAGTTTCTTCCTTTACCACGATGGTAGAAAACCAGTTGACCGTTGATTTTGAAATTAACGAATTGTACACGATTCCTTCTAGCAACCAAAGAAAATTGGTACAAGTGCAAAAGATGGAATTACCTGCGATGTATGAGCATACAGCTATTCCTAAACTAGATAAAGAAGCGTTTTTATTGGCGAGAGTAACAGGTTGGGATGAATTTAACCTTATGCCTGGATCTGCCAATTTGTATTTTCAAGGGACTTACATCGGGCAATCGTACATAGATCCACTTACAACTTTCGATACGTTAAACATCTCTATGGGGCGTGATCGCCAAATAGTGTTGTCTAGAGAACGCATTACAGAAATGTGTGAGACAAGCACCTTTGGAGGGTCAAAAAAAGAAACTATGGCGATTAAGCTAAAGGTTAGAAATACGAAGAATTCAAGCGTTCAGCTTCATTTGAAGGATCAAATCCCCATTAGTAGAAACAATGACATTACTATCAAGCTTATTAGTAAGAGTAAAGCCGCATACGATGAAGAGAAGGGCTTTTTAGATTGGGACCTCACATTGGAACCGGGAGAAACACAAGAGCTCATCATCAAGTATGAAGTCAAGTTCCCGAAAGACAAAAAGATAAATCTTTAAAACAAAAAAGGGATGCCTTAGCATCCCTTTTTTGTTTTCTGTACTTCTATAGCTTACATGAAGCTAGTGAATGTTTTCTTGCCTTTGTTTCTAGAACCCTTCTTGTAGCCAGCTCGGTAAGCTAATCTAAATTCTGGGCCACCCATTCCGCCATTGATGCGGGTAATGTCACCAATGTTTACATCAAAAGAAACTCCTAAGTCAAAACCACCTTTTTGAATTCTCAATGTTGGTATCAATGCATCATCCCAACGGTGGTACACGCCCAACGATAAGCTAGACTCTGTAAGGTAACCTGTATGTGTTGTTGCTCCTCCTAACATAAACTTCAAGTCCATACCATAGGTAATGGTGGTGATGGAGCTTTGTGTTTGCCAAATGACATTAGGGAAGAAATACACATCTTTTTTCTTATTGCCAATCAAAACTCCTCCACTCACTACGTGAAGCCTGGAGATGATATCGTCACTACCTAAGAAATTCACAGAGGGCTCACTGGCATGATACATCGAGTATCCGGCAAAAGCTTTTGCGCCTGAACGAGAATGTCTGTAAAAGTTGATCCCGGCTCCAAAGTCTAAATAGTTTGAAGATTCATTGGTAAATACCTCAGCTGTTCCTATTGTTGGATCAAAACCAACAGTGGTCCAAGTGTCAGCCCAGTTTAATCCTGCCGTAGAAAGGCTTTTTTGGGAATATCCTGCTTGGAATCCAACAGAAATCCAATTGTATTGATCCATTGGGCGTACATAGCTAAAAGCAAGATTCGCATTCAATTGTTGAAAAGCAGATTGACCCGCTTGATCGCTTTCTACATTAATTCCCATTCCAATAAAGTCATCACTACCAAATGGATCGTGTACTAATGGAAAATCTGCGTTCACAGCCATGGTTTGGTAAGAAATATTTGATATTCCTTCCCATTGTCTTCTAAAAGTACCTGTTCCTCTCAATGTTCCATTGAACATACCCGCATTCGCAGGGTTGTAAGAAACAGGGTTGTGAATACGTTGTGAGTATACCGGATCATTTTGCGCATAAGACGCTGAACCCAACAAAACACAAACAATTAGAAGTATTTTTTTCATAAATCCTTGCTCTTTCAACATCATCTCACCAATGTTACATCTCCTTGCAGTAATTCTTGATATCCGTTGAGGTAGGTGACTTTGGCTAAATACACATAAACCCCAGGTTCAGCGAAATCTCCATCATACCTTCCATCCCAACCTAAGTCTTGACTTCTAGATTCAAAAACTTGAACTCCCCAACGATCAAAAATGACAAATTCAACTTCAGAAATTCCATTTCCAAGAACCTGTAATTCATCATTCAAACCATCTCCGTTTGGAGAGAATATATCAGGAACTCCAGAATAGTATTCTTTTCTAACAAGCACAAGAACAGAATCTGTTGATGCGCAGCCATGATCGTTGATGTTGGTTACATAATACCATGTGTTTTCTTTCGGGCTAACTGTCACTTCTCTACAAAATTGACAACTCAATTCGTAATCGGGTGTCCATTGGAAAAGAGGTGAAGTTCCGAAAGCAGATAAATCAACAGATTCACCAATATAAACACTGGTGTCATTGCTCGCTAAAACTCTAGGATAAGGTGATACAGAAATAATGTCTTCAGCATAAATATCCGCGCCATAGTCGTTTGTTGCAACCAGCTGTACTGTAAAGAAGCCAGTGTCTGAGTAGCAAACAATCGGGTTGTCAACATTAATAAATTCCTGATAAGTAGCATCCGCTCCGCTAAAGGTCCAGGCAAAAGAGTCTGCTCTAAGCGTTCTGTTATAGAACTGAATACAAGTCCCTTGGCAAATGCTATCCTGTTCAACTGTGAAGTTTACTGTAGGTGCCAAACAAGAATCTACCGTAATGTAGTTTTGTTGCAATAAGGTGTCTGAACCATTCGGGTTGGTAGCAACCAAAGTAACCGCGTAAGTCCCGGGCACATTATAACAAATGTTCTGAGGGTTTTGCTGGGTAGATGAAGCGGAATCTGCTCCATCGAATAACCACAACCAATTGGAACCACCAGCGCCCATATTTTGACTTTGGTCTACAAAGAAGATGCATTCTCCAGGGCAAATCGTGGTTGCGCTTGCTTGAAAATCTGCAATTGGAACTGGGCAATTGATTACAGTAATGTAATTGCTAAGCGTATCGTAATAGGTTCCGTTTCCATCGGTTACTTGGTAATACACATCGTAGTTTCCAGTAAGATTGTACGAAACAAGAGGGTTCAAAGCTGTTGAAGTAGCAGGGGTTCCACCTGGAAATGCCCATTGAACTCCCGTAACAGGAGAAGAGCCCGGTGTAGTTGCATCCGTAAATTGAACATTATCTCCAGAACAGACCGTTGTTGGCGTTCCAGAAATGTTGATGTTAGGGGAAGTACATGGATCAACCACCAAGTTGAAGAATAAGGTGTCAACAGTGTTGCCATCCGTTACTGCCAAGTAGCAGTTGAAAGTGCTTTGCACACCTGGGTTAATGGCTGTAAAATTCACTGTAGAACCGAAAAGCGTTTGAGGTCCGTTGTTCGCTCCATCAAACCACCATGCATATACTGTAACAGCAGGATTTGAATTATCTGCGACAAAAGAAATATTATCAGCAGCACAAACAGGACTAGGTATTGGAGTAGGGCTTAAGATGCTTGCAGTAACTGCTGTTGATGGAGCAGTAATGCTAATGTCGTCAATAGAGAAAGAAGGCGATGAGCTTGTTGTTACCACATTGCTTTTAAAACCTAGAATAACATTGGTCATGTTGTCTAGCACCGAGCCAGAGTAAGTAGTTTGTGTCCAAGTGGTTGATACCCCGTTAATGGCTTGCGAAAAATCAGCCGGAGCAAGTAAGGTCCACGTTCCAGCAGCGCCATCTTTTGCATATACCTCTGCACTGCCGGCTCCCGAAGCATTCAAGAACCAAAAGTCCATAGTAACACCAGTAAGTCCTGTGGTATTTGCCCCAGTTGTAATGCTAGAGAAAATAGCTTCGGTTCCCGCTATGGAAACCACATCATTGTAAGCGTTTTGATTGACTAGGGTAGATCTGCCACTTACATGTAAGTAATTGGAGTTTGGACTACCCGTTATACCTGCTGGTTGATTTGGTGTGTTCGGAATGGGGTTGGTACCCGTATAAACATTGTTGATGAGCCACATGTTAAAACCTAAAGATCCAATACTGGATTGATCGATTGTATTTGTGTCAACAGTTGCATATGGATTAGCTCCATTAAAATTTTCCGACCAGAGCTGTGCATTTGATGTATATATCAAAAGAACAGCGAAAAGTGTGAATAAAAAGCTGTGTTTCAGCATACTTATCGGGCGTTTCTACTTGTTTGAGACCGGGCAAAATAACTTCAATATTTAAAATAACCAAATGTTTAGACGTTTATTCAGTTCAGAGGTTTGCTAAAAATTGAAGGGTATTTACTCCATCGGCATAATCATTAAGCTTAGGGGACTGAAGTTCCCCAAAAGCAAGGTGCTCATTGGAGTTAGATACAATTCCTTGAATGTTACTGCTTTGACTTTCTAGTAAGATGTCCAAATCAGCTTGATCTTCATATTCTTGGTAGTGCAGAACGCCAATGGGAGAAGCCAAATGTTCACCCTTTTTAAGCAGCAAAAAATTGTTGTCTAACATATGTTCTCTGGTCATTAAATAGATGGCCCTGTTGTAGGTGTAATTGTTATTGTATTTGTGATGATCTATGATGTCTCCAAATTCAACAATGGTTTCGAAGAATGTATTGAACGAATAGTTAGCAGGTACGTATAGCTTGCTAACGTTTCTACAACCCAATCCGTAATAAGAAAAGATATCTTTCCCCAATTCCAGCAAATCTGATTTGCTTTCATTGCCATCTAAAACCGCAACAGAATTTCTGTTTTTACGGATGATGTTTGGATACTTGCCAAAGTAACTCTCAAAGTACATGGCACTATTGTTACTGCCTGTAGCAATTATGGCATCTATACTTTTAAGCGGAGCTTCGCTTAATTCAATCACTTGCTCAAACCGGGGGTCAATTTTTATGAGTTCTTGAGAGATGTAGTTAGGAAGAACGCGGTCTTTGGAAGAGATTTTTCCCCGAACGGAGTTTCCGCTAACAAGAATGGAGAGCATATCGTGAAAACCTACCAATGGAATATTTCCCGCCATTATTAAACCGATGGTTTTGTTACCTGTATGGAAATCATAGGGTGCAATCCAGCTCAATAAATGCTCTTGGTAAAGCCATGGTCTAATTTCTGCAATGGCTTCACGTATACTTTTTTCCGTGAACCAAGCGTTCTCGTTTTTAGCCATGCGCAAAACCTGTTGAATAGCTTCAGATGAAAAGTCTTCATCAATCACTTGCTGCAAGTGCTTGCCTAGAGCATTGAATGCAGCTATTCTATTTTTTATGGGAAAAGTACTGGACATGCGTAGTAAATTTGTAATGAATAAAGAATTGCAAAGCAAACTTTTTTAAAGGAGATTCATGAGGGTATTTTTGTTTTTTTTAGTCGTGTTTAGCATTTCATGTGGTGACCTATTCGCTCAAGAAGAACGAGGAGCCTTAGATAGTTTGCACCTCGAAATTGTGCGTTTACGTGCAAACTTAATGTCTGCTCAAACCGACTCGACAAGAACCATTGCCAATGATTCTTTACTCAAAATGGTTGAAGTGTTTTTAGATGAAAAAGGGAGCTTCGAGTATCCTTTGAAAGTGCAGTATTTAGGAGATCTTTATTCTCCAGACGGTGCATTCAGAATGGTGACATGGAACATTCCAGTGAAAAAAGGAGAGTTTGTTTATTTCAATTTTATCCAAACCAAACCGGGTAAAAACAATTCGGGAAAGGTGGTTGAACTCATCGATGAATCAGAAAAATACGACTCAGGCTTGGAGTATAAACGAATGAAGTACACTGCTTGGTATGGGGCGCTGTATTACCAAATCATTCCTAAAAAAGTCAAAGGAACCACGGTTTATGCACTTTTGGGTTGGGATGGAAACACCAAGATGAGCAATATAAAATTGGTAGAAGCCATGTATTTCGATCAACGCGGCTTCCCAAGATTCGGATATTCTTTTTTTAATGGCGATGGAAGATCCAAGAGAAGATTGGTTCTTGAACATGCTGAGGATGCTCGCATTGTTTTGAAATATGACGACAAAAGAGATTGGATTGTTTTCCATCGCTTAGAACCCATGCAGCCAGAGATGGAGGGGATAAAGGCATATTATGTGCCTTCCAATCAATATGATGCCTACGAATGGATAAAGAAAAACTGGGAGTTTAAAGAAGATGTAGACATGAAAGCACCAAAGAATAAGAAACCTTTTATCAATCCAAATGAATAAGGGGTTTTTTGCTTTTATTTTTGCTGTTTTGAATCTGATGGCTCAGAATTCCTTTGCACAAGTTGAGATTCATTGCGTGGTTGTTGATCCACTCACAGACAAAATCAAGATGTATTGGAAGAATGATGAAGGGAAGAGATACGGGACTATCGGCCGCTTAAAATCAGATCTCGAAGAAAAGGGAGAGAAACTGGTTTTCGCAACCAATGGAGGAATGTATTTGAAAGACGGATCGCCTCAAGGGCTATTCATCCAAAACCATAAACAAATTATCACCTTGAATAAGAAGCATTCCACCTACGGTAATTTCTATTTACAACCTAACGGAGTGTTCTACCTTACGCCATCGAGAGGTGTTGTGGTAAGCACTTCCGAATTCAAAAGTGATTCGAGTATATGCTATGCCACGCAATCTGGCCCTATGCTGGTCATCAATGGAGAAATGCATCCTGCATTCAATAAAGAATCAAAGAGTACTTATGTTCGAAATGGAGTGGGAGTTCTACCGAATGGATCGCTCATTTTTGCCATTTCATCACAACCGGTCAACTTCTACACTTTCGCCCAGTTTTTCATTGAAAAAGGATGCAATAATGCCTTGTACCTCGATGGTTTCGTGTCTCGGATGTATGCTCCATCCATTCACAGGAATGACCTTGACGGGAATTTCGGGGTACTCATAGGCGCGGAGTCAAAAGACTAGAAGTGCTTTTTAACCGTATGGTAACCTTATTAATCATCTACATTTCATTACTTCGCGCCCAAGTTTAATTGCTTAAAACAATCATTTATGGCTAAGGTTCATAATTTTTCAGCAGGACCATGTATTCTGCCTCAAGAGGTAATGCAAGAAGCAGCAGCTTCGGTAATCAATTTTGACGTCCTCAATCTTTCTATTCTTGAAATCTCCCACAGAAGCAAAAACTTTGTGAAGGTGATGGAAGAAGCTCAAGACTTGGTAAAAGAAATGTTGAACGTACCTAAAGGGTACTCGGTATTGTTTCTTCAAGGTGGCGCAAGTACAGGCTTTTTGATGACGGCTTACAATATGTTAAGTGCTGATGGAACTGCAGCTTACATCAATACAGGTACTTGGTCTAAAAAAGCAATTAAAGAAGCTAAGAAACTAGGTAATGTGAACGTTGTGGCTTCTTCAGAAGACAAAAACTTCAATTATATCCCCAAAAATATAGAAGTACCAAGCAACGCAGATTACTTGCACTTTACCTCTAACAACACCATTTTTGGCACTCAGTTCAAAGATTTTCCTGCTACAGACGCACCATTAATTTGCGACATGTCATCAGACATTTTTAGCCGCAAAGTGAACGTGGCTGATTTTGATATGATTTATGCAGGAGCGCAAAAGAACTTAGGTCCGGCTGGAGCTACGGTTTACATTGTGAAAGATGAAGTGTTCAATAAATCGGGTCGCGATATTCCTTCTATGCTCGATTTCGGTGTTCATGCCTCTAAAGATTCTATGTTCAATACGCCTCCAGTGTATTCAATCTATGTGGCCATGTTGAACTTGCGTCATATGTTGAAAAATGGTGGACTTTCAGCCTATGAAAAATTGGCTCAAGATCGCGCAGACATGTTGTATTCAGAAATTGATGCGAATCCGCTTTTTGAGGGATCTGCAGCTAAAGAAGATAGATCTAACATGAACGCATGTTTCTTACTAACAGATGAAAGCAAAAAAGAACGCTTTGATCAATTGTGGAACCAAGCGAATATTAGTGGTATTAAAGGGCACAGATCTGTTGGTGGCTACAGAGCTAGCATGTACAACGCACTATCTCTAGACAGTGTGCAGGAGCTGGTGAACACCATGAAAAAATTAAGAGCATAAGCAAACAAGATATGGCAGTTAAAGTATTAGCAAATGACGGTATTTCTCCTTCTGGAGAGCACATGTTAAAAGCAGCTGGTTACGATTTAGTTACCGAAAAAGTAGAGCAAGAAGACTTGATTGAAGCTATCAATAAAGAGGGCTACGAAGTTTTATTGGTGAGAAGTGCTACCAAAGTGCGTGAAGCATTGATTGATGCTTGTCCGGGATTGAAAATGATTGGTCGCGGTGGTGTTGGAATGGATAACATTGATGTAGAATATGCCAGAGGCAAAGGCATTGTAGTGTTCAATACACCAGCATCTTCTTCTCAAGCCGTTGCCGAAATGGTAATGGCGCACATGTATAGCATCGCAAGAGGCTTGTATGATAGCAATAGAAAAATGCCTTCTGAAGGTGAAAGCGAGTTTAAAGTACTGAAAAAGAAGTATGGAAAAGGCGTTGAACTTAGAGGGAAAACAATAGGAATTATTGGCTTTGGAAGAATTGGTCAATTCACTGCAAAATATGCATTGGCTCAAGGAATGAACGTTTTGGCGTGCGCAAAGAAACCAACAGAAGTTACTTTAGATTTAGGGATTCCTGGAGTAGATTGTAAGGTAAATATTCAAACCGTGAGTCAAGAAGAAGTGCTTTCAAAAGCAGATTTCATCTCACTTCATATTCCCGCTCAAAAAGATGGCCAACCTGTTATTGGTGAGAAGGAATTGACTCAAATGAAAGATGGAGCAATGCTCATCAATCTGGCCCGTGGAGGGGTAGTTGACGAAAGCGCTTTAATCAAAGCTTTAGACAGCGGTAAACTTTCTCACGCGGCATTGGATGTGTTTGAAAACGAACCAAAGCCGATAAAAGAGTTGTTGGTTCACCCAAAAATTAGTTTGTCTCCACACATTGGCGCTGCCACAGTTGAGGCACAAGCTAGAATTGGAGAAGAAATCGCAGAGATAATTGACGCGCATTATAAGAAGTAGTGATTCAGAATAAATAGAGTAAAGCCGACAGAAATGTCGGCTTTTTTTTTCTTCTTTGCTCATACCTTATTCATAACATCCAACGGAATACATGGCGAAAATCACTCCTTTTAGAGCACACCGTCCACCAAGAGGAAAGGCTCCTTTAGTATCATCTCGATCATATGTTACTTACGAAAAAGAAAGTCTCCGCTATAAATTAGAGCACAATCCTTTCACTTACTTGCACGTGATCAATCCTGATTCTGGAGTAGATCCCGAAAATGAAGCGATAGAAGACAAGTTTAAAAGGGTTCGGAAAACCTTTGATCAATTTGTCGAAGACGGACATCTTTTTAGAGATGAAAAACAAAGTTTTTACTTATACAAACAAGTCAAGGGAGATCACGTGTACACCGGTGTGATCTGTGGCGTGCACATAGATGAGTATGTGAATGGAAATGTGAAGATTCATGAACATACGCTCACAGCAAGAGAAGAGATGTTTAAAAAATACCTCTTACAAACAGGGGTGAATGCAGAGCCGGTTCTATTAACCTACCATCATAACGATGCCATTGATGCTCTACTCGCAGAAGTAATGCTAGAAAGAAGCGAATATGAATTTGCAAGCACAGATGGAGCTTCGCACTACATGTGGGTAGTGAGCGATGAGGAACTGATTTCACAACTTACAATGCACTTCAAAGAAGTAGACAGTTTATACATTGCAGATGGCCATCATAGAACAGCTTCTAGCCGCTTGCTTGCTGAAGAGTTGAATGAAAAAAGAGGAGAAGGTGCACATTCTTATTTCATGAGCTATTTAATCAGCGATCAAAGCATTCATATATATGACTTTAATAGGCTTATCACTTCCATTGGAGAGATGAGCGAGGCGGAGTTTTTAAAGAATATAGAGCCTTCTTTTGACGTTCATATTCTTTCTGAAAATGAAGTAAACGAGCTCCATGCACATTTGATCAAACTCTACTTATCAGGAAAATGGTACGGGCTTTCATTGAAAAATGAAAGGGTATTCGAACATGTGGTTCATGGCCTAGATTGCGAAATCCTCAACAACTACATTCTCGAACCCGTTTTGGGTATCACAGATCTTAAAACCGATAAGCGTGTAGATTTCATGGCTGGCCCTGAGGGGATTGAAGGTATTGAAAAAGCTGTAGATTCTGGTAAATTTCAATTGGCCTTTGTTTTAAACCCGGTTCTAATAGATGAATTAAAAGCTGTTGCAGATGCGGATTTAATTATGCCTCCAAAGAGTACTTACGTAGAGCCTAAATTGAGAAGCGGGTTAACAATCTATGACTTGTTCGAAGAATAAAAGCAGACAGAAACTAAACATTAGATCGACTTGTTGTTTCACAACATGAAAGAGAAAACAGAATGGCTATCAAAGAATCATTAAAAGCAATTTCTCAAAGTATTCCAGAAGGAGTAATACTAGTAGCAGTTTCTAAAACCAAGCCCAATGAGGCTCTGCTAGAAGCCTACGAAACGGGTCAACGGGTTTTTGGCGAGAATAAGGTGCAAGAACTTGTAGCCAAACAAGAAACCCTTCCTAAAGATATTGAATGGCACATGATAGGACACCTTCAAAGAAATAAGGTGAAATACATTGCTCCCTTTGTGAGTTTGATTCATGGAATTGATTCTTTGAAACTTTTGCGCGAGGTGAACAAGCAAGGAGCGAAAATTGATCGCATTATTCCTGTTTTGCTCCAAGTTCATATAGCTGAAGAAGAATCTAAGTTTGGTTTCTCTAAAGAAGAACTTTTTGAGATTTTCGATTCTGAAATCCTCATTGAATTGAAGCATGTTCAAACAAGGGGCTTAATGGGCATGGCGACCAATACCCAAGATATGAATCAGGTGCGAACGGAATTTAATACGCTAAAGTCAATGTTCGATCAGATTCAAAAATCTGCAGAAAACGAAAGTGACTTCTCTGTATTATCCATGGGAATGAGTGGCGACTATCAACTGGCCATCGAGTGTGGAAGCACAATGGTACGTGTTGGCTCTTCCATTTTTGGAGCTAGAAACTATTCATAGTCACGAAACGCCTTTTATCATTAAGCTTTAGTTCGTTCAAAAGAGTTTGTTCATTTTTGAGCAATGACATTGAATAAGCATGCCCTTTACTATTACCTTCAGGTTTTTGGGTGGTTAACATATGTGGTGCTGGCAGGTTTTGTAGCCAAACTCTATGGCCAATCTTTAAATACAGAAGTGGTTTCTGAATTGCTGAGTGTGTATGGTATTGGCTTAATAACCAGTCATCTCTACAGGAATTTAATTGTCAAGTTTGGCTGGACCAAGCTGCGTCTGGTAAGTTTAGTGCCAAGAGCGCTTATTGCTGCAATTGGGTTCGCCCTTTTGTTTCAAGTGCTATTTTATTTGGTAGAGGCAGCTGTTATCAAACATACTTTTGTTTTTAAGTGGGTAGATGTTATTCAAAACACCATCAATTGGGCTATTCTATATCTCATATGGTCGCTTATTTATTTCGTATACAATTACTTTGAGAATTTCAAGCAAGAAGAAATAAAAAATTTGAGGTATGAAGCAGCGCGAAAAGATATTGAGTTGAACAAATTGAAATCTCAGCTCAACCCTCATTTTATTTTCAATAGCATGAACACCATTCGCGCATTGATAGATGAAGATCCTAAAAAGGCAAAACGCTCCATTACACAATTGAGTAACATTCTTAGAAATTCATTATTGATGGGAAGACAAAAGGTGATCTCTTTTGATGAAGAACTGAATATAGTGAACGACTATCTTGAAATTGAAAAAACACGTTTTGAAGAACGTTTGCACTGCGCAAAAGATGTGGGGCCAGGTTCATCAGATTTTCAAGTGCCTGTTTTGATGATTCAAACCCTTGTAGAGAATGGAATAAAACATGGCGTGAGTAAATTGCCGCAGGGTGGAGAAATTCTTTTAAAAACAAGAGTAATTGATGGTGTGCTGAAAATCCAAATTTTTAATCCTGGAGTGTATGATTCTAGCAAAACTCCAGAAACTGGTTTTGGTTTGGTCAACACTCAGCAACGCTTACATTTGCTCTACGACCATAAAGCCTCTTTTCGCATATTCAACACAGATAATGGGATTGTATGTACGGAGGTGGTACTGCCCAGAATTTAAACTTGCCTTATGATTAACGCTTTAATTGTTGATGACGAACGTCTTGCCCGTCAAGAGATGCGCAGTCTGCTTGAACCCGAAACTAGAATAAAGATTGTTGGAGAATGTGCCAATGCTGAAGAAGCCTTGGAGCAGATTGAGAATTTAAGACCAGATTTAGTTTTCTTGGATATTCAAATGCCGGGTAAAACTGGTTTTGAGTTGCTTGAGGACCTTGAATATATGCCTGAAATCATTTTTGTGACTGCTTATGATGAGTATGCATTAAAAGCATTTGAGGTAAGTGCTCTAGATTATATTCTAAAGCCGGTAGAGGAAGATCGTTTGAGTGATTCTTTGAAGAAAACCATTCAAAAGATTGAAGATAAAAAACAGGAAGAAGAAACGACTTCGTCAACTGATCAACAACTTGGAGAGAAAGATCAGGTATTCGTGAAAGATGGAGATCGCTGCTGGTTTGTAGAGCTAGGAAAAGTGCGCTTGTTTGAATCTGAGGGAAACTATGTGCGAGTGTATTTCGAAAGCAATAAGCCGCTGATATTAAAATCATTGAATAATCTAGATAAGAAACTAAGTGATAAAGTCTTTTTTAGAGCCAATAGAAAACACATCATTAACCTAAGGTGGATAGATAAAATTGAAACGTGGTTCAACGGTGGCTTATTGGTAATCTTGAAAGATGGTACTAAGGTGGAGATATCGAGAAGGCAAGCCGTGAAGCTGAAAGAAAAAATGAGTTTATAAAAAAAGCCGAGGAAGTTTCCTAGGCTTTTTTTTCATTCTGTTTTCTGAATTACTTTTCGGTACGTTCAACTACTTCGTTGTTATCGTAAAGAATAGTTGCTGCAAGTTGGCCGTTTTCATTGTAAAAATTCCACAACCCGTCCTTCTTGCTTTTATTAAAAGTACCTTCCATTCTAAGAATGCCATTAAAGTCATAAGTACGCCATAGGCCAACCATGTAACCTTCTTCAAAAGTGCCGGTTCCTCTTATGTTGCCATTGGCATGGTAATAGACCACCTCGTTTAAACTTGATGGGTGAATTTCAGTTGACTTTATATTGTTATTTGTTAAGCTAGATGCATATATCTCACTAGATGATTGAGCAAATGCAACTCCTCCAAGTACCAATCCTACTGCTATCAAAATCTTTCTCATTTTATTGGAGTTTTATGTTAATATTAATGCAAAGTTAACAAATAATTTGAAATGAACTAATTTAGGTAACATTGAGTAAACATAAAATCGAAATGCGAGTTGTTTACACAAGGAGATAAATAGTTAGTAAGTATGAAGTTATAATGCGTCAAAGCTTAAATCAAGTTCAGGAGCTCTTCTTGATTCATAGATCCCGCTTTGATCCAATTGGAAAGGACAATGATGGTCAAATTGCGACTAGGATCTGTAATGAGGTAGGTCTTGTAGCCTCTCCACCAGCCATGGTGAAAAACTATGGTAGAGCCGTCAGCTCTTTTTCTGATGCGCCAGCCCATTCCGTATGTTTTCCCATTTACCTTTAGAGGGTGTTGTGGAGTTTGCATCATCTTAACCAATGAATCGGGAATAATCTTCCCATTATTCAGGTTCCTTACAAAAGAGTGTAAATCTTCAACAGTGCTATAAGCACCCTTATCGCCCGGAATGCCGTTGAGGTAAAAATCTGGAATAGGTCTTTTACGATAATCATGACCAACGGCAATCTCTGGAAGGTTCACATAATTACTGTCAGTATAGATAAAGGAGTGATCCATGCCAAATGGTTTGAACAGCTCTTGAAACATGTATTCTTCAAAAGCTTGTTCTGTCTTGGCCTCTACAATAGCAGCTAAAAGCATGTAGTTGGTATTGCAGTAGTTAAACCGCCTATTCACCGGGAAATAGGGTAGCGGCTTACTTTTATTAAAGTGATTTACAGCATCTGACAGGCACATGGGTGTTTGGTGCTCGGTCCATGCTGTATCTGTTATATACATATAATTTGCTAATCCACTGCGGTGCTTCAAAAGCATCTCTACATTAATAAAATCAAAGGGGAAACCAGGAAGAATATCTTGTACTTTTTCATCAAGCCTTAATCTGCCATCAGCAACCAATTGCATAATTGCAGTTGCTGTAAGTGGTTTAGAAACAGACGCCAATTGAAAAGCGTGATTTAAACGAAGTGGTGTTTTTTCTTTCAGTCTAGAGTAACCAAGAGCCCTTTTGTAGATGCTGTCATTTTGTTCAATAAGGATCGTGCCATTGAATTTCTGGATTTTATTTAAGCGCTCAAAATACGTGTCGAACTCTTGTGACTTTTTGGTGCTGAATTGTTCAAATTGTTCTTTTTCAAGTGTTTGAGTGGTACTTGGTTTAGGTGTTTCCAGATTTTGACAAGCGGTGAAAAGAAGGCTACATAAAAGGAGAAAAGACAGTTTTCGCATGAGCCGGCAAATGTACTATTTGCTCCAAGAGAGAAAAGAGATAGCGTTGAAATCTTAACACCATAATTGGTGTAAATATGCAAAGCTAGAATCAAAAGTTCTTATATTATTGTGCACTTTTACGGCAAGATCATTCGTATGAAGTTATTCAAAAAAGATGCTTTAGGAAATCCATTCTGGGTAAAGAGAACGCTCTTTTTCATTCTCGGAGGATTAACTCTATACAGGTTCAAAAACCTATACAATACGAAGATCAATGGTATTGAGAATTTAGAAAATATTCCTGTTAGAAACGTACTGTTTGTCTCTAACCATCAAACCTATTTTGCCGATGTATCTTTGATGCTTTTGGTCTTTTTCAGTGTAAAGAATAAATACAAGAAAATTGGTCCGCTTTGGATTTTATTTAACCCAAAACTTCGCATCTACTTCATAGCAGCATACGAAACCATGAAAGCCGGGTTTTTACCGCAAGTTATGGCAAGAGCTGGAGCCATTTTAGTCAAAAGAACTTGGCGAGAAAAAGGGAAAGATATTTCTCGTGATGTGGATATGAAAGATCAAAACATGGTGAGAGATGCCTTAAACGATGGTTGGGTGATTACTTTTCCGCAGGGTACCACAAAACCTTATGCAAAAGGAAGAAAGGGAACAGGCTTTATCATTAAAGAAAACAAGCCCATTGTTGTTCCTATTATGATTGATGGTATGCGCAGGGGCTTTGACAAAAGAGGTCTAGTGAAAAAGAAGAAAGGAGTGGATATTTCTCTTACAATTAAGCCAGCCATGAACATTAACTATGAAGATGATCCTGAAGATATACTGTTTCAAGTGATGCAGGCCATTGAACAAAGTGAAGAATTCTACCCTCCCAACTTAAAAGAGATGCAAGACTCGGTTCAAGATTCTGATGGGCCAATGCTCTACGATTAATTCACCAAAGGTCTTAAATGTTGAAGACCCCGCCATGTTGAACATGTGCGAGGTCTTCTCCCTATTAACCCGAACCTGTATTTATAACTATACTCAAATGAAAATGTTCAGAGAAATGAAAATCTTTTTTAAAAACCTTCATTTTCCGTTGAGTTGCAGCGTTCAAGATTATTGGTTTTCCAAGTGTTCTAGAATTCCACTCTTCTCTAATGGGTAGGCGTTAAATGTTCCTATACCTTTCGCAACTAAAACGTTAGAGTCTTTGATGTAGATGTTTCCTTCTGCAATGTGTATCCGTTTCCCCGCTTGAATTACCTTTCCTTTAGCCAATAACTCAACTTCTGGAGGAACTGGTGCTAAATAGTTAATTTTAAACTCTACGGTAGAAACCAATTGCCCACTTTCGCAAGATTTTGATAAAGCGGCAACGCCAAGTACAGCATCCATTAAAGCGGCAAGCACACCGCCATGTATGGCCAAAGGAGTTGCCAAGTGCTCTTTCTGAACTTTCAATACATATTCAATGCTTCCGGGTTCTATTAATTTAAAATCAAGGTTTTGTGCAATTCCAAACTGATTTAGCTGGTGATACATTTCTAAGATCTTGTGCATAGACTTCTTTATCGTTGAATAAAAACATACAAAATTCTACCTTCGGGGCGATGATTGCAAAAGTGAAGCATTTTTTTAACGATACTCTGTGGGAGCCCATTGGCGATGATTTTCCCAAATGGAAAGCGGTAGCCTTCCAGCAGATGCGTTTATTGTTTTTAGCAGGAAAAGGATTTAGCGAAGATAAGTTGCAAATGCGGGCTTCGGCCCTTACTTATTATTCCATGTTATCTGTGGTTCCCGTATTGGCAATGGCTTTTGGGGTAGCAAAAGGTTTTGGTTTAGAAGAGAACCTCAAGAAAGTTGTTCTGGAAAAAGGAGGGGCCAACCAAATTGTTTGGGAACGCATTTTTGAGTTTGTAGAAAGCACCTTGGCAAGCACCCAAGGTGGTTTAATTGCAGGTGTGGGGATGGTGATTTTAATGTGGTCTGTCATTAAACTACTTAATGTTATCGAAATGTCTCTAAATGATATTTGGGGCATAGATAAAGGAAGAACCATCGCTCGAAAGTTTACAGATTATTTGAGTGTGTTTATGGTTGGGCCAATCATCGTTATTCTGTCTAGCTCGGTGACGGTATATTTAAAAACCGTGTTCAATCAACTGGCAGAAAATTCTGATGTATTAAGCCAAATTGGACCCGTAGTGAGCTTGTTGTTGGGCTTGTCGCCTTATCTCTTGATTTGGCTTCTCTTTGGACTCATCTTCTCTTTAATGCCCAATACAAGAGTACCGTTTAAAGCCGCTTTGTATGGTGCTATGATTTCCGGAACCATTTTTCAATGGTGGGAGGTTGCATACATTTCAACCCAAGTTGGTGTTTCTCGTTACAACGCCATTTATGGAAGCTTCGCTGCTTTGCCTTTGTTCCTAATTTGGTTGCAGACCAGTTGGCTCATTGTCTTTTTTGGTTCAGAATTGGCCTTTGCCAAAGCACATTTGAGAAATTACATTTATGAAAGACAATCCCGTAATCTAAGTCAGCGTTTCCGACTTAAAATTTCTGTTTTGGTCATTTATGAAATATACAAAGACTATAAAGGGGCCATTACACAGCGCTCGGAAGAAGAGTTGTCAGAGAAATTACATCTTCCAATTGTTTCTGTACGTGATGCTTTGCAAACCCTTGTTTCAGCAGGGTTTTTAGCACCAATAGATGATGATACTAAAGCCATTCATCGTTACTTACCAACAAAAGATTTGAGTAAAGTTTATTTGCTTGAGCTCATTGAGAGTATACAGGCCTTGGGCAATGAAGACGGCATATCTAAAGATGCCCCTGTTTTTACTCAAGTAGATACATGGTGGGACAATTTGTTTACAGAACTGAGAATGTCACCCGGTAACAAAAGGTTATCAGATTTATAAGTATGAGTCGAAATTTGCAGAAGTTGATTCAACGGGTATTTCAAATCCCACAAGATAGAAGAAAAACGCTCAATACCTACTTAAGGCCTTATCTTTCAGAATCTAGAAAAGAGCGCTTCGAGGAAGTGCTCTCTGAGCGTACAAGGCACTTAGTAGTGGCCATGGAAGACACTTATCAAGAGCACAATGCAGGAGCCATCATTAGAAGTGCCGATTGCTTTGGATTGCAAGATGTGTATGTGATTCAAAACCACAATGCGCACAAAGTAGCAAACACTATTGCTAAAGGGTCTACCAAGTGGGTTACCAGACATTTGTACGACCAAGACAATAACGGCACAAAGCAGTGCATAAAAGACCTTAAAGAAAAAGGATATCAAATTGTGGGAACCACACCGCATACTGACATCACTTTGAATGACCTTGATATTTCTAAGCCAACTGCTTTTTTCATGGGAGCCGAAAAACGCGGGATTTCAAAAAGTGTGGAAGATGAGTGCGATACACTGATGAAAATTCCGATGGTTGGCTTTACAGAAAGTTTTAATGTAAGTGTTGCTGTTGCCCTCATTCTTTACGATGCAACCACTAGACTTAAAAAATCAAAAGTAGATTGGAAACTTTCTCCTCAAGATTATGAAGACTTATGGTTAGAGTGGACCTTAAAAACGATTATTCGACCAGAAGACTATGTAGACTATTTTCTTGAGAAGCATTAAAGTACCCTCCATCTAAAACGAGTTTGCTACTCAGATAAATTGAAATGAATACTGCAAGTGAATTGCTTCTCATGCAGGTTATAATCATCCTCACTTGACCTAATTCGAAAATCACTTCAAAGGAGGGTGTCTTGTTTTTAGATGATATGAATGAAAGCTTATACAGTTACATGAGCTGCTATATCTTCTTCAATGGCATCCCAAAGGGCAATTCTTTTTCGTAAGGCTGTATCGGCTGTTTTGAGGACACTAATCCATTTAGATTCGTCATTACCACAAAGCTGATTCACAAGTTGCAGAGATAAAGGGCCATGTTCGTCACTGTCTACCTCAATATGGCGGTCTAGATAAAATCTAAATTTACTGTATAGCCCGTTGTCTGGGTCTGCTTTCTCCAAAATTTGATAGAACATGTCGGGAATTAGATTTTCTCTCCCAAAAGTAAAAGCAGCCGCTGCCTTGTGCGCTTGATCAGATTGAATAAGGCTTTCTGTAAATAAGACAAAGTCTTCCACCTTTGGATTTACTACAACAGATGAAAAGGCATTTTGCATGCTTTTGCCTTCAGAAATTTGTTGAACAAATAAGTCAATTCTTGCTGTTGATGCTCCAGCTTGTTGCATGGCATCTCTATACATTTCGAAATGACTGCGCGCTTCTCCTAATTCGTTTAGATCAGATTCTTCACCAAAAACAATCTCATTTAAGAACCTTACTATTTCTGTATTCTCAGATGGAACCCAAGGGGTTTTAACAGTAGTAAGGTTGACTTGTAAATATTTGAGCAGAGACATAAAATCCCATACCGCAAAAACATGTGCTTGCATAAAAACTTTAATGTCTTCAAAAGACTTGAGTTTGCTATACAGAGAATGGTTTTTCAATTCTTCTTGCAAAGGTTTAATTGCGTGTTGTACGTATTGTAGGTTGTAAATCATTATGATTGTATTAATTGAAGCATTTCAGAAATATCATGTAGGGCAAGCGGTTTCGTGTAAAACTTCTTTACACATTTATACTGTTTCGCCTTGGTATAATCATCTGGGTCAATAGAGCTTGAGCAAATGAATACGTCTGGTTTGTTTTCCAGGGGCAATTCATTGTATTTAGTTAAGAAGGTCCAGCCGTCCCAAACCGGCATATTTAAATCTAGAAGTATTATTTCAGGCAGTTTCGCCTTACTTTCTAACAGTTCCAGTAAATAATCGTAAGCGTGTTTTCCGTGTTCAAACTCGAAATGACTCTCAATTTCTTGGACGGATTTAAGAATACGCGCAATCAGAAATTTCTGGACAGGATCATCATCAACAATCCAAACTGTTTTCATCTTATTTGTTTTTCATAGTTATTGTAAACGTAGAGCCTTTTTGCGGTATGCTTTCCACTTCTATTTTGGCTTCCATCCCTTCTAGTTGATATTTGGTTAAGAATAGGCCAGCACCTTTTCCACTTAGCTTATCGTGGAATGTTTTTTCGAGTTTAAACATGTTGTGACCATGTAAGTCAAGGTCTATTCCTATGCCGTTATCACTTATTTTAATTTTGGAGAATTCATTTCCTTTTTCAAAATCTACCTGCACAAAAGAATCTTTTGTTGGATCTGAATACTGAATGGCATTATTTATAAGTTGTAAAATGGCGCTCTCTATGCTTCTGTCATTTCCCCAGACCGGAGAATTGTTTGGTATGTTATTTATGCAAAGAACATTGTTTTGATTGGCATATGACTTCAGAACATTGAATGCGCTCTTTACAATCTTCGACAAATCAACAGAATGCAAGCTTTGTTCTTTTACTTTAAGTTGAGTGGCACTTGTCAAATCACTTATTGTAGACAACAGATTTATAGCACTTTTTTCAAGAAGTTGAAACATTTGAGTGTCTTTCAAATCAGGCACGTCTAGAACCAATAGCTTTGTTATTTCATGAATATTGGTGGAGGCAGACCGTAGGTTGCGAGAAACAATTTGAGAGAACTCTTTTAGTTGGGTATTCTGTTTTTTGGTAAGATCTAGCAATTTCTCTTTCTCGTTTAATTTTTCTTCTATTTGAGCAACTCTTTCAATATGACTCAAATCTGTTGTGGTACAAACATATCCTTCAGGATTTTTAGGGTCGCCAATGGCGGAGATACTTAACTGGACGGGAAATACTGTTCCGTCTTTATGAATGTGTTTACAGTTTCTTGTAACAATACCATGTTGAGCTATTCCATGGATTAAAGCTTCAGCCTCAGAGAATTTTTGTTTATGCTTAAATTCTAATTTGGTTTGTAATTCATTTACCTCGGTAGGGTCCATAAAGATAAGTGGACTTTCTTTTCCAATCAGTTCCTCAGCTGAATAGCCAAACATCCGTTCACCACTCTCATTAATGTAGTTAATTAAGCCATTGGCGCCAGTACTTACAATGGACACATTTAGGGTAGATGAAAGAACTGAATTTTGAAACCTTGTCGCATCAAGCAGTTCTTTTTGTGTTTTGTGAAGTTCTGTGTTGTCTAATAACTGTACGAGAGCATAGATTTTATTATCACTATCATAGGTTTGCGAAATGGATAGGTCTAGGTACAAAATTGAACCGTCTTTTCTAATGTGAGTAACTTTACCTCTGTACACCTTACCTCGGTTATCTTGGATAAACGCTAGACCTTTTTCAACTTCATTTCGGGTTTCAGGTAGAAATAAAGATTTGGACGTCAGTCCAATAAGTTGGCTCTTTTTGTATTGAAAAAGTTTACAGGCACTTTCATTTACATTACGCACGCTGTTGTCAAAATTTAGGAGGAGGATTGGAATGGATGATTGTTCAAAAATTTGACTAAAGTTTTGGTAGCTTTTTTCCAGTTTATCAATGGTTCTATTTAGCTCTGTATTGTCTTTTACTGTACCAAAAACTTTTGTTGTTTTGCCATTTACTTCTTGAGGTATAACTAAAACGGCTACATCTTTAATAGTGCCATTTTTTGCTTTTATTTTAGCTTCAATACGAGAAGTTATTTGGTGGTCTATGCTGTAATTTAACTTTTCTCTAACCGTTTTTCTGAATTCTGGAAGATAGAAAGTAAGCGCCTCTGGTAAATTAGGTTCGTAATGGTTTTCTACTTCATGAATACGCTTTGCTTCAGCACTCCAAAAAACTTCATCTGTAAGAGTATCTATACTCCAAAAACCAATCTTTCCTTCTTTATTAGATTCTTCAAGTAACATTTCAAGTTCCTTGATCTTTGAAATATCTACATGGAAACCAAGTAAACCGATGGCCTTGCCTTCTTTATCTCTCACTGCCATGCCACGGCATTGAATCCAAGCCCATCTCCCATCTCCGGTTAGATACCGCGCCACTGAATGCAGAATGGGTGTTTTGCCTAAAAGGTGCTCTTGTGTGGCAGTCATCATCTCGTCAAGGTCATCATGATGTACTAACGGCATCCATGAGCTCGTTTTATGATCCATCTTGCGGTAATCGTAACCTAAGGTGCGCCAGAAATTTGGACTCATCCATTCATGTTCTGGGTTGTTTACGTCCCAAAACCAAACTCCGTCTAAAGTAGCTTCCGCAATTCTATCTATGAAAGAACCAATTTCTGAAGGGTTCCCTTGCGTTAAAAGGCGATCAAGTCTTTTTTTGAGATAATGTATTTCTTCGTTTTTAGCCACGCTTGTTTTTCTGTTTTAAGTAGATGACGGCAAGGTTCAGAGAATAACACGGTCTGGTTCAAAATTGTTTCATTTCTAACAGGTTAATTGCATAGAATATGTCCTTTTTTGAGAATGGGACACCTTGAAGGATGAAATTCATCTCTAATTGGGAAATAAGTGAGAGGGGTATTTTATAATGAATTATAAATCAATGCTTTAATTCAGTCAATTTCGAAAATGTTAATTTTATTTAGAACGATTATAAATTACATAGCTTTTGTTAAGCTATTGGAAAAGAGGTTTTGAGCTTGAGGTGCTCTAAAGGATTGAGCTGAGAAAGGTATTGGGCAAATCGTGTGCAGAAGAAATTACAGCATCTGCAATTTGAAAGCGTGGATCTTTTTGTTGTTCTTCATCGGGTATGGCAATTACTTTCATACTTGCCGCCAAAGCGGCTACAACGCCTAAAAAACTATCTTCTAACACGAGGCATTGCTGTGCAGTAATCTTTAACTTTTTACTAGCGCTGATGAAAACACCGGGATGAGGCTTTCCATAGGCTTCATGTTCTGCGGAATAGCCGAATTCTAAGATGTTATTCAAGTTAAATTTTTCCATGACTGCATCAATGAGCACTTGATATGAAGAAGAAGCAATTGCCATTTTAAGACCTAAAGACTGGAAGAGTAAAAAGCTTTCTTGGATTCCAGGTAAAAGCTCAGACTCAGTAGAAAGCAAGTGCTGCATTTCTTCAATGATTTCTTGGATCAACTGCTCTTTACTTTTTACATCCCATGGATGCCTGTTCATCCAATAGTCCACCACTTCATCTATGCGCAAGCCCATGGTTTCTTTACACATGTAATCGGTCAATGAAATGTGAACTGTAGAGAACACTTTTTTCTCTGCTTCTCTCCAAAAAGGTTCAGAGTCTACAAGTAGACCATCCATGTCGTAGAGTACGGCTTTTATAGGAAGCAATTGATTCATTTATTGAAATTCGTAAGCTCCAATATCTGGAAGCCCATCTCTAGGGTTCTCTTCAATATCGGTAGAAATATTGCCGGAAATTGAAACGTAGCCAGAATCTATCGCTATTGCTTCGCTGTGCAGTGCAAAGTCAAAACCTGAAGGATCTTTGAAGAGTGGGTTGATATAGCCTGCTACCTGTGCTGGATTTAAAATGCAATTCTGAGTTCTTGGACCGTTACGCTCATAGCGTTCTGTTTTCAATATACATCGGTCAAATAGGTAGTTGAAGTCGGCATCTAATAAAGAGTCAGTTTCTATTTCTTCTACGGTGTTGCCATCAATAATGGTGTTTCCTGCATAAAAATTAAAATCTCCAACAATGAGGTTTCCGTAGCCATCCTGATAAGCATTCGATAATAAGAGACTTGGATTACTTCGTGTTCCCGCTGAGAAATAATTTCCGAAAGTAC
>CBFHSD010000020.1:0-40076 GCA_965658375.1 Salibacteraceae bacterium
TAAAACAGTCTATAGATTGAGTCACCATCATTCTGATAATTTTTTGCTGCATTCACTCCACCTTGGGCTGCAATTGAATGCGCTCTTCTTGGTGAATCTTGAAAGCAAAATGCCTTCACATTGTACCCCATCTCGCCTAAAGAAGCTGCTGCTGAAGCACCGGCTAAACCTGTACCTACAACAACTATATCAATAAGTCGCTTGTTTGCTGGATTTACTAAGCTTATGTCGGATTTATGCTTGGTCCATTTATCTCTGATTGGACCTTCTGGAATTCTTGCATCTAAATTCATGACTATCGGTATTGCTTAGAGTGTTACAAAAATGAAAATATATACAGGTATAATCGCGAATAGGGCGCAAACCACTACCGAGAAACCCAAACCTGCATTATTCATTAGATCTACATACTTACCCGTACGTAAACCCAATGATTGAAATGCACTTGAAAAGCCATGCGAAAGGTGAAATCCTAAGGCAATCATTGCAACTACATAAAGAGCCACATACCACAACTCTTGAAAGGCAGTTACAGTAATTGTCCACAAGTCTTTATTGCCTGCGCTGTCCATTGGTAGATTGCCAAAGTGCATTTCATACCAAAAGCTCTTCATGTGAATTACAATAAAGAACAAGGTAATAATACCTAACAAAGTCATACTTCTTGAAGACCAAGATGAATTGGCTGAACCTTTTTCCTTCACATATTTCACTGGTCTCGCTTTCCTGTTTTGAGAAGCCAGTATAATTCCATCTATCGCATGCAGCAATATTGAGGCGTAAGTGAGGTAACTTAAAAGTTTAACTGCTGGATTCGAGGTCATGAATTTTGCATATTCATTAAACCCTTCTTGTGTTCCTACAATCAGCTGCAGGTTTCCAGCTAAATGCCCTACCAAGAACAAACACAAGAAAAGCCCCGTTAAGGCCATCCAATATTTTTTTCCAATTGACGATTTTATCAAGCTCATAGCATAATTTTTAGCACCACAAAAGTAGAAGGACAACAACGTTACCCAACATTTGCTTAACCCAATGTCTTTATTTAGAATGTTTCTAAACTAATGGAAAGTTAAAGCTCATAATTTCGGCAATTAAGCGCCTTCAATTTTTACATTTGGGGTTTAATTATTTTCAACAAAGCACTATGAAATACGAAGCAATTGACCAAAATCTATATATTAAGAATCGGGACAAGTACAAAAATGAACTAAAGCCTCAATCATTGGCCATTTTCAATTCCAACGATATTTATCCCATAAGTGCAGATAGTACAATGCCTTTTCAACAACACAGAGATATTCTTTATCTCTGTGGAGTAGATCAAGAAGAAAGCATTTTAGTGCTTTTCCCAGATTGTAGTGATGTTGCCCATAGAGAAATTCTATTCTTGAGAGAAACCAATGAAACCATTGCCATTTGGGAGGGCGAAAAACTCACTAAAGAAACCGCATTCAAAACTTCAGGTATCAAAACTGTGTATTGGCTAGATCAATTTGAAACCATCATGAAAAAACTCATGAGTGAAGCCAAGCAAGTTTACCTCAACACCAATGAACACCTTAGAGCAAACACCACTGTTCAAACCAGAGAAGATCGCTTTATTGATTGGATCAAGAAAGAATACCCTATTCACTCCTATGAGCGCAGCGCTCCCATTATGCATGATATAAGAGCTGTAAAAGAACCTCAAGAAATTACTTTAATGCAACATGCGTGTAACATCACAGAACAAGGTGTGAGACGCATCTTGCCTTTTATAAAGCCCGGAATTGGTGAATGGGAAATTGAAGCAGAATTGATTCATGAATTCACCAAAAACAGAAGTAAAGGTTTTGCCTACACACCCATCATTGGCTCGGGAAGAAATGCATGCGTTCTGCATTACATTGAGAACAACAGTATTTGTAACGATGGCGATGTTATTCTAATGGACTTTGGTGCCGAATATGCAAATTACGCGAGCGATTTGACACGTTGTTTTCCGGTAAATGGCAAGTTCACTGAAAGACAAAAAGCCGTGTATAATGCTGTTTTAAATGTGAAAAATGGAGCAAATAACATTTTGCAACCAGGCATATCGTTGGCAGAATACCACAAAGAAGTAGGCTTGATGATGCAAAGCGAATTGAAAGGCTTGGGTCTTATTACGCAAACAGATATAGACAATGAAGATCCGAATTGGCCAGCCTATAAAAAATATTTCATGCACGGAACTTCGCACTATATAGGTTTGGATACCCATGATGTAGGCAGCTGGACAGAGCCCATCAAAGAAGACATGGTGTTCACAATTGAGCCTGGAATTTACATCTTAGAAGAAAATTTAGGTATTCGCTTAGAAGACGATTACGTGATTAAGTCTGGAGGTAATTTTAACCTTATGCAGAACATCCCAATTGAAGCTGAAGAAATTGAAGACTTGATGAACTCTTAATTATGACCAATCCAAAACTTCTTATTGTAAGCACAAGCACCGTGCATGGTAAACCCTACCTTTCTTACATCACAAAAACAGTTTTAGAATTTTTTGAGGGATGCAAAAACATTGCCTTTGTGCCCTATGCGAGACCCAGCGGAATTAGCCATGACACATATACTGCAAAGGCCAAAGAGGTTTTTGAAGCACTCAGTTTCCAGCTCAAGGGAGTCCACGAATGGAAACATCCGAAAGATGCCGCTCAGTGGGCAGATGGCTTTTTTACTGGTGGCGGCAACACCTTTGTGCTCACCAACATGCTCTACCAAACGGGATTGATGGGAGAAATCAGAGAAGCCGTAAAAGCCGGAAAGCCCTATATGGGAACCTCTGCCGGCTCTAACATAACAGGCCTTAGCATCAATACCACCAACGACATGCCCATTGTGTACCCCCCGAGTTTTGAGGGTTTGGGTTTGGTTCCATTCAATATTAACCCTCATTATCTAGATCCAGACCCAAACAGCAAGCATATGGGCGAAACCCGCGAAACCCGGATCAATGAGTTTCATGCTTTTAATCAGCAAGCTGTTGTTGGTTTGCGAGAAGGCTCTTCTCTACTTATTGAAGGTAATAAGATTGAATTATTAGGAGAACTGCCCGCAAGGATCTTTCAAAAAGACCAAAAACCCTTAGAAGTTGAACCTGGAGAAAGTTTAGAATTTTTAATGACACCTTAATATGAAATCAGTTGCGGTAATCCTCTCAGGAAGCGGTGTGTATGACGGAAGCGAAATACACGAATCTGTTTTAACCTTTTTGGCACTTGAAGAGCAGAGCATTGCCTACAAGTGCTTCGCACCAAATGTGAAACAATACCATGTGGTGAACCACCTCAATGGAGAAGAGATGAACGAAACGCGCAATGTTTTGATAGAATCAGCGCGTATCGCAAGGGGAGACATTCAAGAATTGAGTGCACTCAACCCAGACGCTTTTCACGGCCTAGTGCTTCCAGGAGGATTTGGAACAGCAAAAAACCACACTACATGGGCATTCAATGGGCCTGCAGGAGATATTCATCCTGAAGTAAAAAGTGCCATTCTAAACTTCTCTAAAAAACGAAAAGCCATTCTAGCCATGTGCATGGCTCCCACAACCGTTGCTAAAGCCCTAGAAAGCAGTTCTATTCAAGCAGAACTTACTGTGGGAACCACAACAGAAAACTCTCCCTACGAAATTGCTGCGATTTCTCAAGGAATGGAAAGCATAGGCGCCAATGCACAAATGAAGAGCGTGAGAGAAATTTCCGTGGATGAAGCCCACAAAATCATCAGTGCGCCTTGCTATATGATGCAAGCCTCTTTGTTAGAAGTGCGAGAGAACATTCTAAAAGCGGTGAAAGAGTTAAAATCTAGACTTTAAAACTGATCTTTCCTCCAAATTATTTAAACACCTACATTTGCACTGATGATTACTGAACGTATCACCATCGCAATAGACTTTGACGGCACAATAGTAGAAAACGCTTATCCCAAAATAGGCGAGCCTAAGCTATTTGCATTTGAGACATTAAGAACCCTGCAGAACAAGCACTTCAACCTTATCCTTTGGACATACAGGTGTGGAAAAGCATTGGATGAAGCAGTTGAATTTTGTCGTGAAAATGGTATTGAGTTTTACGCAGTAAATGCGAGTTACCCCAATGAGAAATATGACCCAAGAGATAGCCGAAAAATCAATGCTGATATTTTTATAGATGACAGAAATATCAACGGCTTTCCTGGATGGGGAGAGATTTATCAGAGTTTAATGAATGAACCCGCAAATATCCCCAAACCAAAGAAAGGGATTAGACGGTTTTTTGGAATGTAAATGATAGTCTACAAAACAAAAGACGAAATAGAATTGATGCGTGAAGCTGCCCAAGTAGTTTCGCGCACTTTAGGTTTAATAGCAGAGTATATTGGCCCTGGCGTTACTGGAAAACAGCTAGACAATCTAGCAGAAGAATACATTCGTGACCAAGGAGCCACACCTGGTTTTCTAGGCTTGTATGATTTCCCGAACACACTATGCATCTCACCTAATCAAGAGGTTGTGCATGGCATCCCGAATGATAAAGAATATCAAGAAGGAGATATTGTATCTGTAGATTGTGGTGCTATTCTTAACGGGTATTATGGTGATCACGCTTATACCTTTATGATTGGCGAAGTGAAGCCCGAAGTGCAACAACTGCTGAAAGTCACTAAAGAGTCGCTTTATTTAGGCATTGACGAAGTTGTAGCGGGCAACAGAATTGGAGACATTGGTTACACCATTCAACACCACGCAGAGACAAACGGATACGGAGTGGTGCGCGAATTGGTAGGACATGGTCTAGGAAAAGAAATGCACGAAGAACCTCAAGTGCCAAATTATGGCAGAAGAGGAAGAGGGAAAAAGATTCAAGATGGCCTAGTCATAGCTATTGAACCCATGATTAATATGGGAACCCATCGCATCGTTCAGTTAGATGATGGCTGGAGTATTCTCACCAAGGATAATACACCCTCTGCACATTTTGAACATGATGTTGCCTGTGTAAACGGCAAACCAGATATCCTCAGCACTTTTGATTATGTAGAAAATGCCTTAGAAAAAAGAGGCTTGCCTTACGTTTAATTCATACTCATGCAACTTAGAGTTACCAAACAGTTTGATTTTGAGACCGCACATGCTTTAGATGGTCATGATGGAAAATGCCACAATATACATGGCCATACTTATAGACTTCATGTCACTTTTGTTGGAAGCCCTATTGATGAGATTGGCTCGCCAAAAGATGGCATGGTCATAGATTTTGCTGATCTAAAGAGCATTGTAAAAACGCATGTAGTAGATGTGTTTGACCACGCCCTAGTTTTGAGAGACAATAGCCGATTTTTGAGCACCATTAATCATGAGCTGAACCCACGTTTGATGCTGGTAGATTACCAACCAACATGTGAGAATATGCTCGTAGAGATGGTAGAAATCATACAATCGCAATTAAAAGGATTTGAAAATGTAGCCTTGCACAGTGTTTTACTACGTGAAACACAAACGTCTTTTGCAGAGTGGTACGCTTCTGACAACACATGAACCTAGAAGAAGGAAAAAAAATCTATTTTGCTTCAGACCAACACTTTGGAGCTCCTAATAAAGAAGTATCTCTCGAAAGAGAAAAGCTTTTTGTAAAGTGGTTGGATGAAATCAAGCACGATGCCCAAGAAATCTATTTAGTCGGAGATCTCTTCGATTTTTGGTTTGAATACAAAAGAGCTGTGCCTCGTGGGTTCACCCGAGTATTAGGAAAAATAGCTGAACTCACAGATAGCGGAATCCCAATTCATTTCTTCATTGGCAACCACGACATGTGGGTGTTTGATTATTTACCAGAAGAAACTGGAGTAACAGTCTACCGCGAACCGATTACGAGAACCTACAATAACAAACACTTTTACATTGGCCATGGAGATGGTTTAGGCCCTGGTGACTACGGGTACAAATTTTTAAAGAAGGTTTTTCGCAATCCTATTTGTCAATGGCTATTTGCTCGCCTTCACCCTAATTTTGGGATTTGGCTCGCGAATAAATCTTCCAACTCGAGCAGAGCCCACACCGGCAATAACGATAAAACCTTCTTAGGTGAAGAAAATGAATGGCTCGCCATTTATGCCAAAGAACTCTTGCAAAAAGAACATTTCGATTATTTCATTTTTGGGCACCGCCACCTTTCACTAGACTTAAATGTGGGAGAGAATAGCAGGTACATTAACCTTGGTGAATGGATCAGCGATTATACTTATGCCGTATTTGACGGAAATGAGCTTGAGCTCAAAACTTACGGGCTTAACAAATGAAAAAAATAGTCACTTGGGTTAAAGAATTTGTAAAAGAAGACTTTCACCTGTTGAGCTATTTATGGTTTGCATGCTTCATTCTAGGTTGCTTTGTTTACAACTATGCGGTAAACTTTGAAGATGATGTTTTGGACCCTCACCAAGGAAGTGTTGAAGGCGTGCTGTTCTTTTTTCTTTTCTATGCGTTTGCTTGGTTTGGCACAAGCATCCCCAAAGTGGCTTGGAACAATAAAAGGCTGTTTTCATATTCTTCATACTGGATAAAAAGCAGTTTCATTCTACTCGTTCTTGCCACAGCCTCGGGAATGAAAATAGACTGGAGAAGCCTTTTTCCAGATATCACTTCTTTCGATTTTTATACGCTGCGTAAAGTGTTGAACTACGCAATGAACGCAAGCATAGTATTTGGTGGCTCAGCTTTGATTTATTTGATTTACAAAGACAAAAGCACCAGGCTGTATGGTTTTACGGCAAAGAATTTTAACCTCAAACCATATCTCGGTCTTTTAGCCTTGATGTTTCCTTTACTTCTTTGGGCCAGTTTCCAGCCTTCTTTTTTAGAGCAGTACCCAAATTATCGGCCTTGGAATTACACCTCAGACTCACAACAACAACTATTAGGAACCATAGCCTATCTCACCTCTTACGCACTAGATTTTATCGAAGTTGAGTTCCTTTTTAGAGGTCTTTTGGTGATTGGAGTGGCTCAAGTAATTGGTAAAGAGGCCATACTACCCATGGTTGCCGTCTATGCCTTTTTACACTTTGGGAAACCAATGCCCGAAGCGTTGGGAAGTATTTTTGGAGGGTATATTTTGGGAGTTATCAGCTACAGGGGACAAAGCATCTTAGGTGGCATTATTGTGCATGTAGGCATTGCTTTTTTGATGGAATTGCTAGCCAACATTCAACACCTCTTTTTAATGCCCTAAAAGCTTATTTAGTAGGCAAATGTACCGTAACGGTAGTTCCTTTACCAACTTCTGAAAGAATCTCTAAAGAGCCTTTGTGCTTTTCAACCATCATTCTCACCAGCTTATTACCAAGTCCTGAACCTTGTTCATTTTTAGTCCCTGTCTTAAACTGGCCAATTTGTCTGTTAAGCTCATCAATTTCATGTTGCGACATTCCTACTCCAGTATCAGAAACTGCAATGTGGTGCTGGCCTCCTCTTGTTTCGTGAGAAATGCTTACCTATCCATCACTGTTCGTAAACTTAATGCTGTTGCCGGTTAAGTTTCTAAGTATGGTGGAGAACATGCGTTTATCTGCTTGAACACTCACCCCTTCTTCACAGTTGTTTATAAGCTTCACTTGCTTGCTATTTGCCTGGAAGCGATACATGTCAAACACATGATCGATAAAAGGTTTCAGCAAAATTTCTTCTTTCTCAAAATGATCTAGGCCTTTATCTAACCTCGCCCAATTCAACAACTCGTCTAAAAGCTTGTGCGTTCATTCTGCAGACTCTCGAGAAAGCTGAATCAAGTCTTTCGCATTCTCTTCTTGGGCGGCAAATTTCAATAGTTCTTTTAGCGAAGCAATGGGCCCACGAACATCGTGAGCAATAATGGCTAGAAGTTGGTCATTATTGGTGTTCAATTCTGCCAATAACTGATTGGAATGTTGAAGCTCCTCCTCCCTCAATCTTAAAACCCCATTTAATCGTTTAAGATTAACTGTAAAATACGCTAATAGAATTAAGATCAGCGCCAAGCCTCCAATAGACAGAAAAGCAATAAACATTTCCTTTTCGTTTCGCTCATTTTCAGCGCGTTCTTCTGCCAGTTGAAGTTCCTTTTCTTTCAATTCTACGCTGGCAACATGCTCTCCAATTTCTTGTTTCGTTTGCAAATAGCTCAGAGAATCTCTGTAAACAAGCGATAAGTTTCCATAGTGTTCTAGCGAATCTATTTGGCCTAAATAACCCATGAGAATGTACATCTGCTTAGTGCTTTCCACCAACTCATCCCACATTTCATTCTCTTCAAAATAGCTTTGTGACTGCCTAGTTAGTAGTAATGCAGAATCAAAATTACCTGTTTCCATATGGGCCTCACCCAATTCAAGTCCAAATGCAGCGATATAAAACGGATCGCCCATCATTTGAAAGCGAGTATAGGCATTGTTTAGGCTCTCTTTTGCTTCTCTTGGTTTATTCTGGCTGAGTAGAACAGTTCCCATTACGCCAAAAGAATAAGCCTCATTCATCAAATCTTGACCTTTATTGTTATCCAGCGCCTTTTAAAGAAAAATGGTGCTGAATCATGCATGTCTAACAATATGTATGCGTTCCCTAGGGCATTCAAAGCTGTGATTTGTAGCCTCATATACTCAGTAGACTTCTTTACCGCTTTTCTAAAATTCTTAATCGCCTCTCTGTGCAGTCCTGTTCTTCCATAGGTACTTCCTAGATTAAAAATGCCTTTTGCTTCCTCATTTCTGAGTTCGTTCTTATTAGCGTGCTGAATCAACTGGTCAAGGTAAAAAATGGAGGAGTCAAAATCGCCTTTACGGTCATACACCATAGATAGGCCATTGTAGGCATCACAAAGCTCTTCTGGTTGATTCTGTTCTTGAGAAAGCCCTTCTGCCTTTTAATACCAACCAAATGCCGTATCCATACTTCCGGTATAAAAAACAACATGGGCTTTATTATTCCAGAAAAAGGCTTCCATTTGGTTTGAGGCTTCAAATCTAGGTCTAAAGAATCTAAAAAAACGTTGTGCCGCTGGGAAATTGTATTGCTTAATGCTACTTGCGGCCATTGCCATGAGCATGTGTTGCTCTAATGAATCTGTCCATGCAACATCAAAGTGCTTTGCAAGGGGTTTAATACGTGCTTCTAACTCATCTGCAGCCACTTCAACTTGCAATCGTTCCAGTGAATCTAAGAAGACATCATCGCTCTGTGCGTAAGGCAAACGCACAGTTAAAGAGCAAACAAAAAATAAAAACGCTAAACTATTGTTCATGACATCCTTCTTCAAAAGGCTTCCCTCTCAAGTACTTACGAACATAAACTATTTCGAAGAACTACCATAGCCCTAATTAGTCCATTAAAGCGCCCTTTGGTCAAAAAAAATGCACAAGCGATCTTTAGGAAGAAACGATGGAAGTCTTGATCGGAAATCGAAAGAAAGAACAACAATGAAATTGCGGAAAAAACTCCTGTTAGAAGAGAATAACATTGGGAACAAAAAAGCCAGACATAAATGTCTGGCTTTTTGCTCCTCCACTTGGACTTGAACCAAGGACCCTCTGATTAACAGTCAGATGCTCTAACCAACTGAGCTATGGAGGAATTTCCTGTTTTTGCAAACGGGCTGCAATGATATGACTTTTTCTCGAAATGAAACAATACCTTTGCCCAAATTTTAGAAAAAATCTTATGAGCTTAATCATAGTTGGTTCAGTAGCCTTTGATCAAATAGAGACGCCTTTTGGCAAAACAGATAAAATTGTTGGAGGTGCAGGAACCTACATCTCTTATTCTGCATCATACTTTGCCCCTAAAGCACATTTAGTATCTGTAGTTGGAGATGATTTCCCAAGCAGCGTTCTACAAGACCTCAACAAAAGAGGAGTTTCAACCAATGGTGTTGAATTAAAAAAAGGAGAAAAAAGTTTCTTCTGGGCTGGCAAGTACCACAACGATATGAACAGCAGAGATACACTGGCTACCGAGTTGAATGTCTTGGCCGAATTCAAACCCCTAGTTCCAGAAGAGGCACAACATGCAGACTTCTTAATGTTAGGAAACCTCTCGCCAGATGTTCAATTGAAGGTGATTGAACAACTGCCCAAGAAACCAAAAATGGTAGTTCTTGATACCATGAACTTTTGGATGGACATTGCCTTGGATGATTTGAAAAAGGTATTGACCAAGATTGATGTATTGACCATAAATGATGAGGAAGCAAGACAACTTACTGGTGAATATTCATTAGTGAAAGCTGCAAAACGCATATTCGAAATGGGGCCCAAATACCTCATTATCAAAAAAGGAGAACACGGTGCCCTTCTCTTCAACCAACAAAAAGAAGTGTTCTTTGCTCCTGCGCTTCCATTAGAAGAAGTTTTTGACCCAACAGGAGCTGGCGATAGCTTTGCCGGTGGATTTATCGGGTATTTATCTCAGCAGAAAGAAGTGACTTTTGATACCATGAAGCGAGCTGTGATCTACGGATCGGCAATGGCTTCGTTTTGTGTAGAAAAGTTCGGAACTGAAAAGCTAGAAAAGCTCAGTGCGATTGACGTAAAAAATAGGGTGGAAGAATTCATCAACCTTACCCAACTAGAAATAGAACTAACAGACTAAACAAAAGGAGCTCCATGGAGCTCCTTTTGTTTTATTATTCTTCGAAAGAGATAAGAACATCGTTTTTCTCTACCGTTTGCGAAGGCTGCACATCTATTGATTTCACAACACCATCTGCCGGACATTTAATGATGTTTTCCATCTTCATAGCTTCTAATACAAGCAGTGAATCTCCTTTTTCAACCACTGCTCCTGGTTCAACCAAAGTCTTTAAAACCAAGCCTGGCATTGGTGCTTTTAATACATCCAATTTTTGAGCTGCTCCAGCTCCCATTCCCATAGATTCAAGCAACTGGTCAAATTCGCTTTTCACATCAATGTCAAAAACATCTCCGTTGATCTTAATTGTAAAACTGCGGCTTTCGTAGTTCGCATGAAGTACGGTTCCTACAAAAGTTTTTCCCTTATAATTCATAGAGATTTTTCCTCCCTTGGTGCCTGTTATTTTCCAAAGGTGTTTTTCTCCATCAAACATGAGCCCATTCTCTTGCTCAACAACAGACCACTCTTGCTCTTGTGATTTTACTTTTAGCATAGCCCAAAGATACATCGAACAAAAAAGTTTCAGAAGAACATCTGAAAAGGTTTTGATACTTTCGAGCCTTGATTTTAAAAACAATCTAGACCAACATAACAGATATGCGTTCCATCCTCTTATTTAGTGCCCTTTCTATCCTAGCTTTCAGCTGTTCTACCGATAAAAACATTGCTGATTATGAAGTAGTAGAACTCGATACCGTTTTGGTAGAAGATTACCAATACAAGCGCCCTTATCAAGCGGCTCGCACCCATGTTGTTGATCTCATTCATACCAAACTAGACCTGAAATTTGATTGGGAGAAGCAATACGTATATGGAAAGGCGAACCTCACATTTGAACCTTGGTTCTACCCCGTTTCTACATTTGAAATAGACGCAAAAGGATTTGACGTGAACTCGGTTGAACTTGTAGGAAAAGAAGGCTCTACAGGTCTTATCTATGATTACGATAATGAGCGTATTTCGTTGACTTTACCCAGAGCTTACGAAAAAGGTGAAACGTTTGAGATCTTCATTGAATACACTGGTAAACCAAACGAAAAAGAGCTTGGCGGAAGCGCGGCCATTACTCAAGATAAGGGTTTGTATTTCATCAATCCATTGGGTGAGGATCCGAACAAACCAAAACAAATATGGACACAAGGAGAGACTGAAGCCAATTCAGTTTGGTTCCCAACCATTGATTCTCCAAATGAAAAAATGACCCAAGAATTTCACATCACCATTGCCTCAAACTACAAAACACTTTCTAACGGAACACTGGTTTTTTCTACAGAAAATGGAGACGGCACACGCACCGATATTTGGGAACAGAAAACAGCACATGCACCTTACTTGGCCATGATGGCTATTGGAGAATTTGCAGTTGTTGAAGACAGCTGGAGAGACTCTATGCTAGTAGATTATTGGGTAGAACCAGAATTTGAAAGCCATGCACAAGCCATTTTTGGAAACACCCCTGAAATGATTGAGTTCTATTCTGAAGTACTTGACTTCCCTTACCCTTGGGATAAATATTCTCAAGTAGTGGTGCGCGACTATGTAAGTGGGGCAATGGAAAATACTTCAGCGGTAATTTTCGGGGAGTTCGCGCAAAAAACAACTACAGAATTGATAGATGGTAGCAGCGAAGATGTAGTGGCACATGAGCTGTTTCACCATTGGTTTGGTGATATTGTTACCTGCGAATCTTGGAGCAACCTTCCTTTGAATGAATCATTCGCCACGTACGGAGAATACCTATGGAATGAGCACAAATATGGAAGAGACTATGCGGATCATCACGGTCAAAATGATTTAAGATCTTACCTCTCTGAGTTCAACAATGGCAAAGCGGTTGACATGATTCGTTTTGATTACATGAACAACGAAGATATGTTCGATAGTCACTCTTACGCTAAAGGTGGTAGAATTTTACATATGCTTAGAAAGCATGTTGGAGATGATGCCTTTTTTGCTTCTCTCAACAAGTACCTTACAGACAATGCTTTTCAGTCTGTTGAGATTCACAATTTGCGTTTGGCATTTGAAGAGGTAACTGGAGAGGACCTGAATTGGTTTTTCAATCAGTGGTTTTTAAACTCGGGTCACCCAGAGTTAGAAATCAACTACAGTTATGATACCGCGAACCAAGAACAGGTGGTTCATATCAAGCAAACACAAGACCTTGAAAACTATCCATTGTACCACCTTCCCTTACAATTAGATCTATACACCAACGGTGAAGTTGAATCTCATTCAATTGTAATTGACAGTGTAGAAAATACATTTAGAATCGGTGTGGGTTCTGTTCCAGACTTGGTGAATGTTGATGCTGAAAAAATGCTGCTCTGTACCAAAGTAGACAACAAGTCTACAGCAGCCTATGTATACCAATTTTACCATGCTCCATTGTACTTAGACAGAAGAGAAGCTTTACAGCATTGTTCTTCAAAAATTAGGAGAGATCCTGCGAGTGCTCAATTGGTATACGATGCACTTTTTGATGACAGCAAATACATTAGAGAAAGTGCTGTTAAATTAACAGATAAGCTGAAAGGAGACCTTGAGGATAAAGCCATGGCTCAGCTACAAAAAATGGCGCAAGAAGATCCTTCTTCCCAAGTGCGCGCTGCTGCCATCAACGCCTTAAAAGGAATAGATGACGCAAAGGTGCTTGAAGCTATTTGCATTCAGCAATTGGAAAAAGACAGCTCTTATTTTGTGATTGGAACAGCTCTGCGCTTAATGATGGCCTTAGATGAAAAAACAGCATTGACCTATGCCGCAGAATTAGAAAAAGAAGAAAGCACAAGCATCACCTTAACGCTGCTTGACTTGTATGCAGAATACAACATCAACAAGAAAGCAGATTACTTCAGAAATGCAGGTGCGAACTTGAGCGGGTTTGATAAGTTCAGCTACATTGGTTCTTATGTGACCTATGTGTTGGGTGGTCAAAACCAAGAGTTAGATCCATTACTTACCGTGTTGAGTAAGGAAGTACAAGATGAGAGCAGCTACTGGATCATCAGATACTACACTGCAGGTTACATCAATATGTTGGAAGAAAGCTACCAAAGTGCATTGACAGAATTGGAAGTAGAGCTGGCAAAATCAGAAGATGGTGGAGACCTTACTGAATTGAACAAATCCATTATAGAAAACCAAAATGCTATTCAAAAGGTAAACGAAGTAAAAGTTTCGTTGAGAGACAAGGTGAGCGATAAGCGTGTAAAAGCCGTTTTGGAGTAGAGAGTATTGATTGGAGAAAGAAGAACGGCTAAAACAAGCCTTCTTCTTTCAAAGATGCCTCGTAGCCCTGATCCATAGGTAAATTTGACTTTTCACTTGCTTTTACCGCCAATTGATCGCAACGCTCATTTTCTGGAATGTTTGCGTGCCCTTTTACCCATTGAAAGCGTGGCCTATGGCTTGCCAATAAAGGTAATATTCGTCTCCAGAGGTCTACATTCTTAACTGTGCCATTTGGCTTTTTCCAGCCTTTCTTTACCCAGTTTTGTAACCAGCCTTTTTCAATAGAGTCCACCACGTACTTGCTGTCTGAATACACGACTACTTCGTGTTCTGGCTTTTTGATACTTTCTAGGGCTACAATAACAGCCAAGAGTTCCATTCTGTTATTGGTGGTGAGCCTAAACCCAGCGCTTAGCTCTTTACGATGATTTCCGCTTAAAAGCACAACCCCGTAACCTCCAGGTCCAGGATTTCCTTTGGCAGCTCCATCTGTATAGATGATGATTTGTGCCATTAAAAAGAGATGAACTTTAAGGGATCTATGGCCTTCCCGTTTTCCCACAATTCAAAATGCAAGTGGGGGCCAGTTGAATGATCTCCAGTATTTCCAACAATCGCAATGACTTCTCCAGCCTTCACATCATCTCCTTGTGCTTTAAGTAAAGCAGAACAATGCTTGTAAATAGAGATGACATTGTTGTGATGTTGTATTTGAATCACGTTTCCATTCCCGGCTGTCCATTCAGCAAAAACCACCTTCCCTTCTAAAACTGCTTTAATGGCTTCGCCCTCTTTTGCGCTTAAGTCTACTGCAAAGTGCTTCTTTTCTCGGTTAAAAGAAGAGGTAATTTCTCCTTTCAATGGAGTAAAATAAAATGAAGTATTCGATGAACTTCTTTCTTGAGATTGACTTAAACTGAATTGATCTTGAGCTTCTACCTCCCCTCTAAATACAGAATCTGCTTTGGAGCGTTCGTAAGAAATCTCATCGTATGAAATGCTGGTATCTTTTATGTTTTCTATGCTATCTGGCGCAATCTCACCCGACAATACTGCACGTACGTTATTGATCCAGCGATCGCGCATGTGCAGTTCAGCATCTAAAGAATCTACTTTGTAAACAGCGTAAGCCGCATTCTTTTTGGTTTGCGTGTTTGAATATCCTGGAATGTATTCTCGTAAAGGAGTAAAAGCAATAAGACTAATGACAAAAGCAATGAGGCTTAAACCCAATAAAGAACCCCATGAAATAACATTCAATGGTGAAAGTTTGAAAGAAAAATTCTCTTCAAACGATTCATCATTCATAATCACCAAACGGTACTTATTCTTGAGCTTTTTAGCTATCCGCTTTCTTCTTCCTTCTTGGTCCATAAAATTGCAAACAACAAATATCGCAAAATAGTATTGCCAGATTTGAGTTAATTGATTCCTTCGCAGAAATAATAATTTTGCCCTTCTTCAGTTATAAGGGTCAATTTTAGCTTCTTGAAACTGCGCATTCACATACTCATAGTCTTGCTTCCCTTGCTTTTTATAGCGGGTTGTTCCACCAAAAAAACAGGCTGGGCACATCGCACGTATCACAACACTACAGCCAGATACAATGGTTATTTTAATGCCAAAGAACTAGTACTTGCTGCTGAGCAATCCGTGTATGACGGGTATGCAGAAGATTACACCGAGATGATTCCTGTTTTTCGACATCCCTCTGAAGAGGCCCGTGGCGGAATTATGGAAAACATGGCCACCGCCATAGAAAAATGCGAAACCGTTGTCAATAAACATTCCATTGAAGCTAGAGGAGAAGAGTATACAGAATGGATGGATGACGCTCACTTTGTTATTGGTCAAGCTTATTTTTACAGAGGAGAATTTGCCGAGGCACGGCAGATGTTCAATTATGTTGCTAAAAAATACAAAGAGAAAAACAGAAAGCCAGAAGCGCAAATTTGGTTGGCAAGAACCTACATGGAGCAAGGGAACCTCTCTACCGCAGAAAATATTCTTGGCCTTGTAGATGGAAATAGAGAGCTTGATCCAAAGTTGATGGATGACCTAAAGCTTACCATGACCGACCTGTACATAAGAAAGAAGGAATACGATATGGCAATTCCTGAACTCATGCAGGCCATAGAGTTTATTAAAGACCGTCATTTCAGAATGCGCGAAACATATTTGCTAGGTCAACTTTTTCATGAAGAAGGCGACAATTACATGTCTTCCAAGCAATTTAAAAAAGTCATTAAGAAGAGCCCAGATTACGACATGGTATTCTACTCAGAGCTCAACCTTGCACTTACCTCAACCTACGAGAACGGAGGCGTTGAAGAAACGCGAGAGCGTCTGCTTAAAATGGCTTCCGAGGAAAAAAACAAAGAATACCGCGATCAAATTTATTACGCCCTCGGGCGCATTGACGAACGCATAGGCGATACTCCACAAGCATTGGATGATTACCTTACTTCTGCCCAGGTTTCTCTAGAGAACACCCCTCAAAAAGCCAAGTCATTTTTGCGATTAGGAGAAATCTATTTTGATGAGCGCGACTACAGAAAATCTCAGCAATATTTTGACAGTTGCATGCTCTACCTCGATCCAGAGTTTGAACGTTTCGAACAAATAAGCTTGCTTTCAGAAAACCTCAACGACCTTATTGCACAACTCACCATAATTGAAGAACAAGATTCTCTTCAAGCTTTAGCAAAAATGCCCGAAGATGAATTGGCGCAAGTAATTGAAGACGAAATCAAGCGAAGAATAAAAGAAGAGGAAGAGCGCGAAGAAGCAGAACTACGTGCCATGGATGAAAGTTTGAATAACCAAGGTCCTGGCGGCTTACCAGGCATGCCTGGTCAACCAGGGCAACGCGGTGGTGGTGGCTGGATGATCTACGACCCTGTGCTCAAAGGTCAAGGAGCGGCAGACTTTAAAAAAACATGGGGAAATAGAAAGAATGAAGACAATTGGAGAAGAAGCATCAAAAGGCAAATAGCCATTGAAGACCCTATTGAGGGAGAAGAAGGAGAAGGCGAGCAAATAGATGCAGGGTTTTTCGTGAATAATGAAGGAGATACGGTTCGTGCCTCAAGCGATTGGATGGAACCAGAATATTACATGAAAGACATCCCATTCACAGAAGAAGCAGTGAGCGCCTCTAACGATTTAATGGTTGAAGCATATTATGCACTTGGTGGGATTTACAGAGATCAACTCTTTGATTTACCCTTATCCATAGAATCACTAGAAACCATGAACAAGCGTTTCGATCCAAACGCTCACCTTCTAGAAAGTTACTATGCTCTGTACCGTATGTTTACAGATTTGGGCGACCAAGTGAACGCTAAAAAATACCGACAGCTGATCTTATTGAATTATCCTGATTCTGATTACGCTAAACTGATCAATGATCCGAAATACCTTGAAAAAGCAGGCGAAGCAAACAGCGAAGCGTATGCCTTCTACAAAAAAACCTACGCTTATTTCGAAAAGGGTTATTACACCCAAGTTATTGACAACTGCGACAAGGGCATGAGCACCTATGCAGATACTCCACTTAAATCTAAGTTCGCCTTACTTAAAGCCCTTTGTATTGGGGCAACGAAAGGTAAAGATGCCTACCTCAGCGCACTAAAATCGGTGGTTTCTTCTTACGGAGAAAGTGAAGATGCTATCAAGGCCCAACAACTCATCAATGCCATAGAAAACCCGTTAGAGATTGAAGAACCCAGTGAAAAACTTGTAGAATACCTTACTCCAATTACAGGGAAACACGTGGTGGTGATTTTGATTAATAGAGAAGCTACAGATCTAAATAAGGCATTGGCTAGCGTTTCAGACTTCAACCGAAAACTCTTTAGAATGGATGGCTTAAAAACCAACCAAATCATATTTAACGACAGTCTTTCTATGTTTACCGTAAAAGAGTTCAATCAAGATAAAAGAGCTTTGTTTTACGTCAAAAACTTTAAGAACGACAAGCAAAATTTAGCAGACATCAACCAAACAGAATTCAGTATTTATGCCATCAGTTTAGACAACTATGCCTTGTTCTTTAAAGGCAAAGACATAGAAGGCTACGAAAAATTCTACCAAGAACACTACAAGTAAAAACCCGCGCGGTTACCGCATCTATTCTATATTTGGCAAACAATTTAAAGACACAATGTTTTCAAAATCAAATACCATGGCAAAGGCAACTGAAGTAGACAACGGAACAAGAAACCACATTGCCAACGGAACCATGATCAAAGGAGATGTTATTGCCGAAGGCAACATCAGAATAGATGGTAAACTAGAAGGCACCTTGTCTTCTAAAGCCAAAGTAGTTGTTGGAAATACAGGTGTAATTTCTGGAGAAATTTCTTGCCAAACAGCGAGCATTGAAGGAAAAGTTGATGGGAAAATTCAAGTCTCCGAACTGCTTTCTATCAAGTCAAGCGGAAGTTTTAAAGGAGACATGGATGCTGGTAAACTCGAAGTGCAACAAGGTGCAGTAATTGAGGGAACCGTAAACATGTCTAACTCCGTGAAAGCAATGAAAGGAACGAATGACTCCAGAAAAGCCCAAGAAAAGTCAGCTTAATACCACTGTTCGCTTTACAGGAGCGGGCATACAACTTGGAGCAGTTATTTGGGTTAGTGTGCAAATGGGCAAATGTCTCGATGAAAAATACCCCAATGAAAAAGGCTGGTTTCTCATTGCATGTACCTTAGCAGGTACTTTTCTAGGCCTCTACAGCCTCATCAAAGAAGTGAACAGACTCAATAAATAAAGGTGAAACCTCTGTATCAATTCATCGGCTTCACCATCATCTTACTTGCTGTAGCCTTAGTGGTTCACCTTCAGGTGGTTCACAAGCTTCATTTTTTTCCTAATGATGTACTCTTTTTTAGAGCATACATCATCAACACCATTCTCAGTATTAGCGTTGCTAGCCTTCTGTTCAAATACCGCTTTCGGTTTACAGAGTCTATGGGCTTCTTTTTTATGGGCGGAAGTCTGCTCAAGTTTGTAGCTTATTTCATTCTCTTTTATCCGGTTTACACCCAAAATAATATCCCTTCTAAAACCGAATTCATCACCTTTTTTACACCCTATGCATTGAGCCTTATTTGCGAAACGGTATTTCTCTCAAAAGTGCTGAATAAGGTAGATGTGAACAGGTTGAAAGAAAAAAAATAAACACCTGTTGAAAACCCTACAACCTTCTCTATTCAAGCGCTATAAGCAAATTAAAATTCGAAACAAGTCGCGATTAAAGTAAAAAGTTGAAGGTTTTAACGTCAGGCCAAAAAGATTCAATATTTTTGCCGCGATTTTTAAGGCGGGTTAACGTTATGTACAGAAAAGCATTTACTACACTTATTTTAGCATCTCTTATCGTTGTTAAGGGTGCCTTCGCAAGTGACAATCCTCAACACGAAGACGACACTCATCATGCAGAAATGCACGCTGAACACGCGGAAGAAAGTGATCCAAAATCGGAAATCACAGAAACAATCACACATCACCTTTTAGATGATCATGATTTTACCATCACTCACGGGATAAGCATTCCTTTGCCAGTAATTCTTGTAGACGAGGGTCTTCAAGTATTTTCTTCTTCTAAGTTTCACCATGGTGAAACAGTAGCAGAAAATAACGGAAATTACTACAAAGTATACCACGGTAAAATTTACAAAACAGACGCTGAAGGAACGATCTCTTATGATGAAGCGCACCATCCAACAAATGCAGCACCTTTAGATTTATCTATCACCAAAACAGTTGTGGGAATGCTGATTACGGTAATTCTTATGATTTGGATGTTTACCGGTGTTGCCAATGGTTACAAGAAAAGTGCGGTGCCTACTGGCATGGCTAAATTTCTAGAACCACTCATCGTCTTTGTAAGAGACGAGATTGCGAAGCCAAACATTGCAGGAGAAGATTACAAAAAGTACATGCCTTTCTTGTTAACGGTTTTCTTTTTTGTATGGATATCAAATCTCTTAGGGATGACTCCATTAGGATTGAACATCACTGGGAATATCGCCATTACTTTTGGTTTAGCGATTATCACTTTCCTGATTACCCAGTTTACAAGTAAGAAAGACTATTGGATGCACATTTTCTGGATGCCTGGTGTGCCATGGCCAATGAAAATTATTTTGGCACCAATAGAATTGTTGGGTGTATTCATTAAGCCATTTGCTTTGATGATTCGTTTGTATGCCAACATGAAAGCGGGTCACACCGTATTGATGAGCCTTATTGGTTTGATGTACATCTTCTCTAACTGGGGAGCAAAAGGAGCATTCTTCGGATTAACATTCGCTTTGTCATTGCTTGAACTACTTGTAGCGGCATTGCAAGCATACATTTTCACCATGTTGTCAGCATTGTACTTTGGTGCAGCTGCAGAAGATCACCATGCTCATGAAGCAGAGCACGTAACTGCTTAAATTTAGTAATCAATTTAAATTAATATATCATGACAATTCCAAACATTGTAGGTGCAGGATTAATCGTAATCGGTGCTGGTATGGGTATCGGTCGTATTGGTGGTTCAGCGATGGAAGCTATCGCTCGTCAACCAGAAGCTGCTGGTAAAATTCAGACAGCTATGTTGATCGCTGCTGCCCTTATTGAAGGTATTGGTTTTGCTGCTCTATTCGCAGCTTAATTCACTTAAGAAGAACTGTAACGATTGGTTGCAGTTCTTCTTTACTAGTTTTGAACACAGAAATTGATTCATAGATAATGGAAACTCTTTTAGGCGAATTCTCAAGCGGATTATTTTTTATTCAAACAGCTTTGTTTGTTTTCTTATTGTTATTCCTAGGCAAATTTGCATGGAAACCAATTTTGAACTCTGTAAATGAGCGCGAAGAAAACATCACAAAGGCATTAGAATCTGCAGAAGAAGCAAAAAAAGAAATGGCAGCATTGCAAGCAAGCAACGAAGCCCTTTTGAAAGAAGCTCGCAATGAGCGTGATCAAATGCTAAAAGAAGCACGCGACACTAAAAATCAATTGATCTCAGAAGCCAAAGCATCAGCAAAGGAAGAAGCAGATAAATTGATGAAAAACGCGAAAGCAAGCATAGAAACAGAAAAAAATGTTGCTCTTACTGAATTGAAAAAGGAAGTAGCTACATTATCTGTAATGGTTGCAGAACGCATCTTGCAAGAACAACTTTCTGACGAAAGCAAGCAAGAAGCACTCATCAACAAGTATGTTGAAGAAATAAACATGAACTAAGGGTCTTATGCAGATTTCAAAAGCAGCGAAACGATACGCAAAATCACTTCTGGAATTGGCCGTTGAAAAAGGACTATTGGAAGAGGTATATGCGGATGTTCAATTGGTGCAAAACACCGTTGATGAAACACATGACCTTTCTGTATTGATGGGAAGCCAAGTTATTCCGGAATCTAAGAAAGTAGTGGCTTACACTTCTATTTTCCAAGGGAAGGTACAAGAGCTTACTATGAGTTTCATGGCCTTGATCACAAAAGGTGGTCGCTCACAAATTCTTGAAATGATTCTTGAGAGTTTTGTTGACCAATACAAACTTCACAAGCGTATTTGTATCATTGAAGTAACAAGTGCAGTGGCACTATCTGCTGAGATGAAAAAACAAATCATCGCAAAGTTGAAAAACGACCATTGGGATACTTATGAATTGAATGAAGTTGTAGATCCAACGCTTATCGGTGGTATCATTCTTCGTTTGAATCACCTGCAACTAGACCAATCCATTTCTACCAAACTTAGAACATTGAAAAACGACATTGATAACAATCAATTGATTGCTCAATCTTAATTTGTAACAAACGCTAAATAGCTTAACAATATGGCTAGTATCAAACCAGCAGAAGTTTCTGCAATCCTTCGCGAGCAACTATCAGGCTTTAGAAGCGAATCAGAATTAGAAGAAGTAGGTACCGTACTTCAAGTGGGTGATGGTATCGCACTAATCTATGGCTTGACCAACGTTCAATACGGTGAATTAATCGAATTTGAAAACGGAGTTCAAGGGATGGCGTTAAACCTTGAAGAGGATAACGTTGGTGCTGTAATCTTAGGGTCTTCTGAAGGCCTTAAAGAAGGTAACACAGTAAAAAGAACCAAAAGAATTGCTTCTATTAACGTAGGAGAAGGTGTAGTAGGAAGAGTAGTAGATACTCTAGGGAAACCAATCGATGGTAAAGGACCTATCGCTGGTGAAACTTTAGAGATGCCTATTGAGCGTAAAGCGCCAGGGGTTATCTACCGTCAACCAGTAAACGAACCAATGCAAACGGGTATCAAAGCAATTGATGCAATGATTCCTGTAGGTAGAGGTCAACGTGAGTTGGTTATTGGTGACCGTCAAACGGGAAAAACAACTGTTTGTATTGATACGATCATCAACCAGAAAGAATTTTATGATAGAGGCGAACCTGTTTACTGTATTTATGTAGCAATTGGTCAAAAAGCTTCTACTGTTGCTGGTATTGTTAAAACATTAGAAGATGCAGGTGCAATGGCCTACACAACTATTGTTGCTGCCAACGCATCAGATCCTGCTCCAATGCAGGTATACGCTCCCATGGCTGGTGCAGCTATTGGTGAGTATTTCAGAGATACTGGTCGTCCAGCATTGATCATCTATGATGATTTATCGAAACAAGCGGTTGCTTACCGTGAGGTTTCTTTGTTGTTAAGACGTCCTCCAGGCCGTGAGGCATTCCCAGGTGATGTATTCTTCTTGCACTCACGTTTACTTGAGCGTGCTGCAAAAGTGATTGCAGATGATGGTATTGCTTCTCAAATGAATGACCTTCCAGAGTCTTTGAAAGGCAAAGTGAAAGGTGGCGGTTCATTAACAGCACTTCCAATTATTGAAACACAAGCAGGTGATGTATCTGCGTATATCCCAACCAACGTAATTTCGATTACAGATGGTCAGATTTTCTTAGAGTCTAACTTGTTTAACTCTGGTGTTCGCCCAGCGATTAACGTAGGTATTTCTGTATCACGTGTTGGGGGTTCTGCACAGATTAAATCAATGAAGAAGGTATCTGGTACATTAAAGCTAGATCAAGCAGCTTACCGCGAACTGGAGGCTTTTGCTAAGTTTGGTTCTGATCTTGATGCTGCTACAATGGCAATCTTAGGGAAAGGTGCTAGAAACGTTGAGATTTTGAAACAAGCTCAAAATGCGCCCTTACCTGTAGAAGAGCAAACAGCAATGATTTACTGTGGTGTAAACGGATTGTTGAATGCTGTACCTGTAGATAAAATCCGTGCATTTGAAGTTGACTTCTTGAATACAATGAGAACTTCACATGCAGATGCATTGGCAGAATTGAAAGCTGGAAAGCTGACAGACAAAGCTGTTTCTACCATTAAAAAGGTAGCAAGCGAATTAAGTTCTAATTACTAATATGAGTGTGCTGGCTTTTGCGCCAGCACCTTTACATAACTAGGTGAGCATATGCCAAGTTTAAAAGAGGTTAGAAACCGTATTACTTCAGTAAGTTCTACCATGCAGATTACTTCTGCTATGAAGATGGTATCAGCTGCAAAGTTGAAAAAAGCACAAGATACTATTGTTCAAATGCGCCCTTACTCTCAAAAACTTTCTGAAATTTTAGGGAACCTAAGCAAAAGTGTTGATACTTCAGAAAATCCTTTTGCCGAAGAAAGAGGCACAGAAAAAGTTTTGGTCGTTGCCATTACCTCTAACAGAGGATTGTGTGGTGCTTTTAATGCGAACATCGCAAAAGGTGTTAGGCATTTTCAAGCAGAACACACAGCAAGCAACATTTCTGTTTTACCTGTAGGTAAAAAAGCTTTTGATGCTTTCAAAAAATCTGGAAGCTTATGCGAATCACCAAACCTACCAGCTGACGGAAATTACTTGTTCGATAACCTGACTTTTGAAAACGTATCTGAATTGGCTGAAAAGCTGATGCTAGCGTTTACAGAAGGAGAGTTTGACAAAGTAGTATTGGTATACAACCGTTTCAAAAATGCTGCGACTCAAATAGTAACTACGGAGCAATTCTTGCCAGTAGTTACAGAAGCAGACACAGAGAGAAATGGCTCTTCTACCGATTATTTCTTTGAACCTTCGAAAGAAGAAATTTTGGGCGAAATCATCCCTAAATCTTTGAAGACGCAATTGTTCAAAGCACTATTAGATTCATTTGCTTCTGAGCATGGCGCTCGTATGACTGCAATGCACAAAGCAACAGACAACGCAACAGATTTGATCAAAGAATTGAAGTTGACATACAACAAAGCACGTCAAGCTTCTATTACAAAAGAAATTTTAGAGATTGTTGGTGGTGCAGAAGCATTGAACAACTAAAACTCAACTACAATCTAGTTAAAGGCTCATCAGCAATGGTGGGCCTTTTTTGTTGATTCAACTATTCCCAATAGTTCGTAACTTTCGGGTTCTCATACAATCCTATGAAAAAGATCCTGATCCTTTTGAGTTTGCTCTATGCAGCAACAAGCCACGCACAGCAAGACGGTAAAACACTGGATACCGAAATTGATTACGACTTTAGCCCCTTATTAAAAGTCAAGGGACCTGTGGATGAATCGGGGGTTCCAAAGTACTACGGCTTTTTGATGATGAAAGGAAAGCTCAACGGCTACTATGACATTGCTGGAGGCCTAAACGATTACAATACCTTTCGACTTTACGAGATGGACGTATGGTCAGACAAAAGTGAGGACTACCAATCGGTTCAAATGGATTTGGGACAATCTCAATTGGCTTTTCGCGGAGAACACGTGATGCGAGGTGGCGAAAGTTTTGTAGGCTATATGGAAGCAGATTTTTGGAATGCCGAAGAACAGATGCGCCTTCGGCATTTGTGGATTGACTATAAATTCATTCATATTGGCCAAGACTGGAGCAACTTTGGAGATAAAGACATTTGGCCTAACGTGTACGATTGGGATGGCCCGCCAAGTGGCGTTTGGAGAAGAAACCCTATGATTCAGTTCTATTACAAACCCGCTGTATGGGAATACACTTTTGCTTTTGAATTTGCAGACCCCACCATTGACGGCTTTAACAATCCGCTTGACGCCAATGTAGCCGTTTTACCTCTTACTGTACCCGATTTAAGCACATCTGTGCGCTTCAATTGGAAGAAGAACCACATTCGCCTTTCTGGCTTGTACAGGCATCTTAGATACGAAGAAAACAGTACAACGGAAGTTCAGCCAGGATACGGGGTCTCTCTATCAGGATTTATAAACACCAAAGAGGAAACCAATCCCTTTCAATTTCAAGTTACCTATGGGCAGAGTATTGGAAGCTACCTAGTAGGTTCTGCGGGCATGAACTATGATGCTTACTATGCCTCTGACCAAACATTTGAGCTAATACCAGCCTTTGGTTCTTGGGTAAGCTATGAACACTACTTTAACGCTAAATGGCACGCCAACATATGCACAGGCTACACCATTTACAGTTCTGATATAATAAGCGATTTTAATATACCAGACATAGAATACCCGGCTATAAACACCAACATGACCTATCAATACCGTTACATTCTTGTCAATTTGATGTATGACCTTTTACCCAATATGAACATTGGTTGTGAATACAATATTGGCAAAAAAGAGCAGCGCTATGAAGGCACTATTTTTACTGACAATGGCCCACTTTCTGAGCTGAACGCTGCAAAGTGGGCACAACGGATTAGTTTTGGCTCATTCTTCTATTTCTAACTATGCGTCAACTCATACTTCGATTATTTGATAACCTTCCGCTAAGAACCAATATTTGGCTTATTACCTTTGGGATTACCTTTATCATGGCCATGCTTGTTGGTGCTGTTTCTTGGGTGTTTTTCTCTAGCCAAAACGAGAAATACCACAAAGAGCGTTTGGTAAGAAAGGAGCGCAACATCATGGTTAGTTTAGACTACTTTATCAAAGAAAGAGGTCTTAGTGAATTCACTCCTAAAATTGAGCATAAGCTTCAAGAGCTTTCCGAGATCCAAAACATTGATATTTCTGCCTATGATACATCAGGGCTATTAATGGGAACCACCCTTCCACCGTCAGAAAGTGCGTTGGCTCCAGAACAGCTTTCGAATGACCTATTGACTCAACTTGCCATTTCTCAAGATTACACCAACACAACAGAGAACTATGAAGGTCTTGCTTACCTCTCTACCTATTTTATATTGTATGGAAGCCAATACACACCCATTGCCATCATTAACATCCCGTACAAAAGCGAAAAACTTAAATCGCAGCAAGATGCGCAGCAATTCTTAAGCACGCTATCACTCACTTTACTCTTCTTTGTTGTTGCCGCAGGGCTTCTCTCTTATTTCTTCTCTTTTTACATTACCAAAAGCATCTCTGAGGTATCTAGCAACCTGCAAAAACTCAAGTTTGATGATGACAATGTGAAGATTGATTACCAAAAGAATAACGACTTTGGAGTTTTGATACAAGCCTACAATCAACTGATTGATCAATTGGAGCAAAGCAAGCAAGCCTTGGCAGAAACACAGCGTCAAAGTGCATGGAAAGAGATGGCCAAACAAGTGGCTCATGAAATCAACAATCCACTTACACCTATGCGTTTGAGCATGCAGCATTTGCAACGCTTGAACCAAATGGACCCTAAAGAGGCTCAAGCAAGAATCAGCGACATTACCGAATCAACCATTCAACAAATAGATACACTGAGCAGAATTGCTTCAGAATTTTCAAATTTTGCAAAAATGCCTTCCATCAAATCTACAGAAGTTGACCTTGTTCAAAGTGTACAACAGGTGATGGAGTTATTCAGAAACGATCCTCACATTGCCATTCACTTCACTTCAGACGCAATCTCTACGGCACCAATTTTTGGAGATAGTGACTACCTTACCAGAATTTTAACCAATCTGCTTAAAAACGCGAAACAAGCCATTCAACCTGATACAGGAAATGTACACCTGTTAATTGGAGAAGATGAAACTCATTTTACATTAAAAGTTAAAGACGATGGACCCGGCATTCCCGAAAGCATGCACTCTAAAATCTTCCAACCCAACTTTACCACAAAATCAAGCGGCATGGGCCTTGGCTTACCCGTGGTGAAAAAGGCCATGAGCGAAATGAACGGTACCGTTGAGCTTCACCCATTAGAAAATGGCACATGTTTCCGCTTAAGCTTCCCGAAAATCACATCTTAATAGCAAGCAAATCACCAACATAAATTCTACATTTGATGACTAAATTCCGATATCATGGCCGAAAATATTCTGGTTGAAAAAGACCAAGCAGTTTGCACAATTACAATCAATAGACCAAAGCAACTCAATGCACTGAATAAAAACACCATTGCAGAGCTGAGTGAAGCGTTCAAAGACGCAGAAAATGATGCCTCTATTCGCGCCATTATCATTACAGGGTCTGGCGAAAAAGCATTTGTAGCAGGCGCTGATATTAAGGAGTTTGCCAACTTTAGCGTAGAAGAAGGAAAACAACTGAGTAAAATAGGACATGATACTTTGTTCAACCTTGTAGACCAATTGCAGACCCCTACCATTGCAGCTGTAAACGGCTTTGCGCTGGGTGGTGGATTAGAATTGGCCATGTCTTGTTCTCTTCGCCTAGCAAGTGGCAATGCTAAAATGGGTCTTCCAGAAGTAACCTTAGGTGTTATTCCCGGTTATGGGGGAACCCAACGTTTGGCACAGCTTGTAGGTAAAGGAAAAGCAACAGAAATGGTAATCACCGCAGAAATGATTTCTGCAGATCAGGGCCTTAAGTGGGGTTTGGTGAACCATGTGACCACCCAAGAAGCCCTGATGGATAAAGCAAGAGCCATTGCGAAATCAATTGTAAAAAATTCTCCCGTGGCCATAGCTGGTGCCATGCGCTCTATCAACGCTGGGTATGAAACTGGTGTGAACGGCTATGACGTTGAAATTGAAGAATTCGGAAAAGCTTTTGGAACCGAAGATTTTAAAGAAGGAACCACTGCTTTTGTGGAAAAGAGAAGAGCAAATTTCCCAGGAAAATAAGCACCAATGGCCTTAAAAAAACTGGCGTCTCAAACAGCCATTTATGGCATACCCAGTATTTTGGGTCGTTTTCTAAATTACCTTTTGGTTCCACTTTTTACGGGAGCCTTTATTCCTGCGGAATACGGTGTGGTGAACGACCTTTATGCTGTAGCCGCTTTTCTCGCTATTTTTCTGCTTTTTGGTTTAGAAACCGCCTTTTTCAAATTCTCTAATAAGGCAGAATACAGCAGCGATGCCGTGTTCTCCTCTGCTTTGAGAATGGTTGGTGGTGGCGTGTTGCTCTTTGTTGCCATCAACGTGCTTTTCACAGATGAAGTCAGTCGTTTTATGATGTACCCAGACCACCCAGAGTACATTCTGTACATGACAGGCATTTTAGCCTTTGATGCACTTTCTGCCTTGCCTTTGGCACGCCTAAGGCAACAGAACAAAGCCATGAAGTTTGCCTTTATCAACTTCAGTAACATTGGGGTGAATATTCTACTGAACTTGGTGTTCATCTTACCGCTTACTCCTGGCTTCTCAGACTCTTGGTTGGCCAGTTTAGAATGGAGCACCCCAGAACTTGGCATTACGTGCATTTTCATGGCAAATTTCGCGGCATCTGCAGTGCGCTTAATCTTGTGTCTGCCCGCCTTTAAAGCGCTTTTTCATACGGGTGAAAACATTTACAAACCGCTACTGGTATATGGGCTTCCCCTTATGGTTGCTGGCTTTGCAGGTATCGTGAATGAAACCCTTGATAGAAGATTACTTCGCATTATATTAGATCCAGAAATTGGAGAAACCGCAGCATTAGCACAAGTAGGGATTTACTCAGCCTGTTATAAGCTCGCCATCATAATCAGTTTATTCAATCAAGCTTTTCGCTATGCGGCAGATCCCTTTTTCTTCTCTCAAGAAAGAAGAGTAGGTTCTAAAAATGTCTATGCTGCAGTAATGCATGTGTACACCGCCATTGTCTGTATTGTGTTTTTGTTTGTTCTTTTTTACCTCGATTTTTTCAAAGAATTCATCCGCAGCAAAAGTTATTGGGAAGGGCTTACTGTGGTTCCTATTCTTATGGTCGCCAATATTTTCTTGGGCTGGTACTTTAACCTTTCGGTGTGGTATAAACTCACAGAGAAAACCCGCTATGGCATGTATTTCAGCATTTTCGGAGCTGTGTTTACCATCGGCTTAAATATCTGGCTCATTCCCAAGATTTCTTATGTGGGATCGGCTTGGGCTACATTGGCAGCTTACGGATCAATGGCTATTCTTTCTTATCTGTTCGGCAGAAAACACTACAAAATACCTTACAATATTTTTAAACTTTTAGGCTACTTGGCCTTAGCCGTTGGGCTTTATAGTCTCCACGCATGGATTGATTTACACCTTCTAGTTCGCAGCGTTTTGCTATTGTTATTCATTGCATTTGTTGCACTTTTAGAACGCAAAACCATTCAAAACTTCGCAGCGTAATGCAAGTAGAAATTATCAATAAATCAAAACACCCACTTCCGCACTATGCTTCAACCGGTGCAGCCGGCCTTGATGTAAGAGCCAACCTTGATGCGCCAATAACCATTAAGCCCTTAGAACGGGCTCTAATTAAAACAGGGCTGTTTTTGGCTATTCCTCTAGGGTTTGAATGCCAAGTGAGACCTAGAAGCGGATTGGCTTTCAAACACGGTATTACGGTGTTGAACTCACCCGGAACCATTGATTCTGATTACAGGGGAGAATTAGGTGTGTTACTAGTGAACCTTTCTAACGAAGAATTCGTAATAAATGATGGCGAGCGTGTGGCTCAGCTTGTTTTTGCTAAACATGGAACAATAGATTGGAAAGAAACAGACCAACTCACTGATACAAAGCGAGGAGAAGGCGGTTTCGGATCAACTGGAAAAAAATAAATTATGAGAATGAAATCAAGCAACCCAGCATTTGGGAAGAAGATGATGGATAAAATCGCTTTAGATTCAACAAGCGAAGCAATGACCATCAATGGAGCAATTAATAAAACAATGGTACTTGGTGCCTTGGTATTGGCGTCAGCTGTTTGGAGTTGGAACAACCCAGCCACTTGGACATTGATGGTAGGAGCTATTGGCGGATTTATCCTTGCCCTCATCACTATCTTTTCTCCAAAATCATCTCCCATCACGGCTCCGCTTTACGCCTTGCTAGAAGGACTTTTCTTAGGTGGGATTAGCTTAATGATGGAAGCGCAGTATGGCGGCATCGTATTTCAAGCAGTTACCTCAACCATTGGGGTCTTGTTCTTAATGCTTTTCCTCTACCGCAGCGGTATGGTGCAAGTAAATCAGAAATTTAGAACGGGTATGATGGCCGCTATTGGTGGCGTGTTTTTCATGTACATGATCAATTTTGTGATGAGCTTTTTCGGAGCTGCCTTTTACACTTGGGAAGACACTTCTATGATGGCCATGGGAATTAACCTTGTTGTAGTGGGAATTGCTGCATTTAGCCTATTGTTAGACTTTGACGACATCACCAAAGCGGCAAATATGCGCGCTCCTAAATACATGGAGTGGTATGGTGCCTTTGGATTAATGGTGACGCTGATTTGGCTTTACCTAGAAATACTAAAATTACTATCGCGCTTATCAAGCAACGATTAAACGCATACAACGCTCCATTTTTTGGAGCGTTTTTTATTCCTAATCACTTTGCACTTTCTCTGACGAAAGTGCCTTCAGCTTTTCTATAATTTCGCGCTATGATTATGAAAACAAGCACCTATTTTCCTTACTTCCTATTCTTTGCTCTTGCCGCGCTGTCAATTGGCTGCACTGAACAATCAGAAGACGCGAGTGATGGGCCATTTTCCCTACCCATTGACTTTGTGGCTTTGGCAGATAGCTTAGACCAAGCGCAGCCCCAAGTGCACAAAACACTTTTGACAAACGGCACAGAAGAAACCCTAGATTTTTCTGAGATGGAGTGGCGAGATGTAGAGTTGGTTCCTTTTATTGATGCCAATTTTAACTTGCCTAAAAACAAGGATAGCTATTCAGAGGAGACCACCACCCTTCAATTGGCTCCCATAAAAACCATCACCTACACCGCTCAAGATTCATCTTTGCCGGTGCTTAAGGCAAGCTACACCTTCTTTGAAAATACGCTGACTAAAGTGGCGATCATCAAACGCTTAGAGAACCCATTATTCGAAAGCCAGCAGGAGTTGATTTACGAGCCTGGTATTGGATTCACTTTTAACACCAGTCAAAAAGTAGAGCGTGTTTTTGAAAGAGAAGCAAGCATACTGTACCGTTTCGCAGCTGTTCCAAAAGCTTTTTTAGGGAAGATGCAGTTCAACGATAGCATCGATTTACCCATTCATTTCACATGGAATTCATCAGATGAAATCATGAGCATTGATAATACTGGCGAACACATTGTGGTGAGTGATATAACAAGAAAAGGAGACAGCACCATCCTGCGCCTGCCCATTTTTCAAAGTGAGTTTCGGGTTGTTCAACAAAACAGCAAATGGACAGGCTTTTGGTATGATCTAGACCGCGGCTCTAACTATAGAATTCCATTTACAGCAGAACGCACTACACTGGTGCAAGAAAGCACTAGTGACTACCAAGACATGCCTCGTGCCAAGTATCAAGTTGGTTTTGGAAAGGGAGAAGACATCACTACAGCTATTGGCTTGTTTGAAAACCACGGAAAACATATTTATGGATCTTTTGCAACAGAAACAGGCGACTACCGCTTTCTAAGAGGTTCGCTCAAAAATTCAAAACTTATGCTTTCTACCTTTGACGGAATACATGCCTATGTGTTCACGGCAGAGCTTCAAGAGGATGGATCGCTCACCAATGGCATTTTTTATAGCGGCAATCATTACAGCAATGCATGGAGCGGTGCACCAAATGCCAACATTGCTTTAACCGACCCCAGCCAAATGAACACTGCAAGCACTGATCAAGTTGCTTTTAGCCTTCCAAACTTAGCTGGAGAGCAAGTGACTTTGTTGGATGAGCAATTCCGAAATAAACCTTTACTCATTACCATCATGGGTTCTTGGTGCCCCAACTGCATGGATGAATCTCGCTTGTTGAATGAATTGTATGCCGAATACCAACCTCAAGGTTTGGAGATTGTAGCTGTTGCCTTTGAGCGTAACGCAGATTTTGAAGAGGCGCTTCCACCGCTTTTAAAAGCACGTGAAGACCTGAATATTTCTTATCCCGTGCTCTTTGGCGGCCGTTTAGGAAAAGAATCTGTAAAACGCGTTTTTCCGCAATTGGATGAAATAAAAAGCTATCCTACCCTACTGGTTTTGAACAAAAATCATGAAATCATTAAAGTACATACTGGTTTTTACGGGCCAGGAACAGGGGCGTATTACACAAGTTTTGTAGAGAAAATTAACCAAGAAATTGGATCTTTACTGACTAAATAAACCTAAATTTCTATCGCAATGAACGAAGAAGCTGCAAACCAATATATGGACTACGCTCACCAACTAATCAGAGAGTATGGTTCTACCTTACTCACCACCTTGGTATTACTAATTGTTGGATTGATGGTGATTAAATTCATCATGAAAGGGGTGAAGCGCATGCTGAATTCTGACAAAGTTGATCCTATCCTTAGACCCTTTTTCGCAAGTCTTGCAGGCATTACATTAAAAGTAATATTATTCATTTCGGTACTGAGTATGCTGGGTATAGAAATGAATTCATTCATAGCTCTTCTTGGTGCTATGGGTCTTGCTGTTGGTATGGCCCTTTCGGGAACACTCTCAAACCTAGCAGGTGGAATTGTGATTCTTGTACTGAAGCCTTATCGTCCTGGTGATTTTATTACTGTGGGTGGAAATTCGGGAGTTGTAGAACGTGTAGAAATGTTCAATACTGTTTTAACCACTCCAGACAAGAAAGTGATTATTATTCCAAACAGTTCTGTTTCAACAGGCGATATCACCAATTTCTCACATAGTAATGTTAGAAGAGTAGACTGGAGTGTGGGTATTTCTTACGGAGAAAAAGTAGACCATGCGCGTCAAACGATTCTAGAAATATTAGCTGGAGATGAGCGTATTTTAACTGAACCAGCAGCTCCATTTGTTGGCTTGAGTTCTTTGGATGACAGTGCGGTTACATTAACTGTCCGCGTTTGGGTAGAAACAGCCAACTATTGGGATATATTCTTTGAATACCAAGAGAAAATCTACGATACCTTTAACGAAAAAGGCATTGCCTTCCCATTCCCGCAATTGGATGTGCATTTGGTGAAAGAAGACTAAAACAAATTCATTTTAGCATTAAAAAGAGCGCACATTATTGTGCGCTTTTTTTGCTTTGTACCTTTATACCTTTGGTGCTTAAGAAATTAAAAAGCCTGTTTTTTGCCAAAGACAAACCAACAACAGCAGTAGAATGTAGTTTAGCAAAAGACTATTTCAAATGAAGATGCGCATATGAACACAGGTATGAATTGGAAAGTTGGGCTAGGATTCTTGGCACTGTTGGCCTGTACCTTCTTCTTTTTGGGCTATGAACAAGTGTTCTTTCTAGGCCCTCAAGGCATTCATTTCATTCGACAAACAGATAGTTTGTCTTTTGTTTCGCAGTACTACAATACAGGTTCTCATTTTTTCGAAACGCGCTTATTCAACTTAGAGAGTATGGAAGCGCGCGGCATGTGTGAGTTCCCCATTTTATATTACATCACAGCCAAGGCATACACCATTTTTGGTGAAAAAGTCTACCTCTTAAAAGTCATTAACCTATCCATTGTATATGCTGGGGTATATAGTGTTTTCAACATGTCGTACCTCATCTTAAAAGATTACGCCTATGCCATTTTGATTGCTCTTTTTTTAATGGCATCCACTGTTTTTAACTACTACGCGCTCAATTATTTACCAGATCCTGCTGCTCTAGGTTTTGTGCTTATCGGATGGCACTTCTTCTTTCTCTTCGAAACTCAGAAAAAGAACTGGGGCCTTCTTCTTAGCTTCTTCTTTTTCACATTAGCGGGTCTTATCAAAGTCACGTTTTTGATTAGCCCCTTAGCGATTATCGTTCACTGCATCTCTTCTCTCCTATTCAAGCAAATGGTCTTTAACAAAGCCATCCGCTTTTACCTCATCGCTTTAATTTTAGGTGTGGTGATTGTTGCCCTCTATAACGTGTATGTGATCTACTACAATGCCTTGTATCAATCAGATTATTTCACCACGGGTTCCCGTCCTATTTGGAGCTTGTCTTCTGAAAACATAGGTATTGTGTGGGATTATATTACGGTCTATTGGTATCATATTTATTTCTCACGTACTTCGTTCCACGTGCTGTTGGGTTTCATTATTCTTCAAATGGTTTTCTTCAAAAAGTCCAGTCCTAAAATTGCTACTCTTACTGGTATTTTATGCTTAGGTAGCCTTGCCTATTTCATCTTGTTCTATGCCCAATTTAGAGATCACGATTATTACTTCTTGGTATTTATTCCCTTGATTGTTTTCATCATCATTAATGCTATCAAAACATCACAAAACATGGTGCCTTCTAAGAAGATACATCTTGTGGCGAAAATTGGATTGATAGCCGTAGTCATCTATGGACTCAACTTTTCGAGAAGAAAACTAGAAAAGCGTTATGAAGCGGGTTACGACCGTTTTTCACGGATAGCCTTCATCATACAGAATGAAATGCCATCTATTGAAAAGTTGGAAATTCCAAAAGATGCGAAAGTGATTGTTGCTCCAGATTTATCGGTGAATGGGGGACTATTTGCTTTGAATAGAATGGGTTGGGAGATTGACAAAACAGACCAAATTACTTCCGAGCTTATTGAAGAATACCGTTCACTTGGAGCTAAATACTTGTTTTTGGCGAGTAATGATGAAGAAGCTGTTGAGGTTGGAAGAAATAGCGGAGAGTTAGTTTATCAAGGGGCCAAGCTTTCTGTTTTTAAGTTGAGGGAGTAATTCTTCTAGTTATTTCAAACGAGAGATAAAATTGAAGTAAATGTGGAGATTCAGGCGGGTTTGGAATATGAATAAATCTGTGTGTCAATAAACCAAAAGCTCTAAAATTTTCCTTCATTTGTACATTCTAAATTCCCTCCAACAATGAAACATTTCCTCCTTGCTTTTTCAACACTTTTGCTCATTTCTTGTGGTTCTAATACGCAACCCTCTGCAGAAGACCCCAAGTGGATAAAATCCATTCTAAAAAGCCCAAAATCTTTGGGGAAAAGCGAAGCAGAGAATCCCATTAGTGCATTTACAAAAAGTGCAGAGCAATTTGCAGAACGCAGTGAGTTATTGACGAAAAGCTCAATTTCTTCGGTTCTAGAATTAAAAACAGGATTTCAATACTGTGCTGTTGTGGTAGAGGATCACACTTTGGTCATTTTTAGAAACACCGCTGATTGCAAGCAATCGGGATCTTGGGGTGCATGCATGCCCAAAGCAGAGGGATACATTAAAAAAGGAGAATTGATCTATCAGAAAGATTACATCAACAACCTTATTGGAATGCCAGATAATCAAAAAAGGACGGCTTACTTTTTCGGGAAAACCTTGTTTCAATAAAGGCTTACAACCAAGCGCGCATTCCTACAATCACATTAAAGCCAGGTGCAGAAATACCTGAAGAATACGTTCTGTAACGCTGGTTAGTGAGGTTCTCTAAACTCAAATCAATCTCCAGGTGCTTACCTGCTTTGGCATTCATTCTCAAATTGATGGTATACCACTGCGGACTGTAAGGGTTTCCGTTTTCATCTAGGGCGTATATATGCGTTTTATCCTGCTCTGAAGGGGCTAAACGATCATTTCTTATCATTCCATTCATTCGGTAGTTTAAATCGGCTCTAAACCATTCTTCTGAATAAAGTAAATGTGCTTGCCCGAAGAAAGGTGCTACATGTCGTATGGCGTTTCCATCGCTGTCTTCTCCCCAGGTATAGGTTCCCCCAATATTTGCTTGCCATTTTGAGCTGATATCATAAATGAATTTGAACTGGGCTCCAGCAATTATTCCATCATCTACATTTTGCAAAGCTTCTATGGCGCTAAGCACACCATCATACACCATACTGTCCATTCCATTGAGCGTAAAAGGTTCACGCACAATCATGTTGTCTACATAGGTAGCAAAGCCTGTTAACTCTGCAGACCAATCGCTGTTTGAGAGGTAATACACTCCAATGTCGTAGTTGTAAGAATACTCCGCTTGCAAAGCTGCATTTGGCACCACCACTATACCCGGTTCAGAATCAAATACTTTTCCTAAATCATCTAAGTTAGGTGCTCTAAAGCCACTTGAAATATTGGTGTTCAACTGCCAATTCTTATTTACTCGAAAGGCCAAACCAGCCGAGAAACTCGGAGCCCAAGTTTCGTAATCAATGTTTTGGAAAGGAAAATCATAAATGGCAGAGTCATATACCGACTGGCTGTTCACGTAACTAAAGCGAACACCTCCCAAGAAATTCAAGCGTTTTGAAAGCTTGTGCTTGTATTGGGCATAAGCCGCATGTGTGTTGTACGTGGAACCGTCTGGATAACGGGTAACAATAGGAGCTTCGTTGCCGGTGCTGATGTTTTGTTCTACCCCTTGCGAACCCACCGCATTGAAGATACCCTCATACCCATAATATATGGATGTGGCGCTGGAGAGATTCAAATCAAAATCGGCATTTAAAGTGAACATCCCAACAGACTCTTCTCGGGTATTCCGGTTGAGGTTTTGATACTCTCGAGTAATTCGGCTTTCTTCAAAAGCTTGGTACGTAGCCGTTACAATGGCCTTATCGTAAAAACCAAAACCTACGGAGTTGGGTCTTACATCTGTAATTTGCAAAGCATTCGAAATCCATTCTTGCGGCCCATAATTCCACTCGCTAGAACGTGGAGCACCATCTCTTTCTCTAATCAAACGGTCGTAACGCGGAATGTTGCTTGTGATAGAAACTATTAAACTGTAATCAAGGGTAAGGCGTTCAATGGGTTTGTAAAAAACCTTTTGCATAAAGAAGTTCGCCTTATAGCCAGAACCCACTTGCTTTCTTGGGTCATCGTTCACCAAAAAAGTATCTACTCCATTGATCCGCGCTTGGTACCAAGGCCTCAAATAATCATCAGGCCCATTGGCACCTTGTATCAAATCGTCATAGCTCGCGTTGGTGTATGAAGTGAGAATCCCAATTTTCTTCCAGCCCAGTGAAAGGTCAAAATGGATGGTTCTTTCTCTATTGGCCGAAGCATATCTGCTAAAAAAATGACCAGTAAAAACGGTGGTGTCAGCATGCGAAAGTTGCGGATCTCGCGTGGTAAAATCCATTACCCCACCCAATGCATCAGAACCATAAATGAGGGAACCGGGACCGTACACCACATCGGTGCTTTGTATGGTAAAGGGATCTATAGAAATGACATTTTGTAGGTTTCCTTGTCTGAAAATTGCATTGTTCATACGCACTCCGTCTACGGCAATAAGTACACGGTTGGCAGCAAAACCACGAATCATAGGGCTTCCGCCTCCCATCTGACTTTTTTGTACGTAAACACTCCCTGATTTATCCAATAGATCTGCAGAGGTTTGTGGGTTCAGCTCGTCTATCTCTTCAGCTGAAATGATGGAAATGCGGTTGGGTATTTCCGATTTGCGTAAAGGCCTTTTGTTGGCGGCCACAATAAAAGGTTCTAACTGCACATTCTTGGGTGTGAGGTAGATGTTTTGGCGTTCAAGTGAAATGCTAGCAATGCCTTTTGTAAAAGGCTCAAATGCTGGGTGGGTGAACCTTAAATCATCTTCTGGCCCAAAAGCACTGAGGTCTACTACTCCGGCAGAATCGCTAGAAACGCCATTTGTTTTGGAAAGGTTGTACACGTATACCCTTTCTATGGGTTGATTGTTCAATACATTGCGCACCACCGCCTGTTGGCCAAAGCCAGTAGCTATATTGAGTACTAGAATAATTAGAGTCAGTCCCTTTCTCACTTGCCTCATGCTGTCATCACTTCCTGTAAAATCTCTCTGGACTTTAGTTTTTTCCAGTCTTGCAAATGCAGCTGGTAAAATAGTAAGAGTCCGTCTAGCAATGCTTGGCGCTGTTGGCGCGGCATTTTGCGTGTGCTGAACTCATCAAAGTTTGTACCAATAAGCACTTTTAACGCTTCAGAAATTGTGGGCTCTAAAAAATAGTGCGATCGATTGGGAGAATCTACAAACTCACCATTCAAAACATCAAAGTACCTACCGGGTGCTTCTTCAAGCTTAAAGCCAAGAAAATGAGCAAGTTTGGTCAATAATAAAAGGTGAAAATCTGGATGAAAAGGATGGGTGTCAAACCAACGTATGGCCGAAACCAAGAAATCAAAAAGCACAGTGTTTTGTTGCTCGTGGCGAAGGGTGTTGTGAAGGATTTCGCCTAAAAAGAGGCAGACCGTGCTTTTGTAAATTTCATTTTGTAGGCTGTGTAAAGGTTCTGCCAGCCTGACTTCTTTTGGCCGCACAAGCTCCTGACCTTCTTTCAGGTTCAGCTCTACATCTATGATTTGTAAAGCTTGAAACCAGTTGGCTTTTTGCTTGGCTTTTGCTTTACGCACGCCAGAAATCAATAAACTCAAAAAGCCAAATGTATTGGTGTAGGCATGCACTATAATGCTGGATTCGGCATACTTATATTTACTCAGAACAATGGCTTGAACCTTTTGCATAGCGCGAAATTAATGGAAGCTTGCTTGGATAGGTGGGTAGTAAAAACAATAATTTCAACAGGGGAAAAGTCTCTTTTGAGGATGTAGATTGGTTTTTGGGTAGCTTAAGGGTTTCGATAATGAAAAGTAGCGCTTTCTAGAACATTATTCTATGAAGCGGAACGGTTTGTGCATAGTGCGTATACCGAAGGGTATGCACTATACACCTTGTTGTAGCCAGTTTTATATTTTTTCTAATTCAGTTATTTCCTTTTCAGTTTTCGCTTTTGTTCTGCTACATCCAGAAATCCAAACAATATCATCTCCTTTTGGTGGTTGATAGTCTCCTGTGTCGTCAAAATACATTAGAACATCTTGAGAACCGTAAATGATGTATTCTTTATCAATCTGAAATTGAAACCCACAAGTCTCTTCGTCTGGTGCAGAATAAAGGTCAACAGTAGTGGTATTCATAGCCCCCTTATAGATTTTGGTTGCTTCGACTTTATAATGCGCTACCCTTATATATGCCATGGGAAGTTCTCTGATTAATAATCCATCTGGAGGGGACTTGATTTGGTTGGAATCGGCTACCAATATTGTGTCTGCGCTCAATACTTTGCCAACCAACACATAATCCACTGATTTTACTTCTTCAACTACAGTCCTCTGCTCCCTGCACGAACAAGCGAAACTGAAATTAAAGGTCAGAACAGCTATTGTCAATAAAATCGTTTTCATTTTTCTTAATTGGCTACAACTACCTTATAAAAGCAATGCGCGCGGTAGCCGAATTGTTGCTTTGCTCGTCTGCCACCAAAACCAAATACACCCCGGTAGCTACTCGCTCACCGTTCATGTCATTGCCGTTCCAAATGGCTTGACCACCTTCTGAAGTTGTTTGAAATACCAAGTTACCCGCTACGTCTGTTATTCTCACTTGGCTGTTGTTGATGAGTCCTGTAATAGAAATGGCTCCTCTATATTCTGGGTGAACCGGATTAGGGAACACCTTTATATCGCTGTAGGTAGTTTGAGCTTGTGTAGCCGTTCCTTTGTAAGCTACAATGCCCTCTTCTGTTCCAATCATCACTTCTCCAGAAACAGGGTTCGCCTTGATGTCGATAATAAAGTCTGAAAATAAGGCGCTGTTGTTTGCCGTAAAATGGAAGATTTGCTTAGTGCCATCTTCAGACATCACAAAAACACCTGAACCGTTGGTTCCCAACCATTTTCTATTGGCGCCATCTACTTCTATACTTGTTACCGTTTCTGATTCTAAAAGGTATTGGGTGTAGCCATTTACTTCTACAAAAATGCGTTGCGCATCAAAATTAGATCCCTCAATAAATACACCAGATGGGTTATAGAAAACCGCAATGCCTTTATCGGTTCCTACCCAAATCTCACCGTCTTGATCTTGCGCAATGGAATAAATGTTTGTGCTAGGAAGGTTTCCTGTACTCA